>JAVBVA010000021.1:0-11679 GCA_031554665.1 Bacteroides sp. | reverse complement strand
ATACCAGCAGGGAAATATCTGATAAAATGAATCTTGGCTACGAAACCATCCGTAGCTACCGCAAAAACCTGCAAACCAAATTGAATGTACATAATACCGCACAGTTAGTACGGATGGCAATAGAGCATAAGTTGATGTAACTTCTTTAAGATTGCATTACAACTGCTATTCTACTTTTTTATCTTACCTATGTTTTATATTTATCATAAAAGCTTTTCTGTTTTTACGGACTCAAAACTCTTTCCGCAATCGTTCCAATATATTATGCACCGCCGGGCAGGTTTCTGCATTGCGGATAGTGAGTGCATGGATCTGATGAAACTTCTTCCGGTCGGTATGCGGGTATTCCCGGCAAGCCTTCGGCCGGTCTTCGTAAATGAAGCAATAATTGTCGGCACCCAGAAAAGGGCATGGCATCTCCTTAAACACATAATCCCCATCTTCGTCAATGCGCAGGTACGTGTTGATGACATCCGTTGGCTTCATACGCAAGCTACGGCCCATGCGTTCGATGTCTTTATCAGTGATACGCGGTCCAAGCGTGCGGCAGCAATTGGCACATTCCAGACAATCCGTACAACGGAATTCCTCCATATGAAACTGGTGAATCACGTCGTCCAGCTCACGTAGACGGCTCTTTTTTATGTTCTTGAAAAATGACCGGGTCTCTTTCTCTACTTTTTTGGCCCGTTCGGGGAGGGTATTCAAATCCATATACACGATGCAATAATGCCGCAAAGATAAAGCATTTTACACACCCTGCATTATTTTGCCTTCACTATCTCCGCTATTCCGTACTAATCGCTATCTTTGGAGGCATTATGAATGAAAATTTGGCAGATGTGAGCTGTCTTATTGAATATTAAACAAAAAATAAACTGTCCGACGAGGACTCAAAAAAGTAAAAAAATGCATAAAGCATTAGTGATAATAGATATTCAAAATGATATAACGAAGAATTATAAGGATGTCATTGAAACGATCAATCAATCCATCGATTGGGCAGTTAAGAATGACGTTCACGTTGTTTATATAAGGCACGAAAATTTATCAGACGGAACAAGAACTTTTAAACCCAATACACGAGGGGCTGAGTTAGTTTCGGATTTGAAAATGGTATCAGAGAATATTTTTACAAAATACAAAGGGAACGCATTAAGCAGTGAGGAGTTCGCCGAGTTTATTCATAAAAACGAAATCTCTGATTTCTACCTGACAGGAGCAGATGCCATTGCTTGTGTCAAATCAACCTGCTACAATATGCTTAAAGCAAATTATAAAGTTACGGTCTTATCAGACGGCATTACCAGTTATGACAAAAGGAAAATTCCCGAAATGATACACTATTATGAAAGTAAAGGCAGTAAAATAATTTGTTTGAACGACCTGCTATGTCAATAGAAGTAAAATATTTTGAAAACAGAACAGATTGGCGGGAGTGGCTGACTGACAACTTTGAGACTGCCCATGAAATATGGTTTGTATTTCCCCAGAAATCTTCGGGCAAAAAAAGTATCGCCTACAACGACGCTGTTGAAGAAGCCCTTTGTTTCGGGTGGATTGACAGTACGATAAAACCGCTTGATAAAGAACATAGAATTCAGCGCTTCACACCCAGAAATCCTAAAAGCACTTACTCGCAAGCTAACAAAGAAAGACTTACATGGCTGCTGGAAAATAAAATGATACACCCTACATGGGAGGACAAGATACGAAATGTGTTGTCCGATCCTTTTATTTTCCCAACTGATATAATTGACCGCTTGAAAGAAGATACAATGGTCTGGAAAAACTATCTGCTTTTTTCTGACAGCTATAAACGTATCCGGATTGCATACATTGAAGCTGCAAGAAAACGACCGGAAGAATTTGAAAAGCGGTTAAACAACTTTATCCATAAAACGAAAGAGAATAAACTTATAACAGGATTCGGTGGGATTGAAAAATACTATTGATTCCCACATTAATACTTATCTTTGTTGTGCGAAGAATGAAAAAAACGAATAAACGATAGAAATGCTGACAGAGTTCTACACACTTTATATTACCGAGCAAGATAAAATGCCGCCCGATTTGAAAGCGATTGAAACATTGCTGACAGTGCATACAATGAATATGAAAAAACACATCCTCATCTTCTTAGCCTTGCTGCCTGCCATGCTATGGGCGCAAGAGCAACACTGGCGCGACACCACCTACATGCGCGGCGGTTATGCCATACATCTCCGGCACTTGGCGGACAGTACTTTATCCGAACAACTAACCCGAAAAAGTGAGCAAATCGAAGCCCCGTCAGAAGCCGGCGTCCTGTGCGACGAAGAATTGATAAAGGTCTCCCTGCGTAAGAAAGTCAAACTCCACTACAACACGTATCGTTGGGACGCCACCTATCAGTATCTTTCGGCTATTACCTGCCGCAACGGTCTGAAACTGATTTTCCCGGACGGCATCACCCACGAATCCTATTCTCCCCGGAGCAACACGATCGTGGTGAGAAACTGTGGCATCCGGCAAACGTACGACCTTCATACCGGCGAAGACGGTTACGAATATTCCGCCGACATACCCGGGCAAGACCTGCGTGTGGTAGGCGAAACCATTTCCGACGACGACGATGCCCAACGCCTGTACTTGCAGAAGTTCAACCGCGAAACCAACAGGTATGAAACCATATTCGCCATCTCGCAGGAAGTCGACCAGAACTTCTATTACAACAACTACCTGCTTCATCGCGGAGCGCTCTACCTCTACAGCGAAAGCACGGGCGATTGGTGGAAATTGATATTCGAAAAACAGAAAAAGGGACGTTAAAACTGATAAAGAAAACGAAACGGTAGTTTTGAGCCCCGATTCATTGTCGAGTACACGCAGAAAGGCAGAATGAATACAAGTAATAGTCGGCTTGCATAATTTAATTTCCGCTTATGCATACAGCTATTCAGGAATCTGCTTATCAGTAATCTTATCAGTGCATTAATCGTTTCTTATCAATGCACTAATTCTTTCTTATCAATGCACTGATAAGAAACGATTAATGCACTGATAAGATTACCGGGTACTAAGAAAATAATACTTGTATTCATCTCCGGAAATAGATATTTAAAAGAATCTATATATGAAGCTTACCATCCAACTAACACTTCTGCTTCTGGCCAGCTCCACAATCTGCCAGGCCGACCTCACTGACAACTGGTTCCGGCTGAAAGACACCGTGGTCGTAGTGAACAACATTCCTTACCGTGTACGACGTGTGCCGCAACAAGAGTTCGACAGTCTGCATGCCACCTATCGCATAGTGCCCGAAGTACCCTTGAAAGACCCTGCCGACATAAACACCGCATTAGGCCCAGGGTATCATCTGGACTATCACTACACCTCGTATGACGACGGAAACGACGAGATGGGAAACTACGGCATCTTCCTGAAAGAATTCCGTCGTCACAAGAAATTCCGGTTGATCTTTCCTGAAAACGACGGTCTGATCGGTTACTACCCGCGCGAGCGAATCCTGATGTACATGGGTGGACATAGCAGCGACCAGGCCTTCTTTGTCGACACCGGTGAAGAAGCTTACAATCCCGAAGAGTCTGCCATCTCACCCGACGGACGTTTCCGTCTCGTCGGCCTGTATTCCGGGCAAGACCATGTAGATTATACCTTTGAAGAAAAGGATAGAAAGACCGGCCGGTACAAGCCTCTGTGCCGTTTTCCTGATGTGGTGAAAGATATGCCCGAGCATTTCTTCTACAGCCATTATCTTGGCTATATCCACGAACTGTTTTGGGCAGGTAATACGATTTATTTCCGCACAGGAAATGGTCCGGAATATGATAACGACTACTCCTCCTGGTTCCGCTATTACGCCATCACGCCCTACGGCCAACTACCACCGCCGCCCGCCTGGGAGAAAGGCATATACATTCCCGACCCTGTTTTCAGGAACTACTGCCTGGCCCGGTTCGATACCGATGGCGACGGCGCTATTTCGGAACAGGAAGCCGAAGCCGTCACCGAGATCAACATCGATGGGCAAGCGCTCACGTATCCGGTGCATAATGTCTGCGGCATTGAATCGTTCAAAAATTTGGTTCGTTTCAACTGCACACACAATCAGATACGGAGCATTGATCTGATAGGATTCGACAAACTGCAATACCTCGACTGTAGCCACAATCGCCTGAGCGAACTATGGCTCGGTTGTGATAGTTTATTGGAATTAGATTGCAGTCATAATAGTTTACGCTACTGCGAACAGTCATGCCCGGCACTGACAAAACTCAATTGTAGTTACAACCAACTGGTACGACTCAATGTAGAGCCATACAAACACCTGGAATATGTAGACTGTACCGTCAATCCGGAGATGAAACAGATATACAAAGGAAAGATTCAGAACTTTGACCTGGAAGTACACGATCAGGTCAAAATAGAAATACTCCGGTGATTTAGCTTACTTCCGATCTCCGCAATTTCGATACTTGAAAGCGAAATTTACTGCTAAAATACTGAAAACCGTTGGCGCTTTCCCGCCAGATGTTTACTTTTGTAGGAGTGAATGCGAATGTACTTGAGAAATTAAAAATACTGGCGGAGTCGGCCAAATACGACGTTTCCTGCTCATCCAGCGGTACGGTGCGGTCCAACAAAGAAAAGACGTTGGGCAATACCGTGGGCGGTATCGGTATCTGCCACAGCTTCGCCGAAGACGGGCGTTGCATTTCTCTTCTTAAAGTGATGCTCACCAATTACTGCATTTACGATTGCGCCTACTGCATCAACCGCCGTAGCAACGATTTGCCGCGTGCCACACTTTCCGTCACCGAGCTGGTCGACCTTACCATTGAGTTCTACCGCCGCAATTACATCTAAGGGCTCTTTCTCAGTTCCGGTGTTGTTCGCAATCCCGACTATACCATGGAACGCCTAGTGCGGGTGGCCAAGGATCTTCGCGAGGTACACCGCTTCAACGGCTACATCCATCTGAAAAGCATTCCCGGAGCCAGTCGCGAACTGGTGAACGAGGCCGGACGCTATGCCGACCGTCTCAGTGTCAACGTAGAGATCCCGAACGAGAAAAGCTTGCAACACCTGGCGCCGGAGAAAGACCATGCCAGTGTCTTCACCCCCATGCGCTACATCCAGCAAGGCGTACTCGAAAACAAGGAAGACCGGAAGAAATACCGCCATGCTCCCCGTTTCGTTCCTGCCGGACAGAGCACACAAATGATCGTAGGCGCTACGCCCGAAAGCGATAAGGACATACTTAAACTTTCGTCGGCGCTTTACCAGGGCCCCACAATGCGGCGTGTCTACTATTCAGGTTACGTATCGGTGAACGAGTACGACACCCGTCTGCCCGCCCTGAAACAACCGCCGCTGGTACGTGAGAATCGTTTGTATCAGGCCGACTGGTTGATGCGTTTCTATCAATTTAAAGTGGATGAGATTGTCGACGATGCATATCCCGACCTCGATCTGGAGATCGACCCGAAGCTTGCATGGGCGCTTCGTCATCCCGAACAATTTCCGGTAGATATCAATAAAGCCGAGTACGAATTAATACTTCGTATTCCGGGCATCGGTGTGCATTCGGCTCAGCGAATTGTGGCCGCCCGCCGCTTCGGCCGATTGGGTTTTTATGAACTGAAGAAGATTGGAGTGGTGATGAAGAAAGCGCAATACTTCATTACCTGCAACGAACTTCCGGTGCGTACCGTCAATGAGATGAGTCCGCAAGCCGTCCGCTCTCTGCTTGTAGCAAAGCCCGATAAGAAGAAGACGGACGATCGGCAGTTGAAACTACTCTTTGACGCCGAATGAATATCTTTCTTTACGATAAAACTTTCGAAGGTCTGCTGACGGCTGTGTTCGACGCTTATTTCCGCAAGACTTTTCCTGATGCTTTGTTGACGGAAGAAGAACCATTACCCTTGTTTTATGACGATGTACATACTGTGGTAACCGATGAAGAGAAGGCTGCCCGTGTGTGGCGTGGGTTGGAGAAGAAACTATCGGTCACCGCACTGGCCTGTGTGGCTCAGAGCTGGCTGGCCGAAACACCTGAAGTGCCGATGCTGTTGTTTCGTTACATTCGTAAGAATATCGATTCGCCCCGCTCGGTAGAAATTAATTTTGCCGACCCCGATGTGTTGGAACTCTCCAAAGTGTGGAAGCGAGTGCGTTGGGAGGCTAACCGGATGCTGCAATTCGTCCGGTTCCAGAAAGCAGTCGACGGCACTTTCTTTGCTCCGTTCGAACCGCAGTTCAATGCCTTACCACTCACTATCGAACACTTTAAGGATCGCTTTGCCGACCAGCGGTGGCTTATTTACGATATCAAACGTCAGTATGGCTATTACTACGATCTGGAAACGGTCAACGTTGTCACTTTCGAGGGCGATGACAAAGCCTCGCACCTTATATCTGGAATGCTCGATGAGAGTCTGATGGATAAAGATGAGAAACTCTTTCAACAACTGTGGAAGACTTACTTCAAGGCTATTGCCATCAAGGAGCGTACCAATCCGCGGAAACACAAGCAGGACATGCCAGTGCGTTACTGGAAATATCTTACTGAGAAACAGGGATAACTGTCAAGTTAAACAGCATTTACTGGGAGCAGCAGAAAATGTAAAATACATATCTCATTTTATATAGCCAGGCAGAGAATGCATTCTTAGGATTATACATTTTCATATACTCTTGAAAAGATATAAACTCTTTATATGTAGTAGCTTCATGCTGAAAATACTGTTTAAGTTCCTGTGACAAACCTCTACTAACAGCAAGTGAGTACATCTTTTGGTTATAATTATGATAAACCATGGGAGAAATATCTTTCTTATTCATATTGCCAAACAATGTAAATGTTTCATACTCAATGGTACTTGAAAGTGAATTGTCTGACATGCAATATACTGTCGTCGGAGTGGCTTTTGGAACCATCTTGTATTTTTTATAAAATCTGATGACAAAATCATAATCTTGTTGGTTGGTCAATCGAACATCCCATAATATATCTTTTGCGCTCTGGCTTGTAGTAAATAGAGTCGATGTTTGAGCGCCAACAATTGTGGTTAGTAGATAATCTGCCATAGACTCATTTTCCGCTAACTCACGAGCGATGAAAACCTGGCCCTCTTTTTCTCCACGTTTTTTTAAATACAGACTCCCATATACCCCATCTGCACCCTCGTCTTTTAAAACCCTTAAGCTATCGGCTAAATGTGTTTGTAACCATAAATCATCCGAATCCAACATAGCTATATATTCGCCTGTACTTTGTATGATTCCATAATTCCTTGCAGCGTTTGCGTTCTGATGAGGTATTTGATAGAGTGTAATCCTTTTATCATCAAATTCTTCAATAATAGACACCGGAGGGAACTCCGATCCATCATCAACTACAATTATTTCTAAATTCTTGTAAGTCTGGTTCACTACACACTTCAATGTTTCTTTCAGTACATCATACCTATTATACACAGGTATTACAACTGATATCTTTTCATCTTGTGGGACATCCTTTACAGTATTAAATCTCAAATTCTGCCATAACTTTCCAAGATCATTCACTTCATTTATAGTGTAGAGTGGATAATCTAGTTGAGTATAGATCAATTGCATCATTTTCTCGAAGCCAACCTGATAGCCATATTGAGAATAGATTTTTTCAATTTTTTCTTCCCAGTTAGATAATAAAGACAAGCCATCCGCTTCATCAGGTGAATAATACCAAAAAGAATCAAATGTTTCCATTGCTTCTGATATTTTGGCTGAAAAACCTAACAATCCAGTGTCTTCTTCGGTTGAAATATCTATTGCGGGCATTTGAAGTTTCAGCAATCTGATATGAAAGAAAGAAAGAATTGTTGCTACATTCTCTTCAAATGAGGAATCTTCATCATAGAGTTCAACAACAAGTGAGGAAGTGAGGCTTGCAAATGATCCTAAAAGAGGCTCCTGGAACATTCCGATAGGGATATGAAAACGATTCCAAACGAGACTATTGTTTGGATAATCTATCCAGAGCACATGTCCATGTTGTGCTTTTTCCAACGTGTGCGATGGCTTATTTTGGAGAAAAAACGAAAAGTCTTTTTGTATAACACCACTAACATATTCTTTATCTAAAACATTTGAAGTAAAAGCAATATTTATATGCTCTCCCTGGTCTTTAGAGAAGAATAGTGAACAAGAATCTATCAATTCTTTATTATCTAAACAAAACAAACGAATAAAGGACAGCAACGAGTGCGATTCTGTCTTTGCATAATATACAGATATACAATACCAAGTGATTTTGTTCAATATAACGTATTTAGTATCTACAGTCATAACTATTTATTTTAAAACAATTTCTTTTCGATGGTCAAAATTCTTAAAGACGCTTCCTTGCCCATATCCTTGTGAGTTTATCATTTTACCAGCTTCTCTTATTGCAGTAGCTTCTTTAAAGTTAATTGCATTGGACAAATGAATAATGAATGCAGCACGCAATTCCAGATTCTCAATCTCATAAAAATCAATTATACCATTGTTTATTTTAAGTAAGGATGTTGAATACAACAATTCTTTATCTTTTAATGTCAATATCAGTTTTTCATCTTGCTTTTCCCAACACCCCTCTTGCATGTCACCATTTAACACCCTTCTGTATCTGGCATCTACGCTTCGTTCATGCATAGTTATAGCTCTATCAGAGATGTTATAGTAATAATATTCATTATTAACCAGACTCCCTGTTTTATATCGGCCATTTGTATAGAGTAGTATAAACTCTGACATATAGGGTGTGGTATATGCTAAATAGAGTTTTTTCAACCCTATGTTGAGTGGTTCTTTTAATATTCGTTCATGTTCTGAATGTTTGATAACTTTAGAGAATAGACTGCCTTCAAAGATTTCCTGTTTCAGTCCTTTTTCCAAAAGCCGATCAAAAAAATCAATATCTTCATATCCATAACCCGAAATAAGTTCATTATACCCTCGAATTTCTTCAAAGTCTTTTTTGCGCAGGCAAACTCTTCCTGCCAAATCGCGCACGTAGTAATTGGATGTTACAAATGTCTTCTCATTCTTTTCGAATAGTTGTAAAACATAAGCGGCGAACCCTTCGCCCAAATAGTTGTCCGCATCAAGCATGCATATTAGCTCGGCATTAGCTAATCTAAAAGCCATGTTTCTGCTATGGCTTCTATGATAACTTTCTGGTAAAGACGTTCTGTAATATACCAACATGCCATTTTTTAAATATTTTTTAAGTGACCTTACCCATTTTTCCAATCCATCAGTCGAGTTGTAATCTAACAATACAAACTCGACTTCTTCCTGGTAATTATCTTCTATGTTTTTAATCAAAGTCTGCTGCAAATGCGCAAGTCGATTCATACACGTTATACAAAACGCAATTTTCTTTTTTTTCATTGGCAACACTATTATTGTATTTTTACAAATTAAAGCATAAAAAATAAAATTTCATACTATATACTAAACTATTTATCAAGAATAAAGAAAGTAAATAATCTTACCTATTAAAAAGCGAATTAAATCTTTGAGTTGTTTATATTTGTATCTATATTTGTTTGAAATATAAAAATGAATATACAAATACATAATGAATTCAGATCTCGCAATATTAGGACGTATAGCTCACTATTTAATGCTATATGGCAGTTTTACAGAAAATATTGGTCTTTTAAAAGGGAAAATGGGGATGGCTATCTTCTTTTATAAGTATGGGCGAAGTGTAAAAAACAAAATGTTTGAAGACTTTGGCGGAATACTTATTGATGAAATCTGCGATGATATTCATATAGGCACTCCAATAAACTTTGGGAATGGCTTATGTGGCATTGCTTGGGGGCTAATATATTTAATGCAAGAAAACTTTGTGGAGGCAGATGTTGATGAAGTTCTAGAAGAAGTAGACAAACAAATAGTAAGACTGGAATTTAGAGATTCTGTGGATTATTCTTTGGAAACCGGAAGTGAAGGTGTAGCTCGTTATATTATTTACAGATGCAAAAATGGAATTAGAGCAAATTCGGCTATAAATCTGATTTTCCTTGAGCGTTTGCATGAAAATCTATCAAAAAACACAAGTAATAGAAATGCAGGGTTGATTAAGGCCTTGGATCAGATCATGTATGGAGAAGGACTTGAAGATGATTGTGATAGTCTATTGAGGTTGCTGTCCGTTGATGTTGAATATGATGAAAGTGACTTGTTTAATGAAACAAGGGCATTAGGTATTCTTGATAATGGATATACTGGAATTGGACTTAAACTATTAGAAAAGGAGCTTTTTAAAAGATATTGTTTAGACATAAATACTCAAGACATGGAAACTGGAAAAATTCCCAAACTTTCTTTTTGCATTACATGTAAAAACAGGTTTCACCAAATAAAGGAAACTCTTTCTAAAAATTTGGAAGACAATCGTATGTTTCAAGAATTGATAGAATTTGTTCTGGTTGATTTTGGTAGCATGGATGGCCTCAAGGGTTGGGTATCTGCGAACTTTATGGAAGATATTCGCTCAGGATATTTGAAATATTACTATACAGAAGAATTGTCTAATTGGCATGCATCAATAGCAAAGAATACAGCACATTTTTTAGCTCAAAATGATATTGTCGTAAACTTAGATTGCGACAACTTTACAGGATTTAATGGCGGTAGATTTATTATTCGCCAATTCTTGCTTAATCCGGGCAAGATTGTTATTCATCAATCTTCGGGAGATGGCTATGATGGTTCGTATGGTAGAATTGCAACAAGAAGGTCTCAGTTTATTGAGATAGGGGGGTATGACGAGAGCTTTGAACCTATGACTTTTCAGGATGACGATTTGATGTATAGGCTAATAGCTAATGGTGCTAAATATATTGCGGTTAGGGATAGCCGATACAATAAGGCAATCCGTAATACAAAAGAGGAGGGGGTTATTTATACTAACTCGCAATTACATTGGAGAGATATGCTGGATTTAAACCGTGCTAGGTCAAAAGATAACATTATGAGCGGGAAGATCATAGCCAATAATCGTATATTTGGAATAAGAAAGAATATATATCTTGTTGATGAAAAATATTTATGAATATTGTTTGAAACGATAGTTGTGAAACAAACATGAGGGAGAATAGAATTGACTCCAGCACTGAAAGGTGAAGCTATGCCTAAATTCATAGAAAACGATAAGAAATGACTAATCCAAAAAACAAACTAGGTTAGGAACTAAGATCCCATCAGCGGATTTATGATATCATAAATTACAACACAACATCTTGTTCTAAGAGAAATAAACAATAATTCCCATTTGCTAAATGTTAAATCGACTACATCAACCAAGATTTTTTGATGGGTTTAAAAACACGCATAATAACTGTTCATTTTATTTATTATCAGCAAGTTATAAATCTGATGAGAAAGTGTTGATGTACTCAAGATGACTTTCATGATGTAATCGTGTAGTACTCAGATACATTGCTTTTACATTTCAAATCCATACTTTCGCTCATCGACTAATGCTTTGGGTGGAAAAAACGGTTGATACCCACCCAGTCAAATCGGTGATACCCGTTCACTTTTCTGCACGATTCAGTTCAGCGTTGCAAAAATAGTTATTTCTTTCTCATACTTGCACCTTGTAGGGCAAAACGTTTTGCCGTATGCACA
>JAVBVA010000130.1:0-6572 GCA_031554665.1 Bacteroides sp. | reverse complement strand
AAAGAGTGGCTTGATCCAGAAGATTATCTGAACAAGGAAACTCTGGCATATGCACTTGACAGGTGCATGGCAGATATGGGGAAGGGGCAAAGAATCAAATTCTCGCATTTTAATGCAAACTAATTAGTAACTGGTACTTATACACACGATATACGGATCTGGGATAAAAAAGGCAAAATGATACTGATGAATCAGAAAGTGACCATTCTGGATTTAACGAACGATGGCGTGATAAGATTGGGGCTTTGCGTGATTAGCTATCCTACAACAGATAAACCGGGTAATGCATACGTGAAACTGAATGACAACTCTGCCGTTTTGCAGTATATTCCCTCTACCCATACATTCGTGGAAGTAAAAACTCAACGGCTAACTCCGAAGTCAATGACGCTTTTGAAACTTGCCAGCAATGGGAAAACGGAAGCAGAAATTGCCGAAAAGCTCGGGATTTCCATCCATACGGTGAAATATCATAAGAAGAAGAAGATATTTGCCCAGATAGGGGTAAAGAATACTGCCGAAGCTATACAATGGATGAATAACCAGAAGAAGTTGGTAAAGAGGCTATGATTTATCATATTTGGTAATGCAATGTGGAATGACATTTTGGTAGGTCAAGTGAAACATATTGGGCTTGCCTAATGGCACACTGATTTATCAGTGGGGAAGCCTAATTCCCCATTTGCAAAATTTGCAATGGGAAAAGGCACTAAAGTGGCAGCAAGCTGCGGGAAATTACCAATGGAATCTCCCATATCCGATATTTATGAAAGAACTCCAATACGATACATTATTTCCTCTTTTATCTGGTGGCTCCAATAGCTGTCAACCCCTGCCATTTGAGCATATCGTGGATAGTCGCTGACAACACCGATTGCCTTTTCTATCAGGGAATCGGCCCCCTTTATATTGTACTTCTTAGCCACTTCAAGCAAATCCCCACGTTCAATGGCAGAGTTCTTGTTGTTTATGGTTATGCTATGACGGTTTACATAGCCCGGTGCCGACGGATCGACTGAAAAGGTAAAATCATACGTGGGGGTGATATGCCATACTCCGTCTTTCCCCATCATAAAGCTGAAATTCTTATTGTGGTCATCCACATTCCCACCCAGCACATTCATTGTCATAGCCAGGAATAACCGCTGCATTTCCGCCGGTACGATACCGATACGCCAGGCCGTATCAAACAGGCTTTCATAACTGGCTGCCATCGGGTTCATGGCCGCCAAAGTCTGGACATGAATTTTTTCGTTTCCTTTGCGGTCAAAACGTTCGGTAAGGAAATGCGCTTCTTTTTCACCCTCGACAAGCATCGATGGCATCATTTCCATCCCTGCGTCCCGAACCATCAGGTAGTAGCTATATTCGATACGTGTGGTTGGCAGATCAAGATGTTCGTCAAATTTGATAATCATCGGGGTAAAACCGGGTGTGGGGGCACTCACCTGTCCTGAATAACACTCATCGGTTTCTCTATTCACGTTGATGATCGCTTTTGCTCTGCGCCCACCGGCAGATGTTCCCACCTTGAACAGGCTTTCAATCATCAGGTCGGGTTGCATCTCTGCCTTGAAATCTTTAGCCTCACTCAAAGCGGCACGGGCAAGCCTGTATAAGTCAGCAATCTCTACCTTAAACGGCTTTTCCATTTCTTCAGCAGCAGGAGGCACAAACTCCAATGCTCCCATTCCCCGCCTGCCGATGTATGCCAGGCGGTCAAGAGATGACAGGTCACGTGATTTTATATGATGCACTTTCGCCCATTCATTGAATACCCTGTTCCCCCAATGGTCCGGCAGTGAATCGGCTATGAAAGAGGGCAAGCCACCGAAGATCTTATCATCCTCAGCATAGACAGGCAGTCCACGCTGGACGGACACACCATGTATCGAGGCTTTCAGCGGAGCGATGTCATAACCGTCTTTTAGGAAGTCACTGTCGAAATAGAAACAGACCTTTTCTACGTATTTCTCCTTATAGGCTACCAATGTACCTACTTTCCGATTCCATAAAAACACATCAAGATTTTGTATCATCACTGTTTCTCCTTACTCTTTTGGGAATTAATTTATTAATCTGTTTCAGTGCCATGGGCGGCATGGGCAATTCAGGCAGCAAATCACTGACACGTTGTTCCATACCGACTATCCGTAACAGGGATATGAAATTGTTCAAGGTCATGTTCTGATTGACGCCTTGTTCAAAATGGCTTATTGTAGCAAGACTCACTCCGGATTTCTCCGCCATTTCCTTTTGACTCATCCGCGCAGCAAGCCTGTACTCCTTTATGCGTTTTGCTAAAAGGAGCATGATGTCTTGGTTGGTCATATAGTCTGCATTATTCATATATGGTAGAATATTACTGTTTAACTGCGAAAATATAAAATAATATCTATATATTACTATTGTTATGAGGATTTCTTTTTACCTCGTAGAAAATCATTCAAATCCTTGTCGAGTGGATAAGGTGCAAACACATTCTGTACTTTATCACCCAATCATTCTTGCAAGGTGTCTACAACCAGCCTACCGGCATCATCATTATCAAGATAACATATTGAGCTTGCCCAATGGCATACTGATTTATCAGTGGGGTAGCCTAATACCCCATTTGCAAAATTTGCAATGGGAAAAAGTACTAATGTGGTAGCAAGCTGTATGTGTAATTGGCTTCAAAAGGCGTGTGGATAGAGATTTAAATTAATGGCTTCATCTATAATGTGATGGTAGTACTTTGGCTAATCTCAATATATAAGCACCGAGAATAAAGTAAAGTGGTTGAGTTTAATAATACCTGTCTGGATTGAGCGAATACTTCTTTCCATTCTCTTGCAATATCATCCGCTTGTTTCTGAGGAATGTGATAACTTTAACGACTTTGTTACGACCGATAGGGTAGTTTACATCATTGTAGGCTTTAACCAATGCATCCTGTAACTCTTCGTATCCATAAGTTTCTTTTTCTCCGAATGCAAATATTAGAGCTTTCTCATGTAGTTCTGCCGTAATCTCCTTATATGGATCAAATGGTTCTTTGGGAGGGCGACCAACTTTCGGTTCTTCCACGGCATAGCCATCCACAATTTCAGGCAACACTTGTTCGTTGATGCGGAAAGCAAATGGTTTGAAGTCCATTGCCCGAATGTGAACGGCTTCTACTTTACTGATAGTTGAATCTGTCTTGTCTTTTTCTACTTGAAGAATGGTTTCAGCCTTGTTGCTTAGTTCTGTACCGGTATATCCTCGCGCATTCTCGTCTCCTTTATTCTGGTGAAGGATAGTGTGAAGATGAATCTGTTTCTCATCGGTCCATTGCATGAGTTTGGAAATAATGTAGGTCGATTCGCTTGGGCTGTTTATGTCGTACACTAAATCTCTAATGCCGTCAATGACAACTAAACCTACATTGTCTGTCCCATAAATTGCTTCGTCTATAGCGGCTATTCGTTCTTCCGGTGTGTTTTTGCGTAATGCCAAAAAATGGAAGCAGGGATGGTTGTCTTCTGTAGAGAGTCCTGCCAATTGATATACTCGTTTCATTACCTTCAGACAGTGATAGGGGCTTTGTTCTGTATCTACATAGATGATAGTCGACTTGTCGGGAGGAAACGAAGCTGAATAGTTCAGTACCTTCCCATTCTTTAAGGCGGCAGCCACAATGGCTGATACATTGAATGTCTTTTTGCTTTTGGCTTTGCCGATAGATGCACTGAAATTGCCTAATGTGCCAATTACTGTATCGCCTATTTTCAGTACTTCGGGTGCCTCTTCATAATTGCCCGTAATGCTAAGAATAGACTGTTGCCATATCCGCCGAGCCTCTTCCTTCGTTATAGGCTTTCTTTCTCTTCCATATTCCATACCCATCAATAATTTTTTACGTTAGGTTTTCGTTTGTGAGATGCCAAAATAGCGGCATTCATCTCTTCGGCAGAGCGTGCAGGAGCATTCTTTCTTCCGGTTTCCAACCACTGATCCAGTTCGTCTTTGTAGAGGTAGTAACGTTTACCTTGCTTGACAGCCGGTATTTCACCATTACCTACTTTGAAGTAAAAAGTAGATTTCGGCATCTTTAGATATTCGCGTGCTTCTTCCGAAGTCATTGGAACGTGATGGCTTTCCTGTGCAGGGACGGATTGATTTTTCACTTGGCTAAGCAGCGTTTTCTCTAAACTCTCAACTTTGTTGCAGAGTTCCTTTACGACCATTGGGAGGTCGTTGAATGTCAATTGTTTTTCCATTATTATTTGTTTTTGTAAACGCTACAAAGGAACTCAATGACTTTATGCTGATTTCAACAGATTGGAATAAGCATGGAATCATTTCCAAGTAAGTTTAGGCGCCAGAACATATCTCAAGCGGATTGATAAGTCCTATCGCTTCCCAATGAAAGCCGTAGCTTCCTTCGTTCGGCTTGTCTATTTTTATAATGGATGCTACCTCGTCTGATAAGTTACGAATGATAGTAGGTAACTCACAATTCATAAACTCTTTTGGAAAACACTGTTTGATGAATTGGGCTTGTGCCATTCGGTCGTACCCCAATCTTTTGCCAATGTTCCATGCAAAGTGGCGAAGATCGGCAGTGCCAAGAGAACCGTCTGTTTCAACAGGGATAAAACCAGCTTTGGGTGATGTGGCAAACAACTCGACATTTTTCAGCATGGTTTCCAAATGATTTTCATTCATGTGATTGGTCAAAACTACATTGGCATATTCCACAAGAATCTGTATCCTTCTTTGTTTGTCCGATTCTACTTTCTTCCGTTTTTCGTTTTGTATGGATGTTGATTTATGCAAACAGGTGCTGATGATTTCATTGGTAGGTGCGGTTGCATTAGATGTGACTGGCTCAATACTTTGAAGTACAGTTGACATCGACTTATTGTCGATAGAAATAGACAGATGGCTTGCTTTCGAAAAGAAAATCTCTGATAATATGGTTTGTAACACTCCATAAAGAACCAGTAACAGCACGAGTACAATCAAAAAGGCCACTGACTCCACTATCCAATGATGGTGGAAATCAGTGCCTATTTGATAAGCTACTAAGGAAGCGATTGCTAAAAATGCAATGCCCGGCATGAGCCAAAGCAGTGTAAATTCTGTTGTCTTGATATTCATAACTGTAAGTAATTGGTATTAAAATGGTCAGACAAAATTATCTGCGTAGTTCCAATTATTGCTGATTACTTCTCGAAAGCAACAGAATCTTTACACTAATTAAGAGATTCTCTGTAAATCATGCCTCAAATCATACTCAAAACTTCTGCTTAGGCCTGTTTTATAGCCGTTACTCTTCTTGGCGTTTGAGCGTAATCTTTGAGGAAGCTTTACGCTTATTGGCATCAACGGATTTGGTATAGAGTTGCGTGGTAGAAATACTTTTGTGCGTCATCATGCTGGCTATGGTAATAATATCTGTCCCGGCTGCTACTTGCAAGGTCGCAAAGGTTCTACGGTAGCTATGGAATGTGATGTTTTTGGTTATTCCGGCAGACTTTATCCATTTCTTCATGGGTGCTTGTGTCATGCTACGTCTAAGCCCTTTGAATATAATTCCTTCGCCAGTGTTGCCAATAAGTTCCAATGCCTCATTGTTGATAGGGATGGTATCAATGGATTTATTTTTCTGCGTGATAATCTTCACATACTTGCCGCCATCGTAGTAGTCCTGAATGTTTTCCCATCGCAGAGCCAAAATATCGCTGATACGCAGACTGGTAAAGCAAGCAAATAGCGAGGCGGTTTTCAGGACAGGTATATCGCATGGCGTTTCAGCCAGCTTGCACAATTCCTGTTGGGTAAGGAAATCCTTGTCAAGATCTTCCGTTTCAATTTTATCCAAGAAATCGTTAATGTTGTCGCGTATCAGTTTGGCACGATACAGGTCTTGGAGAAATCCCCGGAATGTGGACCAATAACCGGCAGCCGAATTTTGGGAGATCGTTTCTTTTTTGCTTTTCAGCTTCTTGGCGGTAAGCAAGTATCCCCGGAATCTGTTGCAAAGGTCGATGTCTATTTCCTCAAAGATACATTTACCACCTACAAAATTGCTGAAGTGGGTATAGACGAACTTCCACTTTTGATCATGCTTGCGTAGCTGACGGCGATAGTATTCTAAAAAGTCACCTTTAAGTTTGCTCTTGTCGAGAAAGTCATATCGCTCGTTGACTATCGCATCAAATCGGCGACAACGGATAGCTTCTGCCTTTTCAGTCATTTGTTCGTTGAACTCACGTTCTCGGCGGTTCTTGGGTTTCTCGTAGATGTAGATGCCCAAAGATTCATGACGGATTACTTTCATTGTTTCTTTATCTCTGTAGCCGGGATAATAGTCCAGATAGAAAGACAATTGCCCATGTTTGATGGGGCGAGTTCTAAGTGTTACAGTTTTGCATTCAAACATAATTACTTATTTTTTATCGTTAAGTACTGATTATAAATTAATTTAAATTATTTGTATCTTTGCTCCCCTATGGGACGAGTTAACACGCCGGCACTGACAGCCGAGCAACGCAAAGAATTAGAACATGGTTTACGCGAAGGTGCCAGCCATTGTTTTCGCC
>JAVBVA010000024.1:0-19509 GCA_031554665.1 Bacteroides sp. | reverse complement strand
TGCGAGAGCTACAACGTCATTATTTTCTCCTAAAAGGTACGGAATCACTTCCTCTTGTACCGGCATGGGATTTTCGTATCCCATCTCTTCAATGGCTCTGCGTATCTCCGGAGAAACGCCAAGCTCTTCAAATGTCTTCATCAAAAATGTGTATATCTTTTTATTTCGGGCGCAAAGATAGATGTTTTTTAGTGATAAGTGTTTAGTTATGAGTGATTAATTCACCTGATTATGAATTATTTTCGGAAACCAGCAGGAGACTGCGCAGCTTTTCGATGTCTTCCGGACTGAGACCGATGCCTTTTTGGAGGTAAGCCGGAATGCTGCCGTACTCGCGCAATGCTTCGTCCCAAGCGGCATCGAGATAGGCTTCCCGGGCCGAGAACAGGGTGGTGATGGCTTCCTGTATGTTTACAGGCATTCGTTCGCCTATCTTAAATGCTTTTCGGATGTCGAAGCAACTGTTGCTGAGTTGGTAGTCGGCCATGATCAGGTCTTCGTTGACATTCAGTGCGGCCATGATAAGGGCGGAGGCAAAGCCGGTACGTCCTTTGCCCGACGTGCAATGAATCAGGATGGGGTAGTTGCTGCGGTCGAGCAGCACATCGAACATCTGTTTGTACTCTTTCTGGAAGTCGGAAGCCAAGCTACGGTTGACGCGTTCGGCTATCCGGTTGATGGTGTCGCTTTTTACTTGCCCGCTTATCAGCTCTTTCAGGATGACAGGAAGATTGCCGGCGGCAATAGGAATGCTGACTACCTTGAACTCCGATGGATCGGGTTTGGATGCAGCTTCTTCGGACGAGCGGAGATCGATCACGGTTCGGATGCCCAACGATTTCATGGTTCGGCGCGTAGCACTGTCGAACGTGTCGATCTGCGCCGAACGGTACAGCATGCCCCAACGCATGTCCTTATCGGAATGCATGGAGTGATACCCTCCCAAGTCGCGGAAGTTCTGGACTCCCGACAATGGGAGGTAGCGTTTGGCTACTTTCACCGTGTATTTATCGTTGAATACCAGCGTGTAGTATGTACGTTGTGAAGGGTTATCGGAGATAATGGTAACACGTTTGTCGGAGATTTTAGCCATACCTACAGGTACCCGGCTCAGCAATGTGTCGGGGAGGGGAGAGGCATATACCTTCATCGTTCCGGAAATGACCGGAGAGATATTCCATCTCAGGATATGGTTTCCTACGTTATTTTCTTCGCATGTCGCATTGATCCGGGGAGCCAAATGGCTGCACGAACTTAAAATAATACAGGCAGTAAGACTCGTAAAACAACTTTTGAACATCTGTATACCATTAAAAATCACGGCAAAGGTATGCAAATCCTTGTGCAGGTGCTCTGTACTTTCGTATAATTAGCGAAAGTACAGATATTTTAATAGACTGAAGGGGCGTAAAAGGCCGCTACAGGGTGCAGGAGTTATTGTTTGTAGCGTTGGACAAACTCCGGGGAGATGTAGTTGTTGAAACTTTGGCAGGCCTCGGCGGCAAAGTCTTTCCCGCATTGTACGATCTTGTCCCAGGTGCTTTCGGGAAGTGTGGGAAGGTCGTCACGGCGAACATCATATTTCAGCAGGCCGTATACTAATCCTGCGTTGAAATTATCTCCCGCACCCACTGTACTTACCGTATCGATCTTGTCGATGGTGTACTCTTTGCTGAGGGCGCGTGTACGGAGCCATACCTGTTCTCCTCCGGCTGTGCAAAGGAAGTTGGGGCAGTAGAACTTGATGCGGTCTTTGTATATCTTCTCTACATCGCGTGTGCCGTACATGTAGAAGAAATCGTCTGCCGAACCGCGTACGATGTCGGCATATTCGAGATTCTCGATGATGGTGGGAGCCAACTTCAACGCCTCGCTCTTGTGGGTGCCCCGGAAGTTGGGATCGTAATAGATCAGGGCTCCGGCTCGCCGGGCGCGTTCGAGCAAGTCCTGTACCTTGTCGCGCAATACGGGGTTGAGGGCAAAGTACGAGCCGAGTACCAGGATGTCATCGGACGTTATTTTAGGGAAATCGACATCTAACCGTTGGCGGGGATAATCTTTGTAGAAGATGTATTCGGCGTCGCTGTGTTCGTCTAAGAAAGCTAAGGAGACGGGCGACTTCCCGTTGGGGAAAACATTCACATGGTCGGTAGGGATCCCATTGTCGCGCATAAACCCGAGGATGATACTGCCCACTTTGTCATTACCTGTTTCGCTGATGAAGTGTACCTTCACTCCCATACGGGCCAGCGATACGATGCCGTTGAACACCGATCCGCCCGGGATGGCTACGGATGGACGATTGTCCTGAAAGATGATGTCGAGAATGGTTTCTCCGATACCGATTACTTGTCGCATAGTAGTTCTCTTGATTTTTCGCCTAAATAGCCACCGTGGTGGCGTTTGGAATACTCTTCGACGGTATAGCCCGTCTTCTTCATAGTTTGTACCACCAGAATGTCTCCGATAACCGTCATTACGGTAGTGGAGGTGGTGGGGGTCATCCCCAGTACGCATACTTCCTGCGGATGCCCGGTACTGAGACATACGTTGGCTTGCTGTGCCAGCGGACTGTCGGGATTGCCCGTCAGTACGATGAATTTCAGATCCGGATTCAGGTTGTGTGCCAGTAGGGTGAGTTCCACAATCTCGCGTGTCTTGCCCGAGTTGGAGATCAGCAGCAGCAGATCGTTTTCCTGCAGAATACCCAAATCGCCGTGTTGAGCCTCGCTGGGATGAAGAAATACCGAAGGAATACCGGTG
The DNA here is from genome assembly GCA_031554665.1 of Bacteroides sp. GTDB lineage: Bacteria > Bacteroidota > Bacteroidia > Bacteroidales > Bacteroidaceae > Bacteroides. The sequence goes on along the minus strand of JAVBVA010000024.1, from coordinate 16,746 downwards.
GAACAGAAGGTAGTAGCAATATTCATCGCTATTTGTCCGGCTTTACCCATGCCGGAAGTCACCAGCTTGCCTTTTTTAACGTGTACTTGTTCCACAATCAGGTTCACGGCTTTTTCGAATGCATCCGTCACGGGAATGTTCAGGACTGCTTGTGCTTCTTTTTGCAGAAGTTCTTTGATGGATTCGATCATTTGTTTGTTTATTTATGCGTTATTCTGTGCCGGGAGTGTTCCGGCATGCAAATATCCGTAAATTCTGATTAACAACAATAAGTTTTATTGTAATTTTGCCGCGCCGTTTGTTATACCGGCACCCATTAACAATAGAAAGGAATCCATAACGAAATGAATTACAACGAATATACGTTCCCTAACGGGCTCAGATTGATACATAAACCATCGGCGTCGAAAGTGGCTTATTGCGGATTTGCCGTCAATGCCGGTACACGCGACGAAGCCGAAAACGAACAGGGGATGGCTCACTTTGTAGAGCACTTACTGTTCAAAGGTACACGCAAGCGCCGTGCCTGGCACATCCTGAACCGCATGGAGAATGTCGGTGGCGACTTGAATGCCTATACCAATAAAGAAGAAACAGTGGTCTATGCCGCTTTTCTGACCGAGCACTTCGAACGGGCTGTGGAGCTGCTGACGGATATTGTGTTCTGCTCCACCTTTCCGCAACACGAGATAGAGAAAGAGTCGGAGGTTATTATTGATGAGATCCGTTCATACGAGGATACCCCTTCCGAGTTGATTTTCGATGATTTCGAGGAATTGGTTTTCCGCAATCATCCGCTGGGGCGAAACATTCTGGGCAAACCGGAATTGCTGAAGAGCTTCCGTACGGAAGATGTGCTCTCGTTTACGGACAGGTTTTACCGTCCGGAGAACATGACCTTCTTTATCCAGGGCGATATCGATTTCAAGAAAGTGCTTCGTTTAACGGGTAAGTACATGGCAGATATCCCTGCGGCAGCGGTTAACAATCAACGTACACCTCCTCCGCCTTATGTTCCCGAAACACTGCATATCGTAAAAGATACTCATCAGGCGCATGTGATGATAGGTAGCCGTGCTTATAATGCATACGATGATAAGCGTACAGCCCTCTATCTGTTGAATAATGTATTGGGCGGACCCGGTATGAACAGTCGCTTGAACGTATCCTTGCGCGAACGGCGTGGTTTGGTGTACAACGTAGAGTCAAACCTTACATCCTATACCGATACAGGCGCCTTCTGCATCTATTTCGGTGCCGATCCGCACGATGTCGATACCTGTCTGCGCCTGGTACATAAGGAGTTGAAGCAACTGCGTGATGTGAAGATGACCGCTTCGCAACTGGCTGCCGCCAAGAAACAGCTTATCGGTCAGATCGGGGTCGCGTCGGATAACAATGAGAACAATGCGCTGGGTATGGGTAAATCGTTTCTGCACTTCCGCAAATACGAATCGTCCGATGCTCTTTTCCGCCGTATTGATACACTGACCCCGGAGCTTCTGCTCGAAGTAGCCAATGAGATGTTCGGTGCGGAGTACCTTTCTACGCTGATATATAGATAAGAATAGATTACCCTTTTAATTCCTCCAAATGTTGCATCACGTTCATGGGCGAACGTTGGTGCATCAGTTCGTTCTTCATGAAGTCCATGTATGGTGCTGCGTGTCGGAAGAACTGATGATATCCTTTGCATAAGTAGTTTAGCCCGGTTTCACCGTCAGAGGTGGTACTGAAACGGTTCTTGGGACATTCACCGTGACAGGCAAATAGGTATTCGCATTCGCGGCATTGGCGGGGGAGGGAGCTTTCCTTTTGAGTGCCGAACGCAAGTTGCCGCTCGCTGTACATCATCTCTACCAATGTCTGTGTATGGATATTGCCTAATTTGTATTCGGGGAATACGAAGTGGTCGCATGAGAACACGTCGCCATTGAATTCCATAACTCCGGCATGGCCGCAAGTACGTGCCAGCGTGCATACACCGGGTTGCTCGCCTACCCAGTTGGCAAGGGTAGAGTCGAAAAGCTGGATGAAGTATGTACCTACATCTTCCTTGATCCATTCATCGAAAAGCGTACAGAGAAAATTACCCCATTGTTCCGGGGTAATGGAGAAGTCGGTCAACTGTTCGGTACCGGTATTGTTGGCCAGAGAGGCCAGCCGGGTGCTTGTTTGCGGAGCTACTAATCGTTCCACTACCGGGGCAAACTGGATATACCGGCATCCTATTTCCTTGAAGAAACGATAAAACTCCAACGGATAATCGGCGTTGAAATCGTTCACTACCGCCATGGCATTCCATTCCACCCCATGTTTGTTCAGTAATCGAATACCTTGCATCACTTTTTGAAACGAAGGTAGACCTTGTTTGTTGCGGCGGTACTCGTCATGAAACTCCTGCGGTCCATCGATGGATACGCCCACTAACCAATTGTTCTCTTTGAAGAACCGGCACCACTCGTCAGTCAATAGGGTGCCGTTCGTCTGGATACAGTTGTCTATCTGCCTGCCGTGTCCGTACTTTGTTTGCAATTCCAGCGCCCGTTTGTAGAAAGAGAGCGGACGCATCAACGTTTCACCGCCGTGCCAGATGAAGAGTACCTGTGGTTGTGTTTGCGAACCGATGTATTCGCGTATGAAACGTTCGAGCAGTTCGTCGCTCATGACCGATTTCACCGGGCCTTTTCCTTCCTGGAGCAGGTCGTTCTTCTCTAAATAGTAGCAATATTCACAAGCGAGGTTGCATACCGAACCGACGGGTTTCAGCATTACATAGAGCGGGCGGGCAAAAGGGGCAAACGTACTCATCGTAGCATATTAAATAAAAAGTAATCCTGAAAACAAAAGTACTGTATTTGATGATTATATCCAATTATTTATCGTTAATGTGAATGGTTTTCATACCTTTGCGTGGACAAGTAAGACTGTATAGCAGCCTTAAAGACTGATAAGATGAAGATAAGAATAGTGGTATTCCTGTTGGTTTTGAGTATGAAGAGCACAACTTGGGCAGATACGAAGACCGACTCCTTGTTACAGATACTCGATCAAACGATTCTGGAGCACGAAACATACATGCACCGGAAGGACATACGTATCGGGCAACTCAAGGAATATATGCACCAGCGGAAAGGCACACCGGCCGAACAGTACGACCTGAATATGCAATTGTACAAGGAATACCGGGCGTATATCAGCGACTCGGCCATCCACTACCTGAACAAGAACATCGTCCTTGCCCGCCAACTGAACGATCGCTACCGGAACGATGAATGTCATTTGCTTCTCTCGTACCTGCTTTCTTCCACGGGGTTGTACAAGGAAGCGTCAGACGTGCTCGAGTCAGTCAACCGTGCCAAGCTTCCCGAATCTCTTCTGATCGAATATTATATCTGTTATGATAATTTGTACAATGAGCTGAGTTCTTTCTCGCAGGACGAAGTCAGCGCTGCCCGTTACCGGCATATCGCCAATACCTACAATGATTCGGTGTGCTACGCAGCTTCACCGGATTCGGAAGAATACCTGCGCCGGGAAGAGGCCCGGTTGCGCAACATCGGGGCATTCGGCAAAGCGCTGCAAATAAACGACGAGCGGCTGTCGCGTACCCGGTTCGGTTCTTCCGAGTATGCATTGGTCGCCTTTCACCGTTCAGAGATTTACCTGCTTTCGGGGCAGGCCGAAGAAGAGAAACGCTACCTGGCGCTGTCGGCTATATCTGATATCCGTTCGGCAATCAAAGATCATGCCTCCCTGTGGACACTTGCCCGGATACTCTACCGGGAAGGCGATGTGGAACGTGCCTACCGCTATATCCGTTTCTCCTGGGGTGAGACACAGTTCTACAACGCCCGTTTGCGTAGTTGGCAGAGTGCGGATATACTGTGGCTTATCGACAAAACCTATCAGGCGATGATCGAGAAACAGAACGACAAGCTTCAGCAATCCTTATTCTTTATCACGATTCTTACTCTTCTCCTGGTGGGTGCCCTGATTTATATCTACCGGCAGATGAAACGGATAGCCGAAGCGAAGAACCATCTGCAGGAAGCCAACGTACAGTTGCGCCAACTGAATGTGGAACTGCACCAGATGAACGTGTGCCTGCAATCGACCAATGTACAGTTGTTGGAGTCGAACCAGATCAAGGAAGAATACATCGGACGGTTCATCAAGCTCTGCTCTACCTATATAGATAAGCTCGATGCCTATCGTCGTATGGTGAATAAGAAGGTATCGTCCGGCCAGACGGGTGAACTGCTGAAGATGACCCGGTCGCCCGAATCGCTTGACGTCGAAGTGGTCGAACTCTACGTGAACTTTGATACGGCCTTTCTTCACCTTTTCCCCGACTTTGTCGCGAAATTCAATGCCCTCCTGCAAGACGACGAACAGATCGTGTTGAAGAAAGGCGAACTGCTAAATACCGAATTGCGCATCTTCGCCCTGATCCGCCTGGGTATAGAAGACAGTTCGCAGATAGCCGAATTCCTGCGTTACTCGGTCAATACCATTTACAATTACCGGGCGAAAGTGAAGAACAAAGCCCGTGTTTTGCGCGATGATTTCGAAGATCTGGTACGTGATATCCGCTAACCGGCCTGTATGTTATCCACTTTTTTACAGGAAGAAGAGTCGTGTATATTGTTTATAATGAACGTGTTGTACTCTTGATGTATCCACTAATTCCCCCTAAGCCCCTGTTTCTTTCCAACATTCTTCCTATTTTTGGCTATCATTTTAAATCTGTAATTCTACCATGAAACATTATCTTTTTCTAATTCTGAGTGGTCTGTTTATGTGGACCGGATGTGTTGCCAATCAAAGCGATTCATCGGAAGCCAATGCAGGCAAGTTTATCACCATCAACGGAGCCGATCTCATTCAGCCCGACGGTTCGAAACTCTTTATTATGGGTACCAACCTGGGCAACTGGCTCAACCCCGAAGGGTACATGTTCCGGTTCAGCAAAACCAATTCCGGCCGTTTCATCGATGAAATGTTCCGCCAGCTTGTAGGGCCCGACTTTACCGACGAGTTCTGGAAAGCCTTTAAAGACAATTATATCACGTACGAGGATGTGAAGTTCATCAAGAGCACCGGTTCGAACACCATCCGTCTGCCTTTCCACTATAAGCTCTTCACCGACGAAGATTACATGGGGCTTACTGTTGCTCAGGATGGCTTTGCACGTGTAGACTCTGTGGTGAAATGGTGCCGCGCCGAAGGCCTGTACCTCATCCTCGATATGCACGATGCTCCGGGCGGACAGACCGGCGACAACATCGACGACAGCTACGGCTACCCTTGGATATTCGAGAGCGCTGCCAGTCAGAAACTCTATTGCGACATCTGGCGCAAGATAGCTGCCTATTATAAGAACGAGGCGGTGATCCTTGGTTACGAACTCTTCAATGAGCCCATTGCACCGTACTTCCCCAATGTAGACGAACTCAACGGTAAGCTCGAAGATGTATATAAGATGGGAGTAGCTGCCATCCGCGAGGTGGACAAGAATCACATCATTCTGTTGGGTGGTTCGCAGTGGAACGGTAATTTCAAACCCTTCAAGGATTCCAAATTCGACGATAAGATCATGTATACCTGCCACCGCTATGGAGGCGATGCCACCAAGGAGGCCATCTCGAACTTCATTCAGTTCCGAGACAGTGTGAACCTGCCGATGTACATGGGCGAGATCGGTCACAACAGCAATGAGTGGATGGCCAGCTTCTGCCAGGCGATGAAGGAGAGTAACATTGGTTATACCTTCTGGCCATACAAGAAGATGGACGGTTCCTCGTTTGTAGGTATCACTCCGCCCGAGAACTGGGCTAATGTCGTTAACTTCTCCGAAGCTCCGCGCACTACCTATAAAGAAATCCGTGATGCCCGTCCCGATCAGGCTGTATCACGCAAAGTGCTGATGGATTTCATCGAGGCTTGTAAGTTCAAGAATTGTGTCGTGCAAGAAGGCTATATCAACGCCCTCGGCATGAAAGAATAATTTGTAAATCATCAATAATCAAATAGTAAAATGAAGGTAAAAGCATTGTTTTTAGGAATGTCGCTTGCGGCTGCGCTGCCTGTTGTAGCGCAACAAACACCCGCATATCTGGATGCGACAAAACCTCTCGAAGTGAGAGTAGAAGATGCTCTGAAACGGATGACCGTGGAAGAGAAAGTAGCTATGCTGCATGCGCAGTCCAAGTTCAGCTCGGCAGGTGTGCCCCGTCTGGGCATCCCCGAAAACTGGATGACCGACGGTCCGCACGGTATCCGTGCCGAAGTGCTGTGGGACGAGTGGTACGGTGCCAACTGGACCAACGATTCCTGTATCGCCTATCCGGCCCTGACGGCGCTTGCCGCTTCGTGGGATCCCGAAATGTCGGCCCTCTATGGCAAGAGCATCGGCGAAGAAGCCCGTTACCGCAACAAGAACGTACTCCTCGGACCAGGTGTGAACATCTACCGTACACCGCTCAACGGACGTAACTTCGAGTACATGGGCGAAGATCCGTATCTGGCTTCGAAGATGGTCGTACCTTATATTAAAGAGGTACAGAAGAACGGTGTAGCCGCTTGTGTGAAGCACTATGCACTCAATAACCAGGAAGTATGCCGTGGCTTTATCAATGTAGAAGTCGACGACCGCGCCTTGCACGAAATCTACCTGCCCGCCTTCAAGGCTTCTGTACAGGAAGGTGGCGCGTGGGCCATCATGGGAGCATACAACCAGTACAAAGGCGAACATGCCTGCCACAACCAATACCTGCTCAACGACATCCTGAAACGCGATTGGGGATTCGACGGTGTAGTGATATCCGACTGGGGTGGGGTACACGATACGAAACAGTCTATCTTCAACGGTCTCGATATGGAGTTCGGAAGCTGGACCAACGGCCTGAACTGGGGCGCCAGCAATGCGTATGATAATTACTACCTGGCATTGCCTTACCTGAATATGATCAAGAAAGGCGAAGTAGGCACCAAGGAACTCGACGATAAAGTACGCCGTATCCTTCGCTTGGTATTCCGCACCAACATGGCTCCCAACCGTCCGTACGGTTCGTTCGGTACCGAAGAACATGCCTTGGCAGGTCGCAAGATTGCCGAAGCCGGTATCGTGTTGCTGCAAAACAACCGCAATGTACTTCCGGTCGACGTGAAGAACGTGAAGAAGATCCTCGTGGTAGGCGAGAACGCCGTGAAACGTATGACTATCGGTGGTGGCTCTTCATCCTTGAAAGCTAAGTACGAAATCTCTCCGTTGGCTGGTATCCAGGCACGTGTAGGCAAGGCTGCCGAGGTGAAATACGTCACCGGCTATGCATCGCCTGCCGTGGCCGAGCAAGATGTGAAAGGCGCCAAAGCTGCCAAGAAAGAATTCGATCCCGTAGCCTTGCGAAACGAAGCTGTAGCTGCTGCCAAGGATGCAGATATTGTCCTTTTCATCGGTGGATTGAATAAGAACGACGGGCAGGATTGTGAAGGTTCCGATCGTAAATCGCTTGGCTTACCATACAATCAGGACATCCTTATCTCCGAACTGGCGAAAGCCAATCCCAATACCGTAGTAGTCATCGTCAGCGGAAACGCCGTGGCTATGCCGTGGGTCAACGAAGTTCCTTCAATTGTGGAAACATGGTTCAGCGGAACGGAAGCAGGTAACGCCCTCGCTTCGGTACTGTTTGGCGATGTAAATCCGTCGGGTAAGCTGCCGTTCACCTTCCCCGTTAAGTTGGAAGATAACAGCGCTCATGCCTTGGGCGAGTATCCTGGTGACAGCATCAACGTGAAGTATAACGAAAGCATCTTCGTAGGTTACCGTTGGGCCGACAAGCAGAAGAAGGTGAAGCCGCTCTTTGCTTTCGGACACGGATTGAGCTACACTACCTTTGCTTATGGTAAACCCACTGCCGACAAGAAAGTAATGGGCGCCAACGAGGTACTCACCGTATCGGTCAACGTGAAGAATACCGGCGCCCGCGAAGGACAGGAAGTGGTTCAGCTCTACGTGAGCGACCTCAAATCGTCCCTGCCACGCCCCATCAAGGAGCTGAAAGGATTCCAGAAAGTGAAACTCGCTCCGGGCGAAGAGAAAACCCTTACCTTCACTATCAACAAAGAAGCCCTCAGCTTCTACGACGATACGAAAGGTGCATGGGTAGCCGAGCCGGGTAAGTTCGAAGCTGTGATCGGCGCTTCGGCAGCCGATATCAAAGGTATTGTATCGTTTGAATTGAAATAGTCCATGGCGGACAATCCGTCCCGAAAAGTCTGAAAGTCTTCGCTTTATGCGAGGACTTTCGGGCTTTTCTTTTATATTTGCTGCATTCGCAAATAAGACTACTATACGGGGATCAACAGAGGTGGGATAAGCTCCAAACCGCCTGTCGATTACCGGAAGCTACAGGCTTCGTAGTGATGCTTACAATTCTTCAATCGTTTCGAGAGGAAGTTGGGTGATGTCGTGTATAAAGGCGGTATCCATTCCTTTTGATTTCAGGTTACGGGCAGTTTGCAGAAGGGTTTCTTCTTTACCCTTCTCCATACCCTTCTCCATACCTTTCTCCATACCGATATCCATACCTTTCTCCATACCGATATCCATGCCTTTCTCTATTCCGATATCCATACCTTTTTTCATCCCTACTTCCATCCCATTTCGTTCGGCTGCTTCCATGGTAGCTACGTAGTCATTGTACACCTTGAGACTCTGGTCGTACTTAGCCCGCTCTTCGGGTGAGAGCGCTGCAACATCGGCTATCTCTTCGAGCTTCTCGAAGACTGCCTTTCTGGCCTTAAACGGCATTCGATCCAATGTTTTCATATTCTTCAGTACATATATCCAACGTTCGAAATCTGTGAGACATTCATCTTCTTCTTTGTCGAACAAAGGCAGGTTGATGAATATCTGCCGTAACTTATCGTTAAACAGCTTCCCGGTATCCCGGTCTGCCAGTATAACATCGACACGCAACTTTGAGTTCTCTTTGAGCTCGAAATTTAACAAAGAAACTCCATACACTGCTTTGATGTCATAGATCCCTCCGTCGCCTCGTACACCCTGATTCACGATAGCACGTGACAGATAGTAAAGCGATCGGTCGATATAGAATATTTGCGATGCTCCCTGCATCTCCACAATAATGTGTTCACCTGTATCGGTGACGCAATAGATGTCGTAAATAATTCCTTTTCCTTCCTGGTAGTCGGGCAACTGCTCGTTGTTGAGGAAATGCAGGTCGCATATCACTCGCTCGCCCACCAATAAATCGTTTAGGAACTCAATTAATAACTCTTTGGACACTTCCTGTCCGAAAATCTTTTTAAATCCAAAGTCTGAAAAGGGATTGATAAATCTACTCATTAGTTTAACTGGTTATGTTTTGTACTGCAAATATAAAACTTCTACATTAAAATTCAGTATACGAGATGAGAAACTTTGCAGCACTCCATTAATAGTCCTGATGGAAAGGCGCTTCGTCCCCATGCGGATACGGGAATAGTTTGGAGCGGATAATTTGTCCCGGTTGGTCTGGAAATTCTTGCTTTATGTGAGCCTTTCCAGACTTTTCTGTTATATTTGCTGCATTCGTTGTCAAATTATTATGAATATGAAACACATTGCCCGCTTATTTGTACTCCTGTTAGTACTCTTCGTATCCGTTCAACACAGTCTTGCACAAGATTACCAGGTAAAGAAAGATTCCTTGCTGAAGGTCATTCCCACTCTCGACGGGCAAGCCCGGTTGGATGCCTACGAGGAGTTGGGCAAACAACTCTTTTTCAATGAAACCGATGTGGAAGTTATCCTCCCGATCTTCGATGCCTGGGAGAAGGAAGCCGTCCGGCAGGACGATAAGACGTTGCAGCGTCGTGTCATGCTTCTAAAAGCCGGCATCCTTGTCAACCGGCAACAGTATGATGTTTTTCTGGAACGGGTAGGGGATGTCCTTGCTTTCCATGAATCAGAGGGCTTCTATGATGAAAGGTACTATGACATGCAAAACTCCCGTCTGTTCGCACTCTATGAGCTGGGGCGGCTGGCCGAATCGCAGAGCGAAGCGAAAGCGGTCTATCAGGCAGCAAAGAAACGCGGTCATCCGGCCGGAGAGACTATGGCACTGCTTCGCATGGGCGAGACTTATTGCAGTCTGCGGAGATTTCCTGAAGCCGAAGCCTGCTACCGCGAATGCCTGGCTTTGCAAGACAAAGAATCGCCCCGCTTCAAACAGGGCACCGCTTGCTATCTCGGTCTGGTAGATGTACTGCTTCAGCAAAAGCGAGGCAGCGAGGCGCTGGAGCTACTTCCTTTGTGGGAAGACTTGCTTCGAAAGTACGACGAAGCCAGAGAGAGATACAATGAATTTGACTGGAAGCAATTCTACTTCGTCACGGCCTACGTATACAGCAAGCAGGGTGATACCGGTCAGGCAGACCGCTATCTACAAAAGTCCGATTCCCTCTCCGTTTCATACAACGGCATCGAAAATGTTGCGTTCCGTTCGTACATCCGGGCACACATCTTCGCCGCTCGCAAGCAATATGCCGAAGCCCTCCAACTGCTCGACGTGACGCTGACTGACAAAGATCCGATGATGAAGATCAGTGGAATGGAAGAAAAAGCCGCCATCCTTTGCCGTACCGGACGGGGTGAGGAAGCCCTTTCCCTGTTCACCCGTTCGCAAGAGTTGAAAGACTCTATCTCAAATCTCGGGGTGATGCTGCAACTCGATGATCTTCGTACCCAGTATGAGGTCGACCGTCACATCGCCGAGAAGGAACGTACCCGCCTTAACTATTATTTTGCCCTCGGCGGATGCTGTCTGCTTGGCGTTGCTCTCGGTATATGGATTTATTACAGCCGGAAGGTTACTAAGAAGAATCGTACACTGGCGCGACAGATCAAGGAAATGATGATTCAGCAGGAAGCCATCGAAAAGGAGATCATGAACAAAACCACCTTCGTGCCTATCGGCGAAGTGGATGGCGATATTTGTCCCGACACGCGCCTGGATCAGTTGTGTATAGCTATCCGTGAAGCCATTCTCGCGGACAAGCTCTACCTTAACCCTACGATTACCCGTGATGATGTGATAGCCCGGTTGGGAACTAATAAGAACCTTTTCATCGAAGCTTTTCAACAATGTTTCGGTATGTCATTCAATGAGTTTATCAACAACCTTCGTCTGAAGAATGCGCTGATCCTGCTCGAAAAGTCCGATCTTTCCATTGTCGAGATCTCCGAACGATCGGGATTCGGTACCGTGCGTACCTTCCGCCGGCAGTTTCACGACAAGTATGGTATGTCGCCTGCCGATTACCGGAAGCTACAGACGCTTCATTGATGGCTTGCCGACTTTCCGGGTAGTTTTCAAACATTCTTCTGCGATAAATAATCTGCCACCTCTTTATCTATTCGTTTGATAAGAGGTGGCAGACGTTTTTATGTCCATTAGTTTCAAGAAAAACACCCCTAAAAACGAAATGTCCGCTTTTCGTGACGATGTGTCCCCTCTGTTTCTATATTCCGTTTTACTTTTGTGCATTGTCAATAATAATTAATCGACTATGCAGACAAGAGAAACCAGACTGCGTTCGGCCATTTGCCGGATCATCCACGATGAGAAGCTTTACCGGGTTGCTACGCTTACCCGTGGCGACGTTATGTGCCGTTTAGGTATCAGTAAAAATCTTTTTGTGGAAGTGTTCCGGCGTTCCTTCGGCGTGTCGTTCACCGAGTATGTCAACCGGTTGCGGTTGGAAGAAGCCTTGACGTTGCTCCAAACCACCGATCTTAGCATTGGCGAAGTTTCCGAGAAAACAGGATTCGGTACCACACGTACCTTCCGTCGGCAGTTTCATAGCAAGTATGGCCTGTCGCCCATAGCCTTTCGCAAACAGCAGGAAGGAAACCGGGAAGTCTGATCATTATTCTATATATAAATATATCTATATGAACGAAAAAGCAATGTACCAACGCCCTACCATCGAAGTGATCGAGGTGGAGTACGAAGGAGTGATGGCAGGCAGTGTAGGCTCGTCCGACATGGGCTCGGATGGTACCTCCATGCCGTCGATGGACAATACCGGCTATGACGGTGATGTGTTCTGGTTTTCCCGCCCTGCGGCGGTAGTGTTGAACCCATTAACCCTCGAAAGCCGATGAAAACGCACAAATTAAGTTTATCGTTGCTGGCGGCGGGGCTGCTGGCAATGGGGGTGAGTGGTTGTAGCAGCGAGATGGATGTGCCCGCCGCAGGTACAACCGTACAACCCGGGCTACACACCATCACTGCCGATAAAGGAAGTGTTACCCGCTTGAGTTATGCCGACGATGGCGCCGATGGCCTGACCGTGCGCTGGACAGCCGACGATGCCTTCATGCTGTTTCGCGGAGCTGCCTACAGCCGCTACACCATCCATGCCGGTGATGCCGGCAAATCCTCGGCCAACTTTACCAACGACGGTACTTCACTTGCCGATGGAACGGGCGATTATTGCGCCCTCTATCCCGCTTCGCGCGCCGGAGCTACGTTCGATACCAGCCTGCTCGACCTTACCGGACAGGTACAGGTAGGCGATGCCGATACCCGCCACCTGAACGACTACAGCTACATGACGGCCGTGGTCAGTGACGGTAATTGGAACGACAACCTGAGCTTCGATCACCGCATTGCTGTATTGAAGTTCAACGTAACCCTTCCCGACGGACTGGCTCCCCGCGACCTGGTATTCGGCACGAACGACGAGAACGGTTTCCGCATAGCCGAACATGTAGACGGCTCACAGGCAGTAACTGCCCGGCTACTCAGCATGCGCATCGTAAAGAACATCGATGAATCGGGTGTGGAGACTGCTTATGATAGCAACCGATTTACGGCTTACATGGCTGTGCTCCCCGCTACTTTGGGCGATGGAAAGGCGCTTTTTGCCAAAGTGATCTGTACGAATGGTGCTGTGTACACGTACGAGGCCACCATACCGGCAAATGGTTGGGAATATGCACCCGGGCGTGTGTACAACGTAACTTTGGGTGGTGCCGGCAAGGCTCTGACTGCCTCTTCCTCGGTGTACGATGATGCCATTGCTGCCATGACGCTTAGCAACTTTACCAGTTATACACTCGAAGGCGAAGGTGATGCCGCCAGCCCTTACCTTATTAAGACTGCCACCGACCTGAGGTTCTTGCAGGCGCAGGTGAAGGAGAATACGCAGCAGGGAAATTGGAGCACTGATTATGCTAGTACCAATCCGTATGTAACTGCCCACTACCGGCTGGAAACGGATATACAAGTGAAGTTAGATACAGAATATTGGAAGCCGATTGGTGACTATAATAGGGGAAATTTATATTTCCAGGGAACCTTCGATGGAAACGGGCATACGTTCAGTGGGGAGTTGAAATGCGCTCCGGATGGAGGGACTGCCCTCTTTTACTATATACGGAACAGTACCATCACTAATCTGCACACCTCTGCCGATATATTGACAGGAAGTGACGCTGCAGGTATTGTTTATTCGTGTAGTAATAGTACCATCTCCCATTGTTCTAACAGTGGAAAGATTGTTCAATCATCTGGTGCGGCTGGTATTTGTCGTGGATCCTACTTAGACACCATTTCCCATTGCTCTAATAGTGGTGAGTTGCAAGCAGCGTCTGTTGCCGGTATTTGTTATTCTTCTGGTTCTACGATAACGCATTGCACCAATAATGGGAATTTGCTGTGTTCTGGTTTGGTAGGGGGAATATGCGCAGTAAATATGCAAGGACGAATAGAGTATTGTTATAACAATGGAGCTATTTCCAGTACTGGTACCAATTTGTATCTGGGAGGTATTGTAGCGACTAATGAAGGGATGATAGAGAATAGCATCAATCGGGGTACATTGGAGGGGAGTGGTACCCATCTTAAGATTGGCGGCATTGTAGGATCGAATATGAGGGGAGGAGGTGGTTTTGGTCGAATCCACACCAGCCGTAACGAGTCTACCAGCATCGAAGGACACCTTACTTCTTCGGAAGGATATCTATATATAGGTACTTTAGTCGGATATAATCCTGCATTATTAGGAGATAATCCAGTAAAGTCATACGTGTACGATTGTTGCTCGTCCGTACCGGTGGGTAGCCTGGGCTTCATAGGGTATGCCGATGACGACACCTACACGTTGGCTCCCTGCAATCCTTCGGAGCATACGGATCATGCAGCCCCTTAAAGCCTCTATATCCAGCATAAGATATTCTCTCTCAAAGAACTATCTTCAAAACTTAGCTATACGAACTGAGACTGCCATCCGATGACTCGGGCAGCAGTCTCAGTTCTTTCTTTAGGGTACACAGATAAACCGCCCAATATTTCGTTCTTCCTTGCTGAACTCCACTCCAACCTTTACCACCTGCCGTCCGTCGGCGGTGTATGGCAATAAATAGCCCTTTTCATCGATCTGTTGCAAGGCTTCTTCGGCTGTACCGTTCAGCTTGAACTCGAATACATAGATGTAGGCGGGAGTCTTTACTACGGCATCGGCCCGGCCTTTGGCGCTACGTACTTCGACCTCGGTGAACTGCCCCATCAGCTTGAATACCAAATAGAATACGGCTTGATAATGCCGCTCGGTTTTGTCGTTCAGCTCGTAGGGGAAGTCGGCGAAGAATGCCTGCAGGCGTTCCATGAACGCATCGGTTTCGCCGGCACGAAGTTCCTGTACAAAGCGTGTGATGTGGAATCCGGTTTCGTCGCTACTTACCGGGGTGTAGTAGGGTACAAGGAAGTCGAGGAACCCATTGCGTACTTCGTCATTGGGGAAGGCAAGGGTGTAGAGCCCGAACTCGGCGTCGTATCCTTTGATGGTGAGGTATCCGCTTTGGTAGATCATCGGGATGGGGTTCTTCTTCTCGGCCCGGTATTCGGCAAACCCGGAGGGACGTATTTGTATGCCGTCTATCAGCAGGCGGAGGTCGTAATCGCTTTGTTTCAGCAGATCGACCAAGTAAGTGGGAGTACCGGTTTGGAACCAGTAGTCGCTGAGCCGCAAATCCTGCAACGCATTGAGCAGGCTGAACGGATTGAATACCCCGGTGGCTTCTTCGTTAAAGTGATACCCGTCGTACTGTGCTTCCAGCTTGTCCACTGCTTCGTCGAACGATACATTCAGTTTACGGCTCAGGCGGGTGATCTCCGGTTGGAACACCTGAACCAGTTCGTCGCGGGTGATGCCGCAAAGGGTGGTGTACGCCGGTGACATGCTGATATCCCTCAATTGGTTGAGGTCGCTGAATACGCTTACCTGTGCAAACTTGGTGACGCCCGTCAGGAATACGAAGCGCAAGTGTGGGTCGGCGCTTTTCAGTACGCCGTAGAAGGCTTTCAGAATGCGTCGAAACTCATCCAATAACGGTTCGTTGAGGATATTCTGAAGCATGGGTTTATCGTATTCATCTACCAGGACTGCTACCTGACGACCTGTTTGTTGATGTGCCTGCTCAATGATGTATGCGAAACGTTCTTCCGGGCTACGTTCTTCTCTTTCACTACCGAATATGAGCTCCCATTTTTCTAAATGTTGGTTGAGAATGGCGACTAAATCACGCGGTTCATCATATTTTTTTGCATTCAGGTCTAAGTGGAGTACCGGGTATTGTATCCATTCGGTTTCGAGCTTCTCGATGGCAAGTCCTTCGAATAGCTCTTTGCGTCCTTCGAAGTAGGCTTTGAGCGTGGAGGTTAGCAAGCTCTTACCGAATCGGCGCGGGCGGCTCATGAAGTAAGGCTTTCCTTCATGGGCAACCTGCCATATCAGCCTGGTTTTGTCTACATAGAGGTAATTTCCCTTTCGTATCTCTTCAAATGCTTGTATCCCGATGGGGAGTCTGCGTACGGTATCATTCATCATATCTCTGGGCTTTTGCCACAAATATACGTTTTTTTATTAAATGTAGGTTCGGTTTTCCAAATTGCCCGCTAAAATCATACTGAAAGAATCATTCTTTTAGGATGATTTTGTTTGTACCCTCTTATAAAACCATTATCTTTGGGGCTAAACAACTGAATATGAGTAAGAATCCATTTGTAACCTCCGGCTATGTATCAGCAAATAGCCAAATACCCGGAAACAAATACCGAAGCTTTGCTCCGGACGTATGTGCAGCTCTCTCCTGGACATAAAAAATGAATTCTATTCACCATTCACCATTTTTTTTGAGTTATCACGCTTATTATCAATCAGATGTGCGATGGCGAATCCCTTTTTTATTCGCCATTGATCCACCATTTTCTGGGGTATTCACCATTTTGTACCCGTCGCTTCTCCACTTGATACTGGGGTTATCTCAGGGAGACCTACCCGCTATGTCCCTGAGTGTACGAGTGCATCCAGCGAGCAACCCGTCCGTTTCATCAGTCGTAACACTTTGTTTCATCAGCTATAACGATTTGTTTCTCGTAGTGCAACACTCTGTTGCTCGGTGTGAAACAGGGTGTTGCTCTACGAGAAACAGAGTGTTTCACACCGAGAAACAAAGTGTTTCAAAGGACGAAACAGATTGTTTCAGTAGCATGAAACAGTTTGTTTCAAGCTGGGTGAAACTTTCTATCTGACTTATACTAAAAAAGGTTGTCAGTTTTGACGCTGGTTCCCTAAACAGGTTGTCAATGACTTGCCCTTCTTTCCTAAGTGTGTTGTCACTTGACTCCCCTGGTTCCTTCGTCGGTTGTCTTTTAGAAAATACTGGAC
>JAVBVA010000124.1:0-9918 GCA_031554665.1 Bacteroides sp. | reverse complement strand
CGTCAGGCCAGATGTTTGCCTAAGGCTTCCTTCAGATTCCAACTCACGATGGACACCCTTGCCGGCGGCTGGACACTTCCCGTTGTTAGGGCGCGTTAGGGACTTACACCCATTAGAATACGTTCGTGCTGGGCGAACTAGAAAAAGGCGACCTTCCTCACGGAACGTCGCCTTCACTTTAGTATTATCGGTATTCTACTTTATCAGAGAATCTCTTATTCAGCTACTACTTCAAAAGGAATTTCAACAGAAACTTCCTTGTGCAGTTTAACGGTGGCCTTGTACGAACCAACTTCTTTCACTGAATCTTTTACTACGATAATCTTTCTTTCGATCTCGAAGCCCAGCTTAGCCAAAGCTTCAGCAATCTGAATATTGCTAACCGAACCAAAGATAGTACCGGTAGAGCTCACCTTGGTAGCAATTGTCAATGCAACGCCTTCCAACTTAGCTGCCAATTCTTCGGCATCTTTCTTGATTTTCTCAAGTTTGTGAGCACGTTGTTTCAGCTCTTCAGCCAAAACTTTCTTTGCAGAAGGAGAAGCAATAACAGCTTTTCCCGTTGGGATCAAGTAGTTACGACCATAACCCGACTTAACAGTCACGATATCGTTCTTATAACCCAAGTTTGCTACGTCTTCTTTCAATATAATTTCCATACTTTTCCTCCTTATTTCATCATGTCAGTTACAAATGGAAGCAACGCCAGGTGACGAGCTCTTTTTACAGCTTGCGCAATACGACGTTGGAACTTCAGAGAAGTACCAGTGATACGACGCGGAAGAATCTTACCTTGTTCATTCAAGAATTTCTTCAAGAATTCGGGATCTTTGTAGTCGATGTAACGGATACCACTCTTTTTGAAACGGCAGTATTTCTTCTTCTTAACATCTACTGAGGGCGGAGTTAAATATCTGATTTCCGATTGAGCTTGTGCCATGATTAATCCTCCTTTTTAGTTGATTTAACATTTCTTCTCTTTGCAGCATACTCAGCAGCATACTTGTCCATTCTGAAAGTAAGGAAACGGATCACGCGTTCGTCACGACGATAATGCATTTCTAACTTTTCGATCACTGTCGGTTCAGCATTGAACTCGATCAATTGATAGAATCCGGTCGACTTCTTCTGGATAGGATAAGCCAGTTTTTTCAGTCCCCAGTTCTCTTCATTGATAATCTCAGCACCTTCGGCTTGAAGGATGCCTTTGAATTTTTCTACCGCTTCCTTCATCTGAACATCAGACAAAACGGGAGTTAAAATGAAAACGGTTTCGTATTGATTCATACTCGTTTAATTAAAAAATAAATTATTTGTTTTTTAAAATGCGGTTGCAAAGGTAGGCATTTTATTTTGAACTACAAACATTTAGTCATTTTTCACGGCTTAATGATTAGGAATTGTCGTGAAAGTGACTTACCTTTGCAAGGTTGTTTAAACAATGATTTCATGATAGAGCAGTTTGATTTTGACATTCGACTTATATTTGCCATCCTTAATGGAAAGGTTTCTGCTGCAATCAACCGCAAGTTATACCGTAACTTCCGGCAGAACGGATTGGAAATCAGCCCGGAACAGTGGACAGTACTTATCTTCCTTTGGGAGAAAGACGGAGTGACTCAACAAGAGTTATGCAATGCAACCTTTAAGGACAAGCCAAGCATGACGCGCCTCATTGACAACATGGAGCGCCAGCATCTGGTAGTACGTATTTCGGACAAAAAAGACCGCCGAACCAACCTCATCCACCTGACCAAGACCGGTAAAGAACTGGAAGAGAAGGCGCGCATCATTGCTAACCAAACACTACAAGAAGCCCTCCAAGGTATTACAGTCGAAGAATTGAGGGTAGCCCAGGATGTGTTGCGGAAGATTTTTCACAACATCAAGGATTAAGTAATACGATATAAAATCCCGGAAAATCAACTATTTGCACCCTGAAAAAGTATTTTTTGCAAAAATAATTTCGGTTGTTTGAGAATTATGCTTTTCTTTGTGAACAAGAATATAATAATCTATTAAAATACACACACATGAAAGGCTTATTAAAGAATTTAGGATTGATATTAATCTTGATTGGAGTGATTACGTTGTTAGCTTGCTCTTTCACAGGCAATGTAAATAACAACATGATTCTCGGCGGAAGCGCTGTTCTGGTTGTTGTAGGACTTGTTACCTATATCATCATCAACAAGAGAATCACAGACTAATATCAGAAGAAACAAAAAATCCCCGGAAGTTACATTATCACTTCCGGGGATTTTTATTTTCTATCAATCAAACTTCCGTTTCAGGAGCAATCAGCTTATATCCTTTTCCGTGGATATTGATGATCTCGATAGATTCATCTTCTTTCAGGTGCTTACGCAGCTTGGTGATATATACATCCATACTGCGGGCATTGAAATAGTTATCATCAATCCAGATGGTCTTCAAAGCGAAATCACGTTGCAGGATTTCGTTAGCATGCGAGCAAAGCAACGCCAGCAATTCCGATTCTTTGGTTGTCAACTTAGTCTGTCCGCTGGGCGAAGTAAGAATCTGTTTCTGCGTATCAAAGGTAAACTTACCAATATGATACACATTGCTTTCCTTATTCTTCTTTCCGCGCACACGTCTCAGGATCGCTTCAATTCTGAAAGTGAGTTCTTCCATACTGAACGGCTTGGTGATATAGTCATCCGCACCGATCTTGAAACCTTCCAGTATATCTTCCTTCAATGTTTTAGCAGTCAGGAAAATAATAGGAATTTCAGCATTGGCCGTACGAACATCCTGTGCCAATGTGAATCCGTCTTTTTTGGGCATCATCACGTCGAACACACACAAATCGTATTTATTCTTCAGGAATGCCTTATATCCGGCTTCTCCATCGGGATACAACTCGGCCGAATACCCTTTGGCCTGTAAATATTCTCTCAAAAGCATGCCAAGATTTTCATCATCCTCGCATAACAAAATACGCAGTTTCTCATCCATATCATTAATTTTTTAATAAAGGTAATGCTATAATAAATTTAGTTCCTACATTAAGTTCACTTTCGGCCCGTATGGTTCCTTTATGGTCCTGAATGATTTTCTTCACATAAGCCAGTCCCAGCCCGAAGCCTTTTACATCGTGCAGATTACCTGTATGCACGCGATAAAACTTATCAAATACCTTTTTCAGGTTTTCTTTCTTTATGCCAATCCCGTTGTCCTGCAAGGATATCATCAGCTTGCCCGACTCGTTCCATGTTCTCACATCAAGCAGTAAATCCTCTTCGGCTCTTTTGTATTTTACTGCATTATCCATGAGGTTAAAGATAACATTTGTTATATGCATTTCATCTGCAAATATAACAGGATCGACAGCCTCAAGGTTCGATGTTATCTTACCATTATATCGTTCGACCTTCAATGTAAATGTATTAATAACTCCTGTTATTAACTCATTCGCATCCAGCTCCTTCATTTTGAGAGTTGCCTTCTGTTTGTCGAACATCGACATTTGCAGCACCTTCTCCACCTGAAACCTCAGCCGCTTGGTTTCGTCATTGATCACACCCGATATATGCTGGAACATTTGCGGAGATTTACCCACCGCCGGGTCCTTCAACATCTGAGCAGCCAATGAGATGGTCGATATCGGAGTTTTGAATTCGTGCGTCATGTTGTTGATAAAGTCGTTCTTCATCTCCGTGAGTTTCTTTTGGCGGAACACTATATATATGGTGAATATAAATGTGATCAGCAATACAAAAGTAAAGATCAGCGAAGGGATCATGAAGCTTACCGAGTTGAATATATAATCCTTTTTCCCCGGAAAATGTACTTTCACGATACTCATCTTGGCAGGCGGATCATTCTTGAACAAGATCTGCGTATACGAATCATCGCTTCCCTTGTCTACATAATCGGCGCACCGGTACACTTCTTTTCCATCTTTATCGATCACCGTAAAGTGATATTCCAGATCGATTCCATTATTTAAAAGAGCTGCTTTCAGGTAATCGTCCAAGTCTTTGAACCGCACACGCTCACCGATCGACTTGTCGCTTGCCTTGTTAATCATCTGCAACGCCACCTCATCGAGAAGCGCCCGTTGATATACATAGCGGTTTTTTATGATATCAAATAATGTCTTTGCAGTCTGCGGAATAGTACTTCCTCCGTGGCCGATAGAAATGCGGGCCTTGGGAAAATCAGCAGGCTTATTGGTCATTACTTGCAATTCAAAATCCGTATATATCTTTCCGTCAGGCGATTTCACAGTGAACCGCTGCGTTCTTTTTAATGGATCACTATCTTGCTGAACTGAAGCGCCGGCAGCAGCAGCTTTCATTTCTGTTTGGAGCACATCCTCCTTCAGCCAGCGTTCTGTTTCCGCAAACTCCACATCCTTTGACACCTGAAAGAGACTATTCTTTACCGAGGCGTCAAACTGCACATTCATCATCTTTACCATTTCCTCTATATAGCTCACTTGCAAGTAGAGTAAGCTGAGAAAGGAAAGACCCATCACTATACCTAATATCCAAATTGTTGACTTCTTCATAGCAACAAAATTAACACCTCATAAGTAGCGCGCCTAACCAATTAACCTGATTTAACCGCACATTTTTGTTAATTAACCCAAAAAGGAAGTTTAGGTGATAATCTGACGACTATAACAACTGCGCCCCCTCTTTAGTTTGCAAAAATAATAAAAAATTAAATGCATAATTGAGGAAAATCCCTTTATTTTAATCATTGTTAAAAACAAGAACCGCCATCTTCCTGGTAGAATATGGCGGTTCTTTCTATAACAGACGAACTTACGCTTAGTCTTCTGTTTGCTTAGCTTCAAATTCTTTGATCAGTTTATCCTGTACATCGGCCGGCACAAGTTCGTAGCTGGCAAACTTCATGATGAACGATGCGCGCCCACCGGTAAGCGAGCTAAGCGCTGTAGAATAAGAAGACATTTCTTTCAACGGTACTTTAGCTACCAGTTTCTCAAAACCTTTCTCGCTGCTCATACCCATGATCATGGCACGACGTCCTTGCAGGTCGCCCATTACATCACCCATCTTATCGGATGGAACGAATACTTCCACGTCGTAGATCGGTTCCAGAATCTTGGGGCCGGCATTCTTGAATGCTTCACTGAATGCATTACGTCCGGCAAGCATAAAGGAGATTTCATTGGAATCTACCGGGTGCATCTTGCCATCATATACAATAACGCGCACATCGCGGGCATACGAACCAGTCAACGGACCTTGTTCCAAACGTGACATAACGCCCTTCAGGATAGCCGGTAAGAAACGAGTATCAATAGAGCCACCGACAATACTGTTAATAAACACTAACTTGCCGCCCCATTCCAATGGAATTTCTTCTTGTCCCTTGACGCTAATCTTAAATTCCTGATTGTTGAATTTATATGTATCGGGAATCGGCATACCTTCCTTGTAGGGTTCAACAATCATGTGGACTTCACCAAACTGACCGGCACCACCCGATTGTTTCTTGTGGCGATAGTCGGCGCGCGCAGCTTTTGTAATTGTTTCGCGATACGGAATTTTCGGCTCCTCGTATTTCACCATCAACTTATCGTTGTTCTCGATACGCCATTTCAACGTACGCAAGTGGAACTCACCCTGCCCATGCACCAATGTCTGTTTCAATTCTTTCGACATTTCAACAACCCACGTCGGATCTTCTTCGCGCATACGGTTCAGAATAGTCATCATTTTTTCCACATCCGATTCATTCAGCGGCTTGATAGCACGTGTATATTTCGAATTCGGGTACTTAATGAAGTTGAACTGATTATCACAATCTTTACCATTCAGCGTATTGCCTGTTTTCACATCTTTCAGTTTCACGGCAGCACCAATATCACCGGCCTGCAACTCTTCGATTTTGACGCGGTTGGCACCGGCTACTACATACAGCTGAGCCATACGTTCTTTCGATCCTCTGTCGGCATTCACCAGGTCGTCGCCTTCCTTCACCTTACCGCTCATCACCTTGAAGTACGACACTTCACCGATATGCGGTTCTACACTTGTTTTGAAGAAATAAAGCGAAGTTGGTCCGTTTACATCCGGAGCAATTTCCTTACCGGCAGCATTTACAGCTTTCGGCATATCCGATACGAACGGAACCACATTACCAAGGAACTCCATCAGGCGGCGTACCCCCATGTCCTTACCGGCACATACGCAGAATACGGGGAACATACCACGGGCAGCCAAGCCCTTGCGGATACCTTCGCGCATTTCATCTTCGGACAAAGACTCTTGTTCAAAGAATTTCTCCATCAAAGCTTCATCGTTCTCGGCAGCTGCTTCTACTAATGCTTTGTGCCATTCGGTAGCCTTGTCCATCTCATCGGCAGGAATGTCTTCTATGATGGGAGCGCCACCTTCGGGCTTCCACGAATATTTCTTCATCAACAATACGTCGATGACAGCATTGAAACCGGGACCGGTCTGAATGGGATATTGAATAGGAACGATCTTGGAACCGTATGCTTCGCGGAGTTGTTCGAGGATATTATCGTAATCGCACTTGTCATTGTCAAGCTGGTTCACCAGGAAGATTACCGGTTTGTTAAACTTTTCGGTATAACGGAAGTGATTTTGTGTGCCGACTTCCACGCCGTACTGGCCGTTGAGAAGAATGATTGCAGTGTCGGTAACATTCAGTGCAGTAACTGCGCCTCCTACGAAGTCATCCGAACCCGGACAGTCTATCATATTCAGCTTTTTGTTGTTCCATTCTACATGGAATACTGTAGAGAAAACGGAGTAACCATACTCTTGTTCAACCGGAAAATAGTCGCTAACTGTGTTTTTGGCGGCGATAGTACCGCGACGTTTTATAACACCACTCTCGAAAAGCATTGCTTCCACGAGAGTGGTTTTCCCAGAGCCAGAACTTCCCAACAGGGCTATGTTCTTAATTTCATTAGTTTGATATACTTTCATAATATATGAAGATTTAAATGAATTACTCAGTATGTTCTCGCATACCATTTATTTAGTGTGGCGCAAAATAGACATTAATAAGCGAATTAACAATTTATCGATAGTGTTATAAAACAGTGTTTTGAAATACTAACACTTCAACCAAAAGAATTACTTAACTTTACGCTCTCTTATTCACCTAACAATATAACAAAATGAGAAGACTTCTTCTGGCATACTGTCTGATATGCTGCGTACTTTCGCTCAGCGCCCAACAAGAAAAACCATTCATAGGTATTTCTTGTTCGCATGCTCCCGACTATTCTTCGACTAAGCTGACGTATACCGAATCGGTACTGAAGGCAGGTGGACTACCCATACTCATTCCCGTAACAACAAATGAAGAGGCGCTGGCTGCTATCCTCGATCGCCTCGACGCATTGATCCTGATAGGCGGAGAAGATGTCCATCCATCTTACTATGGCGAAGAACCTATCGAACAATTAGAAGAAGTGGACAGTCTGCGCGACGTGTACGACCTGGCATTGATCCGTCTGGCATCCGACCGGCAACTGCCGGTACTGGGTATCTGCCGGGGCGAGCAACTGATCAATGTGGCATTCGGCGGTTCATTATATCAGGATATTCCTACCCAGCATCCCGACACGACGGTACAGCACCGGCAGAAAGAACTCAGCAACGTAACCACCCATACGGTCAACGTGCTTCCCGGATCGGTAGTGGCACAAATCACCGGACAGACCACGCTATTCACCAACACGCACCACCATCAAGCGGTAAAACAGATTGCCCCCGGCTTCCAGGTGACAGCATGGGCTGCAGATGGCATACCCGAGGCCATCGAGAGCACCAACGGCCGGCCTATCTGGGGCGTCCAGTTCCACCCCGAAGCGCTGACCATGGCAGGAGATAGCATCATGGAACGGTTCTTCTACTTCATCACAGCGCAAGCCATCTGTTATCGTGACAAAAAACAATGATAGTCAAACGATTGTTAAAACATTCCAACAGATAAGACTCCGCAGCAGTAAAACAGGTATTTTTGCGTCTAATTAGCAAAAAAACATCTAACAACGCTATGGCAGGTATCTACATCCATGTTCCTTTTTGCAAGACCCGTTGCATTTATTGCGACTTCTACTCTACCACTCGCAGCGAGCTGAAAGAACAATATATCCAAATGCTCTGCCGGGAGATCGTTATGCGCCGGGAATACCTGCAAGGTGAACCGGTAGAGACGGTTTACTTCGGGGGAGGTACTCCTTCCCAACTCACAGTTGCCGACTTTGAGGCTCTTTTCACTGCTATCGAAAGCACGTACGGTCTGGACCACTGTCAGGAAATCACACTCGAAGCCAATCCTGACGACCTGACCCGGGAATACCTGCAAACGCTTTCCACTCTCCCTTTCAACCGCCTCAGCATGGGCATACAGACGTTTCACGACGAAACGCTGGCATTGCTCCGCCGCCGTCACACAGCCTCTCAAGCCATTGAGGCTGTCGGCCGATGCCGGGACGCCGGGTTTGGCAATATCAGTATCGACCTGATATACGGACTTCCCGGCGAAATCCCCGAACGTTGGGAGAGCGACCTCTCACAAGCCATCGCGCTGGATGTGGAACACATCTCGGCCTATCACTTGATTTACGAAGAAGATACACCTATATATAAGATGTGGCAAGACCGGAAGGTGAGCCAGGCCGACGAAGAAGATAGCCTCCGCTACTTCACCAGACTGATAGACCGACTGACCACCGCCGGGTACGAGCATTACGAGATTTCCAACTTCTGCCGTCCGGGGCGTGCGTCGCGTCATAACACTTCGTACTGGCAAGGCATTCCTTATTTAGGTTGTGGGCCTTCGGCACATTCGTTTAACGGACATGCGCGCGAATGGAATGTCTCGTCGCTCACCGAGTACATCCGGGGAATCGAAACAGGCAACCGTGTCTTCGAGACTGAAGAAAGAGACACAGCCACCCGGTACAACGAATGTATTATCACCGCCCTGCGCACTTCGCAGGGGCTTTCGCTCCAGAAACTCCGCAGCGAATTCGGTAACAATTTCAGCGACTACTGCCTGCGCATGGCCCATACCTACCTGCAAAGCGGCAAACTGGAAATCAATAACGATCACTTGCGACTGACGCGTACAGGAATATTCATTTCCGATGGCATCATGAGCGACTTACTTTGGGTAGAAAACTAAATCAACAAACGATGACCGAATCAGAAGTTAGAAAATTACTGCGCCGCATGAAAGAGCAGGACTCACAGACCGCCTTTCACAATTTCTACAACCTGACGTACGACCGCCTGTTTCGTATTGCCTATTACTATACGCACCGGGAAGAGTGGTCGCAAGAGATTGTGCTCGATGTATTTCTCAAACTCTGGGAGCAACGCAGCACATTGCCCGCCATCCAAAGCATTGAAGACTATTGTTTTATACTCACCAAGAATGCCTCGCTCAACTACATCGAGAAAGAAAAGCGCCACGCTCCACCTTCTTCCGACAAGCTTCCCGAACTCGACGGACAAGCTATCTCGCCCGAAGAAAACCTGATCAGCGAGGAATTATTTGCCTTGTATGTCAAAGCGATCGACCGCCTTCCGGAACGTTGCCGGGAGATATTTATCCGCATCAAAGAAGAAAAGCAAAGCTATGCCCAAGTAGCCGAAGAGTTGGGTATCAGCACCAAAACCGTCGATGCACAACTGCAGAAGGCTGTAGGGCGGTTGAAAGAAACCATTCAACATTATCTGGATTCGCACTAAGCTGATGGTTTACTTACTGTAGAGTGTTTCATCGCTTGAAATGTCTTATACTAGAATAGGTTGACACTATTTTGTTCTTAATTGTTCTATAAAAAATTTATTCTTATGGCAAGATCAAAACGTCAGACCTATGATGAGCTTTTTAAGCTCGAAGTTTTGCGAGACTATTACTCGAGTG
>JAVBVA010000097.1:0-29296 GCA_031554665.1 Bacteroides sp. | reverse complement strand
ATTAGGATACAGTTGTTGCAGTTGAGGGGTGTACTTCCGGGTGGCTGTATCACCGGCCGGGTCGTTGTCGAAGGCAAAAACGATTTCTTCCAGGCAGGACAGGGAACGTATGGCTTCCTGATGCTCCGGAGTAAGCCCGTTGGTGCCATAGCAGGCTAGAACCGAAGTATCAGGTTCAACCAGGGCAAACGAAGCGGCATCGATGATGGATTCTGTCAGGATAAGTATCCGGGTGTCGTTGGCGGGGTATCCCGGATAGAGACCCGAACGGTTCTTCAGGTAGTAATGCTTCTGATGGTCGTTGTTGGTGATCGAGCGGAAGTACAGGCTGACGATCTGATGCTCCTTGTTCCGCAGAGGGAAGACCACGCATTTGTTGCCGAACACCGAGTAAGCTTTATCCCCTGTCTTGCTTTTCTGGCCTTTATCGATCAACAAGCCTGATTCTAAGCATTGATGGATCAGGGTGTCCGATTTGCGCTGCCCGTGATGGAACTGCCCGGAGTTAAAGCCGACTTCCAGAGATTTGGCGTCCAATCCGCGGCTGTCTAAATAGTCCAGCGCCGGGTGGCTGTTGAACAGGCCGTTACGGAAGTAGGAGAACATGCGTTCCAGGAAAGCGGTATCCACCGCAATGGGTTCTGCTTTAACCACAGGGGTACTCACAGAGATGGACGGAATCGCCGGTACTTCTCCCAGCAGGTTCTGGGCTTTCAGAATAGCTTCATGTTTGGTGATTCCTTCCTTGAGCATGATAAAATCGATCACGTCCATGCTCCGACCATGGGTCTTGCAATTGGAAGAGAAGCAGTAGGCGGTGTTCGTTTGCGGGTAAACCTGCAGGCTGGGTGTGCGGTCCGGATGGAACGGGCAGCAGATACGGGAGTTGCGGTCCATACGCAGACCGTAATGGCGAAGAACGGATTCGAGGCTTAAACGCGACTTGATTTCGGAGATATCCATAAAAAACTTTTCTTTAATGAATCTATCATTTTCGCTGCAAATATAGCGTATGTGATTTTAATACGCAAGCCTTATATGATTTTGATATAGCAAATAAGTGTAGTATATTTGTCGGAAACTTAATTTAATCGCTCATAATACAGCTTTTACGATATGACTTTTGGAGAGAACATAGCGGCAGCACGCAAAAAGAAAGGGCTTTCACAGGAAGAACTGGCAAAGAGGGCCGGAACCATTGCCGTCACCATAGGACGGTATGAACGGGGGGAGATCAAACCTTCCATCGATACGGCGGCAAAGATTGCGGAGGTACTGGATGTGTCATTGGACTATCTGGTGGGAAGTACCGATGTGGTGCTGGAAAAATCATTGGTCAGGAAGATCAATGAGATACAGAAACTTCCGGAGGAGGACAAAGCGTGCGTGCTCAAAATGATCGATGCATTCCTGCGGGATAATAAAGCGAAGCAGACGTATTCGTAAATTACAGCAAAAATCCCGTTAGCCAACAGGCCAACGGGATTTCACTATTCAAGAGTTTTGGTCAGACCAAAACACAAACTTGCTTGCGGAAATTTATTCATTTTACACCACAATCTACAGATAAATTAAGTGCAGGAAAGAAATCCCAACCTGTCAATCCGTTTGATTCCATAGCGTTCTTTAATCTTTCACTAATGTATGTAGCAGAATCAATTCTACTGATACGAAAGAAATCCAGTTCTCTATCAAAATCACTACTCAGAACAATCCTATCACCCCAAATAGTCCATGCAACATTATCTCTCTGCTCTTTTATTAGTTCTCTTTTTTTTAGCAGATCTTCTTTGGAGGTAACCGATACATAGCCAGCCTTCTCGCCATTTGATAGACTACATTCTATAAAAGTAGATCTTGCATAATTCACAAAATCAGAATAATCAGAAATTGTGAACAATAGAAAATAGTTATGCTTTATCTTCCTCTTATACAATCCCAAAGGATAAAAACGATGAGGGCACAACTTAAATTGCTCCAATACAAACTTAGCTTTCTCACTAATTATAAAATGGGCAAATCCGTGGCTCACAATATCTGTCAGTTTAGCAAAACCAGACAACATGATTCCATCAAGATCAGGGATATACTCTGGAAATCGATTCCTGTATTCATAGAGGCTAAACAACGCTTGAGGGGCTCGCGGATTATATCCTTTTATAAACTTATAAGCCTGAGGATAGTCAGTGCCTACCACATTCTCATCTGAGGAATCTTTTGCAATAAAATAATTCATTTATACTCCTTTCTTTTTTTACATACTTATTTTTTCTTTTTCCATTATCTCAGGCTTATATTCCCTTATATTATCTGTAGGTAGAACCTGTTGATTTAACTTTAATTCGTTAATTTTGGTACTTGGATTGTTCATTATATCTGTCTTTGCATCTGAAACCATCTGTCTAACAAATTTTGCAGCTTGTTTTGGGGTAGCATCTGGGCTTTCATTTGCAAACTTTTGTAATTTTTCTCCTATTTGCTTTGTATAATTAGGATGTTTACCATGTTGTCCCTCTCCTGCCGCTTTGCTGAACTTATCAACCTGCATTTTATTTTCTGCTCCTTCTAGCTTAAAACCACCTTTTCTGGCTGATTCTAAAACCGGATCGCCTTTTAGTGAACGTGGGGTAACATGATGTTCTTCTTTAGGTAACGCTCTTACAACCTTATCTGAAGTTCCTAACATTCCTATATTTCTACCGGTAGCGTAAAGCGGATTGCTGGTACCTAAGATTGGTGTGTTCAGCCCTAACACAACTGGAGGTATCTGTAACTCTTTACCATCCGGATCAATATACTTCACTGGATTATTAGCACAATAGGCATACGGACTCCATGAATAATACTTCTCACATAGCGGGTCCATTGTAGTAAAACGTAAAATAGCCGGATCCATATGTCGTGCCTCATAATCATACCAATTTATCCTTCGTTCACTATCCAACTCCTTGCCATTGTATTTGTAAGGTTGCTTACTCGTGGTAATACCGTCTGCAAATGTCATTCCGAATGGATAGTAATGATTCGTTTGAACCACTGTGCCATCCGCTTTTGCAACCACCCGATTGTTACCCAGATGGTCCGTTAAGAAGAAGTGATATACATCATTCTCAATGTATCCTCCCTCAATCAGCGTACGTTTCAAAGTGCCATTCTCGTAAATCAGACTGCCTACATAATCCGTTTTTTGACTTCCGTTACCCCAGTTTTTTACCACACTCAATTTCACCCCACTGGCTGAATACACGTATGTATTTGTGGCCGAACCTTCGGCGTTAGAAATCAATATTTTTGTTGGCAAATTTAGTAAATTGTACGAGATTTCACTTATTCCCTTGTTCAAATCTTTGGTCAGATTCCCGTTCCGATCGTAGAAATACTCTGTAGTTTGCAATGCTGTATTCTTTCTAAAGTCTGCCGATTGGGAAAGAGATGGAGTAGCTGCTATCTCAGCAATATTCTTCAATTGATTGCCGTTGTAGGTGAATGCCATTTGGTCGATGACGCCAAAAGTAGTTGTTCCTGTACGGCCGTTACGAATCAGTGAGAGCACGTTTCCTTGCTTGTCATACGTATAGCTGGTAGAGTAGTTTGTGGAAGTCACGTCGTTCTCTATATAGTTGGCAGCCTTCAAACGGCTGAGGTCGTCGTACAGAAAGTTGTACCCCCGTTTCTTGCCTTCGCCTGATATTGTCCAAGTCATGGCAGAGATGTCACCGCTATATCTCGGGACGGTTCCACTAGTGTATGTGTCGTTATAATACAACGTTTGGTTGAACAATGTACCTGTGATGGATTTTGTCCACGAGCGGATGTTATATGTATAATTCAATGCCAAATTAGATATCCCATTTCGTTTGTTTGATTTCACGCGGCCAAGTTCATCGTATTCATTGTTTGTAAGTAGTATCTCTGGCCCAGTGTTCAGTCTATGTTTGGTAGTTAGCAAGCGCCCGGCATTGTCATAGCCATATACATAGGTTGCCGTTTGGGTGGTTTTTCCCGTTGCAGAGTGAATATACTTCCGTAGGGTCGGTTGGCCTGTAAAATTATAAGCAATATATTCTTTCTCAATTCCACCTGCAAGATGGTTGTTACCTTTAGACTGAATCAGACGGCCACGATTATCATAATACATAACCGAATAGATATAAGTTGCTGAAATGGTGCCGTCAGGTAATTGCTGGGCTGTCAGCATACCGGTCAACATATTCTTATTCTTATACTTGTTAGCCTCAGTGTAATTTCCTGAATACCAGACTCCAAAGCCAGTTTCAGCATTATATTCTGTTCCGTTTGATGGGATTTCTACGATGCCACGAAAATCATAGTTATCATAATAGTTGACTGATAAAATGGTAGGAGTGGAAAGGGTAATCCCTGTGATTGTATAACTATTTGCTAAGTTTGTACGGTTTGCGTTGTAAGTAGCTTTAACAATTATATTGCCCAAAGGATTAGTCGCATAATTTAGCGAATTACGGCATATTCCATTCAGTACTATCCGCCCAAAAGTATCAGGTATGGAGAATTGCCATTCGCCTTTGTTGCGGTTCTCCCCATTTTGCATGAAAATCTGGCGATTGGCCTTGTCATACACATAGTATATCCATTCACATCCGGGTAGTTTTTTTGCAATACAACGATTCTTTGCATCGTATTGATTGAGATAAACATATTTATCAATAGCTTCAGTCCAATTGTTTGTCGTTACTTCACGGCTTGCCATAGGAGGAACTACAGCACATAAATTGCCAAATGCATCATGTACAAAATAAGTATCATTCATTTCGCTACCATTCATCTGGCGAATCAGAATTGTTTGTCCTTTCCAGTTCTTGAATTCATAAATACAGTTATCGTCTTCATCCAATGTCTTAATAATGAAAAGTTTCCCTTGTGATATAAAACCTTTAATTTCTAATGTATTATCCATTACAATAGACATGCACGAAAGAACGCCATTGCCTACGGTATTGGTTAGGTACTCTTTTTTTACGTTTTTCTTATTAGTAGTCCAATCTTTTCCTGGACCATTTTTTTGCACAATACGACTTTCTGATGATGACTCCGAAAACGAACAGGAATATGCCATACTATCACTATATGTGGCGATTGCCTTATTCCTGACAAGATTAGAGGCAACAAATGCGCCATTATTATCTTTTGCTACTGCGGGAAGCCAAGTTTTGGATACTCTTCCAAAAGCGTCGTATTCTAACATGGTTACAAGATCTCCTCTTTGGTCCGGAGTGATTTTAACATCCGTCTGCTGGATGAGCCGTCCCAGTCCGTCAAAATAATTAAAATTATCCAACCAAGCAGATTGATCAGCCGCCCTGTATGAACGGGTATGAATATAATTGTCGGAGAAGATGATATCAGCTTCAGGTCGGATTTCTGGATTTATTTCAGAAGGCGTATCCGGTAAGACTATGTTTGTTTTGTAAAAGTTTATGCATGCTTTCAGAAGTAAACCGTTTGTTGTTACAAACCTAATTACATAACTACCTACTCCAAGATTTAATCTTGTTCTTTTTGAATTGATATTATAATAGGCATCGGTTAATGATGTTCCTTTCCACATTGAATTTATAACGCAGCCATTACTGGAGCCTGCTAAGTTGACATCCACTATTGAAGGCTCTATTAAAGTAAACTCGATACAAGTTGCATTAGGTGCGGAAGCGAATGTATAGTTATAATTTATAATATCAGAGTTCTTCTTTTCCCCTACATATTCAGGTATAGGACCAGCATAAGGTTGAATCTTATCTATACTTGTTTCAATTGTGTATGGGTCAAAAAACATCATTTCAATACCCATTCTCGCATGTGTGGTAAAACATAAAAAAACATAAGTTCCAGCTTCTAAAGACAACAGAGCTCTATTGGAATAAAGATTGCAATAGTCTTCATCCATGGAAATTCCTTTCCATATACCTTGGATTTTTGCATTAGAAGTTGATGAATCCGGAAGGTTTGTTAATTTTATGTCTACAGTTGTTGCTCTTGTTAAAACAAATCTGAAGCTGCTAACTCCGGGTGAGGTCGTATATGACTTTTGAATATTGATGGAATCCCCCGATGTAAACGTCCCTATCATCTCAGGCGCAGGACCCGCATAGGGGGTTGCTGCACATAAGATTACTAAGTGAAAAATACTGAAGTAAATAAATGCTATTCCTTTCATTGTCTTGTGAGTTTTAGTGTTTCAAAAGGGTATATTATTCACGATTTAAATGATAATTGTATGAATTTGTCATTCTTTTCAGACCGTTGGCATCCTCAATATAAGAACTCTTGAGCCTGTTTGCACTATCGTATTCATAATAGGTTGTTATGCCTGAAGGATCTTTCATTGAAGTAATACCTACAAGTGGTTTATAAGTATATGACGTTATATGTGCGTTTAATAAGTTACGTCGTAACAAATCTATAGTCCCCTCAGGCATTCCCGCTCCTCCAATAAACTGCAAATATTGGAGGTTGTTATTCAAGGCGCTTCTAACTTCCGATAATCTTGCATTTCTTATCTCAGCAATTATATTATTAGTATCCCATACATATACACAATTCAATCCTGTTTCATCAACTGTTTCTAATGGTTTTCCTGTATCAGTTCTAGATAAGATCGTTAACTGTAATGAGTCAGTGGCAACCACATTCTCTCCTTGGATTTTGCTAAATGTACGAGTTGATTTATATGGAAAGAGACTATCATCATACTCTATTCTTTCGTTAATTACAGCACTCATATTGTATGGTTTTTTGAGCTTACATATCTTATTTATCACAGCATTGGTATAGTTACTGTCGACCATTTTTCTGTAACTTTCCTGGCTTTGATAGTCCACCGGATACTTGAATTCATACTCTTGACTTTCCCCAGAGCTTACCTCTTCAATCTTTTTTGTAATAAACGGGTGGTTGCCTATCGTCTTAGCTATTGACCCATAATTGTACGATTCTGTTTTTGTAATAGGGACTCTAGGCAAATTATCTTCGTATCTGGTTGTTATCGTCTTTTCTATTTTTTTCCAGCCGGTATATTCAAAAATATCATAGAAAAAATAGTTGTTCAACGATTTACATTTCAAATAAACCTCGGTTGGGTAATATATTTCCGGTAATAATCTACATTTGGACCCATAAGGGTTTGTTTGTCTATATAACAGGCCTTCCAAGTGCAGTCCGGTGGTAATTTTGTCCTCTTTGAGTTTTTTGAACTCATTAACTGTTTTTTCTATTAATCTGAAGACTCCTCTTTCATGTTTATATATTTCTTTACTTTTCAGCAAACCGCTTGCCCATCCTTGTTTCACTGGATAACCAGATAATGTCAAATGACTTCTCATTTGGTTGTATACATACATATAGAAACTTGGGTATATGGATTTCTCGATAGCACATGTATTTGTAGCAGATGTTGTGTTTACATATAAAAATGACGGTTTTTCATTTTCAAATGTATAAATTGTTTTCAATGTATCGGTCCTGTTCTCTGAGACACATAATTCTTCAACCGTTCCATATTGGTAATGCATCATTTGTTCTAAATTGAGCATTGAAGGGTTGGAAGTATACTGCTTAATACTTTCTGCATAGGGGTGAAAATTAAACCAATTGAGATGCAACTCTATCAACTCGTATATTGTCTTGCCTTGATTATCTTTCATTATTTTGATTATCTCTTTATACTCCGTTTTGGATTCACAAGAGATACTCTCATGATAGGAGTACTTAATAAAATTTGTTGGATAATTAATATATTGACTTCCCGAAGACACATCATTTCCATATCTATATATTTTATGTTCCTTGTTGTTATTGTTAAATCTTGAATTTTGGGATATAATTTCTTTTATACGTAAAGCTGGTGATCGAGCCACATTCCCAGGATAAGCATCATAGATGAATTCAGTTTTTCCTCCGGTTATATAGGATATACTTTTCAATGTATATGTTCTAGCTGCATTAAAATTGAAATCTCTATTGGCAAATGCACTTCTATTTATAGGATTATATACTAAACTTACGTTCGCGGCAGCATTATAATATCCCAGTAAGTCCTGAGAGAAATAGGGATTATAAGATCCGCTATGAATGGAGATAGAATAAGGGGGCGGCATATCTCCATCAAAATAATCGAAAGTATAGCTGTCATATATCTTGGAGTCACTACCCAAAAATGAAATTGAATTCAATTTTAGTCTTGGGCCATTGAAATAGGCTGAGTTGTCAAATTTGATTTTTTTCACAATAGTCGCATTATAGGGAATTACTTCTATTTCTGTCAGGCGATGCTTTCTACAGTCAGTCCTGTCTTTTACATGATTAAAAAGAACTTTGCCTTCATTAAAGATGATTTCTTTCAGAATTTTGGTTCCCACTATATGCTTTGTGGTAATATTGTCTGAATACATATGGGTTCTCATATCTCTTAAATCATGATAATACCATTTTTCTCCAACTATATCCTTCTCAAGGTATGAGCTTGAAAAAGAGTAATCTGTATATAGCTCTGCTGTTTCGTATACAAATGATATTTTACTTTTTTTGTCAACAGATATTATCTCAGTGAGATGCCATGTTGTAATACATTCGTATGGAGGAATTGATGGACTTGTTATTAAGTTATTAGCCGGATCATTTTCCGAATTGACCCCAAAACTTGGGATGATTCTGTGGCACCGAACACATAGGTTGTTCCTTCCGGGGTTATTATCTCAAACTTATTAGGATTGATTATTATTTGGGCATTATCCTCCTTTATTATTTTATTTGCAGTATACGGAATCTGCACGATTTTACTGGTTTGACCATCAAAATAGAAAGTGCCGCTATTCCCCGGGAAGTAATAAGTATATTTATCTCTTTGCAAATCCAAATTCGGATTATTTTTCTTGCTCAAAGTTGTCATTTGCCAGAATAAATCTGTATATCCTGTATCACCCATTCCCCTGATTTCTTGCTCTGAATGTCGTATACCGGACATATGAGGATCCGGTCGATCCATCACTGTCCGGCTAATAGCCCCACCGGCAATCAAAGACCACCCCAGCCCAACCCAACTGGCTTGGTCGTCGACCTTTATTCCACCGGCATTATAAGACAGGGAAATAGGTAGCTCTAAACTACCAGAGCGAATTGTATATACCGGTATTGAGATGTCTGGTAGGCCGGAACTGAGCGGAGTCGGAAATTGGCCTTTTCTCATCATTGATGCAACTTCTGGTGACTGAGGAAGATTGACAAGATTAAAAATAAAAGAAAAATCATTATTTTGAGAATAAACATTTGTACCTTGAATGAATATCCACATACAAAATAGTACTTTTATTATCTTTTCCATATATACAATAATTTATATAAAACTTTCAAAAAGAAATTTCACACAATGTTAAGGAATATAAAAGAGAAATACTAAGAAAATATCCATTTATTGCATAATAATTGACATGTTTAATAGCATAATACTAAGTTTAGTAATGTTTATTTATTTTAAACTGATTAGTCTTGAGATCTATCTTATCATTATTCTAAGCAAGAAAATTTTAGATTTGACAAGGTGATCTGAATATGTTGCTGATACTTCAATTAGACAAGAATTAATGTTTATTTGTATCGATATTTCATTTTTGCAGCCGGTGGGAAAACGCTATGTTCAAAATATGATTGTTAGGAACGAAGCAGTCTATCTTAATATGATACTGTTCGGCGAGTTTTCATCTAACTATTACTGTTCAGATGTTTGATAAATCTAAAATAGATAGAATGTAGATCGTGAGATTTATCAGACAAAAGTGTAGTTGATATAAAGGGTATAGGTAATGGACAAGTGGTAAGGAAAAAGGTTATAACCTTTCAAAGAACAAAATTCATCTATTGGATTGTACGCAGGAAGGGCATTTGGTGTTGGATTTCTCAAGGGTAATCTGAAGGCTGCTCAAAAAGAAATCGCTCTTGGAATTAAGAATCAATGCTTGGCGTAAACCGAGTTAATGTCTTATTAATCCTTCATCCCAAAAGCTCTCGGACAAATTGTTCGGCAGGTATTACACTTTACGATGTCGAAACCGCGGTCGTTCACACCATACGTATGTGGACGGCACAAGGACTGATCAGTCGATTCCCCAAGCAAAGCTTGTGACGGGCAGTTCTTAACGCATAAACGGCAGTTGGGCAAGCAAACATCTTCTGAAAGCTCGTCCGACTTCAATTCCATATCCGTTAAGATGCCTCCTAACGTAATGAAGTTGCCAAGCTCCCCGTTGATAAGCAGGTGACTCTTTCCAATAGAACCCAAACCGGCCAATGCAGCTGCATGACGCATGGAAAGAATACCTCTACCCGTCATCGTTTCCCGGTCCCAATACTCATACGGCGAGTCGGCAGGCAACGGAACGGCAGTACAACCGAATGTCTCTTCCAGTTTCAACGAGGCCTCATAGCAGATCCGATCCACTTCATCGATGGTAAGCCTGTTGGTGTGATTATAAACGATTCGTGGATTTACACGTGCCATACCCCGTGGCATACGTTTGGCCAACATAATAACCGACTTGCAATCTCTGTAAATGTCACTCGGATGAAATCCCTCGGGCGCTTCGGCAAACCGCTCTATGTGAGCGATACCACATAAATCTGCACCCAAATTCAGTACTATTTGCTTGATCCTTTCTTCCATCTTGCTGGCGTATTAGAGATATAGGTCCCAAAGATAACTATTTTTCTGTGTTTTTCTCTTGAGTTTATCCGGTAAATACATAGTTCTCTACGAGGTAACCTCTCTTCCTCGTAGAGCAAGATAGTCTTACTCTACGACCCAGCTTATTTATCTCTACGAGCATCGATGTACGAGATGTACATCTCGAGCAGTACCAGATGCACATCTCATACAGTACCAGATGTACATCTCGTACATCGATGCTCGTAGAGTGTCACTGCCTACCTCGTAGAGTGTCGCTACCTTTCTCTACGAGCGAAGGTTCTTTGCTTCCTTAGTATTCCCCCAAAGCTTCTGAGAGGGCTTCTGGATAGGCTCACGCAGGAGTGATGGTTCTTATCTGCTTCAAATAAAGATCCACATATCAAAAATCTACCGGAAACCCGTAGCACTCTTCCCCGAAAGTTGTATCTTTGAGCCGAATAAACAAAATGGAAGTATGAAGGTTAAGGAGTTCTTTTCTTTTAGGACAAATAAATTTTTCTGGCTGAATATTGTGGCTATGATTGTGACTGTATCTGCGTTGATATATTTTACGCTGGTAGGTCTTGATATATATACCCGTCATGGCGAAGCGGTGGTTGTTCCCGATGTGAAAGGAATGGACATCGATGAAGCGGCGATGATGTTCCGCAACAGCAAATTAAAGTACGAAGTGTCCGACTCTAATTATGTAAAAAACAAGCCTGCCGGATGTGTGTTGGAGGTGAATCCTCCCATCGGACAGAAAGTAAAGGAGGGACGCGTGATATACCTGACCATCAATACACTGAATGTTCCGTTACGTTCGGTGCCCGATGTGGCTGATAATAGTTCGGTTAGGCAGGCGCAGGCAAAGATACAGGCAGCCGGCTTCAAGCTGACCGAAAACGAAATGATAAGCGGTGACAAAGATTGGGTGTATGGCGTGAAGTACAAAGGAACGGCATTGCGTCCGGGAGATAAGGTGCCTCTCGGGGCTACGTTGACACTCTTGGTAGGCAATGGGGCTGATGAAGTGTATGGCGACTCGATCGATGACGATAGCGAAGGAGCGGGAGAAAGTAGTAGCACAAACTCCACCACCGAAGGCGAATCGTGGTTTTAATTCATGCATAGCAATAAGATTTCAATGATAGACGAGTTGCCCGGCGAACTGGATAACGATGTAGACGACATTGAACCTATAGGTGATGAGGCGCAACTGTATGAGCACTTCCGGGTGGTGGTAGACAAGGGCCAGACGTTGATGCGTGTAGACAAGTTCTTGTTCGACCGTATCACGAATGCTTCGCGCAACCGCATTCAGAAGGCAGCCGACGCAGGCTTTGTGATGGCCAACGGAAAGCCGGTGAAGAGTAGTTACAAGGTGAAGCCGTCGGATGTGATTACCATTGAGATGGATCGCCCGCGTTATGAGAATGAGATCATCCCCGAAGATATTCCATTGGGCATCGTTTACGAAGACAAGTATGTGATGGTGGTGAACAAGCCTGCCGGACTGGTGGTGCATCCCGGGCATGGAAACTATTCCGGAACGCTGGTCAACGCTTTGGCGTGGCACTTTAAAGACAATCCCGATTACGATGCCAACGATCCGCATGTGGGCCTGGTGCATCGCATCGATAAAGATACTTCCGGTTTGCTGGTGATAGCCAAGACGCCGGATGCGAAGACGAACCTGGGTATCCAGTTCTTCAACAAAACCACCAAGCGCCGGTATCGCGCGCTGGTATGGGGTACGGTGGAGAACGACGAAGGAACCATTACCGGAAATATCGGGCGCAACCCGAGAGACCGGATGCAGATGGCTGTACTCGACGACCCGCAGGGAAAACCTGCTGTGACGCACTACCGCGTCGTCGAACGTTTGGGATATGTTACCTTGGTGGAGTGTATCCTTGAAACCGGTCGCACGCACCAGATACGGGTACACATGAAGCACATCGGGCACGTACTGTTCAATGACGAACGGTATGGTGGGCACGAGATTCTGAAAGGAACGCATTTTAGTAAGTATAAACAATTTGTAAACAACTGCTTCGACATCTGTCCGCGACAGGCGTTGCATGCCATGACGTTGGGTTTTGTGCATCCGGTCACCGGCGAGGAGATGAACTTCACTTCGGACATACCGGGCGACATGACGCAGCTCATCGAACGATGGAGAGGCTATATCAGTAACAGAGATATTGAATGAAACGTACCATTGCCATAGTTGCCGGAGGTGATACCTCCGAAATCGTAGTTTCGCTGCGTAGTGCGCAGGGACTCTATTCATTTATAGACAAGGAAAAGTACAATCTGTACATCGTCGAGATGGAAGGACTCCGCTGGGAGGTGCAATTGCCCGATGGTAGTAAAGCGCCGGTCGACCGGAATGACTTCAGCTTCCTGCTGAACGGGGAAAAGGTGGTATTCGACTTTGCCTACATCACCATTCACGGTACCCCAGGCGAAGACGGCCGCCTGCAAGGTTACTTTGACTTGTTGCGTATTCCGTATTCTTGTTGCGGCGTACTGGCTGCTGCCCTGACATACGACAAGTTTGCCTGCAACCAGTACCTGAAAGGTTTTGGCATGCGTGTGGCCGAATCACTGCTGCTGCGTAGCGGTCAGACGGTAAGCGACGACGATGTGATAGAAAAGATCGGATTGCCGTGTTTCATCAAACCCAGTCTGGGTGGTTCCAGCTTCGGAGTGACGAAAGCGAAGAACCGTGAAGAGATACAGCCCGCTATCGTCAAGGCCTTTGCCGAAGCACAAGAGGTGGTGATCGAAGCTTTTATGGATGGAACCGAAGTAACTTGTGGTTGTTACAAAACAAAAGAGAAAACCGTCGTGTTTCCTATAACAGAGGTGGTTCCGAAGAATGAGTTCTTCGACTTCGGCGCCAAATACAACGGGGAGTCCGACGAGATTACCCCGGCGCGTATCTCCGACGAACTGACGCAGCGGATACAGACATTGACATCGGCTGTCTATGACATTTTGAATTGCTCGGGTATCATCCGCATAGATTACATCATCACCGAAGGGGGCAAGATTAACCTGCTCGAGGTGAATACCACCCCCGGAATGACGCTCACCAGCTTTATACCGCAACAGGTACGGGCTGCCGGAATGGATATCAAGGATGTAATGACTGATATAATAGAGAATAAGTTTCACTAATTTGGTTGCATTATGAATACAACGGAGTTTGATGAGATTCGCCCGTATCACGACGAGGAATTACCTCAGATATACGAGGAGTTGGTTGCCGACCCGGGTTTCCGGAAGGCTATAGAAGCGGCTTTGCCGCAGGTCCCTTTTGACATGTTTGCACAGAAGATGCGGATGTGCCGCACCAAGTTGGACTTCCAGAAGGCATTCTGTTACGGCTTTCTATGGGATATTGTCAAGAAACATTCCGATGGGTTGACGCTGGATCATTCGGCTGCTCCCGAGAATCTGGCTTATACATACATCTCCAATCACCGGGATATCATTCTCGATTCGGGTTTCCTTTCCATCCTGCTCATCAACGATGAACGTGATACGGTAGAGATTGCCATTGGTGATAACCTGCTGATCTATCCGTGGATCAAGAAATTGGTACGAGTCAACAAGTCGTTTATTGTGCAACGGGCGCTGACCATGCGTCAGATGCTGGAGTCTTCGGCGCGTATGTCGCGTTACATGCACTATACCATCAAGGAGAAGAAACAATCTATCTGGATAGCCCAGCGCGAAGGCCGTGCCAAGGATTCGGACGACCGTACCCAGGAGAGTGTACTCAAAATGTTGGCTATGGGGGGCGAAGGCGATCTCATTGACCGCTTGACGGAACTCAATATCGTGCCGCTGGCTATTTCGTATGAGTACGACCCATGCGACTATCTGAAAGCAAAAGAGTTTCAGCAGAAACGGGACATTGAAGACTTCAAGAAATCAACTCAGGACGATTTGCTGAATATGCAAACCGGGCTGATGGGCTACAAGGGCAGGGTGCATTTCCAACCTGCTGCCTGTATCAATGCCGAGTTGGCAAAGCTCGATCGTACGCTGCCGAAGCCGGAACAGTTTGCTGCCATTGCCGGGCTGATCGACAAAGAGATTCACCGGAACTATCGTCTTTATCCGGGCAATTATGTAGCGCACGACCTGTTGTCGGGCACTGCATCGTATGCCAATCACTATACTCCCGAAGAGAAACAACGCTTTGAAGCATATATCCAACAACAAATCGACCGGATCGATCTTCCTGAAAAGGATGAGTCTTTCCTACGTGGGAAACTACTGCTGATGTATGCTAACCCATTGACCAACTATTTAGCTGCCAATTTATGAGAAACCGACTTTTACTTATCTTGCTGATATTGCTTCCTTGCCTGCTGACTGCCTGCGGGGAAGACAGTGATTACGAATATCCTTCAGTGAAGTTGGAATTCCTGACCGCCGAGTCGGGCAATGACGGCTCACTTGTAGCGGTAACGCCCGATAAGGGTTCGCGCTTGTTGGTAGTCGATGACCGGTCGTCAACGAAGTTGGAAGTGAACAGTACCCGGCGTGTCATCTCCAATTATGAGGAGGTAGCAATGGAAAGTGGAGGTACAGGTGCACGGATCTATGCATTGGCAGCTGTGGTTTCTGCACAGCCTGAACCAACTTCGGCTTTTAAAGATGGAGTCAAGACTGATCCCGCCGATGTGCTGAGTATCTGGATGGGTCGGGATTACTTGAATGTGATTCTGAATATCAAAGCACAGAATGCCAAACATGCGTTTCATTTTGTGGAGACGGAAACAGGAACGGATGCTACCAGTGGGCACAACTATGTGAAGTTGTTGTTGTATCATGATAATGGGGGCGATGTCCCGGCTTATACGAAGCGGGCGTATGTTTCTATCCCTTTATCGAAATATGCTGTGGAAGGGGAAACCGTAGATGTCTATTTCACCCTGAATACGAATAGCGGAGAGGAGAAAACTTATTCGTTTGAGTATACCAAATAGTTCACCACAGAGTCACACAGAGTTTCACAGAGGTTTATAATAAAAGCCGGCTTATCCATTGCGAATAGCCGGCTTCTTTATTTTAGAGAATAACCTCTGTGGAACTCTGTGTGACTCTGTGGTGAAATATTCTACAAAGCTTCGAGCATTCTTTTCAATACTACCGTAGCAGAGATTTCGCGGTTGGCAGCTTCCGGAATCACAATAGATTGCTGGCTTTCAATCACATCATCGGTTACAATCATGTTTCTACGTACCGGGAGGCAGTGCATGAAGTATGCATTGTTGGTTACAGCCATCTGGCGGTCGCTTACGGTCCAGGTGCGATCGGTACTAAGTATCTGCCCGTAGTTATCGCCGGAGTATGCCGCCCAGTTCTTGGCATAGATGAAGTCGGCTCCTTCGAAGGCTTTCATCTGATCGTATTCCACCTGCGCTTTGCCTACAAAAGCAGGGTCGAGCTCGTATCCTTCCGGGTGTGTGATCACGAAGTCATAGTCCGTTGCATTCATCCATTCGGCAAAGGAGTTGGGAACAGCTTGAGGCAGGGCGCGTGGGTGTGGAGCCCAGGTCAGTACCACCTTCGGACGAGCCTTCTTCTTATATTCTTCAATCGTAATCAGGTCGGCAAAGCTTTGTAGCGGGTGGCGGGTAGCTGCCTCCATGGAGAATACCGGGCGTCCTGAATGCTGTATGAATT
This sequence comes from Bacteroides sp., assembly GCA_031554665.1. Classification (GTDB taxonomy): domain Bacteria; phylum Bacteroidota; class Bacteroidia; order Bacteroidales; family Bacteroidaceae; genus Bacteroides. The sequence continues at coordinate 12,891 of JAVBVA010000097.1, read as the reverse complement.
GGTTAATGATCGTCTCCTGATAATCGAACTCTCTGTTCTCGAAGCGTGCAAACGAGCGTACGCCGATGATGTCGCAATAGCATCCCATTACCGGGATGGCTTCCAGGATATGCTCCGGCTTGTCGCCATCCATAATCACGCCGCGTTCTGTTTCCAGTTTCCAGGCTCCCTGGTTGATATCGAGCACAATTACATTCATACCAAGGTTGGTGGCCGCTTTCTGTGTGCTGAGGCGTGTGCGTAGGCTGGCGTTGAAGAAGATCATCATCAACGTTTTGTTACGACCCAGTTCTACATACTTGAAACGGTCTTTCTTGATCTCGAATGCTTCGTCCAGTGCAGACTTCAGATTGCCGATGTCTTGCACACAAGTAAATTGCTTCATTGTTCTATCTTATTAGATGAATATTATGTTTCAATGGCTAAGAGCGTATCTGCCCGTCGCCTTCAATGATCCATTTGTACGAGGTGATCTCTTCCAGTCCCATCGGCCCCCGGGCATGCAGTTTCTGTGTGCTGATGCCGATCTCGGCTCCCAGCCCGAATTGTGCTCCGTCGGTGAAGGCTGTCGATACATTGACATATACACAGGCTGCATCGATGATGCTGGTAAACAGTGAAGCACGTTCTGCGTTTTCGGTGATAATGCTTTCGCTGTGTTTGGAACTGTGCTCTTGTATGTATCCCAGCGCATCTTCAAAGGTTTTCGCTGTCTTGACGGCCATCTTGTAATCCTGGAATTCCGTCCCGAAACTTTCGGGAGTGGCGGGTTGCAACAGGTCAGTGGGGTAGTTCCCTTTTAAGGCATCATAAGCCGGTTGGTCGGCATAGATGATGACATGGCTGTCATGTAGTTTCCGGCAAATGGCAGGCAAGTCGCCCAATCGCTTTTCGTGAATGATGACACAGTCTAATGCATTGCATACACTGACCCGGCGTGTTTTGGCATTGTTGATGATGGCAGCGCCTTTCTCTACATCGCCAAACTCATCGAAATAGGTGTGGCAGATACCTGCACCGGTTTCGATAACCGGAATGGTGGCATTCTCCCGTACGAAGTTGATCAGCCCACTGCTTCCACGCGGGATGATAAGATCTACATAACCGGCTGCATGGAGCAGGGCGGCGGTTGCTTCCCGGTCGGGAGGGAGAAGTTCCACTACCTGTGGCCGGATACCAAACTGCTTCAATACTCCATGAATGACACTTACGATGGCGCGATTGGAACTGTCGGCATCGCTTCCGCCTTTCAGAATACAAGCGCTTCCGCTCTTGAAGCAGAGCGAGAATACATCAAAACTCACATTGGGACGCGCCTCATAAATGATCCCGATGACCCCGAACGGAACACTGATCTTTTTCAGTTTCATGCCATTGGGACGAACGGTTTCTTTCAGTACCTTGCCCAAGGGAGAGGGGAGGGTAGCTACATTCCGCATGTCGCTTGCGATGCCTTTGATGCGCTCTTCGGTCAGCAGGAGGCGATCGTACTTCGGATCGCTCTTGTCCATGCGTGCCAGGTCCTTTTCATTCTCGGCCAGGATGAACGATGATTGTGCAACGGCAGCATCGGCTACGGCATTCAGTATCCGGTTGATGGTGTCGTCGTCCAGCAAGACCATTTGCCTGCTGGCCGCCAGTACAGCGGCGAATGTATCATTGAATGGCTTGTTCATTGTAACTATAAGTATGTTATTTGTTCTTTTATTGGGATTGGAAGTTGTCTACTCAATGTAGAGATAATCGTAGTGTACCACGGCCTTCTTACCGTGTTTGCCTATGGCTTCCCGCGCCTGAGCTGAACTACAGGAGGCTTTCCCTATGGCAACGGCCTCTCCTCGGAAATCAATGATCCGTACGATATCATCTTTCTCGAACTCGCCTACGATGCGTGTGATGCCTATCGGCAGTATGCTGACAGCTTTGTTGGAGTCGAGTATCTCTGTAGCGTGCTCATTGATATGTATCTCTCCCTTGGCAAAACCTTCGCTGTGCGCAATCCATTTCTTGACGCTCGATACCGGTTCCGGTGAGGGTATGAAGCGGGTACAAAGTGTTTCACAGGGGTGTTGCCACAAGTCGACCAGTATGTTGTCGCGCTTTCCGTTGGCGATGATGACGGCGATTCCTTCATCGGCAACCTTACGGGCAATATTTGTCTTGGTCAGCATGCCGCCCCGTCCAAGGCTCGACTTGCTGCTTTGGATGTAATTGGATAAGTCTTTCCCTTGCTCGATTTCACGGATCACGGTACTTCCCGGTTCGGATGGGGAACCGTTGTAGATGCCATCGATGTTGCTCAGGATGATCAACGCCTGCACATCCATCATGGAAGCGATGAGGCCGGACAATTCGTCATTGTCGGTAAACATCAGTTCGGTAACAGAGATCGTATCGTTTTCATTCACAATGGGGATGACGCCATTTTCGAGCATCACCGTCATGCAGTTCTTCTGATTGAGGTAATGACGACGCGTACCAAAGTTTTCTTTGGTAGTAAGGACCTGTCCTACGGGTATTCCATGTTCGCGGAACAGTTCGTAATAACGGTTGATCAGTTTGGCTTGTCCTACAGCGGAGAAGAGTTGGCGCTGGTTCACACTGTCGAGTTTCTTGAGGGGGTGCATCTCGCTACGTCCGGAAGCTACTGCCCCCGAAGATACAAGAATAATTTCGACCCCTGCTTTGTAGAGTTCGGCTATCTGATCGACAATGGCAGACATCCGCGTAACGTCTAAAGTTCCGTCACGACGCGCCAATACATTGCTTCCAACTTTAACGGTTATTCGTGTAAACACTTGTTTCATCCTATGCTAACGATTTGAAAGCGCAAATATAGGACTTTTTACCGATTTGTTAGCTACATTCGTAGGAAAACGCTCTTTTATTCACCGGAGGAGCCGGTTGACTTACTCTTCGGAAACCTCACGCGTACGTATTACCTCCATGGCCGGCTCGTAGTCCTCCTCGGTGACCATTACAGATACTTCCGGGCTCAGGTAAGGAGCAATAATCCCCATGATACCGTCCTTCAAAGAAGATGGTATACCGTTGCTTTCCAGCAAACCTTTGATAAGCTCAGCTTCCCAGGGGGTTCCCGAGAATACCTCTACTAACAGTGAATCGTTATTTTCTTTCATAATGTGTATATGATTTGGATGGCACAATGTCTATTATTATAACAAAAAAGTGGTAGATAAGGTTGTGCTTTTTCTACTATTCGAGCATGATGCGCTCCACTTCTATGTCCTGATATAAGAACATGGAAGCCGATTCGATGAACTTGTCTTCTGCTTCGGTGGTAAAGAAACGACATTCGCCTTGCTTGGTGCATTGGACATCCATCTCCGGATGACGTTTCAGGTAGTCGGCCAGGCTGTGGGCAACGTACTCTCCCTGGGCTACTACCTCGATTCCGGAAGGCATGAACCGGCGAATCTTGGGAAGCAACAACGGGTAATGGGTACAACCTAATATCACTGTGTCGATCTCCGGATCTTTAGCCAGCAGGTTGTCTATATGTTTGCGGATGAAATAGTCGGCGCCTTCGTTCTGCGCTTCATTGTTCTCCACCAGCGGTACCCACATGGGGCAGGCTTCTCCCGTTATACGGATATCGGGAAATAATTTGTGTATCTCCATCGGATAAGACTCCGAACGGATGGTACCCGACGTAGCAAGTACGCCTACATGGCGACTGTGGGTAATCTCGCCGATACACTCCACCGTAGGCCGGATCACTCCCAATACACGCCGGTTTGGGTCAATGCCGGGCAGGTCGTTCATCTGAATGCTGCGCAGTGCCTTGGCCGAGGCGGTGTTACAAGCCAGGATAACCAAGTGGCAACCCATCTCGAACAGTTTGTTAACGGCTTGCAGTGTAAATTCATAAACAATTTCGAAGGAGCGGGTGCCGTATGGCGTACGGGCATTATCACCTATATATATATAGTCGTATTGAGGGAGTACTTTTCTTATTTCCCTGAGGATGGTCAGCCCCCCGTAACCGGAATCGAAGATACCGATAGGGCCCGGAGTTTGCGAAAGTTTCTGTTTCATAACTAACTTTGTACTTTATGGACACAAAGATACGAGAAAAAGGGAAAAAGAAAAGGGGAAGAGTAAGAAGTTCTGACCTTCTTACTCTTCCCCTTTTTATGGAGTTATATTCTCTATGCCTTACTTAATCCCGAGTTGGGTTTTCACTTTGGCAGTCAAGTCTACACTCTGAGTGCCGATGTAAGGTATGGCAGTACGTGCAATATCAAAGATGTATATAGCATTTTCGGCAGCACCTACGGCTTTGATTGCGTTATCCAGCTTCTGGTAGATAGGCATCATCTTATCGTTTTCAGCCTTTTCCATAGCTTGTTGAGCCTCTTGCTGATACTGTTGTTGTCTTTGAGCCATATCTTCCAACTCTTTCTGACGACGTTCGAGGATATTCTGCGGAAGTGAATCCTTCTGAACAGCTAACTGGAGCTCCTGATATTTCTTAGTGAATTCCTCGTTGGTTCTTTGAAGATCATCTGTGTATTTTTTCTGCAAAGCTCTCAGTTCATCCATTGCTTTGGTATAATCCGGCATGGCAGTGATTACTTCAGTAGAATTCATGTGACCAAATTTCATTGTTTGTGCAAATACGCCCATCGGGAGTATCACCATAAGTAAAAGTGCGATTTTCTTAAGCATAATATTATTGATTATTTGATTGATTATATTCGTTTTATTGGATGCAAATGTATGAAATTAATTTGAATATCCTAATTTTGTCAATACTTCGTTGCTGATATCGATGCGCGGAGACGCAAAAATAACGCTGTTGGCAGTGGCTCTATCCAGAACAAGGGAATATCCGTTTTGTTCGGCAAGGACTTTTACTACATTATAGATCTCGTCTTGAATGGGCTTAATCAATGCATCTCTTTTCTTGGCAAGTTCGCCTTCGGGGCCGAAGTATTTCATCGAGAGATCTTTAACTGCTTTTTCTTTGGCAATGATATCGTCTTCTCTTTTCTTTCTGGCGGCTGCCTGAAGGGTGGCTACATCCTTCTCATAACTCTGATACAAGGTTTGTACTTCTTTTGTAGCAGTTTCTACTTCGCCTTGCCATTGTTTGGTGGCTTGGCTCAGCTGGTCGTTAGCACTTTGGTAAGCCGGAATGTTTTTCAAAATATATTCCGTATCGATCAGCGCGAACTTTTGTGCACTGGCTGTCATGCTTATCGCAAACAGCAGGGCGATAAATAGAATGAACTTTCTCATGACGTTTGTTTTTTTAAGTGAATAAATTAGAACTCTTGGCCCAGGATGAAGTGGAAGTGGCTTCCGCCATACGATTTGCTTCCGTATACAGGGTCGAAACCGTATGCCCAGTCAATCCCCATCATACCGATCATAGGCAGGAAGATACGTACACCCACACCGGCCGAACGTTTCAGGTCGAACGGATTGAAGTTCTTCACCTGCGTCCAGGCGTTACCGGCTTCAAGGAAACCTAACACATAGATATTAGTGCTTGCCTCGAGCATCAGCGGGTATCTCAATTCCATGCCGATACGGGTATAGGCATATCCTTCGTATCCGTACGGAGTCAACGAACTGTTTTCATATCCACGCAGTGCCACACTTTCGGTTGCATAGCTTGAATAGCCGGTCATACCGTCACCACCCACATCGAATGTCTCGAAGGGAGATTTCTTGTGCTGGTCGTAATGTCCCAGGATTCCTACATCAAAACGTGTTACAAGTACCGGGCATTTTACTGCCGAGGTAAGGGCGGTATATGTCTTTGATTTGAATTTCCATTTATGGTATTCAATCCACTTGTGCAGTTTGTTCATGTTGGCCTGAGTGATCGAACCATCCGAATTGTAATAGCTGGCGTAATCTTTTCCGTCGAACAGGGAGTAAGGCGGAGTGATTTGCGCCGACAAGGAGAACTCGGAACCCTGACGGGGGAAGATCGGATTGTCAATAGAGTTACGGGCCAGTGTGATATTCAGACTGAAGTTATTGCTTCTACCATTGGTTACCGGGAAATATTGCCAGTCGCTCAGGATGTATTGCTGGAATCCGACTTCGGCCGACAAAGTGAAATAGTCGTCCGGCCATCTCAAACGTTTACCCCAACCGGCAGAGAGTCCCCACATCTTGATAGACTTGTCGGGGTCGTAATAATTCTCATAACTGTTGTAGTTACTGGAGTTGTACATACCATAACCGCCATATCCGCTATACATGCTGTTGTAGTAGTTATTGTAGTAGCTCGAGTTGTAGTAGCGGCTGCTGATGTCGGTTTGCACCGAGTAGAATGCCGACAACGAGAATGAGTTCGGACGTTTACCCCCAAACCAGGGATCGAAGAACGAAATACTGTACGATTGGTAGTACTTAGCATTGGTCTGTCCGCTGATAGTCAGTGTTTGTCCGTCGCCTTGCGGTAATATGCCCCGGTAATTATCTCCCGGATGCAGCAAGTTGGCCAAAGAGAAGTTGGTGAACTTTAAGCTCAACTTACCGATCACACCCGTTTGTCCCCAACCGGCTGAGAACTCTACCTGGTCATTCGCTTTTGATACAAGGTCGTAGGCAATGTCGACCGTACCGTTGATAGGATCGGGTTGAATATCAGGTTTGATATTTTCCGGATCGAAATGCCCCATTTGTTGCATTTCGCGCATAGAACGCATCAAGTTATCTTTGCTGAACAGCTCACCCGGGCGGGTACGCAACTCGCGGCGAACCACATTTTCGTACAGGCGATCGTTACCATTGATCTTTATTTTGTTAATGGTAGCCTGGCGGCCTTCCGAAATACGCATTTCCAGATCGATCGAGTCGCCCACGATGTTTACTTCCACCGGATCGAGCAAATAGAAGAGGTATCCGTTGTTGTAGTACAAGTTTCCGATAGCGTCGTCATCGGTCGATGTGCGTTCGGTCAGTAATTTCTGGTTGTACACATCTCCTTTCTTCATGCGGAGAATGTTTTGCAATACTTCCGAAGAATAGAGGGTATTACCTACCCAGGTTATATTGCGGAGGTAATATTTTTCGCCTTCTTCGAGTTCGATGAACACATCTACCGTACGGTCGTCGAAGTTCGAAATGCTGTCTCTTACAATACGTGCATCGCGATACCCCAGTTCGTTGTACTTGTCGATGATGAGCTGCTTGTCGGCAGTATAGTTTTCGGGAACGAATTTCTTGGTACGGAAGAAGTTGACCAACTTGTTCTTTTCGTTGGTCTTTTTCATGATTCGCTTCAGTTTAGAGTCCTTCAGGGCTTCATTACCTTCGAATGTGATCTGGTGTACTTTGATTTTTTCTTTCTTATCAATGTCTACATCTACAAGAACCTGACCTTTGTTGTCTCTGTCGTCCTTTTGGGTGATGATAACATCGGCATTCTTGAACCCTTTCTCGTCGAAATAGCGTTTGATCAATGTCTTGGCCCGGTCGATGAGGTTAGGTGTGATCTGACTTCCTTTGACCAGACCCAGTTTGTTTTGCAGGTCTTCGCGTTCGGACTTTTTTACACCGTGATAGCGGATGTCCGAGATACGCGGGCGTTGCGCCAGATGTATGGTGAGCCACACCTTGCCACTCTCCATCTTGTCGGCTGTAATGCGCACATCCGAAAACAGACCATGGCGCCAGTAGCGTTTGATAGCTCCGGTAATTTCATCACCGGGAACGGAAATCACCTGTCCGACTGATAGTCCGGACAATCCTATGAGTACATAGTCTTCGTAATTATTGACACCTTCCACTTTAATGTCGGCAATCTCACATCTCCTCGGGACTCCTGAATACAGGATGACCGGTTTGGATGATTCGTCTGTGCTAATTTCTTGTGCCATGCTGGATTGCGTGAGGCAAAGCAGGCATAAAAACGCGATGAATGTGGAAGAAATTCGATAATGCATTTATGTATATTTAATGTTTTTGAGTTAACTGATCTGTTCGCTTGTTTTGCCGAACCGGCGTTCACGTCCTTGAAATTCGCAGATGGCCTTGTGCAATTGTTCTTCATCGAAATCGGGCCAGTAAGTATCGCAGAAGTAGAATTCGGTGTAAGCGCTTTGCCATAAAAGGTAATTGCTCAACCGCAGCTCTCCTCCGGTGCGTATCAGTAAGTCCGGATCGGGCATGAAATGTGTATTGAGGTGAGTTGCAATGCAGGTTTCGTCTATTTGCTCGGGCGTTAAATCTCCTTTTTGAACCAATGTGGCGATTTGGCGTACGGCTTCTGTGATTTCCCAACGCGATGAATAGCTCAGTGCCAATATCAGGCACATACCCGAGTTGCCTGTGGTGTTCTCGGTGCATGCGTTCAGCCGTTCCAGTACTTTGGGAGGAAGTTTGCCGGTGTCGCCTATCATGCGGAAGCTGATGTTGTTCTTCATAAGTGTTTCCTCTTCAATCGAATCGAACAGAAGTTGCATCAACGCAGCCACCTCCTCAGAAGGGCGGTTCCAGTTTTCGGTGGAGAATGTATAGAGAGTCAGGTACTTGACACCTAACCTAGCGGACTCTTCGGCTATCTTGTGTACTGTTTCGGCGCCGCTCTGATGCCCCCGGGTACGCTCGTAGCCCCGTTGTTTTGCCCAACGACCATTCCCGTCCATAATAATAGCGATATGCTTGGGGATCCGATTTTCGTCTATTTGCTCTTTATACGACATCTGTTTTATTGCAAGAGTAACTGACTATTTTTTCGCTGTATAGGATGCGAAACTCAATTTGTTGAGTCGGGCTCTCCATACGTCGTCTGTTCCGGTGGTCGTATCGTTACCGTCAGCAGTATTGTTGCTGCATGTAATCCAAATAAAATTGTTGTCATCTACTACGGCTGAGTAGTAACCACCTTTGCGGGCTGTCATTCCTTCGGGGAAGAAGAACTTGTCGCTCGTTTCGTACCAGGTGATGCCTGTGGGCGATGAATAGAACTGGCTGAAATCATTGCCGAACGCATAGAATTGCCCGTTGTAATGGAGCATGGTCGGATAATCCAGTACCGGGCAGTTGAGTGAGCTGATGCTGAGATCGGCCCAAGAGGTACCGTTGTACGAGCCCCAAGGAGTGGTCTCAGTCCGTGTTTCGCTCATATCCGGTGTGGTGCTTCCCATCAGCATGGCTCCCAGGATACCGGTACTCGAGGTGTACGTGTTGGATGAAATGTTGTAAACCGGGAAACCGTCAGGAGCTTGTTCACCCAGTTCCCAACTTGCGGCATTCCGGTCGGTCATCGCAAATGTATTGGTCGTTCCGTTTTGAACAATACCGGCAATACCTATTGTATTATGAAGATTTCCGTTGCTCTCACTTGGGTAAGCCACGAGTAGGGCTGTTACCGGATATTGGTTCAGGGTGGGGTGTAGTGTCCAGTCTACTCCGTTTGCCGAGAAGTAAACAGTGTTTCCGGCTACCGCATACAGGTCGTTGTTGAAAGTCAGGATGGACGACAGCTCAACTGTAGCAGGCAATCCGTTGATGGTGCTCAGGGCCGTCCAGTTAGTGCCGCTGGCTGGCTGGCTGGGATTCCCGGTAGCCTTTGTCGGGGTTTTGTAACCCACTACCTGATTATTGGATATGGAGTAAACGATCAGATCGTTATTCAGTATGACCGATTTTTGTTTGCCAATGATCTTGCCTCCCGAGAATCCGGTCTTCAGCGCGCGTGGAGCTTCTCCTTTGGGAGCACCCCAGTTTAGCGAATCGGGGTCTTGCTGATGCACATTCACTTTGATGACGTATTCTTTGGTTACTGAACCATCGGGTGCCCACACTTTCACGGTGATGGGTTTCCGTAAGTCCATAGAATCGGCCGTATTAAAAAGGGTATCTTGTCCTTCTGCGTTTCTGGAAGTGACAATGCCTCCTGCTATGGACATGGTGTCGATCAGTATCCTATCGATGATCGTATCTGCCCATACAGGTAATGAGTCTTCATTGTAGATTTCTCCTTTTAGTTGGTCGATGGTAAACTTATAATGTTTGCCATAGATCGTGTCGAGCCCAAAGGCATGGATGGTAGCATCCGTGCTATATTCCACCTTTTCGGAGTCGAGACACGACGAAATAAAAAACGACACAAACAGAAAACTTACAATTACTGATAGAAATTTTATTCTCATTTGATAGATTGTGTTTATTTACAAGGTGCAAAAATAGGAACAATTTTTTCTCTACTGAACATTAAAGGGAAGTTTTATATAAAATTATAGATAACAAGGCGCTTTTTGTCGACAAAAAAGTCCTTAAAACAGTTGTTTCGACTCTTTTTGGCAGGGATAATGGCGAATTTCCGTTGAGAAATGCCAAAGGGTGCGATAGCTGAATTTTTTGCTAATTTCAGGAGCTTTAACACCCGATTGGAGCATTGGAGTGCACCTTTCTATAAAGATTTCGTCCCATAAACCGGCATCAATAAATGATTGCAACAGCTGACGCCCACCTTCGACCAGAAGTGACTGTAGCTGTAGTTCGTAAAGTTTGTTCATCATTTGTGGCAGAATGGGTGCCGAATAGTCAGTAGTAATGTATTTTACCTGTTCCGTATCAGGGCGTGTGTGTGCTGTGAATACGAGGGTCGGTACTTTATCGTCGAATAAATGAAGCGAAGTTGGGAGCGACAATTCCCTGTCGATGACGACTCTGACGGGGTTGCGCCCCTGCCAGTTGCGCACCGTTAGCGAGGGGTTATCGAGACGGGCCGTACGCGTACCTACCAAGATAGCATCCGATTCGGCTCTTTTTTTGTGTACCAGCATGGCGCTTAGCGGGGTAGAAAGTATCACAGGTGTCCCGCTTTCACGGTTTACATCCAGAAAACCGTCGGCCGATTCGGCCCATTTCAGAGTGATATAAGGGCGGTGCAGGGTGTTGAAGGTGATGAAATGGCTGATGAGCTCTTTGCACGCTTCCTCCAAGGTGCCTACAATTACTTCGCGGCCTGCTTCGCGCAATTTGCGGATACCCCTTCCGGCTACTTCGGGGAAAGGATCTAAACAGCCGACAACAACACGCGGAATACCTTTCTCGATGATCAAATCGGCACAGGGAGGGGTCTTTCCATAGTGCGAACACGGTTCCAGACTGACATAGATGGTCGATTGCTTCAGTAATTCTGCGTTTTTCACCGAACGGATGGCGTTCACCTCGGCGTGCGGTTCGCCATATCTTATATGGTATCCTTCCCCGATGATACGTCCGTTGCAAACAATCACCGCTCCTACCATAGGGTTGGGCGATACGTTGCACAATCCGTTGCGTGCCAGCTCAATACATCGCTGCATGTATTTTTCATCCTCTGTCATATCTTCGTTGTAGCTATAATTTCTTACTTTTGCATATTAAATCGCTGAAATATGAATCAATTAGTCGCTCATATCCGCCGGTCGTTGCAAGATATCTATCCGCCTCAGGAACTCAAAAGCCTGACGATGCGTATCTGTTGTGACATGCTGGGACTACAAGCCATCGATATTTATCTGGGCAAAGATATTAATTTATCGGAAAGCAAAGCCAACGAACTGGAAAACATTCTGATGCGGTTGCGCAAAAACGAACCGGTGCAGTACGTACAAGGCAGCACGCAGTTCTGCGGAATGCTCTTCCGGGTGGGGCCGGGCGTGCTGATACCCCGTCCCGAAACCGAAGAACTGGTCGGACGCATCGTTAAGGAAACAAAACCCGGTGCGAAGATATTGGATATTGGTACCGGGAGTGGCTGCATCGCCATCTCTTTGGCGAAGCAGATTCCGCAGTCGGAGGTGGTGGCGTGGGATGTTTCGGACGAAGCGCTGGCTATAGCGCGGGACAATAACGCCAGGCTTTCGGGCGGCGTTTTGTTCGAGAAACAAGATGTGCTCGCCCCGGATGCCGTGCGTGGCAGGATGTTCGATGTGATTGTCAGCAATCCGCCGTATGTCACCGTTTCGGAAAAACCGCAAATGGAGCCGAACGTACTACTTTGGGAACCGGAAGTAGCTTTGTTTGTGCCCGATAACGATCCGCTGCTCTTTTACCGGCGGATAGCCTGGTTAGGACAGCGGATGTTGCACCCCGGCGGCAGGCTTTATTTTGAGATCAACCAGCAACATGGCGCCGAGACCATGCAACTGTTGACCGATATGAACTATCGCGATGTCAGTTTATGGAAAGATGCGTATGCCAATGACCGGATAGTAACCGCTTGTTTATGAACGATATTACCGAAAAAGAAGCCTTGAACAAAGCCGCCGCTTTTTGTGCGGCTGCCGAACATTGCCGGTCGGAGGTGTACGAGAAACTACAGAAATGGGGGGTAGAAGATTCTGCTGCCAACCGTATCCTGGACAAACTCGAAGCGGAGAAGTACTTGGACGAAGAACGTTATTGCAGCGCTTTCGTTCGTGATAAATTTCGTTTTTCCAAATGGGGGAAGTTGAAAATCAAGGAAGCGCTTTATTTTAAAGGTATTACTTCGGCAACAGCCTGGCGTCATTTGAGTGAAATAGACGAGGCCGACTATCTGGCAGTGCTTCGTGATCTCCTGGAATCCAAGCGTAAAAGCATTCGTGCCAAGGATGAGTACGAATTCAATGCCAAACTGGTGCGGTTTGCCATGAGCCGGGGCTTCGAACTGAAAGATATCCGTCTTTGTGTTCAAGTCTTGGAGGAAGAGTGAAGCGACCCTCCTTTGTTGCTCCTGTTTTCCAAGTATCCTGTTGTCCATAACATTCGATCTTTCAAGAAACCTCAAGGTAAGCATTCGGCCTAGTGCATACTTCCCCAGCCCGCTTCTGCAGTTTTTGCAGTTGCGGGCTTTCCTAAAAGGTTGTTCAATGATTTACTTTTTCCAGTTAAATGGGAGTAATTTGGAGTAATCGTTCTTGTCTTTCA
>JAVBVA010000007.1:0-7084 GCA_031554665.1 Bacteroides sp. | reverse complement strand
GAAAACAATGGCTGGCACCTTCGCGTAAACCATGTTCTAATTCTTTGCGTTGCTCGGCTGTCAGTGCCGGCGTGTTAACTCGTCCCATAGGGGAGCAAAGATACAAATAATTTAAATTAATTTATAATCAGTACTTACATTGATTTAAAATAAATAGGCCATCTCCGGTTAAGAAATGGCCTATCTTATTATATTGCTACCATAGGGAGTGTTATCCTACTTTTCTACTTTCTTCAGCGAATCTTTAATGTAAGAGAAAGTAGCCGGAGCTGTTACTTCGAATTGGATAGTCCAAGGCAAAGTAGCACTACCATCATAAATAGAGAAGTTAACTGTGTAAATTACTGTAATACCTTCTACTGGTTTGGCATCGGAATATAGCTTCTTCAGTCCGATTTCCAATGCTTCAGGTATACGTTCGTACATCAATTTGATAAGATCAGCATCGTTTTTATATGACTCATAAGCTGATGGTGCCAATTCTCTCCACTTAGCTGGTCGGAAATCGAAATTGTTGTTGTAGGACGAAGCCCCGTAGTAGTACTCACCATCTCCGTAACTGGTTATAAACGACGGGTGGATTGCCTTTACCTCATTAACAATAGCTGTATAGAATGGAACTGAAATCGGATCACCTTTAGTAGTAAGCAATGTTATGATTGTACTCGGGTCGAATTTCCATTGACCACCTTTGAATACAAACTGACTGGTAACGGTTTCAATAGATGTATCTTTTACAAATTGTCCATTGATGAACTCGTACTTATCAGCGCGGATGACGATAGGTGATACGTTTAATTTATATACAGGGACTTTTACATCGCCTTCCAAAGCGTATGGATATTTCTGCTTCAGGTATAAGGGCAAATAGTTGTCAGCTTGTACCGCTGAGAGATTGTCATAATTAACACCAAATTCAGCAAAGTCCAGTTTACCCAGCATCAATGCATTGTTGGCTGTATAAGGAGCCCATTTGGTTCCATCATAAGCGTAGAGTGCATTGTACGGAGTATAAGTGTTCTTGCCCGGTGTCTTGATCGCTATGTTGTCAACGCGGGCAGTTGTTGTAGCACCTGTACTTCCATCTCCTTGGTATCGGATAGCAATGCGGATTTTCTTACTTGCAAAGGCTGATAAGCTCGCAGAGCCACAAGGAGTGGCATCGCCAGAACCCGAAGTTGAAGTGGGAGGGTTGAAGTTGGATGTCAAATCTGTCCAAGTTGCAGCATTGATTCCTTCAGCAGTTGTAGCTGTGAGGTTCGAGCTTACTAATACTTGAATTCTGCCCCCTGCTTCTACATAATATACATAGGAAGCATCTAATTCCAATGACATTCCACTTTCGATGGTGAGTTCTTTGGAGATCAGGTACGAATCCAGTACGCCTACATGCTTGTTGGCTGATTGTTGAGCGTATAGGTTACCACCATACAATTTGGCTTGCCATTCGTACGTGCCGGTAACAGTAACATTTGTCCATGTATCATTGTTAATATTGGTGTTGGCTACTGTTCCTGTTTCGAAATCTTCCTTGAAAGCGTATGCTACCGGAGCCGGTTCGGCTGTAGAATAGTTGTACGTAGCACATACTAAATCGCCTGCGGCAGGTGTTTCTACTTTGGCAAGCAGGACGGCAGGCAATGCCGAAGCTGCCGGCTTTTCTGGCGTAAAGAAGTTGAGCGTACTTCCTGCTCCCCAAGTTGCCTGATAATCGGCAGCAGCCAATGTGTAAATCTTGGCGGCATTGAGTTTTGTCAGGTATTCGGGTAGACTCTGCTTTTCCTGATACGTCAGTTTTACGGCAGAGTTTTCATCAGCCGTATAAAAACGTGCTGCCAGGTATGCCGGGATATAATCCTGGGCTGGCAATGTACCGGTAAAGTATTGGTTGGTAGCTAAAGCGGTAAGCTGGCTGGCAACCCCGTCGGCTTTAGCTTTGGCCTCATTGGTCTTGTTTTTGGAGATTGTTGCATAATCCTCAGCAAGTAAAGTGTATTCTTTAGAGAATACGTTCGTGGGGCGGCTGGATTCTTCCAGTCCCTCGAAGTTATCGTCGTTATAATCACACCCGGCAAGCAGCAACAAGGCGGCTGCCAAAGGCATCAATAAATTCTTCTTCATATTGTTATAGCTGTTGGGGGATTAGAAATTAACTTTAAGTCGGATGTTGTATGTACGGCCAAAACCGTAGAACACGTTGTAAGCTGTCTTCCAGTCGTGACCACCACCATCGGTTGCATCGGCAATGTATTCTTCATTGAACAGGTTGTTAATGTTTCCTGAGAGTACGGCATTCAGACCACCGAACTTGAAGCTGTAGCTTGCATTGAGGTCGAATGTGCTTGACGATGGGATCTGCCAGGGGGTAGAGTATGTTTTGAGCCCATTTACCACCAGGTCGCTGGACGAGAACGAGAAGTCGGCATAGTTGCGCGAATACAATGTCCAGTCGAAACCTACGCGGATGGCTTTGTCGAGTTTGAAGTTAGCACCCAACGCTGCGGTTGTTTGTGCCGATCCTCCTACCTTTACCTTATCCATAATGATCTCCATGCTGGCTGGCTCCAATCCATAGGCGGCTGCATTTACTATCTCCGTTTTTTTAGTTCCTTTAGCAGGATCCGTTATCACTTCAGTGCTTGCTACCGGCTGTCCGGCTACGGTAAATGTACCTGTGGCGTTACAATCCCATACCCAATCTCCGTAAGAGAACATACCTGTGATGTTTACCCAAGGGAATGGGGTAGCTACGAAGTCGAATTCCACACCACGGTGATGTGCGTTTACGCCCTGCATGTTCAATACCATACGTTGGCTACTCTCTTTGGAGGCATCGTAATCGGTAAGGCTACCTGTGTAATAGTTGCCGATGTCTGTAGAACGAGTAAGAACCTTGTTCTTCCACTTCGTATCGTATACGTTGATGTTGGCGCTGATGAATCTTGAACGGAAACCGTAACCTAATTCAATAGAGAACGTTTCTTCGTTTTTGGCATTGGGATTCACCGCATTGCTCACTGCATTGTTAATGAAAACACCACCTGAGAAGAAAGGAGCCCGGCTGATATAGCCAATGTTGGCGAAGAAGTTATGATTCTCTGTCAGGTTGTAGTTGGCACCACCCTTGACATTAAAGCCCAAGTAGCTCTTGGTATCTGATTTAGCATGCGCTTTATCGTAGTAGAAACGGTCGTAACGCCAGTTGCTGGTGTTCGATACGGATCCTGAAACAAAAGTGCTAAGCTTTTCCTTGTTGTATTCGAGTTGACCGAATACACCTTCCGACATTACATAACCGTCATAGTCGCGATATACGATATCACCTACTTTTAGTTTCTGGTTTACATAAGCCGCACCGGCTGCAGCAGCTGAGTTGTTGGCAGGCAGAACGGTACTTCTGGAAGTAGCATCTACAAAGTAAGAACCTCCATACAGGTCGATCAGCTCGTTGGTATGTACACCTTTGTAATAACGCAAGTCAAGACCTCCATAGAAGTCGATGTTTTCGGTGAGTTTAGTGGTGTATGTAGAGAGCAAACCGTACCAGTTGTGTTCGTTCTTTGATTTAGACATAGCCATAACCGAACCATTTTCGCTGGCTTGGTTCAGGGCATAAATCTGATCGTAAGCAAAAGTACCATCCGGGTTGCGGAAAGTCATGTTCAATGAACCTTTGTTGCTACCGTACCAGTTGCTACGGTCGCCTGCTGTAATACCCTGTCCACCGTAACCATAACCACGGCCGATAGATACATAAAGTGCCGTACTCAAGCTCGACTTATCGTTGATTTGCCATAAGTGGTTCAATGAAAGCTGCGGCTTGGTGTATCCGTTGTGAGCCGATGTTTTTCTTTCGCCGTTAATACCATAACCAAAAGTGGGGTTGTATTTGTATGGGCTTTCGCCATTCATATAGTTCTTGGCTACTTCTTGCCAGCCTTCGATGGTTAGACCGTCATTGCTGTTGCGTTGGTTGTGTTCCTGTATGGCACCGAATCCTGTAAAAGACAATTGATGTTTGTCATTGAAACGTTTGGTGATATTGACAAACCAACTGTAGTTCTCATATTCAGTTCCCTGAATATAGCCTTCAGCCCATTGTTTTCCACCCAATAAGGTCATGGCCCAACCTGATTTACCCAAACCTGTCGATACCTTGAACAAAAGTTTATTCATTCCGCCATCACCTATGGCGTATGAAGCGAACCCGCCTTTCTTGGCATCTACTGTATTGGTAATAATATTGATAGAACCACCTACCGAAGGGGCTGCTACTTTCGAAGCTCCCAAACCGCGTTGAATCTGTATACTACGTGCTACGTCGACCAAACCAGACCAGTTGCTCCAGTACACACCACCCCATTCCATGTCGTTCATCGGTACACCGTTGATCATTATGGCCGAGTTTTCAGATTTAAATCCACGGATGTTTACTTTGGAGTCACCGAAACCACCACCCGATTTGGTTGCATAGATACCGGGAGTAGATTTCAAGATTTCCGGAAACTCTTGCGCTCCCATTTTCTCTTCGATGAAAGTAGGCGACAAAGTTGATACTGCAATCGGAGTTTTGCGGGCTACTGCGATGGACGAAGTAATGGTAATGTCATTCAACATCACTGCGTCTGATTCTAACGTAATTATGCCTAATTCTACAGTACCTCTTTGAGTGATTTTCTTTTTCAGGTCTTTGTAACCAAGAAACCTGAACAAGATGGTCTGTCCCTGGTTTACTTTTAGGGTAAAATTACCGTCTAAATCTGTCACGACTCCTTGTGTAGTGCCTTCGATTACAACGCTTGCGCCAATCAGTGGCTCGCCGTTCTCAGAATCTACAACCTGACCTTTCACTGTACTTTGGGCAAGGACGGTGGTGGCAGAGCACACCATCAATACCGTTACTAACAGGAAATGAATTAGATGTCTTCTCATAATCCTTTTAATTTGTTAATAATTTGACTGTTTATTAATTATTTGAAATAGTACTTCAAGGCGCAAATATAATGAAAGTATTTCAAATTAATATTGCATTTCTGTATCATTATTTAAGAGCCGTAAACAGAAACTTGCATTAATAAACCGAAAAAGCCCCGGAAAGTATATTCCGGGGCTTTCAAATTGTTAAAAAAAGACTTGAGCCTTTATTAGTCTGTAGTAAGCTTTCTGTAGCGTACACGCTTTGGCTCTTCGTTGCCAAGACGCTTCATCTTGTTCTCTTCGTACTCGGAGTATGAACCTTCGAAGTAGAATACGTTCGAATCGCCTTCGAATGCCAGGATATGGGTGCAGATACGGTCGAGGAACCAACGGTCGTGCGAGATGACGACGGCGCATCCGGCAAAATCTTCCAAACCTTCTTCGAGCGCGCGCAGTGTGTTCACGTCAATATCATTGGTAGGCTCATCGAGCAGCAATACGTTACCCTCTTCCTTCAAAGCCATAGCCAGATGAAGACGGTTGCGCTCACCACCCGAGAGTACTCCGCATAATTTTTCCTGATCGCCACCGGCGAAGTTGAATCTGGATAGATACGCGCGTGCATTTATATCACGACCACCCATGCGAATCAATTCCGTACCACCCGAGATAACCTGATAAACGCTCTTGTTGGGGTCGATATCTTTGTGTTGCTGGTCTACATAAGCTACCTTGACAGTTTCGCCCACTTCGAATTCGCCTTTGTCTACTTTCTCCATACCCATGATAAGGCGGAAGAGGGTAGTTTTACCGGCGCCGTTCGGTCCGATAACTCCTACGATACCATTCGGCGGAAGCATGAAGTTCAAGTCATCGAACAGCAGTTTGTCACCATATGCTTTGGCTACATGGATGGCTTCGATTACCTTATTACCCAGACGCGGACCATTGGGGATAAAGATTTCGAGTTTTTCTTCTTTCGCCTTTTGGTCCTCGTTCAGCAGGCGGTCGTACGAGTTCAGACGAGCCTTACCTTTGGCCTGACGGGCTTTGGGAGCCATGCGCACCCATTCAAGCTCGCGCTCCAATGTTTTGCGGCGCTTGCTGACTGTTTTCTCCTCCATCTCCATGCGTTTGGTCTTCTGGTCCAGCCAGCTGGAATAGTTACCTTTCCAGGGAATACCTTCGCCACGGTCGAGTTCCAAAATCCATCCGGCTACGTGGTCGAGGAAGTAACGGTCGTGCGTTACGGCGATGACTGTACCTTCGTATTGCTGCAAGTGTTGTTCCAGCCAGTCGATCGATTCGGCATCCAAGTGGTTGGTAGGCTCATCGAGCAACAGCACGTCGGGTTTTTGCAGCAGCAGACGGCAAAGAGCTACACGGCGGCGTTCACCACCCGAGAGATGCTCGACCGGCTGGTCTTCGGACGGACAACGGAGTGCATCCATGGCGCGTTCCAGTTTGCTATCCAGATTCCAGGCATCTGTAGCGTCGATAATGTCCTGCAATTCGCCTTGGCGGGCAAACAGCTTATCCATTTTATCGGCATCCTCGTAATACTCTGGTAAGCCGAATTTCTGATTGATCTCTTCGTACTCGGTCAGCGCATCCACGATGGGTTGTACGCCCTCCATTACGATTTCCTTTACTGTTTTGGTATTGTCCAGATAGGGCTCCTGAGCCAGATAGCCCACGGAGTACCCGGGAGAGAATACCACTTCGCCCTGAAAAGACTTTTCCAATCCGGCGATAATCTTTAATAAGGTAGATTTACCTGATCCGTTGAGACCGATGATACCGATTTTCGCTCCGTAGAAGAACGAGAGGTAGATGTCTTTAAGTACATTCTTGTTAGGTTGGAAAGCTTTGCTTACTCCCACCATCGAGAAAATTATTTTTTTATCGTCTGCCATATATAATAATGTATTATAGATTCCTAATTTGTCGTCAAAGTGTGGCAAATATACGATTATACTTCATATAAATCGAATAAAATAGGGGTGGTAGGCATATTTTATTGCATTTTCTTTGGATTCTATTAAAAAGTGTCTATCTTTGCACCCGCTTAACCGCAAAACAAGAAGGATTGATTCGCTAGCTCAGCAGGTAGAGCACAACACTTTTAATGTTGGGGTCCTGGGTTCGAGCCCCAGGCGGATCACTT
>JAVBVA010000105.1:0-96448 GCA_031554665.1 Bacteroides sp. | reverse complement strand
CCCTCCACCGTCTTCAACCCTTCGGGAGTCTTTTGTTTGTCGGCGCTGTAGGGTGAAGAGGGGGGCTTCACCTAGGTTCACCTGTTTCACCCTGTCTCTTATCCCTGTAAAAATGCAAACCAATCTCCCACCTCCCACCTTTGCACTTAAACAGTTGTTTTCCAGTAAGATAATAGCGTGGTAGATTGAAATCATCTCCCACCGCATCTCCCACCTCCGTCACTGATTTATTCTGTAAGCGTCTGAAAACGTAAACGAAATCCAGTAAATCAAAAGTTGAATATGGCTTTAAAAAGGTGCTACAGCTTTTCTCAAAA
Organism: Bacteroides sp.; assembly: GCA_031554665.1. GTDB lineage: Bacteria > Bacteroidota > Bacteroidia > Bacteroidales > Bacteroidaceae > Bacteroides. The sequence continues at coordinate 96,131 of JAVBVA010000105.1, read as the reverse complement.
GCTGCTACACGTTTTTTGAAAAGCTGCTACATCTTTTTTTGAAAGCTGCAGCACCTTTTAGGAGAGCGTATTATGCTGAAAATAAAGCATTAACATGCACCCTTTACTGTTCCGGCTTTACAATTTTCCAGCAATAACCAATCCGGCTTTACATCCCAAACGGCTATTACCAGTTTGTGTTTGCATTATTTTCTTCGCTTGATAAAGGCAACCTCCTCGCTTGATAAGACTTTTCTCCTCGTTTGCTAAAGGCAACTTCTTCGTTTGATAAGACTTTCCTCCTCGCTTGATAAAGTCTTTCCCCTCGCTTCATCATCCACTTCTCCTCGCTTCACCCCGGGTGTTTGCTCACTGTAATCCGGGTGTTTCCTCGCTTGTAACAGCGTGTTTCCCGGCATGAAACAAAGTGTTTCAAGCGATGAAACACTTTGTTTGCAGCGATGAAACACCCGCAAAGCTTCTGTCAATCCCTCAGTTTCCCGGCAGGATATCGAAGTCAATATTCTTGGACGAGTCACAGGTGAATGGGGTGAACCCAGGTGAAGAAGCCCTCTTCACCCCGAAACGCCGATGGACAGCCACCGGGAGATCGTTGAAGGAGGTGGAGGAAGAAAAAACATCTCTATGTATAGGCGAGTAGAATTCAAGCATTGCCCGAAGACCTCACATGAGTAGCGAGATCATTTACAATGGTCATATCCATCACATTGGTATAGACTTGGGTGGTCTTAATACTCTTGTGTCCCAACAGCTTTTGTACCGTGGTAATGTTTACTCCACTATATATTAATAAGGTGGCATTGGTATGGCGGGCCGTGTGAAAAGAGATGCGTTTGCTCAAACCGGCCAATCGGGCTATGATCAGCAACTCTTTATTCACATTAGAGTTGTCGCGCAGGTTGAAAAAGTCGGGCAGGTTTGATTTGTGTTTTGCCAACATTTTCAGGGCTTTCCCGTCAAATAGTAAGTTAAGAGGAAGGCGGACTTCTGTCGATGTCTTGATCGTCCGAAACACTAACCATGTATTGCCGTCTACTTCAATCAGGTTGGCAGGAGTCAAATTACTGAAGTCGGAATAGCGAATCCCCAGATAGCAACAAAATAGAAATGCATCCAATGTTTTCGATAGCCGGGTATGCCTTCCCTTTAAATCAAGTGCTTCAAGCGCCTGTAGCTCGGAAGGATCCAGATGCGTATGGTTATTCTCCACACTCTTTATCTTGTATTTCCGGAATGCATATTGCTGAATCTCTATATGTTCCTTATTGATAGCCACATTAATATAGCGTTTCAAATGCTTCATGTGCTTGGCTATGGTGTTTGTATGATACCCTTTGTTTCTTAAATAAAGTTCGAATGAAGAAACAAACTCGAAAGTCAATTCCTGAAATGTGATCCCTTTCTTGTACCCTTTCAGCAACTCGTATGTAGAAAGATGGTTGATCTTGGTACTCTCCTTGAGCGATGAATTTGTGATTTCTTCTTTTAGAAAGGCCAGAAAAGAGATGGAGTTCTCTTTGGGAACTCTTAGAGCTTCCTTCAGGATACCCAATGTTGGAACCTTTCCTTGTTGCCATAGCCATAACTCGCGTTCTTCTATTTCGGCCATGTAGGCATAGATTAAATGGTTCAAAGCTTTTGCATTGGGGTGATTTTTTATCAAATTCTTCTTATGGTCCCATTGGTCCGGCCTCAAATATACTTTTGTTGAGAAGTACTTTTTTTTTCTGTTTTGATAGGCTTCCACCTGTATCAAAGCAAGTCCTCTTCTGTTGAGTACTTTTTTTCTGTTATAAACCAATCTGTAAATTATTTTATCCATTTCTACGTATGTTATTAAAACTTTATAGCTATTTAAGTATTTGTTTCTTCTCAACTCCTTTTTAAAGACAAATTAACCAACTTGAAGATGCCTTTATAAAATTAAAAATAAGTTATTAGCCGTGCCGGGTATTCTATACTTTAAGAGAAAATGCATTTCTAATTGAGCGTTTTTAAACATCTGCTTTTTAGCAAAGTTGCTTTTACTCTCCTTTATTTAATAATTAGAAACAAAAAATATCTTTCAATAGGAAAGATAAAAAGAGGTCTCCACGGCAAAAACACATTGATAATTATGTTGAAAAGCAGCGTTTTTGACCTTAAAGTAGCATTATGATAGAAATTAAAGTATTTTTCTCCAAATAAGTTGTTGGTTTCATATTTATTAATATATTTGCATTTTGTTAGAGCTTAGAAACAATTATTATAAGGTTAAACTTTAAGAGAGAATTTATGAAAAGAAAATTAATGCTGTTATTGACCTGCCTTTTTGTAGGTATAGGTCTAGTAACTGCCCAAACTCAGAAGGTTACAGGTGTTGTAATTTCGGAAGAAGACGGGCAACCAGTTGTTGGAGCCTCTGTGCTGGTAAAGGGTACTAATCTGGGTACCATAACTGACATAGATGGTAACTTTACTTTGACGAATGTGCCAAGTTCTGCGAAGACTTTACAGGTTTCATTCATCGGAATGCAGCCCACGGAGGTGGATATAAAACCCAATGTAAAAGTGTCGCTTAAACCTGATACTCAGTTAATTGACGAGGTGATCGTTGTGGCTTTTGGTACAGCAAAGAAGTCCGCATTTACCGGTTCGGCCAAGGTGGTCAATTCTGCGGAAATATCCAAATCACAAGTAACGAGCGTTACCAATGCATTGGCTGGTGCGGTTCCGGGTGTGCAGTTGACCTCCAATAATGGAGCTCCTGGCGCTACTTCTAATATTCAGATTCGTGGGTTTAGTTCTCTGAACGCTGGTAACAACGCTTTGATAATCGTGGATGGCGCTCCCTATAGCGGAGATATGAGCAATATTAATCCGAGTGATGTTGAGTCCATGACTGTTTTGAAAGATGCCGCTTCCAATGCCCTGTATGGTGCCCGCGGAGCTAACGGTGTTATTATTATCACTACTAAGAAACCTACGCAGAAGGGTGATGCAGTTATCACGTTCGATGCCAAATGGGGTGCTAATACGCGTGCGTTGCAACATTATAATGTAATAAAAAGCCCCGCGCAATATTATGAAATGCAGTATGCCGCGCTGAGAGACTATCATATCAACAAAAAGTTGACTCCAGAAGCTGCTTGGCAGAAGGCTAATGCAGACTTGTTCGGCGACCAGGGCAACGGTGGTTTGGGTTATAATGTATATACCATTCCCGAAGGACAGATGGCTATTGGCATAAATGGCAAGTTAAATCCTAACGCAACCTTGGGACGTACAGTAACTTATAACGGTGAAGACTATTATTTAACTCCTGATAAGTGGGAAGATCAAGGTACACGCACCGGTATCCGTCAGGAGTATAATTTTTCCATTAGCGGTTCAGGCGAGAAGTCCACTTTCTACATATCTTTGGGTTATTTGGATAATGAAGGTATTACCGAAGGTTCTGATCTGAAGCGTTTAAATGCCCGTTTGAGAGCCGACTATCAGGCGAAAGAATGGATGAAGGTGGGTGCTAATCTATCTTACATCCGCTTTGACGGTAATTCACTGGCTAATAATGGTTCTAGCACCAGTTCTGGAAATATTTGGGCGTTTACTTCACAGATGGCTCCCATCTATCCTGTGTATATTCGTACGGCTGATGGTAAAGTGAAGGTGGATGCCAATGGTATTGGAATGATGGACTATGGTAATGGTACCAACGCTGGTATGTCACGTCCGTATATTTCGGATGCAAATCCTCTTATGGATAATAAGTTGAATACAAACAACTATGAAGGTAACGCATCTACCGGTACCGGTTTTATGAATCTGACTTTTGTTGAGGGACTGACCATTACGTTGAATGGTACTTACAACCTGGACGAGACCAGAGGTACCTATGTATATAACCCTTATTATGGACAGTTTGACACTACGGGTGGTACAGTGAGCAAATACCATACGCGGACATATGACTACAACTTGCAGCAATTAGTCAATTATTCAACGACCATTGCCGATGCACACAATATGGAAATCATGTTGGGGCACGAATATTACGATTATCGCTACGCTGAGTTGAGTGGTAGCAAGTCCAAGATGTTCTCTCAAGATAATAAAGAACTGGATGGTGCTGTAGTAGATGGACAGCAGGCAGGCTCGTACAAAAGCCGTCGCAACAACGAAGGCTATTTCGGACGCTTGCAATATAACTATGAGGAGCGCATTTTCGGTTCGGCTTCTCTCCGTAGAGATGCTTCTTCCAGATTTCACCCGGATCACCGTTGGGGTACATTTTGGTCGGTAGGCGGTGCATGGCTTATTAATAAAGAGAACTGGTTCGCCTCTACTTGGGTGAACGAATTGAAACTGAAAGCTTCTTACGGTGTGCAAGGAAATGACAATATTGGTAACTATCGCTATACGGATGTGTTCAATATCACCAATTCGGCAGGCGATGTGGGTACTTCATTCAACTCAAAAGGAACTCGTAGTATTACATGGGAAACCAATGGTAATTTTAATGTTGGTGCCGAATTCCGGCTTTTCGACCGTGTAACGGGTGGTATTGAATATTACTACCGCAAGACGACTGACATGCTTTTCTCATTTGGTGTAGCTCCTTCATTGGGTTATTCAAGCTATTTCGACAATGTGGGTGACATGTACAATACAGGTGTCGAATTGGATTTAGGTATTAACTTACTCAATCAAAGAGACTTCAAGTGGGATGTGAAATTGAACTTCGCTTCGTTGAAAAACCGTATCACGATGCTTCATGAAGACAAAAAGACTACTTCTATTTATGACGCTAATGGTAATGAATACAAAGGATATGTCAGCGGAAACTTCTATATTGCTGAAGGTCTTCCCATGTTTTCTTGGCGTACTAAAGAATACGCCGGTGTTGCAGAAGATGGACAATCTATGTGGTACAAGAATGTGTTAGATGATGACAAAAAGGTTACTGGCCGCGAAACAACTACGACTTATGCAGATGCCGACTACTATGTAACAAATGAAACTTCTATTCCTAAGTTCTACGGTGGCTTCGGCACAACAATCAATTCGTATGGTTTCGACTTCTCTATCAACTGCTCCTACCAACTTGGCGGCAAGCAATATGACGGAACTTATGCTTCTTTCATGGCATCACCAACAAGTTCCAGCACTGGTTATAACTTCCATGCCGACCTTTTGAACTCCTGGACTCCCGAAAATACGAGTTCCAACATTCCGCGTTTCATGTTCGGTGATGTTTATAGTGTATCTTCTTCCACACGTTTTCTTACTGATGCCAGCTATTTGAACATTGAGAACATCAACTTGGGTTATACATTCCCCTCCAAATGGACAAAAAAAGTATCCGTTAACTCATTGCGTCTCTTTATGGCTTGTGAAAATGTGTTCTATTGGTCCAAACGTAGAGGATTCGATCCCCGCCAGTCATACAGTGCAAGTACCAATGCTACTTATTATTCACCTATGAGAACCTTCTCTGGTGGTATTACACTTAAGTTCTAAACTAAATAAGAAAAAAGAAATATGGAAAAGATAATTAAAATATTATCCGTAACGGCCTTGTCGACGCTAATGTTGTCAAGCTGTATTGAAGAAACCTTCCCCGAAAACAGCACAGCCACCTCTGAGCAGATTGGTGCATCGTCATCGGCTTTGGAGGCTGCTCTGAATGGTATCCCGTCCCAGATGGCGCAAGGTTATTATGTGTATGGCAACCAAACGCACGAAACGGATATGGCTTATCCGCAGCTTATGATTGCACAGACTGAGATGTTGGGGGATGTATACCCGCTGGGTGCTAATACCGGCTATGATTGGTTTCGTAATTACAACATTTTTATAAATGTTAACGAGAATAGTTATTTTTCTTACTTGCCTTGGTTTACACTGTATAAATTTGTCAAGGCAGCTAATGATGTAATTGCAACGGTTGACATAACCAATGAGAACCTTTCTCCTTCTATCAAGGGATTGGCCGGTATTGCTTATGCTTATCGCGCTTTCGACTATTATATGCTCATGGTACTCTTTGAGCCGGTAGAGAACATTTATACGGATTGCTCCAAGGTAAAGGGATTGACCGTTCCGTTTGTTACCGAAACAACGACTGCTGATATGGCCAAGAACAATCCGCGCGCGTCTCACGATGATATGGTAGCTTTCATCCTCTCGGATTTGCAGAAAGCTGAACAATGTTTGGCAAATTATACCCCTTCCTCCAAACTATTCCCGGGCTTGTCTGTGGTATACGGTTTGATGGCTAAGGTTTATCTATGGGATGAGGATTATGCAAACGCTGCTACGTATGCCCGCAAAGCCATTGATACTTCCGGAGCCACTCCTTTGACTCAGGCCCAATGGCTGGATGTTAATACTGGTTTCAACACAGTTAATCAGGCTTGGATGTGGCATATTCACTATTCCGCCGAAAATATGAGAAACTTGTGCAACTTCACGGGTTGGATGTCCGGAGAGTCTGATTGGGGATATGCTCCATTAGCGCTTCTAAGCATAGACCGTTCACTCTATGACAAGATTGCTAATAACGACTTTCGTAAATATTCTTTCTTGGATCCAAAGAAGTATGAATTCTATAATTACCAAACAGCTCGCGATAAAGCGTGGATAGAAAGCATGCCAGCCTGTCTCTCGATTAAATTTCGTTGTTTGAATGGTGATTGGAAAACTTACAGTGTTGGTGGTGCTGTAGATGTACCGATAATGCGTGTGGAAGAAATGTACCTTATCGAAGCTGAAGCTGTAGGAGCTTCTCAAGGTGTAGCTGCTGGTGTGGCTAAGTTGAATACTTTTATGCAGAGCTATCGCCAGCCAGATTACAACTGTACGTTAACCGACTTAAGAGCATTTCAATTGGAGGTACTCACTCAAATGCGTATTGAGTTTTGGGGAGAAGGCAATGCGTTTCCTTCAGCCAAGCGTTTGAAACCTGATGTGATACAGAATTATACAGGAACCAATGCTCCGGCAGATAACTTCAAGATAAACTGCAAGGGTATTAAACCCAATTGGAATCTGGTAATCCCTGTCACTGAGACAAATTCTAATGCAGCTTTGGTAGGCAATAATAATCCTGACCCGAGCGGTAAAGTTATAGGCCCGACAAAGATTGGCGAATTCGCAGATCCTAAATAATTTAAAACAAAGACATGTATATGAAAACAATAAAGAATATATTTGGAGTTTTGTTGGCGTTGACTGCTATGATTACTTTCTACTCATGTGGAGAGGATGAACCGGAATACACGCTTGCTGATAAACCTACCAATGCTCAAGTGTTTTTTCCTATCACAAATAGTGCGACTATAGAATTATCAAGTGTTGAAACTTCATTTGGAATTGCTATAGCTAGATTAAAAACTGATGATGAACTGATAGTGCCATTGACGTTAACTGACGGAACGGGATTGTTTACTGCTCCCTCTTCTGTTACTTTTTCGAAGGGGGCTTCTACTGCTACCGTTCTTATAACTTATGATCCGACTAAGTTTGATTTTGATATCTTTACCGATCTCTCATTGACGATTGGCGGTGACTTAACTACGGCATACGGTGTTAATACATATACTTTTAAAGCAGGAGTTCCTGCTCCATGGAACTCTCTGGGCAAATGTACATTTGTAGAGGATTTTATGACTACAAACTACAAAGTGGAGAATCTCGCTTACGAAGTGGAAATTCAGGAAAGTTTACTTACGCCAGGACTCTTTAGATTGGTTAACCCGTATGGAGCTGCTTACAAATACAATGACCCGGGAGATTGGGATGATTCGAAAAATTGGTATATAGAAATACATGCTGAAGATCCAACTGCTGTTTATATGTATATACAGCAAACAGGTTTGAACTGGGGGAAAGGTATGGTCTCAATAGGTAGTATAGCTGGGATGAACATGGCAAACGGTAAGACTTTAGCAGAACAAAAGGCTGCCGGACTAACCGGAACTTATAAAGATGGCGTAATATCTTTTCCAACAAGATCCATGATAATTAGGAACTCTGAAGGAACATATTATGCTAATATAAATGGAGCTTTCAGAGTAGCTATGCCAGGTGTGGTCTTAAAAGATTACTCGCTTGATGTTGCTTATATGGGTACTTATAATGACTCCAAAGATAAGATTGCGGGTGTAGTGGCGAAGGTTACCGAAATAGGATCAGACTTAAATAATGTACGTTTGGCTGTAGTACAAGGTACTGATGTTAATGCTGCTATTGAGGGTATAAGAAGTGGAAATCTTGCATCTGTAGAAGTTTCGAATACTGAAAATGTTTTGGTTCCTTTTGATGGAGAACCTGTAGCGGGAACTTATACACTTGTTGCCGTAGGTTACGAAGGAACTGTTGCTCAGGCCGCTGCAGCTGCCCAGTTCAAGTACACCCCTCCGACATCGCCGGATACATGGAAAGCTTATGCTGTTGGTGACTATGAATATACCTTAATCTTTAGTGATGAAGATGGACCAGCGATAGATTCAGATCTTACACTTTATCGGAGTGAATCCAATCCTAATCGTTGGAAAATTGAGCATTGGGGAAACAATGTTAACTTTATGTTTACCTATGACCCATGGACAGGTGAGGTATTAGTGGATGAGCAGGAAACTGGTGCTACACATACTTCTTATGGCAAAATTTTTGTGAATGATGCCGTGCGCTATTCTGGCGGAATCGGAAAAGGACAGAGTTATTTCGCTGATGGAGTATTCCATTTTGCAGTAGTCTATCACGTAAGTGCGGGTAACTTTGGCTATGGCGAAGAAACATTCACAATAAAGGAGAATACTGTTGCAAAGGCTAATAAAGTGTTATTCTTCTTGAATCCAAATAGAAAAACTTCGAGAATTTCGACTATATCTCTTGTGAAATTCCCATATAGTAATGCTTCCGATTATCTCTTTGACAAATAAATAAAGAAGCAAAATCTGAATTTCGAAGAAATAGTTAAAATAAAAGAGGGGTGTGTCAAAACGACATACCCTCTTTTATTTTAGCCGCGCAGGCTTTGCTAATCCTCACAGATAGCTATAAGTATGTGGGCAATTTTAAAGTATGGAATCTGTTTTTCCTATTCTTTTCGCATAAACTAAACAGGTCGCTATTACGTTCTTACAAAAATAACTATATTTGTCGTCATATTTAGCTAATTGTACAGAATGAAAGAATTTGTAATCTCCGAAGCACAAGTCGAAACAGCGGTTCTCGTCGGTCTTATCACTCAAACCCAGGACGAACGCAAGACGAAAGAGTACCTTGATGAACTGGAGTTCCTGGCCGAAACAGCGGGAGCATCGGTGGTGAAGCGTTTTACTCAAAAGCTGGACCAGGCGCACTCGGTGACGTACGTAGGGAAAGGGAAACTTGAAGAAATAAAGCAATATATACACAGTGAGGAAGAGAACGAACGGGAAGTAGGGATGGTGATTTTCGACGACGAACTGTCGGCCAAGCAGATACGCAACATCGAAGCGGAACTGAAGGTGAAAATACTGGATCGTACTTCGCTGATTCTCGATATATTTGCCATGCGGGCGCAAACTGCCAATGCCAAGACGCAGGTGGAGCTGGCTCAGTACAAATATATGCTTCCACGCCTGCAACGGCTGTGGACACACTTGGAACGCCAGAGCGGTAGCTCGGGTGGTGGAAAAGGCGGATCGGTGGGATTGCGTGGTCCGGGTGAGACACAGCTCGAAATGGATAAGCGTATCATCCTCGGTCGCATGGCGTTGCTCAAGGAGCGCTTGGCGGAGATAGACAAACAGAAAGCTACCCAACGCAAGAGTCGTGGGCGCATGATACGTGTGGCATTGGTGGGATATACCAACGTAGGTAAGTCTACATTGATGAACCTGTTGGCTAAAAGTGAAGTGTTTGCTGAAAATAAACTTTTTGCTACATTGGATACTACCGTGCGGAAAGTGATCATTGACAACCTGCCTTTCCTGTTATCGGATACGGTAGGATTTATCCGCAAGTTGCCTACCGATCTGGTAGAATCGTTCAAATCGACCCTTGATGAGGTACGCGAAGCAGATTTGCTGCTACACGTAGTCGATATTTCACACACTGGCTTCGAAGAGCAGATCGAAGTGGTGAACAAAACCCTGGCCGATATCGATGGCGCGGGAAAACCCATGATCATCGTATTCAATAAAATAGATGCTTACTCGTACGTCGAGAAAGCCCCCGACGACCTTACCCCCCGGACAAAGGAAAACTTAACACTCGAAGAACTGATGAAGACGTGGATGGCGAAGATGGAGGATAACTGTCTCTTTATCTCGGCACGCGAACGAATCAATATGGAGGAATTCAAAAATGTGGTCTACCGTAGAGTGAGAGAGTTGCATGTACAAAAGTATCCTTATAATGATTTTCTTTATCAGACCTACGAAGAGGAAGAAGAACATTCATTATAACAACTACGTATGAAAACTTACCGCAAACTGACTGAGACGGAAGTGTTTCAGCTGAAGAGCCAATCGTGCCTGTCGGATGACTGGACGAAGGTTGTCGTGGCTGAAAAGTTCAAAACCGACTATGTACATCACACCCGCTTCTCGGGGGAAGTGAAACTGGGAGTATTCGAACATGAATTTACACTACCGGGGGGAATCAAGAAGCATTCCGGACTACGCCATGTGACGCTTCACAATGTGACGTTGGGCGATAACTGTTGTATCGAGAATATCCAGAACTACATTGCTAACTACCAGATTGGGAATCATACTTTCATTGAGAATGTGGATATCATTCTGGTAGATGGAAAGACTACCTTTGGCAATGGGGTAGAGGTATCGGTACTGAACGAAACGGGGGGCCGCGAGGTGTTGATCAACGATAAGTTGTCGGCACATCAGGCGTATATCCTGGCATTGTACCGTCATCGGCCGGAACTGATCAGCCGGATGAAGGAAATCACGGATTACTATTCGAACAAACATGCTTCGGACATCGGAACCATCGGTAATCATGTGTCGATTGTGAATTCCGGTTCGATAACGAATGTACGTATCGGCGATCATTGTTATATAACAGGTACTTGTCGCTTGACGAATGGTAGCATCAACAGCAATCAGGCTGCACCGGTACATATCGGGAATGGGGTGATTTGTGATGATTTTATTATCTCTTCGGGATCGCATGTGGATGAAGGGACGGTATTGAGCCGTTGCTTCGTAGGGCAGGCCTGCCGCCTGGGGCATAACTACTCAGCTTCGGACTCATTGTTTTTCAGCAATTGCCAGGGAGAGAATGGGGAGGCATGTGCCATCTTTGCGGGGCCTTTCACGGTGACGCATCATAAATCGACCCTGCTCATTGCGGGGATGTTCTCGTTTATGAATGCCGGTTCGGGCTCAAACCAGAGCAACCACATGTATAAGTTAGGTCCCATTCATCAGGGTACAATGGAACGTGGAGCGAAGACTACTTCGGACTCATACATTCTATGGCCGGCACGTGTCGGGGCTTTCTCGTTGGTAATGGGGCGTCATGTAAACCATGCTGATACATCGAACCTTCCTTTCTCGTATCTTATTGAACAACAAAATACTACGTATCTGGTTCCGGGAGTGAATCTCCGTAGTGTAGGTACCATTCGTGATGCGCAGAAATGGCCAAAACGTGACAAACGTACTGATCCTAACAAGCTGGATTTTATTAATTATAACTTGTTGAGCCCGTACACCATTCAGAAAATGTTCAAAGGGCATTCTATCCTGAAAGAATTGAAACGGGTGTCGGGTGAGGCTTCGGAGATGTATTCGTATCAGAGCGCCAGGATCAAGAACTCGTCGCTCAACAGCGGTATCCGTTATTACGAAATAGCCATTCATAAGTTCCTCGGCAACTCCATTATCAAACGCCTTGAAGGTACCAACTTCGGTAGTAACGAAGAGATACGTCAACGGTTGAAACCCGATACGGAAATAGGAACAGGCGAATGGGTGGATATATCAGGACTCATTGCTCCGAAAAGTGAGATCGAGAAGTTAATGACGGGCATTGAAAACGGAGAGATCAACCGGTTGAAGGAGATCAATGCCTGTTTCGAAGAAATGCACCGCAACTACTATACGTACGAATGGACTTGGGCATACAATAAGATTCAGGAGTTCTACGGACTTGATCCGGAAACCATCACCGCCAAGGATATTATAGGCTTAGTGAGAACATGGAGCGATTCGGTAGTGGGACTCGACAGGATGGTGTACGAGGATGCCCGGAAAGAGTTCTCGCTTTCGTCGATGACAGGTTTTGGTGCCGATGGAACGCGCAGTGAAATGAAGCAGGACTTCGAACAGGTGCGGGGCGACTTCGAAAGTAATCCGTTCGTTACAGCCGTGTTGAAGCATATAGACGATAAAACGGCATTGGGCGAGGAATTAATTAATCGCATCGGGCAACTGGCGTAAACGTATCTGTTAATGTGTGCTTAAAATTAAAACTCTGTGAAACTCTGTGTGACTCTGTGGTGAATAATCATTACCTTTGTCATTCTAACTAACTTTACGTAATAAATAATAACAATATGGCAACACCTCCATTCAAGTATCAGCATCCTTTCCCTTTGGGACCTGATACAACTGAGTATTATTTGCTTACCAAAGACTATGTGTCGGTAAGCGAGTTTGAAGGAAATCCTATCTTGAAGATAGAAAAAGAAGGTTTGACAGCTATGGCAAACGCTGCTTTCCGTGATGTATCGTTCCTGCTCCGCCGCGAGCACAATGAACAGGTGGCAAAGATTCTGAGCGATCCCGAAGCGAGTGACAACGATAAGTATGTAGCGCTTACTTTCCTTCGCAATGCCGAGGTATCGGTGAAGGGTAAACTACCTCTTTGTCAGGATACAGGTACGGCTATCATTCATGGCGAAAAAGGTCAACATGTATGGACCGGATATAACGACGAAGAGGCTCTTTCACTGGGTGTGTACAAGACATATACCGAAGAGAACCTGCGTTACTCGCAGAATGCTCCGCTCAACATGTATGATGAGGTGAATACGAAATGCAATCTTCCGGCTCAAATCGATATCGAAGCTACCGAAGGGATGGAGTACAAGTTCCTTTGTGTGACTAAGGGAGGCGGTTCGGCCAACAAAACCTATTTGTATCAGGAAACAAAGGCGTTGCTGAATCCGGCTACGTTGGTTCCGTTCCTGGTAGAGAAGATCAAGACATTGGGTACGGCTGCTTGTCCGCCTTATCACATCGCTTTCTGTATCGGTGGTACGTCGGCAGAGAAGAACCTGTTGACTGTGAAGTTGGCTTCTGCCAAATATTATGACTCGCTGCCTACAACAGGTAATGAGCACGGTCGTGCTTTCCGCGACATCGAACTCGAGAAGCAAGTCCTGGAAGCAACTTATAAGATCGGTCTGGGCGCCCAGTTCGGCGGTAAGTATCTGGCTCATGATATCCGCATTATCCGTTTGCCACGTCACGGGGCTTCTTGTCCGGTAGGTATGGGAGTAAGCTGTTCAGCCGACCGTAACATCAAGTGCAAGATCAATGCAGACGGTATCTGGATTGAGAAGATGGACGATAATCCCGCTAACCTGATTCCGGAAGAACTGCGCAATGCCGGCGAAGGCGAAGTGGTGAAGATCAACCTGAACCAACCGATGGCTGATATCCTGAAGGAGTTGACGAAATATCCGGTGGCTACACGTCTGTCGTTGAACGGCACCATCATCGTAGGCCGTGACATTGCTCATGCCAAACTGAAAGAGCGTATCGACAGTGGTGAAGGATTGCCACAATATATCAAGGATCATCCGATTTACTATGCAGGTCCGGCAAAGACTCCGGCGGGTATGGCTTGCGGATCGATGGGACCGACAACTGCCGGACGCATGGACTCGTATGTAGACTTGTTCCAGTCGCAAGGCGGTAGCCTGATCATGTTGGCAAAGGGTAACCGCAGTCAGCAGGTGACGGATGCATGTAAGAAATACGGTGGTTTCTACTTAGGTTCTATTGGTGGCCCGGCTGCTATATTGGCACAGAACAATATCAAGAGCATTGAGTGCGTGGAATATCCGGAGTTGGGTATGGAAGCCATTTGGAAGATCGAAGTGGAAGACTTCCCGGCTTTCATTCTGGTTGATGACAAAGGAAACGATTTCTTTAAGAAGTTGTAAGATAAAAAGATAGGCGAATGCCTCTGCACTATGCAGTAATTGCATTCTCATTGCATTTATGATAATATGTAAACTTATTAAATTGAAATGCATTATGAAGAAACATTTACTTACACTGTGTTGCGCATTGGCACTCGCCTTGTCAATTCAATCCTGTAGCAATGATGATGATGATATCAAAGCTGTTGAGGGAGATGTGGAATTTACGGATTTAACTTTGCCCCAAGTTAAAGCGACAATCAAAGGATACTGGCATTTGGAGAAGGTAACTCAAGGTGTTCCGGGAAGTTCATCTGAGACAGATGTTGATGGGTATAGTCCTCATAACCTCGGCTTCAAAGGGAATCAAGTTATGTATATAAATACTGATCCTGCTGCTAATAGCATGGCGCCGGAATGGATAACTATGATTTGGGGTACGCGTGAAACCATTCTCGGTACTTTGCCCTTTTATACCTCTAACGACCCTTCAGTATATTCAGCATACAATTATCTTATAGGTATACGAGAAGGTAAGTTAGTTACTTCGCTTTGCATTGCTTCGGAGGATGGTTCTATTACTTATAGCTATTATTCCCGAATGGATAATAATTGAAATGAAACAGAAAAGGTGAGCAGTGCGAAATACTTGCTCACCTTTATTATTTATAATCACTATTGATTATTTATTCTTCCACTTTTCGTATTCCTTCAGCACCTTTGCTCCTTGGTTATTATACCAGCTGTAGCCATTACGGCGTTCATAGCCGATCTCTGATAAATTATAACGCTTGACACCATCCCGGTCACAGAAGAAAGGGCGGTTATCGTCCAGTTCATAGAAGCGGGCCCACAATGTTTCGCAGTCGGTACAGGGTACCATTTTATAATCTCTTTTACCTTCGGCATTGGCGAAATACTCTTTCTTGACACCATCGATCTTCACTTCTTTGAACCAGGCAACAGCAGCTTCTACAGCAGTCACAATCTCAGGAGTTTTAGGGAGCGACATGAGCAATAATACAATGTCATCCGATTCCTGTCCGCTAAGTGAGGGGAGCTCGTAAGCACGAGCTTTGGCTGGTTTCAGGGTCTTGTGATCATGCTGGGCGCACCAAACGGTCAGCTTTCCGTTCTGGCGGACCTGTGTTTTCAGGATACAATCCACTCCTTTATCAAAAGCTTTCCGGGCTTTGTCGACCGTTACATCGGGCAGGAAGGTGTAAGGGGCTTGCTTTTCATACACTTCGCGGAGTAATTCCATGACGTTGATCATAGCATTATCGTTGTACGTGATGTGTACATAGTATCCGTATGAGCGCGGGTAGAATTGCGGCCAACCACCATTGTCATATTGTGCGTCGAGTATGTACTGTATACCACGGATTACGGCGTTCTTGTACTTCTCTTCTCCACAGGCTGCATACGTGCGTGCCAGATAGCGGATCTCAATGCTGGTAGCATCGTTGTCGATGGTACTTTCGTTCACATTCTTCTGTGAGGCGATGACTTGTGCGCGTTCTTCTTCATTCAGTTCTGCGGCCATATAGATATTCTTGGGCCAGCCTCCGGTGATCTGTTGATACAACAATACATTATCGGCAATGCGGTGGGCTTCATTCGTACGGAAGAAGTCGTCTTGCACTTCCGATGTCAGCTGTACCCACTTTTTGTATGGTTGTTTGGCGCGGTAGTCCGGCTCATTTTGAGCGTTCACTATCGTCAGACAGCAGCACGCTACACATAGTAATAGAAACTTTCTCATGATGGCATGTGTTTTGATGTTCTTTTTGACAAAAGTAGCTGAAAGCCAGGCAACGTTATAGTAAATTTTGTTTTTTCAGTGCGTAATATTTGGTGATCTTACTCCAGATATTTCATGACCTTACCGCTGATCTGTAGCAGAGATATTTCACACAGTTTCGTATTGTATTCGGCCGATAGGATGCGCTCTTCGGCATCGAGTAAACTCTTTTGTGCTTCTCGCATTTCAATACCCGACAGGTTACCCAGCATATAGCGTTCCATGGCTATTTCGTGATTTTCTTTGGCAGCTACCAGGTTCTGTCGTTCCAGGTTGAGCATCTCAAGATTGTTCCGGTAAGCCTGCCATAAGTTGCTGATATCGGCTCGAAGCCCCAGTTCCAATTGATCGTGTTCCAAACGGGCGTTCTTTACTGCAATACTGGCGTTCTTCTTCTGACGTTTGCGGTTGCCATCGAAGATATTAATGCCCACGGTGAGTCCGGCATTGAATCCCAGATTCTCCCGTTGGCTGGTGGCATTGATATCGTACTTGTTGAAGGTATAGCCGTATCCGGTGTTTAGTCTTACGTATGGGTAGTTGCGCGAGAGTACACTTTTATAGTCCAATTGTGCTAATACTGTGTTTTGGTCTGCTTTCAGTAAGGAAGCATTGGTTGCCAGCGTAGCTGTCCACAGCTCTTCAAATCGAAGCATGGCATCTACCCGGATGATGGAGTCGGCCATCTCGATGGGTTGGTCCACATCTTCGTTTGCCATTAACTCGTTGAGACGGATGCGGGAGGTGTGCAGCAACTCTTGTTGTTTCATGTATTTGGCACTGTCGGCATTGAAGTCTACCTTGGCTTGTTGATAGTCCAGACGGGAGAAGTTACCGATGTGGTAACGCTCTTCTACGATACGCAGGCGTTCTTTCGATAATGAAGTAGCGTAACGGAAGTTTTTCAACCGTATCTTTTGTTGTACGAAGTTATAATATTCGGCGGTTAGTGTGGCGACAAAATCTTCGATGGTGATGCGGGTATTGGTTTCGCCTTGTAGTTCTAACTCTTTCAGCCGTTTATAGTTAGTGGAGATATTGAACCCGTCAAAGATGGTCCAGTTGAGATTAAGCCCGGCACTCACCGTTTGGTCGAATACACCGTTGGTCTTGGTCACATTGCCGGTTTCGCGGGCAGTAGTTTCCGTATTGTTCACAGTACCGGAATATCCAGCGCTGAAATCCAGTGTAGGCAGATAACCGGCGTTGGCCAATGTCGCATTGTTCTTGCTTACCTGTTCTTTGTTGTGCGTAATGCGCAGGTCGTAGTTGTTTATAAGCCCATTTTCCAGGCACGACTTCAGGTCGTAGTTCTGCACTTGTTGGGCTTGCATCAAAAGCGGCAGGCCGGCTACTATATAGAATAAAATAGTACGTTTCATGAAGTTTTCTCCTTTCTGCTACGGTTGGTCGAAATATAACTGTAAACGGCGGGGACAATGTACATGGTGAGGAAGGTGGATACCAGCATGCCCCCTACGACGGTGACACCCATAGCAATACGTCCATTACATCCCTCACCGGAGGCAAATGCCAGCGGAAGAAGGCCGAGGGTGGTCGATGCACTTGTCATGAGAATAGGGCGCAGGCGTTGCAGAGCCGCATCCAGAATTGCTTCCATCATCTCTTCGCCCATCTCTTGCTTCTGGTTGGCGAATTCTACGATTAAGATTCCGTTCTTTGCTACTAACCCGATGAGCATGATGATACCGATCTGGCTGTAGATATTCATGGTCTGCCCGGTGAAGTGCATGAAGACCAGTGCACCGGCAATAGCCAACGGCACGGTGAGCATGATGACGAACGGGTCTTTAAAGCTCTCGAACTGGGCGGCCAGAATGAGGTAGATGAGTACAATGGCCAGGACAAAAGCAAACATCAGGCTCGATGAACTTTCGCGATACTCTTTGGAATCACCCTTCAAGGCAGTCCGGAAGGTATCGTCCAGTGTCTCTTTGGCTATCTTGTCCATCTCTTCCAATCCTTGCCCGATGGTTTTCCCGTCGGCCAGACCAGCGGATACGGTGGCTGATACGAACCGGTTGTACCGGTAGAGGCGGGGAGGAGCAATACCTTCTTCCAAATCTACAAGGTTGTCCAGCTGTACCATGTCACCTTTATCGCTCCGGATATAGATGGATTTCAGGTCGGCGGGTTTGTTGCGTTGCTGGCGGTTGATCTCGCCCAATATCTCATATTGCTTACCATTCATATAGAAATAACCCATACGCTGACCGCTTAATCCGTATTGCAGGGTTTGGGCAATGTTGCGCGTGCTGACCCCCATGATGGTGGCTTTGTCGCGATTGATGTTGATGCGCGTTTCGGGCATACTGAACTTCAGGTCGATATCAGCCATCTGGAAGGTCGGGTTTTCTGACACCTTGGCAATGAACTCAGGCAGGATATTTTGCAATTTTTCGATGTTGGTGGCCTGTATCACATACTGAATGGGCATACCGCCACGGCGACCGCCGAAGGTGGATTGCTGTTGTACGAAGGCGCGTGCCTTCGTCTTCTTTTGTACTGCTTTGGTCATTTGCTCGGCTACATCCATTTGCGAGTAGTCACGATCCTTCATGTCTTTCAAGGTGATCTGTACGTTTCCGCTACCTCCCGAAACACGGGCGGTAATGGCTGCGGCATCGGGCATGATGGAATCAGCCAGTGCGTTGATATCTTCCGTGTAGTCGCGCATGTATTCGTAGGTTACTCCTTCGGCTCCACGGGTGTTGATGGTAATATTCGAACGGTCTTCGAGCGGAGCCATCTCGGCCGGGATATTTACCCATAAATAACCGATGATAACCAGTGTGATCAATACGATAGGCAGGGCGAGGTATCGTTTGCGCAGAAAGGCTTCCAGTGATCGTTTGTAGCCGTTGTTCATGCCACTGAAGAAGGGTTCGGTCCATTCGTAGAACCAACTTTGCTTTTCGCGTTTGATCAGCAGCTTCGTGGCAAGCATGGGAGTGAAGGTAAGGGCGGCGAAAGCTGAGATCAGCACGGAACCCGAAACCACGATGCTGAACTCACGGAAGAGGCGTCCGGTCATTCCATCCATAAATACAATGGGGAAGAATACCGCCACCAAAGTAATCGTGGTGGAGATAATAGCGAAGAAAATTTCTTTGGAGCCTTCGATCCCCGCCTCCTTGGGAGGCATTCCCCGCTCGATGCGGACGTATATATTCTCCGTCATTACGATGGCATCGTCCACTACAAGTCCCACTGCCAGTACGATGGCGAGCATGGATAGCACGTTGATGGAGAAGCCGGCGACATACATTACGAAGAAGGCGCCGATGAGCGATACGGGAATTACAATACACGGAACGAGCGTCACACGCCAGTCGCGCAGGAAGAGGAAGATGATGATGATAACCAGTACGAAGGCGATATATACTGTTTCTTCTACTTCATAGATAGAAGCGCGGATAAACTTGGTGTTGTCGAAACCGTAGCTGTATTGTACATCGTCGGGCAGGTCTTTCTTCATCTGCTCCATGCGGGTATATACAGCATCGGCAATCTCAATATGGTTGGCACCTGGTTGTGGGGTTACTACAGCGGCCACCATCGGTACACCGTTCATCTTCATGTAACTGCGTATGTCGGCTGGTCCCAGTTCGGCACGTCCGATGTCGCTGAAGCGGATGATACGGCCTTGGCTTTCCTTGATGATCAGGTTGTTGAACTGTTCGGCAGTATGCATAAGCCCCATGGTACGGATGGTGAGTTCGGTGGTGTTTCCTTCGATACTTCCCGACGGCAATTCCACATTTTCCTTATCCACGGCAGTCTTAACATCGATAGGTGTCACCCCGTAGCCCGACATCTTGATGGGATCGAGCCAAAGGCGCATGGAATAGCGCTTCTCCCCCCAGATACCTACACTACTTACGTTGGCAATGGTTTGTAACTGTTCTTTGACGGTGAGGTCGGCTATCTCGCTCAATTCGAGCAACGAGCGTTTGTCACTCTGGATAGCTATCATGAGGATAGGCATGGCGTCGGCATCAGCTTTCGACACCGTGGGAGGGTCGCAGTCACGGGGGAGGAAGCGTTGTGCCCGCGAAACCTTGTCGCGTACGTCATTGGCGGCTGTTTCCAGATCGACAGAGAGTTCGAACTCCACAGTGATGCGGCTACTACCTTGCGAACTGACGCTGGACAGTGACCGGATACCCGGAATACCGTTGATGTTCTGTTCCAACGGCTCGGTGATCTGATTTTCGATGACATCGGCATTCGCACCGGGGTAGGAGCATTGTACGGTGATAATGGGGTTGTCCACCGACGGATATTCACGTACACCTAAATATGTGTACCCGATGAAACCAAAAAGTAGAATGATGACGGTTAATACCGTAGCCAGTACCGGCCGGCGTATGCTTAGTTCGGATATATTCATAAAGCAGTCGGTATTAGTTAGTCAACTTGGTCGAGCGTGATGGGTAGTCCCATACGCAATTGCAAGGTTCCTGATGTGATTACAGTATCGCCGGCTTGCAGCCCTTGCACCACCTGTACTTGTTTCTCGGTGCGGATGCCGGTTTTTATCTCTACAGGCTGGGCTTTGCCCGACCGGTAAAGGAATACCTTGTCTTTTCCCATTTCAGGTACAATAGCCTCGGAAGGGATGGCAAGAGCATTGCTGATCTCGTCTTTTTTGAGTTGGATGCTGGCATAGCGTCCGGGGAGCAGGGCTCCGTTGCTGTTGGGGTAAAGAGCACGGATGGGAAGTGTATGCGTTACCGGGTCGATCTTCGACTCAGTGGCATACACTTTAGCTTTGAATGTTTCCAACTTTCCTTCCAGGTGAAAGTCCAGGTTGGCTCCTTTCTTCACGTCGCTGGCATACCGTTCGGGAACGGCGAATTCTATTTTCAGCGGTGAAATTTTAGTGAGTTTGGCTACGATGGTAGTGGGCGAGGCGTACGATCCTACGCTGACCTGCCGCAGACCGATTACGCCGTCGAACGGAGCACGGAGCTCGGTCAGGTCGATATTGGCTTTTACAATCTCGATGTCGGCATTCAGGGTGGCCAGTTCGGTTTTTACCTGTTCGTAGGCTTCCTTACTGACGGCATCCCGTTCCAACAAAGCGTTCTGGCGGAATACCCGGTCCTCGGCCAATTTTAACTGGGCGAGCAGGCGTTGCAGTTGTGCTTGTAATTGGCGGTCGTTTACCTTGGCGAGTAACTGTCCCTTGCGGACGGCACTTCCTTCTTCAAAGTTTATTTCAATGATCTTACCGGATGTTTCGAACGAAAGGTTCACTTCTTCGTCCGGAAGCAGACTGCCGCTGATCTGTATTTCGTCTGTCAGTAACTGGGGCTTGACTATTTGTGCGTTTACATTCAATACTTTCTTGCCGGCACGTTGCTTTCCTCCTGCATTGTCGGCAGCAGCTAACTCTTTGTTTGCTTTGGGTAGCATGGAATAAACGCCCCAACCTATCAGTGCAGCGCCGAGAACAGCAATGAGTCCCCATTTGGTTTTTTTGTTCATGTGTATAACTTTTTAAGGTAGTAGCGACGATACGCTTATACCGAATTGATGGTAGTGGTGTATAATCAGTCTAAGTTAGACTATTTTTTGGGAAAAAGGTTTAGTGGTGGGAGAAAAAATGCAAAAATAAAAACTCAGGGACAAGGAAAGAGAAGTTATTAGTAGGCTCCCCGGTATTTTCCTTCCTCTTTGTCTTCCAGCATATTGAGATAGGAAGCATACCGTGATTCGCTGATATAATGCTCCTTTACAGCTTTTAGTACAGCGCAACCCGGCTCTTGACGGTGGGTGCAGTTACCATAACGGCAATCGGCCGAAGCCTTGAATATTTCCGGGAAGTAGTGTCCTATCTCTTCTTCCTCCATATCGAATGTACCAAAGCCTTTGATGCCTGGCGTATCGATGATATATCCGTCGCCTTCTACCGGAAACATTTCGGAAAAAGTGGTGGTATGCATACCCTTGTTATGATAGGAGGAAATTTCGGCCGTCTTTACATCCTGCCCGGGAAGGAGGATATTGATGAGTGTTGATTTACCCACGCCCGAATGACCGGAGAAGAGTGTTACCCGTCCTTTCAATTCTTCGCGGATGAGGTCAAGACCTATATCTTTCTTGGCCGAAATACGAAAACAGGGATAACCGATATAAGTGTAGAGAGTGATGAGGTCTTCCTGGTATTGGAGTTCTTCGGCATTGTAGACATCGATTTTGTTGAATACCAGTTTCACCGGTACCCGGTATGCCTCAGCCGAAGCCAGAAAACGGTCGATAAATATAGTCGATGTTTCGGGGTAGTTCACCGTAACCACCAACATACATTGGTCGAGGTTGGCAGCAATAATGTGCGATTGTTTGGAAAGATTGGAAGAACGACGAATGATGTAGTTCTTCCGATCTTCGATTTCTGTGATAAAGGCCGTACCTTCCTGGTTGAGCGTGATGTGAACGTAATCGCCTACAGCTACCGGATTGGTGCTTCGTATTTCTTTCAACCGAAAATTACCTTTGATTTTGCAGTCTACCAACCGCCCATCTTCAGTTTTTACCTGATACCAACTTCCGGTGTTTCTGATGACTAATCCGCGCACGCTATACCTTATTATATATTATACGGTCATGATTTCTTTTTCCTTGTCGGCCAGCATATCATCGAGTTGCTTGATATACTTGTCGTGAATCTTCTGTAACTTGGCTTCGGCGTTTTTCTGTTCGTCTTCGGCCAGTCCGTCTTTCACGGCTTTCTTCAAGGCATCGATACCGTCGCGGCGGGCGTTGCGTACGCTTATCTTAGCTGTTTCAGCTTCGCCTTTACACTGTTTCGAGAGTTGTTTACGACGCTCTTCGGTCAGCGGTGGAATGCCAATGCGGATAATCTCTCCATTGTTCTCGGGCATGATGCCGAGGCTGGAGTCGATGATGGCCTTCTCGATGACACGGAACATGGATCTATCCCACGGCTTGATGGTGATGCTGCGGGCATCGGGTGTATTTACTGCCGCTACGTTGGCAATGGGTACCATGCTTCCGTAAGAATCTACACGGATACCGTCGAGCAGGCGTGTGCTTGCTTTACCGGCACGGATATGGGCGAATGCTTCGTCGAGATACATTACGGCCATGTCCATTTTCTCTTGCGCTTCGTTGATACAAGTCTTAACGTCTATCATATTCTTTCGTCTTTAGTAATTTATACTTGCTTGAAATTTGAACAAAATTAGATTATTTTTTGATTATATGCAACAATAATGGGAAAGTAATGAAATCTGTTCAACTCTTTCGCTATTTAATTGTTATCAACTCACCTAACTGTAACTAAGAAAAAATATGAAACATTCATTTGTTATTTCGCTCGTGTTGTTACTGTTCATTGCATGTGGCAACAGTAACGCATCCCGGTCGCAGGACGCAGCAGAAGAAGCTCCTGTGGCACAAGATATAGGCTGGCCACGTCAGGTGAAGGCTAATAACACCACATTGGTATACTACCAGCCGCAAATCGATAAATGGGATAAGTATAAGAAACTTCAGGGACGATTGGCGTTCTCCATCACGCCCGACGGAGGTGACGAGGTGCTTGGTGTGGCTTCTTTCGTGTGCGATACGAAGACAGATAAAGATTCGCACAACACTTATTTGCACAATATACAGTATACCGATGTCCGGTTCCCATCGTTGGATGCCGGCAAGGTGGCTTCGGTTCGGCAAACATTCTTACAGATGATGCCGACGGGAGCGGAAAACATCTCGACCGACCGCATCCTGGCTTATTTAGATAATAAACAGCAGGGGAAATCGCCGACGGTGACGTTAAAGAACGATCCTCCTAAGATATTCTACAGCGCTTCGCCGGCTATCCTGCTCTTTGTGGATGGCAGTCCGGTACTGTCGCCCATCGGCAAAACCGATCTTCAGTTTCTGGTCAATACCAACTGGGATGTGTTCCTTGACAAGAAAGGCGGGCAGTATTATCTGCTGGCAGATGATACATGGCTGACAGCCAAAACATTGAATGGTAACTGGACACCGACGGCTTCGCTGCCGAAAGACTTTTCCGCCCTTCCATCAGGGCAGAACTTCGATGAGGTGATCAAGCATGTGCCGCCCCACAGCGTGAACGGTGCCCCGACAGTGTTTTATACCAACGAACCTGCCGAACTGATAGTAACCGAGGGTGCGCCTGTGTATAGCAAGATTCCGAATACGCAACTCTTGTTTGTTAGCAATACTGACAATGATATCTTTATTGATCAGGCCGACGGGCAATTCTATATATTGCTTTCCGGACGTTGGTTCCGGGCACCGAAGTTTGGCGGACCGTGGTCGTATGCAGGGGCTAACCTGCCGTCCGACTTTGCCAAGATTCCCGAAGATTCTCCAATGGCACACGTGCTGGCTTCCATACCCGGAACCGAAGAAGCTTCGGATGCCGTGCTGCTGGCTCAGATTCCTACAACGGTGGTGGTCAATAAGGCCGAAGCTGAAGCAAAGGCGCATGCTACATACGATGGGGATCCGAAGTTTGCACCGATCGAAGGTACCAGTTTGCAGTATGCTACCAACACGCAGGATAAGGTTATCCGCGTAGGCGATCTGTATTATATGTGTTTTCAGGCAGTATGGTTCATGTCTACCTCGCCTACCGGCCCGTGGAAGACGGCCGACTCAGTACCTGCATCGATCTATACCATTCCACCCAGTTCGCCGATGTATAATGTGACGTATGTGACGCAGACTAATGCGACTTCGACCACCGTTGAGTCTTCTTCTACCGCCGGATATCTGGGGGCTTTCATCATTGGGGCTACGGTTGGAGCAGTGATCGATGCTGCCATCGTTTATGGTACAGGGTGGTACTATCATCCGTATGTGTTTTGGCCGCCTTATGCTCCTTGTCCTATTTATCGTCCCTGGCCGTGTACGTATGGTGGCGGTGCGGTTTACAACCCGTGGACAGGTGGCTTTGCAGTAGGCCGCAGGGCGTACGGCCCTTATGGAGCTGCCGGAAGTTCGGCTTGGTACAACCCGGCAACAGGGCGTTACGGTCGTTCGGCCAGTGTACAAGGTTGGTATGGCGGACGTACAGTTGCCAACACATACAACCCGTGGACAGGAGCCTATGGACATACCTCGCAAGGACATAACCCGTATGCGCAGTGGGGGCATTCAACCGTGACGAATGGTTACCGGTGGGCCAGTTCTTCGCATGTAACGACGGCTGCCGGGACGGCTTTCACTTATCATACATCCGGTGGAAAGAGTGGGGTAGTGGTCGACGGCCGACATGGTGTGAGCGTACATACCAACAATGGCAACCGGGTATATGCCGGAAGCGACGGGAATGTATATCGGAGGAATGATAATGGTAGCTGGAGCCACTATAGCAATGGCAACCGCCAATGGCAGGAAAGCAATTTGGGAGGCGCTACCCGGCATACTGCTACTCCGAACCGGACAGTTACATCACATCCGGTGGGTACTGCGCAGCATTCTGTCGAGACTCCACATACTGCTGCCAGGACTCAGACTCCGCGTACTGTTACTGCCACTCCTCGCTCGTCGGGCAGTACGTTGCATTATCTCGATCATTCGGAACAATCACGTGCTCGGGGCGACCGGCAGGCCGAACGGTTTTCTTCAATGAAGCAAAGTGGAGGGCATGCAGGGCTGTTACGGAATAGACGATAGCGTTTAACCTAACTCTCTTTCTGCTCGGTTTTTGAAAAATCATCGTCACGTCAGCACGATTTGTGGTTCAATATGTTAGTTTTCAAATAAATAACCCGTGACGAATACCTGTTTTATTCGTCACGGGTTTAACATTCTTCGGGGTATTTGTCACGTTTGTTTCTTCAGTGTACGGAAACATGTATTCTGTTTCCCATAGCACAACACTGTGTTTCCCGTAGTGCAACACCTTGTTTCTCGTAGTGGAACACTCTGTTTCATGCCGGGAAACACTTTGTTTCAAGTAATGAAACACCTGCATATGCCAGAAGAAAAGGGAAAGTAACTGCGTAGTGCTTATTAATTGTGAACCAATGTCCCGATATTTTCGCCGTCGATAACCTTTTTCAGATTACCTACTGTATCCATATCAAAAACCACTATCGGCAGATTATTCTCCTTGCACATACAAGTGGCTGTAAGATCCATCACCTTCAGTCCGCGTTTTAATACTTCATCGTATGTGATTTCTTCGAACTTTGTTGCCGTAGGATCCTTTTCCGGATCGGCTGTGTAGATGCCATCTACGCGGGTACCTTTCAGCATCACGTCTGCTTCGATCTCGATACCGCGCAGGGATGAGCCGGTGTCGGTAGTAAAGAATGGGTTGCCTGTGCCTGCCGACATGATGACCACCTCATTGTTCTCCATACATTCGATAGCTTTCCATTTGCTGTAAAACTCTCCGACGGGTTCCATGCGGATAGCTGTCAGTACGCGGGTCTTCACGCCTATGGCTACCAATGCTGAGCTGAGCGCCAGGCTGTTAATGACAGTTGCGAGCATACCCATCTGGTCGCCCTTTACCCGGTCGAAGCCTTTGCTGGCTCCACTCAGTCCGCGGAAGATGTTTCCGCCACCAATGACGATACCTATTTGTACACCTTGCTCATGGATCTCTTTGATTTGAGCTGCATATTCGCCCAGACGTTTCTCGTCGATGCCATATTGTTTCTCGCCCATCAAGCTCTCGCCACTCAGCTTTAGAAGAATTCGTTTGAATGTTGCCATACAATAATGTGTTATAATTTCTGCAAAGATACACGATTGTTCGGCATTAGCACAATCGCATCTTAAAAAAAGGCGGGCAGGCATAAAAAGACGGATAGCCTTCGGGTGGAAAGATCTGCAAATTCTTTCCGTCTCCGGGGACTATCCGCTGGAAGTATAAAGCCTGTGTCTGTTATTTCTTATCGAATGTCTTGATCACCTGGCTAAGAGTAATGAAGAAGGTATTTCCTTCGAAGCGATTCTTACCGCTGAATTCTCCTAACCAACGGAAAGAAAGATTGGTCATGCTCTTTGTCCAGAAAGCGTTGGCTTCCAGTCCGGCTGCATAAATATGATCTTTGGGTTGGTCTATCATTTGCCCGTTATAGAAGATGTCATCATTGGTCACTTTGAACTGCATGTAGTAAATGGCGCCCACGTTGAACAACAGAGCTGAAGAAGGAAGTTTGGCCATGAAACTTTTGTTCAGTCCTCCTTCGAGGGTGAGGATGCTGCCCACTTTGTCGTCGGTACCACGTTTCTTGGTATGTAGCTCGTAGTAAGCGATGGTCGACAGGTTAAACGTTTTTGCCTTGTCGAAGTAGTAGGTACCACCTCCCGAGAACTCGAATCCCCACATTCCCAAACCGGTATTGTCGGTATTGCCAAGCGTGTACTTACCGGTAGGAATATACATTCCGTATCCGGCCAGAAAGTCGGCCTGCTTGGCGTGCCAGCCTAACTGAATGGGTTGCACATATATATCGGTGAATGCGATGGATCCGTTTTCGTTTACATTGCTGCCTTCGATCTTGTTCTTTGCAAAAGGAATCAGTATGCTGGCTCCATAATTAGCATTGAGTAGCTTGAAAGGAGTAACGATGCTTCCGCCGATTCCGGTAAGGAACGTAGTTACATCCGGGCTGGCGTCTACTTTGTCTCCGTCACCATTTCTCAGGTTCTTGGTATCGTACCAATACATGGGCACCGCTATAACAACGGAAGGGGCTGGTTGCGTACCTGCATTGAGTCCATTATCGCCCAATAAATGTACGCCTTTTAATTGTGCATAGCTCTTGTTGCTGAAAGCAGATAGCAGAAGGGCTATAATAACTGTGGTGTAAAAATAAGACTTTTTCATTTGGTTTCAGTTTAATTTGATTTATTGTCGAATTACTTGCGTTAAGAACAATGGACGAATGAAAAATGTTTGCTTTGCCCTCTCATAAATCGCAGTCAGGGTGCTTCTTCAGGGCTGCTTGGGCAGAAAGAAATTATAACTCTAATTAAGAGTCGTTTAGAGCTTCGTATCAACAGGAATTTGCTACCTTTGCAAAACAAAAAAACTTAAATTCCGAGGTATGAAACGCTGGATTTTCTTCTTCCTTTTTATGGTATTACTGCCTTGTGCTATGTGGGCGCAAGCAACTGATGTGGCTTTGCAGAAGGTGTCGATTGCACTGTCCGAAGGGCAGACCGGTCAGGTTGTCGGCTTATTCAAGCAGGCGATCCGTGTAAACGTAGACAAATCGGAAATGTTTTATTGGACGGATGTGGACAAAAACAGTGAAGTGTCCCGCTTGATGGCGCAGGAGCTGGCTGCTTATTACCAGAGCGACCGGAATTATGACAAAGCATTCTTGTTCTATAAAGAACTTTTGCAAAAGGAACCGGACAATGTAACTTATTTGCTGGCCTATGCCGAAACGGAGGTGTGCCGCGGCAAGGAGAAAGAGGCTTTGCGTACATACGAACAAATATTAAGGTTGGACTCTGATAACTTGACTGCTAATATTTTTGTAGGCAACTACTTTTATCTGCAGGCCGAACAAGAGAAAAAACGGTTGGATCAGGATTATAAGAAAATAGGAACGCCTACGAAGATGCAATATGCCCGTTACCGGGATGGGTTGAGCGCCATTTTTGAAACAGGATACGAGAAAGCAAAAGCATATCTGCAGAATGTGGTGAGGCAATTCCCTTCTACGGAAGCAAACAAAACACTTGATAAGATAAAACTGATAGAGAAAGAGATCAATAAATAACGATGGTGGTATAGATACCAAAAGAGGTGAACAAGCTGACTTGTTCACCTCTTTTGGTATGGAGATATTATTGTTTAATGAATATGCATATCTTTAGAGCATATCTTGTAGATGATCGGCGGTACTACGTTGTCAATCGTACGGGTAGTACGTGTGTCTTTCGGGCCAGGAATCATCGGACTGTTGGCCAGTACGAAGCGGATGCGCTTACGCTGGTCGTTGGTGAACTGATCCCCCCAACAATAAGCGTAATCCATTATGTTATGGGCTTCAAACTCTGTTCCTGAGCAGTCGGTTTTGATAACCAGTTTTTTCAGATCATCCCAACTCAAACTATTTCTTCCCTTATCAAGAATGTTTTCCTTAATATACTGATTAGTCCACAGATTGTAAAGGTAGGGGTTGTAGGTTGGAGTGTCTGCACAGTAGTCCGTATCTTCGCACAGATCATTATTTTTATCGTCTTCAGAGAAAGCATGATGCAATCCTAAGTAATGACCTAATTCATGGGATAAGGTAACTACAACGTCTACCGAGCTATAATTGGTTGGCGAGTTGACCACTTTATCAATGTATGAGTTGTTTATGGATACACTGCGTGGATGTGTAGGTAGCTCTGTAAAGTACTTATCAGAAGAATACAAGCCTTCCAAAGGTTTGTTTATTGGGGCATACGGTATGTGTGCGATGCCTAATATGTTCGCATTGGTAAATGTGTACAAGAAGATGTTAATGTATTTATTACGATCCCAACAGTTGTCTACATAAGTGGTGTTATTGGGATCTTTCCCGTTCATAAATACTTCACAGTCAATAGTACCATTGGCAACTCTCATACGGTGTACACCGGCTTCAGCCAATGTATTTCCATCCGGATCTGTGGTTGCAAGTACGAATTCCAAATTCATATCTGGGCTTACCGGGGCGGTTTTGGCTTTATAGTGGGCGTTGACTTTCTCTATGATCGTAGCAAATTGAGAAGCAGCCGGGTATTGCTTGGCATCGCTTTGGTCAGAATACAATACATGGAATACTACCGGGAGTTTGTAGTGATAATTCTCGGTGTCGATCCTTGGCCCTTGTGTGACGGTGAAGGTTTTTGAAGTCTTTCCAGCCTTAAACACTACAGTAGCAGTTCTGGAATTGCTTTCAGTATTACCCTTTATAGTCAGGGTGACTTGAATGTTTTTGGATGCTTTAGTTGTACCTGTGGTACACCAGATGGCACTACTCGTTACGGTCCACTCAGAGTCGGAAGTGACATTTATTTTAACAGTATTGGCTTGTCCGTCCACCTCAATGGAGTCCTTGTCCAAATTGAGGCTGGGGGCTGAGTCTTCACAAGCTACGAAGAAGCACAGCGAAAAGATGAATAATAGTAATTTGATTTTCATACGTAAAGTATCTTAAGTAATTATTAAATGTCAAAGATAGTACTTCTTTGTTAGGATTTAGTTAAATTCAGTATATATTCTATCTCTTTGAACAGAAATTCCTTCTCTTTACCAGTTTTATCCCTTAAAACCAGTACTCCTTCAGGGGTTATGCGAACAATTTCGGCTTCGAATTCTCCTTCTGAATCCCGATAAGGATGGAAACCTCTTTTCCTGAATAAGGCATTTTGATAGTAGGTTGTAATGAGCGGAAAGTCCTTGTTGCGAAGGATGCTATAATAAGCCTGCATCCGTTCGATGATCAATCGGAGTATATGTGGAAGGACATACTCCTTGCCCGTGATCTGGCGCAACGAAACCGGATTAGGAGCAAGACTGTGGAATTCTTGCTGGTTGATGTTGATGCCAACACCTATGATACTTTGTTCCAGGTGACTGCCCGTTAAATCATTCTCTATCAGTATGCCGGCAATTTTCTTGTTTCTCCAATAAATATCATTCGGCCATTTGATGGAGATCTCATTAGTGAATGTTTCCAATACTTCTTTGATGGACAGAGATACAATCTGTGAAAGCAAGAATTGCTGACGGACTTCCAGAAAGTGGGGGTGCAACACAAAGCTGAACAATAGATTCTGTCCGGCTTCCGATTCCCAAGAGTTCCCACGCTGACCACGACCGGCAGTTTGGAAGGAAGTAGCAACAGTAGTGAACTCTTCGGTAGGTTTCAGGCAAAGTTCCCTCAGATAACTATTGGTCGATTGGGTTTCTTCGAGTGTAATCAGAGGGAAAAAAGGTTTTTCAGGGTAAGGAGTCATATTCAATACGTAATTTTTGGGTGAACTTCTTTAAAACTTCTTCGTACGAATGGTCTATCAGATGCAGGATCAGTTTGTCATCTGCATCCCGGTCAAAGAGAACCTGGTTCCAGTATTTCTTGTTAAAGTGATAGGCTCCCTCGACTGCCGAGTATCGTTCGCGCAGCTCGAGAGCGTATGCAGGGTCGCACTTTAACGCTATTTTATTAGCTCCTTCCAGGTCGATCAGGGCAAACATCTTGTCCATCACTTTCAGTACAAGCGAATAATCATCGAATGGCAAACATTCTGTAACGCCTTTTTTGCTCAAGCAGTACTCTCTGGCTACTTCTATATCCATGTCGTTTTTCAGAATAAAGGGGGATAAAATGCTTCTTTGATGTGCTCAATCGTAAATTCCTCTTCCTGGCCTACCACGGTAATGATATCAAACCTTACTGGGTTATCAATCTGAAAGAACCGGATATAGGTATCGGCGGCCCGTACGGTTCGCCTGATCTTAGGAACATCTACCGCTGACTCCGGATCACCGAAGAGTGTATCCCGCCTGGTTTTTACTTCAATAATAACCAACTCATCATCTTTGGCTGCCACTATGTCCAATTCGTAATGCCCTTTGCGCCAATTTTGGTGACGGATAACGTATCCGTTCTTCTCTAAGTAGGCGACGGCAGCTTTTTCACCGGATTTTCCAAGTTTATTGTGTTCAGCCATCTTTCTTCTTCTATTTATATGCAAAAATACGGATTTATTCTTTGAAATTAAAGAATGAAAAGTAATTTTGCAGCAAATATGCAGAAGCGGGGTAAGAAATATAGCAAAACCGTAGTGTTGGAACCCAAACGCCAACAACGGATGACTTGTCTGATGAGTGCAGACGAACAGCAAATCGTCGACCGCTATCTGGATAAGTATAAGATAACCAACAAATCGCGCTGGCTTCGCGAAACAATTCTCATGTTTATTCACAAAAACATGGAAGAAGATTACCCTACCTTGTTTGGAGAGCATGATATGAGACGCTGATCGTATGTTTGATGATTCCTATTACATGAAGCAGGCCTTGCAGGAAGCACAGAAAGCTGCCGCGCGGGGGGAAGTTCCGGTAGGGGCGGTTGTGGTGTGCAAAGATCGTATCATTGCACGGGCACATAACCTGACGGAAGTATTGAACGACGTAACGGCGCATGCCGAGATGCAAGCTATTACTGCTGCTGCCAATGTGTTGGGAGGGAAGTATCTGAACGAATGCACATTGTATGTCACTGTAGAACCGTGTGTGATGTGTGCCGGAGCTATTGCTTGGGCGCAAACCGGCAAATTGGTCTTTGGAACCGGAGATGAAAAAAGAGGTTATCAGAGATATGCTCCGCAAGCACTACACCCTAAAACGGTCGTTGTTAAAGGGGTGTTATCCGACGAATGTACTACGTTAATGAAAGATTTTTTTAAAGAAAGACGTTAGCTCTTGATCTCTTCAAAATCCACATATTCACCCTCTTCTTCAGTGAATATTTTCTTGTGCACAGGACGTGCTCCGGACTCTGTGGTAGTCTTTTCCTGATTATCTGAATAATAAGCTTGTCTGCTTTGGCTTGCATTGCTGGTAGCCGGACGACGGCCTAATCCAAATATGGTTTTGATGATACTGCCGATCAATGACAGGCCAGCCACAAGGATGACAATAACGGCGATAAATAGAAAGGCGATAAAATGAAACATACGCAAATGATATTAGGGTTGTTGCAATATGCTGTACAACAAACGTGCCAAAGAATTGTTTACTTACTTTTCCTTGTTAAAAGTGAAAGAAATATATACCAGACAATGATCGCCGAGAAGCCCCCGATACCCAGTATGATTAACAGGAGTATGCTGACTATCAGGAATGTAAAACTTACTTTATTATCTTTCCACGATAGATTTTTGAACTTCAGTGAAAACATCGGAATCTCTGACACGAGTAGCCAGGAGAACAAAAAGACGAGAGCCAGTATATAAAGTACATTGCCATGAGCCAGCAAAAGATCGTTGCCCCCTACAATCAGCGCGCCCCAGAAAAGAGCATTAGCCGGAACCGGTAGGCCGATGAACGATTGGGTTTGCCTGGTGTCGACATTGAACTTTGCTAAGCGGAGAGCCGAAAATATGGCTATGATAAATCCCAGATAGGGAATCAGATCTCTGAAACCTGCCATAAAGTCGGGATAAGCAAGCGCCGGTTCGTGTAAGAAAGAGAAAACCAATGTGGCGGGAGCCATTCCGAAACTGATGTCGTCGGCCAATGAATCAAGATCCTTACCTATGCTCGAATGGGCATTCAGCAAACGGGCCAGCATGCCATCAAAAAAATCGAATACAGCGCTGAGGATAATAAACAGAAAGGCAAATTCATAGCGACTTTCGAATGCCATGATGCAGGCAATGCAGCCCGAAAAGAGATTCAGGCAAGTAACGGTATTTGGAATGTAGCGGGTTGCAATGTTGGCCATTGTGTCAATTTTCTATTAAAGTTTGGCGATAACTGTTTGGTTACCGGTAGTCAGTTGTCCCATCTTGACACAGACTTCCGTGCCGACCGGGAGGTATACGTCTACCCGCGAACCGAATTTTATAAATCCCATGTGCTCGTCAATGTAGCATTCTTCTCCTGCCTCTGCATAGGTGACGATCCGGCGTGCCATAGCGCCGGCTATCTGCCGCGCCATTACTTCCACCCCTTCGGGGGTTTCGATAACTACCATTGAACGCTCGTTTTCGGTGCTGGCTTTCGGAAGCCAGGCTTTCATGAAATTACCTTTATGGTGCCCCACCTTTTTTACGGTTCCGTCTACCGGATACCAGTTGGCATGTACGTTCAATATACTCATAAAGATAGATACCATGAGACGGCGGTCATGAAAATAGTCGTGCTCGTCTACTTCTTCAATAGCTACAATGCGGCCATCGGCAGGGGCAATTACAATCTTTTCGGTGTCTTGTCCGAATAGGCGTATCGGACATCGGAAGAAATTTACCATGAGCAAATATACGATGACGCTGGCTGTAGCTACCAGATAAAATGGAAGCTTACAATCTATCTTCCAGTAAAGAAGCCCGTTGATAATAAGCAAAAGAAGCAAACTTACACATAGAATGTTGGTTCCTTCGTGATGGATTCGTATCTTTTTTAATTTCGTTAGTTGACGCATGTATGCAATTATAAATTATAATTCTGCGCAAAAATATACTTATTTTGAAGAAGAAGCAAGTAAAAGAGCATCGAATTAGTCTGGTTGATAACTTTTTCCCGATTATTTTTGTTAGTCGGTATAGAGATTGTAATTTTATCGCTGAATTAATGATTATAGTATGCGAGATTTTGTTCATTTACACGTTCATACACAGTATTCCCTTCTGGACGGTCAGGCCAGCGTCAGCGCGTTGGTCGATAAAGCGATCAAGGATGGGATGAAAGGAATTGCCGTTACCGATCATGGGAATATGTTCGGTATCAAAGAATTCTTCAATTATGTGAATAAGAAGAACGGAGGACCTAAAGGAGAGATCAAGGACCTGAAGAAACGTATAGCGGCTTTGGAGTCGGGCGCCGAGGCTTGCGAAGATATGGTGGCCGAAGTTGCTGCCTGCAAGGAGAAAATGAAAGAGGCGGAAGCCCGTGTTTTCAAACCGGTTATCGGGTGCGAAATGTATGTGGCCCGCCGCTCCAAGGATAAGCGGGAAGGGAAACCCGACCAGAGTGGCTATCACTTGGTGGTACTTGCTAAAAACGAGAAAGGATATCATAACCTGATTAAACTGGTATCGAGGGCTTGGACGCAGGGATATTATATGCGCCCGCGTACCGACCGTCAGGACCTGGAAAAGTATCATGAAGGGCTGATTGTTTGTTCGGCCTGTTTGGGAGGTGAAGTCCCTAAAAAAATTACCCAAGGCCTGCTGGACGAAGCGGAGGAGGCCATCCGGTGGTACAAGAATCTGTTTGGAGAAGATTATTACCTGGAGTTACAGCGCCATAAGGCGACGGTGCCCAATGCCAATCATGAAGCGTACCCCTTACAGGAGAATGTCAACCGGCATTTGATCGAATTCTCCCAACGATTGGGTGTCAAGCTGATTTGTACCAACGACGTACACTTTGTCAACGAAGACCATGCCGAAGCGCACGACCGTCTTATCTGCCTGAGTACCGGTAAGGATCTGGATGACCCCAACCGTATGTATTACACGAAGCAGGAGTGGATGAAAACCCGCGAAGAGATGAACGAACTCTTTGCTGACGTCCCCGACGCCTTAAGTAATACGCTGGAGATCCTGAATAAAATAGAGTTTTACTCCATTGACAATGCTCCGATCATGCCTACGTTTGCTATTCCTGAAGAATTTGGAACGGAAGAAGAGTACCGGGCAAAGTATACGGAAGAAGATCTATTTAATGAATTCACCCGGGACGAGAACGGGAATGTGGTATTGAGTGAAGACGAAGCCCTCGGTAAAATCAAGGTGCTGGGAGGGTATGACAAGCTGTTTCGTATCAAGTTGGAAGCCGATTATCTGGCAAAACTGACTTTTGACGGAGCGAAGACCTTTTACGGTGATCCTCTGTCGCCCGAGGTGAAGGAACGGCTGGTGTTCGAGTTGCATATCATGAAGACAATGGGTTTCCCCGGTTACTTCCTCATTGTGCAGGACTTTATTGCTGCCGGACGGGCGATGGGCGTATCTGTAGGGCCGGGACGTGGATCGGCTGCCGGGTCGGCAGTGGCTTATTGCTTGCAGATTACCAAGATCGACCCCATCAAATATGACTTGCTGTTCGAGCGTTTCTTGAATCCCGACCGTATCTCACTGCCCGATATTGATATCGATTTCGATGATGACGGCCGTGGAGAGGTGCTTCGTTGGGTAACCGAGAAGTATGGATACGAGAAGGTGGCGCATATCATTACCTATGGTACCATGGCTTCTAAAATGGCTATTAAGGACGTAGCCCGCGTACAGAAGTTACCTCTTTCCGAATCGGACAGGTTGGCTAAGCTGGTTCCGGATAAGATTCCCGACAAAAAACTCAACCTGAAGAATGCTATCGACTATGTACCTGAGCTTCAGGCGGCCGAAGTTTCGCCCGATCCCTTGGTGCGCGATACGTTGAAGTATGCCAGAATTCTGGAAGGGAATGTGCGTGGAACCGGTGTACATGCCTGCGGAACCATTATCTGCCGCGACGATATAACCGATTGGGTACCTGTGAGCACTGCCGATGATAAGGAAACCGGTGAGAAGATGCTCGTTACCCAGTACGAAGGTTCGGTGATCGAAGAAACCGGGTTGATCAAAATGGACTTCCTGGGACTGAAGACTTTGTCCATCATCAAAGAAGCTGTCGAGAACATCCGTTTGAGCCGTAACGTGGAGCTGGATATTGATTCCATATCCATAGAAGATCCGGTAACCTATAAGCTGTACAGCGACGGGCGAACGGTAGGGACATTCCAGTTCGAATCGGCCGGTATGCAGAAGTACTTGCGCGAGTTGCAACCGACGACTTTTGAAGACTTGATTGCGATGAATGCACTTTACCGTCCGGGGCCGATGGACTATATCCCCGATTTCGTAGCGCGTAAACACGGTCGTGCACCGATTGTATACGATATTCCCGTGATGGAAAAGTATCTCAAGGATACGTATGGCATTACGGTTTATCAGGAACAGGTGATGCTTCTTTCGCGCTTATTGGGCAACTTTACCCGTGGAGAGTCTGATGCGTTGCGTAAAGCGATGGGTAAGAAGTTGCGCGACAAGCTGGACCAGATGAAGCCCAAGTTTATTAAAGGTGGACAAAAAAACGGACACGACCCCAAGGTGCTGGAGAAGATCTGGGGAGACTGGGAGAAGTTTGCTTCGTATGCGTTCAATAAATCTCATGCTACCTGTTATTCGTGGGTAGCCTACCAGACGGCCTATCTTAAGGCCAACTACCCGCCCGAGTACATGGCGGCGGTTATGAGCCGGAGTTTGTCGAACATTACCGATATCACGAAGCTGATGGACGAGTGTAAGGCGATGAGCATACAAACGCTGGGCCCCGATGTGAACGAAAGTAATCTGAAATTTACCGTCAACAAAAACGGCGACGTGCGTTTCGGGTTAGGGGCTGTGAAAGGAGTAGGTGAGGCCGCTGTACAGAGTATTGTCGACGAGCGGCGGGCCAATGGCCCATTCAAAGGAATCTTTGATTTAGTGCAACGCGTCAACCTGAACGCTTGCAACAAGAAGAATATGGAATGCCTGGCTCTTGCCGGAGCATTTGATAGCTTCCCGGAACTGAAGCGCGAACAGTATTTTGCTGTGAATGCGAAAGGTGAAATATTCCTGGAAACTCTTATGCGCTACGGAAACCGCTATCAGGCCGATCAGGCAGCAGCAGTCAACTCTTTGTTTGGCGGCGACAACGTGGTCGAGGTTGCTACTCCCGAAATCTTGCCGGCCGAACGTTGGGGCGATCTCTATCGCCTGAACAAAGAGAAAGAGCTGGTAGGTATTTACCTGTCTGCTCATCCGCTCGATGAGTTCTCGGTGATTCTGGATAATGTTTGCAATACCCGCATGCTCGAGGTCGAGGACAAAGCTGCGCTGGTAGGACGCGAAATCACCATGGGAGGAATTGTAACTGCCGTGCGCCGGGGGGTAGGCAAGAATGGCAACCCTTATGGAATCGTAAAGATTGAGGACTACTCCGGGTCGGCAGAGTTTCCATTCTTCGGCAACGACTGGGTCACCTTCCAGGGATACCTCACCGAAGGGATGTTCCTGTTCATGAAAGCACGTTGCCAGGCCAAACAGTGGAAGCAGGATGAGTTGGAGGTGAAGATAACCTCTGTCGAACTACTACCGGATGTGAAGGAGAAACTGGTCGAGAAGATTACGATCGATATACCGTTGCCTTTCATGGACTCGGCATTGGTGACCGAACTGTCGTCGCTTATCAACGAATGTCCCGGCAACACCGAACTTTTCTTCCGGGTGATCGATGTGGAGGATAATATGAACGTGGCCATGAAGTCGCCCATGAAACTATCGGTCAAGAAAGACCTGGTGAACTTTCTCAAAGAAACACCGGAGCTCGATTTCCGTATTAATTGATAATTATCGGTATGCTTTTAAGTGGGCATAAGATAAAATACGTATATTTGTACCCTATTTAAATAAACTAATTATTTACAGAAAGATGGCTTTAGAAATTACAGATGGCAATTTTGAACAACTTCTTGCCGAAGGAAAACCCGTAGTAGTCGATTTCTGGGCGCCTTGGTGCGGCCCGTGTAAAATGGTAGCTCCTATTATTGAAGAGTTAGCTAAAGAATATGAAGGACAGATTATTATTGGCAAATGTGATATTGACGAAAACCCTGAACTGCCCGGACAATTCGGCGTTCGCAATATCCCGACGGTACTCTTCCTGAGAAATGGAGAGGTGGTCGACAAACAGGTAGGGGCAGTAGCCAAACCTGCTTTTGTAGAAAAGGTGAAGAAATTATTGTAACCACAAAATAAGTAAGACTATGGGAATAGAAGACGACTTTTTTCTTGTTGATGCCGATGACGAAAAGACCATCGAGTACATCAAAAACTATCTGCCGCAGGAACTGAAAGAAAAGTTTTCGCACGACGAACTTTATTACTTTCTCGACCTGATTGATGAGTATTATATCGAAAGTGGTATTCTGGATGCTCAGCCCGACGCTGAAGGTTATGTTGAAATTGACCTGGATCCGGTAGTTGAGTACATCGTAACAGAAGCCAAGAAGGATGAAATGGGCGAATTCGATCCGGAGGAAATACTGTTCATCGTGCAAGCTGAACTGGAATACGGAGAATCGCTTGAGGAAGAATAAGCAGAACCTCCTTCAAAAGATTTAAAACTTACGACTCTTTTCTTGAACCAGAGAAAAGAGTCGTTTTTTTTATAGGGGGATTGACTGATTACTTCCCCAAGAAGTTTGAAAAACTACCCACGCACCCACGCACCTGTGATCAAACCCTTTATTCATCGGCATTAGAGGTGCGTGAGAGACCTAATTTTCTCCTACGCACCTCTCACGCGCCTGTTTTGTTAGTTGGCTGAAATCCAGTAAAATGAGTCGAAATGTCACTGGAAGCTTGTTGCATGCAAGCAGTGTAGTCTTGATATCAAAGGAGGAAACGATCGATAACAAAGGGAGAAAACCTTTTGTCCACCCGGGTGTACGACCCTTGTACACCCGGGTGTAGAATGCCTGTACACCCGGGTCTACAGTGGTTGTACACCCGGGTGTAGCGGGTGTTTTCAATGCTTGAAATGGAATGTATCCGCCTATGTTACAGTCGGTTTGATGCTATCATGTGGAAGGTATGCAGTGAGGAGCTGCCGGTGATAGTCGTTGGATCAGATTTCTTCCAGCGCATAATATTGGTAATCGCGCAGAAGTGTTTCGAGGAAACGCTCGGAAGATGCATCGATGGCGGTGATGGACAATGCTGTGCGTACCTTAACAGCCAGTTGTTCAATGCGTTGGTTTCTGTCCTTCCCTAAACCTAATGTTCTCGATATCACATGAATCTGTTCCAGTGACAGGTCGGCAGCCTGCGGATAGACCGGCCGGTAACCTTGGGTGAGAAAATCGTATTCGTCGAGACTTACCTGTATCTTCTTATAGTTTTGCTCTTTGATAACGAGGGTGCCTGCTGCCAGATCGCCCAATCGCTGGTTGTTCCGGGTAAGCAGGATGCAGACTACTCCCACACCTCCCGAGAACAGGATATCGATAGGGAAAAGCAGCCATCTGAGCAGGTAAGCGCTCAGGCTGGGGGTGGTTCCGTCGGCTTTTATCACGCGGATGTTCACTAAGTATTTGCCGTAGGTGCGTCCTTCGTAGAATATTTCGCAGAGAAGCGAATAAAAAAGAGGAGCTATGTACAGCAGGAACAGGATAATAAATCCTGCCGTAGTATCGTCGGAAAAGTTGGTGCTGCTTATGATGGTGACCAGTCCGAAGATGTATAATGCCAGCAGTATCCAGTCGAGAAGTAGAGCCAAAAGCCGCTCGCCGAGGCTTGCCGGGGTTTGACTGATACGCACAAACTGTCCTGTTATAATAGTAGATGCTGCCATTTTACTAAACAATTTTGTTCTTAGGTTGCAAATATATCACAAATTCCGTACTTTTGCCTTTCATTTCGGACAAACTTTCTCCCGAGATCGGCCAAACGATGAAAGAAGTTGTGTTTATACGTCGGAATATTGAAAAATGGAAAGAGACTGAAAAGGTAGTCGAGGAAGCCGAAAGGTTTAATCCCGACCAACTGGCTGACGCGTATACCGAACTGACTGCCGACCTGGCTTTTGCCCAGACGCACTATCCCCATTCCCGCATTACGATCTATCTGAACAACCTGGCTTCGGCTCTGCACAATACCATTTACCGGAATAAAAAGGAGAAATGGTCGCGTATTATTACTTTCTGGACGCAGGAAGTGCCTCAGACTATGTTCGGCGCCCGGCGCGAGCTGCGGGCTTCATTCCTTATCTTCTTTGTCAGTGTACTGATCGGGGTTGTTTCGGCTTTGTACGACGATAGCTTTGTACGGCTTATCCTGGGCGACGGGTATGTAGATATGACCTTGCACAATATATCCGAAGGCAATCCGATGGGCGTGTACGGAAGTGCTGAGGCGGTTCCCATGTTTCTGGGCATCACACTGAACAACATCCGGGTGTCGTTCATCTGTTTTGCCATGGGTATTCTTACCAGTTTTGGTACCGGTTTTATGCTTTTCAATAACGGGGTGATGGTGGGGTCGTTTCTGACGTTCTTCCATACGCACAATCTGCTGAAAGATGCCATGCTGGCCATTTGGTTGCATGGCACGTTGGAGATATGGGCCATTATCGTAGCCGGTGCCGCAGGGTTGGCCCTGGGCAACGGATGGTTGTTTCCGGGTACCTATACGCGTGGCGAATCGTTCAGCCGTGGCGCCAAGCGCGGGCTGAAGATCGTAATAGGTACGGTACCTATATTTATAATAGCCGGATTTATCGAAGGATTCCTTACCCGCCATACACACCTGCCCGATGCATTCCGGTTAGGGGTCATCCTGCTTTCACTTGCATTTATTGTTTATTATTATATTTACTTACCAAACAAAATAGCTCATGGAACTGCAAAAAAAAGTTGAATTGTATGTCGTACGTACAATGGGAGAGAAACTGAATGCTTCTTTCGACTTTCTGAAAGAAAACTGGAAGCCATTGTTTAAGTTTGTCATTTACCTCCTGCTCCCGTTGAGCTTGATACAGGGTATCGGCCTGAACAAGGTTACTTCTTTCGGGATGGACCTCTCGTTCTTACAGGAAGCAGGCGGTAATCCGCTGGCGCTACTGGATTCCTCGCTGATCGTGAACTATCTGCTCACCATCGTATGTGCAATCATCGGCGGGGCTATTGCTACCGCTATCGTTTACTCCCTGATGCAGCTATATACGGCACGCGAAGGGCGGTTGGCCGATCTTTCGATGACGGAATTGAAGCCGTTGCTGTTGAAGAATGTAGGGAAAGGCCTTATCTTAACGGTATTCATGATTCCGGTGGTATTGATTGTGATGGCTGTTATTGTCGGTTTGGCATTTCTTTCTTTGTGGACACTGTTGTTTACCATTCCGGCTTTCTTTGCCTGCGTTATTCCTCTGCTCTATTTTACTCCGATATATATCTTCGAGAATATTTCAATATTCGATGCTTTCGCTAAGGCGTTTCGTCTGGGCTTCCCTACCTGGGGTGGTATCTTCGTGGTTGCCCTTGTGATGGGGCTTATCAGCGGAGCCGCGCAGGTAGTTACTGCGTTGCCTTATCAGATGGCCATCATGGTGAAATACTTCTTTACCATAAGCGACATGGGTAGCGAAGCGACGGTTTCGGTTGGTTACAGCTTCTTCCTCTACCTGTTGGCAGTGCTGCGTACATTCGGCGAATATGCTGGAGCCGTGTTCACCTTGCTTGGAGTGGCTTACCAGTATGGGCATGCTTCCGAGAAGATGGATAACGTGACGATCAGCTCGGATATTGACAATTTCGATAACCTCTAATATCGCGTGATGACGATCCCCGCAGATACACTCGTCTGTGACTCAGCCGCTATTGCTACCTGGCAAGCCAATCCGGATTATGACTATAACCGCGAGTTGGTGATAACGGATTTTGACCTGTGGGAATGGATCACCCGGTGGGTGGGCAGGCTGCTGGCTAAAATGTTGGGAAGCGATTTTGCCGATCAGTACACAGAGCCGGTGTTGTTTGGGTTGGGCATCGTTATTATAGCGTCTGTTCTCTGGCTGCTGTATAAGAAACGTCCCGAGCTATTTATGCGGGTACGGAAGAATAGTGTGCCGTACTTGGTACACGAAGATACCATTTATGGAGTCGACTTTGTGAATAATATTCAGGAAGCGCTGGCTTTGGGCGACTATCGCGAAGCTATCCGCTTACTCTATCTACAAACACTGAAGCAGTTGAGCGACGACTCTTATATCGACTGGCAGTTGTACAAAACCCCTACCGAATATGTGTACGAGGTGAAGCCCGAATCCATGCGGATACACTTCAGGCGGCTCACCAATGACTTCCTGCGGGTGCGGTATGGCAACTTCGAGGCTACCGAGTCTGTGTATCAGGAGATGAAGACGCTCCAGGAAGCTATCAGGAAAGGAGGCGTGCATGAAGGGTAAGGTATGGTTCGTGCTGGCTATGATTGCCTTTATGGTACTGATGTTCATCGTAGAATACAATCAGCCGAAAAGGTTCTCGTGGAAACCCACCTTTGCCCGGTACGATAAGCAGCCTTTCGGTTGCTCCGTGTTCGATGATGTAGTCTACGATGCTTGGCCGGAGCAGTGGTGGGTATCGCGCGAAAGCTTTTACCAGCTCACCGAAGATAGCACGAATTATGCCATATTGGCTGTTGCCATGCACATGGATCTCAGCAAAACTGATGTCGAGGCGCTCCTCGAACTGGCCGAAAGAGGTAGCAAGATACTGCTGGCGGCTACTTCCTTTAGTATCGAACTGACGGATACCTTGCATTTCAGGTGCCGCCCCTCCTATTATAGCATTCATAACTTCCGGAAGTACGTGAGCGATGTCAAGCACCGGGAAGCGATTTATTGGGTAGGCGATACCGCCCGGTTTGTTCCCCGTCCCTACCACTATTACCCGCAACTTTGCAGTTCTTATTTTACTAAATACGATTCGCAGTCCACCCTTTCGCTGGCCGAGGTACATGTGAACAATGACTGGTCGCAACGGATCATGTCGGATGTTTCCGATACTTTAGCGGTACGCGCCGACAGCTTGACTGCATCCGTGGCGCTTAGCATACCGGTAGGAAAGGGAGAGATCATCCTGTCGTCCACTCCGTTGCTATTTACCAATTATGGCGTGTTGGACGGGAACAACGCCACGTATGTCTTCCGCTTGCTTTCGTGTATGAGCGATCTGCCGCTCCTTCGTACCGAGGTTTATGGAAGTCCTTCGATAGAGCCCCAGTCGCCTCTGCGGTATTTCCTGTCGCAACCGTCGCTCCGGTGGGCGCTCTACCTCACACTTGCCACCCTCATACTCTTTATGATATTCACTGCCCGCCGTCGGCAACGCGCTATTCCGGTACTAAGCGCACCGGATAATAAAACGCTGGAGTTCACCGAACTTGTGGGTACGCTTTATTTCCAGAAGAAAGATCACTCCGATCTTATTTGCAAGAAATTCACCTATTTCGCCGAACAACTGCGCCGGTCTATCCAGGCAGACGCCGAAGACGAAACCGATGATGAGGCTTTGTGTCGTCGCATAGCCCGGAAAACCGGTTTGGACGAACAACGCATTCGTGTGCTGTTCCGTGGCCTTCGCCCGTTGCTGCACGGCGAAAGCCGGGCGAGCGAAGAGTTGATGAAAGAGTATATCAACCGAATGAACGAAATAATAAATCATCTCTAACATACAGACGATATGGAAGAAAATACGGAACGTACCGACTTGACTCTTTTCTCGGAGAAGATAGCACAACTGAAGGCTCAGATTGCTACAGTCATTGTCGGCCAGGAACAAGTTGTAGACTTAGTGCTGGCAGCTATACTTGCCAACGGGCATGTACTTATCGAAGGTGTACCCGGTGTGGCGAAAACCTTATTGGCCAAACTGGTTGCCCGCCTCATCGACGCCGATTTCAGCCGGGTACAGTTTACCCCCGACCTCATGCCCAGTGATGTGCTGGGAACTACGGTATTCAATATGAAGACCAATGAGTTCGATTTCCACCGGGGGCCGATCTTTGCCGACATGGTGTTGGTGGATGAAATTAACCGAGCGCCTGCCAAAACACAGTCGGCCTTGTTCGAGGTGATGGAAGAACGACAGATCAGTATCGACGGATCGACCTATAAGATGGGCGGGCTTTACACCATTCTGGCTACACAGAACCCTGTGGAACAAGAAGGTACGTACAAGTTGCCGGAAGCGCAGTTAGACCGTTTTTTGTTGAAGATCACCATGGGATACCCTTCACTCGACGAGGAAGTGAATATTCTGGAACGTCACCATACACAGGCCATGCTCACCAAACTCGATGGTATAGAACCGGTGATGACCCGCGAGGAGTTACTCTCGCTGAGGCAATTGATGAATCAGGTATTTGTCGACCAGACACTCTTGCGATACATTGCCACCATCGTGCAACAGACGCGCATCAGTAAAGCGGTGTATCTGGGCGCTTCTCCCCGCGCTTCGGTAGCCATGTTGCAATCGGCCAAAGCCTTTGCACTGTTGCAGGGACGCGATTTTGTCACCCCGGAGGACATCAAGTTTGTGGCTCCTTATGTGTTGCAACACCGCCTGATACTTACTGCTGAGGCAGAGATGGAGGGGCATTCGCCTGTAAAGGTCACTCACAGGTTGATCGACAAGGTGGAAGTGCCCAAATAAGTAACTCAGAAGAAAAAATATACCCATGTTCTTAACCCGGCGTTTTTACATA
This sequence comes from Bacteroides sp., assembly GCA_031554665.1. Taxonomy (GTDB): domain Bacteria; phylum Bacteroidota; class Bacteroidia; order Bacteroidales; family Bacteroidaceae; genus Bacteroides. Next base: position 51,132 of record JAVBVA010000105.1, on the reverse strand, counting down.
TTCATCACCCTGATCATCCTGCTGATGTGTGGCGGCTACTACCTGGTTACCTTGTTCCGGGCAGGGCAACTGTTGCTTTGCGCACTTGTGTTGGGCTTGGTGGCTGATGCCTGGTTGTTGTATCGTACAAAGGGTATTCAGGCTTGGCGTAGTTGCGCCGCCCGCTTTTCCAACGGGGATGATAACAAGGTGAATCTGCGGGTGGAAAGCCGTTATGCATTCCCTGTCCATCTGGTAGTGATCGATGAAATACCCTTCATCTTCCAGGACCGTAACATTCACTTCCTGCTTTCATTGGCCAGTGGCGAAGGGAAGGAGATCGAGTACCTGCTTCATCCTACCCGCCGGGGTACCTATAGCTTTGGGAAGATACGTGTGTTTGCCGAAACGCGTATCGGGCTTATCTCCCGTCGTTTTACCTGCGGAGAACCGCGTACGGTCAAAGTGTATCCTTCGTACCTTATGTTGCATCGGTATGAATTGCTGGCTATGAGCGATAATCTCAGCGAAATGGGTATCAAGCGTATCCGCCGGATAGGACATCACACGGAGTTCGAACAGATCAAGGAGTATGTGAAAGGCGACGATTACCGGACAATCAACTGGAAAGCCAGCGCCCGCCGGCATGAGTTGATGGTCAATGTATATCAGGACGAACGTAGCCAGCAAATTTATAATGTCATCGACAAAGGGCGGGTGATGCAGCAGGCTTTCCGCGGGATGACGTTGCTCGACTACTCCATCAATGCTTCCTTGGTGTTGTCGTATGTAGCCATGCGTAAGGATGATAAGGCGGGATTGGTTACGTTCAATGAAAATTTCGATACATTCATACCTGCTTCCAAGCACTCAGGGCAGTTGCAAAACATTCTGGAGGGGCTGTATGCACAGGATACCACCTACGGCGAAACCGACTTCTCCGGATTGTGTGTGCATCTGGGTAAGTTAGTCAATAAACGGAGCCTGCTCATACTATACACCAACTTCGGGAGTATGAGTGCCATGAATCGTCAGTTACCTTATCTGCGGCAATTGGCCCGGCAGCACAGAGTGTTGGTGGTATTCTTCGAGGATGCAGAGCTGCAAGAATATTCGGCGAAGCAGGCAGCAAACACGGAACAATATTACCAGCAGGTTATTGCCGAGAAGTTTGCCTACGAGAAGCGATTGATAGTCAATACGCTGAAACAACATGGTATTTATTCGGTGCTGACTACCCCCGATAATCTCTCGATCGACGTAATCAACAAATACCTCGAAATGAAGTCCCGGCAGTTGATTTAACTGTGCAGGAAAAAGTAAACAGCCATCCCGATAAGTATGATTCCCAGAATACCGTAAAACAGGCGGGCGCGTCCCCGGCCCACATTGCGTACAATGAGTTGTGCATTGCGGGCTGTGAAGAACCACTCCGAGTTGAGCAAGGCTGCCAACAAAGCTACCAGGCCTGCGAGCACAAAGATGCCCTGGATGAAATGATGCGGATTCATTTAGTCTGTATGTTGACTTGCGAAAGTTGGATGATACATTACAACGTAATTTGCCGGCTTCCGTCGGGAAGTTCTTCAATGGTCACTTTTACGGCGTCGCCCGGCAGCAGTTCTTCCACCAGCTCCGGCCATTCGATGAAGCAGAGTGCGCCGCTGTAGAAATAATCTTCGTATCCCATATCGTACACTTCCGATAGTTTCTTGATCCGGTAGAAGTCGAAATGATAAATCAGTTCGCCGGTCTCGTCCGACCGGTACTCGTTCACAATAGCGAATGTGGGCGATGTGATCACGTCCGATACGCCCAGCTCCTCGCACAAGGCTTTGACGAAAGTCGTCTTACCGGCTCCCATCTTTCCGTAGAGTGCAAAGACCGTATTGTCGCCCATAGCGCCGATAAACTGGCGGGCGGCATCGTGAAGTTGTTCCTGTGAGAGAATGTTTATATCCATATATGTTTTAATAAGGGTTGTTACTACTGATGAGGTTTTCTTCGTATCAATTTGCAGACAGCGTAAATCAGGATGGAGAAGAATATAATGGAGGCGCCCGACGGAACTCCCCAGAAATAGGAGAGGAACAGTCCCCCCATACAACCTGCAAAACCAATGCCGACGGATAACCAGATGATCCGCTTGAAGTTGTAGGTGAATAGGTTGGCCGTCATCTGTGGAATGGTGAGCATCGACAAAGCCAGTACAATGCCTATCATGCGCAGGCAGGCTACAATGGTGAGGGCGATGAACATCATCAGGATATACTCGAATACGATCACGGGGATACCCTGCGAACGGGCAAACTCCCGGTCGAATGCCACATAGATGATGGGGTGGATAAATAAACAGAAGAAAGCGATAAGCAGCAATGACAGGATACCCAGCAACAGCAAGTCGCCCTGTGTGATGGTGAGGATATTGCCGAAAAGATAACCTGCCAAGTCGGGTGCGTATCCCGGGGCCAGGTAGCTGAACAGCACCCCTATGGCCATCCCGAAGGTCCAGAGTACGGCGATAGCCGAATCTTCGCGCATATCGCTCCGTTTGCTGAGCCACTCCACTCCAAACGCCGACAGGACGGAAAATACAGCAGCCGACAGGATGGGGGAGATTCCGGTAAACAATCCCAGGCCGATGCCCCCAAACGAGGCATGCGTGATTCCGCCACTGATAAACACCAGACGGCGTGTCACGATATAAGTACCGATAATACCGCAGGCAATACTGGCAAGCAGACTCCCTAACAGGGCATGTTGGAAAAAAGTATATTGTAATAAATCCATTACAAACATGTAAGTTTATGATTAAGGGCGGGTTCGTCGTTCGCCGATAATGAGGAATACCTCGTCTTTCAGCTCGTCGGGCAGGGCAATGCCCCTTAGTTGCAGGCTGCGTATCCATCCGGCCACGTCGGTTTCCTGCATGGTATAAAACACATTCCGGAACATTTCTGTTTGCTCGTATGTATAGTTATCGGGGGCGGTACCGATAAAATGATCCAACTCTTCATCGTCGTAATACTCTATCTGCTTGCTGACGGCAGCCAGCAGACTGTCCTTCTCGCATACTTCATGTTGTCCGCAACATTCCGCGTCCGCTTCTTTTACCTCCGGAAAACTATTCAGTTCTCCGCGGGCTATCTGCTTCTGTATATGTTTGTTACGGATATATCCGGCAGCAAGCGCCACTATGGCAAGGGCCAGTAAACTATATATAAGTATCCACATCGTTCCCGAATCTTTTTGCAAAGTTACTTATTATTTGCGTGAATCCGTTCAAAAACCCGGTACAGTTGCTTTATAGTCCGATAACTTTGAATTCTCCACTGCAATGCAACAAGGCCATCATCATCAGCATGGCGTCATAATAACGATACCGGCCCGTAGGTGGTTCACACTCCCAGAAAGCTTTTACGAATTCAATGGCGTATGGAGAGTCGGCTGCCAGGGCGGCTGTAGCGTTGCAGGCCACCAGCCCGACAGGGCGTCCGTCGCCCAGTTTTTTTCCGTCGAGTGTATATTGATTGCCATACGTACTTAGTCCTTCGTTCCGGAAGAAGGTCAGCAAGCGGTTGCTCCGGTCGATGGCTCTCTTGTCTTTGCCCCACCAGGCCCAGTCCATACTCCAATTCATGGCAGTGCGCCAGGCGTCGTAACTAAAGGTAGCCGAAACCGGCCTCCACCCGGAGGCCCATGGGGATCCGTCAAAGTTACCGTAGTCCGGAGTCAGCGCCGTTTGCGGATGAGCTGCTTTTTCGAAATAGTCGCGGCTGACTGCTGCTGCCTTTTGCCAGAAAGCCTGGTCTTCTTTGGGGCTCTTCTTTGCCCATACTTCATAGAATGCAGGCAGGTGATAGCTGGCGTCGGTATGGGCGGCATTGATGCTGTCGGGTGTAAAGCGTACCATGACATGCTCCCGGTCGAATAAGCTTAATCCGGTTATCGTTCTGCCTCCGGCTGTCCCGGTAATGGCCGTTCTGTTGCGCAACTGGCGGGTAAGTTCATCAGCCTCCTTCTTATAATGATAGATTCCTTTGCCGTTTCCCCATCTGGCAGCGGCAAAATACAACGCTGTCGCATAGTATTCTTCTCCGTCGGGGGCGGGCATTTCGTCATTCATCTTTCCTTGGGTAGTTAATGACCAGGCAAAGTAACCGTATGCCGGGTGATTGGGGTTGGTGTGTTGCATATAGGTTTTCGACCAGTTCCATAGCGCATCGAATATCTCTTTCTTGTTGAGCTGTACGGCTATCATCATTCCGTATGACATTCCTTCGCTCCGGACGTCGTTGTTGTTGACATCGAATATATAGGCCAGCTTCCCATTGATGTTTTCTCCTGCTTCGTAGTATACTGCTTCGTTCTCTTTATTGCCATGGAAGAGGTGTTGAAAAGTCGATTCTATCTTCTTGTCGATGGCTTCCTGGCTGTAGCCGGCTTCGGCAAACAGGTTGCGGTAGGAGATGCCTTGGCTTTTTGTGCTTGTTTGGCACGAAGCGAGGAGAACTAAAAGGAGGGATGCTGCAATAAATCGTGTGTTCATGGTAGTTAATTTGATGATAAAATGCAAAGATAGTGTTTACCTATGGAATTCCGTTAACAGGTTCTATCAATATTCGCGTAGGAAAGTAGAATAATTTTTGTATCTTTGCGCTCTGGACACCCAAGTTAATATTGAATGTTTCTTGACGATGTATCAAAAACCGGCATCCAAATCAACTTATAGTTTCCTTTATTACCTGTTTAGGTGTGGTATGCCGGTATAACTCCGGGAAGTGCATGTAGCTGATTCGAGTATATAACCAATCAAACAAACTTAATGGCAAATTCATTCAACAAAAAAGAGTTAGAAAAGAAGAAAGAGCAAAAGCGAAAAGAAAAGCAGTTGCGCAAGGAAGAGCGCAAAGCCAGTGGCAGCCGGTCATTCGATGACATGATTGCATACGTGGACGAAAACGGAATGATCACCGATACGCCACCCGATCCTGATAGAAAGCAGGAAGTGGAGTTGGATGATATTGTTGTGTCCACGCCTAAAAAAGAAGAGGTGGAAGAAACACCCATATTGAAAGGCCGTGTAGAGTATTTCAATTCGAGCAAGGGATATGGTTTTATCAAGAACCTTGCCAACGCGGAGAAGTATTTCTTCCATGTCAGCAATGCCCCGGCAAATATTACCGAGGGAAATATAGTTACCTTTGAATTGGAAAGAGGCGAGAAGGGCATGAATGCTGTACGAATCGCTCTTAGCTAAAGCAGGAAACTGTAATTTAAACTGTGTCAGCAAAGAAAAAGTATTAACTTTGCTAACATAGTTTTGATTACAGTCTCTGCATCTTTGTTTCCCGAACTGTTAACGGTGCTGAAATAGTTGGTTTCTCTGTCCTTTACTATCTGCTGTCCAACGATGTGACACGTACCCAGTCGATCCACATCTCTCCCGGTAAATCCTCATCAGCAATCGCTCCCGGCCAGGTCATATTATCCTTCAAGAGTCCTCCCAACGAGTAGTTCAGGATAATGTTGAAAGGTAAATCGCAAAAGGGATATTGAAGTTGCGACTTATCCAGATGCTCATTCTTATATCTCCAGGTCTCTTTACCATCAACATAGAATATAAGCGCTTCCTCCGTCCGGTCGACGGCATATACATGCTCCTTAGTCACATCAAAGTTCTTGTCCGGATTGGTATTGGTCACTCCGGCCGAGCCGTCTGCTCCGTTGATATAATAGGTATGTACCGTCTGATAGATTTGTGAAGGAGTACCCTGTACCCATTCCATCAAATCAATCTCTCCACTGCGTGGCCAAGGTTGTCCACCCACCGGCATCTGCCAGATAGCAGGGAATGCACCCCGTACCAGTTTGTCCAACCGGGCTTTCACCTCCAAACGTGAATTGCACGGGAAACCAAATTTGGTGTATATTCCTCCATTTTTGTATACTCCATTGTCCTTGCAAGCTTTAATCTTTAGATACCCATCTTCCACCCTTACATTTTCATATCCTTCAACCGACTTGAAGTGCTGTGACCAAGCATTAGGAGCATACTTACAAAGTTCCCACACAGCTGTATCCGGTATGGCCGACGTTCCATCGAACTCGTCGGCGAACAGGCAATTGCCTTTACCGGACAATTCCTTTTGATTAGAGTTTCTGGACTTCTTTTCTTTTTTCTTCTCTGCAGCCGATAGCGAGACTGCAAAGAGGCTCGCACACAGCAATAAATAGCAACTATTTCTCATAACTTTCATTTAATTTTTTTTAATGCCAAAGCATATCTGCTGTGATGGCTTTGAATGTTTGTTCATCACTTCTGCGCAGGTTGATATCTCCATTGTTCCAATTGGAAGGCCAACCGCCCATGATATGTCCCAGGAATACAGCTTTGATTTCATGCAAACCTTTTGCCAGAGCTACCGAAGTGTCTTTACGCGAAAAGCGCTTTACCTCTCCACTATTGTTGATCATTAGTTTACCATCCATCCAAACCTCTTCCAGGTTGGACGATAGATAATATACCCCGTCGGAAGGGATGTCTACGTAACCGGTAGCTATGGCCGCATACTGTTTAATACCTCGCATGGACTCGGTGGATTCTACATACGATGTCAGCTCGCTCGTTTGTAAGATAACCTTCGTCTCATCGGCCTTTTTACCGCTTGCTTCCAGTTCCGGAACGCTGAGATACATATCCTGTACGACCTGCATATCCAATCCCGGGGCTATGCTTTCCACCTTCACTGCCGGAGTTAATGTTTGTTTTTCAATCTGGATGGTACGTACCGTACTCAACTTACCCGAAGGAAGCAGGGTGGCGATCTTTAACACGCCATTCTGTTTGAACGGTATGGCTTCTGTATAGAGGTTGGAGTGGGCTGTGGGGGCAGTCCCATCCAATGTGTATACCATCTGTGCCGGGCGACTGGTGGTAAACTCCAAAGATACACTATCTGTAAAAGCTACCAAATTGCAGGAACCGTACGGTTGTTCCGGTAATGGGATGTGGTAATTGATATCATGTCCATCCATACGCACATACGCATTGTTGACCCGACGCTCAAAGTCTTTGTAATCCTTACGGTCGACACTTGTCCAGGCAATCTCGGCCAATGCCAAGGCCCGTGGGAAGGTGTGATATTCCCGGATATTTATCGTGTAGAAATATTCGCTCCAGTTGTTGGCTTGTACCCCTATAATATGATGATCTTTCTTGATCGATACCAGTGTATCCGGAATCGGGTTATAAGCATAGACCTTTTCCAACGGAGAATAACCACCGATGGCTACCGGTTCTATTTTAGGATCACCCTGGTAGTAGTCCAGGTAAAGACCATTCGGTCCCGGAGCCATAATGGCGTCATGTCCTGACATCGCTGCCGCAATTCCTCCTTCATCCCCACGCCATGACATTATAGTTGCCGTAGACGTCAGTCCTCCTTCCAGAATTTCGTCCCAGCCGATGATTTTCTTGCCGTACTTGGCAATATACTGTTCCATACGCTGTACGACGTAAGTCTGTAATCGATGCTCTGCCGTACATCCTTTGCTGCCTTTCAGCCCCTCTTCGCGAATACGCTTCTGGCATAGCGGACAGGCTTCCCAACTTGATTTGGGGCTTTCGTCTCCACCTATATGTATGTATTCACCGGGAAACAGGGTGGCGATTTCATCGATCACTCCTTCCAGAAACCTGAAAGTACTTTCCTTTCCAGCGCACATTACTATGTCTTCCACTCCCCAGATGATGCGAGGTGTTATCGGCTCTCCTTTACATGAGAGATCCGGGTAGGCAGAGATAGCAGCCAGCCCGTGTCCGGGTATTTCTATTTCCGGAATGATTGTTATGAAGCGTTCTGCGGCATAGCTCACCACTTCCTTTATGTCTTCCTGGGTGTAGTAGCCACTATGTTCAGTGCCTTCTCCGTCGATGCGTTTGGAACCTGTCTCGGTCAGTCCGGGGTATTTTTTGATTTCAACGCGCCAGCCCTGATCGTCGGTAAGATGCCAGTGCATCCGGTTGATCTTGAACATAGCCAGTACATCCAATTGCTTTTTTACATCGGCTACCGACATGAAATGGCGACATGGATCAATGTGGATACCCCGGTAAGCGAAACGCGGTTCGTCCTCAATGCTAACAGCCTGTGCACTCCACTCTATCCCCTTTACTTTTTGTGGATTCTCTATTTCTGCCGGCAACAGTTGCATAAAGCTTTGCATTCCATAGAACAATCCTTGGGAAGTCTTGGCTACCACATTTACCGACTCGGGTGTTACATCCAAACGATAACCTTCTTCGTTCATGCTGATAGAAGAGTCTATGATCAGTGTGATTTGCCCTTTGTCCATTACGGGGAAGTGATAACCGGTGGCCTGTTGCATTTTGGTTATAAAATAGTCGGCCACCATTCTTTCCTCGGAGGTTATAGCGCCGACAGAGGCTCCGTCTGCCAGGTTGAAACATCCCTCCTTGAGCACAAGGGTTTGTGGTATAGGTATGATGTTGATGCCTTTATTGTAAGAATCCATCCTGCTTGAACCATTTCCACAAGCAATCAGAAAAGTTAATGACATACTTACACATAGCTTGGATAAGAAATTCTTCATAATCGTTATAATATGTTACAGTAAAGTTCATACATGAGTTGAGAATTGAGAGTCACTAACAGAGAAATCCTGTCAGCGACTCTCTTTTCAAGTTGTTATCCTGCGGTATCCCCTTCAACGCGATGGTTATTTCCACTCATCGTGCTGATGAAGTTGTGAGTTAGTGTCTATTTCAGTTTGTGGAATAGGCCATACCGTATCTTGCGCTCCGCGATAAGTACGGCTGTATCCGGCATAGTCAAATCCGTAGAATTCCTCATCGTGTTGCATGCGCTTGATGCCGTTTTCCCAGTCGCCCCAACGATAGAGGTCGGCCATACGTAAGTCTTCGAAAGCAAGTTCCACCCGGCGCTCATGACGAACGATCGCTCTGAGTTGTGTTTGCGAGAGTCCGGTACCTTCTACTGCTTCTACTGCAGGCATACCTACACGCGCACGCACTTCATTGATGTATTTGGTAACTTCAGCCTGCTGATAACCGCCTTTTTCGATCATGGCTTCGGATAGAGAGAGTAATACCTCCGCATAACGAATGATGTAATAGTCAAGACTGCCGTCGTATTCATTGGCTGTGTTTTCCGGAGTGTACCATTTGCGGATGGCACAGCTGGACTTCGCCGCAATCTTGTTGGTAATATTGTCATAGTACTTTCCGTTCCAACTCATACCCGGAACCATGAGAGTTGCTTTCAGACGCGGGTCCCGATTCTCGAAACGCGCCAGGTCGGGAGCTGATACTTTATATCCGCCTTTCTCCAAACTCCCTAAGAACAAGGGTGATTGGTCGATGGGCAAACCATCGATGCAGTAGAAATCATCGCAAAGATTCATGGTGCTTTCAATGGCATTCATGGGAGCTCTCCAATTGACACCGAATGTGTTTCCTTCGCCCAGACCCGGACCTCTGTAGTGTGCGCTCAGCAGTACTTCGTCGCATGTTTCGTTGGTTTCTTTAAATAGTTCGGCAAAGTTGGCGGCATAATCAGATCCGTCGCCCGACTTGAACAGTTGTACTTTGCCCACCACTTGTTGGTAAGCCTCAACTGCTTTATCCCAACGTTGGTCGAAGAGCGCTATGCGTCCCATGATGGCATAAGCCGCTTCACGGGTCATCCGCCCTTTTACCTCACTGCCCTTGGCAGGCAACTTGGGATTATTGGCGGCCATATCGGCCAATATGGCATCGACTATATCCGCTTTCTTTGTTTTAGGAGCTTCGGCCTCTTGTAACGTCAACGGTTTGTCTAAGTAAGGCACATCCCGAAACAAGGAAATCAGGTTGCTGTATCCCAGTGCACGCAGGGCAATGGCTTCTGCTTTATAAGCTCCGATCAAATCTTGCGACATGGGCACGCGATCGATGTTGGAAGTAAGCATGTTGCAACGTTTGATCAACTCGTAGTTCGCATTCCAATAAAGACAAAAATGATAGTCGGTCGTTGCGGAAACTCCCCGGGCAACTGTACTTCCGTACATCCAGGCACCCCAGGTGTGATGCCCGTTGTCGGTACTCGTTTCGCGCATCAGGAAGCCAAATGTACCGCCGTCGATATCGTCATCGTACAGGTTCCTGCTTTGTAAAGCATCGTAGCAAGCAGTCAGCGCCATTAAGGCATCCTGTTCGCTTTGCCAGTAAGTAGTCTCGGAGAGTTGGTTGGGATTATCAATCTGGAAGAAGCTGTCCGAACAAGAGGTGGCAACCAGTACCGAACCGGAAACCAGCAAAATTCTTACTATATTGTTTATATTCTTTTTCATAACTGCATATTCTTTCTTAAGATTAGAAACTAACATTTACACCGAACGAGTATGTACGCGAATTGGGATGCACGTCGTTACGTCCGTCGCTGGAGAACTTTTCAGGGTCCCAGTTTTCCAGTGGAGTGAAAGTCAGCAAGTTGGTTGCTGCAAAATAAATGCGCAGTTTGGACACGCCACACTTGGGAAGACGGCCGAACGTATAGCCCAGTTCCAGATTCTTCAAACGCAGGTAGTCTGCCTTTTCCAACCAGAAAGATGAATACACATCGTTGAATGTGCTTCCCAATGCCGGCATCTTGCCGTTCGGATTGCTTGCCGAATAGCGATCGATCCAACGGTCGGTCAGGTTACCACGAATGTCGGTGGTTGTTTCCCAGCTATAGCGGTAAATTCCCGATACACCTTGCCAGAAAGTGGAAAGATCGAATCCTTTCCAACCCAATCCGAGGTTGAAGCCGAATGAATAATCAGGGAACGGATTACCAATGATCGTACGGTCGGATGCGGTGACATTGCCATCGTCGTCAAAATCTGCGTACATGATATCTCCCAGCTTGGGAGCCGAACCGTTTTGGGTAATGACCTTCCCGGCAGAGTTCGTACGTTGCAAGTCGGCTTCCGTACGGTAAATACCGATAGCCTTATAGCCGTAGAAAGCCCCGATCGGTTCGCCTACCCGGTTGATGGTGTTGCTGCTGATACGTTCGTCTAAGCCACCCATGTAAAGAATCTCGTTTTTTACACGTGTGATGTTGAATCCGGCATGCCAGTTCCAGTCGCCTTTGCTGTCGTTATAGTTTACACTCCATTCCCAGCCCCGGTTGCGTACGGTTCCTACATTCTGATAAGGAGCACTCAGCGAACCTAAGAAGATACCCGGCATGGACAGTTGCATCAGGATGTCCGAAGTCTTCTTATCGAAATATTCGAAGGTAGTCGACAGGCGATTGTTGAAGAATCCGAGGTCGATGGCCGCATTGACGGTACGGGTGGTTTCCCACTTAATGTTTTCGTTGGCGATGGAGCTTTGCACCATACCTGCCTGTGGGTCGCTGCCTTGGTTGAAGTAGTAGTTACCCGATGCACCTAATGTGCTGGAATAGGCGTAGCTACCAATCTCCTGATTACCCAGCTTACCCCATGAGAAGCGAAGTTTACCGAAGAGCCAGCGATGATCTTCCATAAACGATTCATTGGAGAACACCCACCCCGCAGATATAGATGGGAATGTAGCATAGCGGTTTGCCTGAGGCATGCGCGAAGATCCGTCGTGACGTACATTGACTTCGAGCAGATACCGGTCGGCATAGCTGTAGTTGATGCGTCCGAAAAAAGACTGCAGTTTGTATTCTTCCGATTTGCCACCGGCGCCGGGAGTTTTTGTTCCTCCGTTCAGCTCGTAGATACTTTCGGTAGGGAATCCTTGTTTGCTGGCCGATGTGGTGTAGTAACGATAACCGATTAAAGAGTGCCCCAATAATACATTCAGGCTGTGCTCACCGAACTTCTTGTTGTAAGTCAGCAGGTTTTCATTGGTCCACATACCTTCACGCCAGTAATAATCCGTTAGCTGGTTGTTAGAGCCACCTGCTTTGACAACTTTTTCTTCCGCATTGTACAATGGCGGAGTTTTGGGAACATACGTCTTCGTAGCGTTGAGGTAGAACCGGTAAGCAAAACTTGTCTGAATTTTCATTCCTTCTATCAGGTCGAGACCAGCAAATGCTTTTCCATTGAAACGGAATCCTTCATTGTTGCGGTAACCCAGGTTCATCAGTTCTACCGGGTTCTTAACTAACTCGGCATTGGTGACAGAACCATCCACATATCCATAGTGACCATTGGAGTATTGAACAGGTACCGTAGGGCGGGTAAACCAGGATACATACCGCATGATACCGCCTTCTCCGCTGGGAGCTACTGCCGGAGCTTCCACATCATTCTTATTACCCGATACATTCATGCCGAAGCTGAAACGCTTGTACTTGGTATCTATGTTCGAGCGGAAAGAGATGCGTTTCACGCCGGTAGCTTGCATGATACCATCCTGATCAGAGAAGGATACGGAAGTCATGAAGTGAGTGTCTTTGTTTCCACCTGATACCGAGAGATGGTGTTGTTGCATGGATGCGTTGCGAAGAACCGCATCGAGCCAATTGGTATTGGCATAATGATCGGGGTCCGAACCATCTTTGAGCTTCCGGAGTGCATCTTCCGAATACGTTCCGGCTGCCACTTCGTTTTTCATCAATGCCCAGTTGTAACTGTCTACGAAATTAGGAGTGATACCGGCCGTTTGCAGCGTGTAGCTACCTGCGTAATTCACGGTGAATTTACCTTCTGCTCCCTTTTTGGTAGTGATAAGGATCACGCCGTTGGCAGCACGTACCCCATAGATGGCAGCCGAAGCGGCATCTTTCAGTACGGAGATATTCTCTATATCGCCCGAAGGGATATCGCTGATTTGCGAGAGCGAAGCTTCCACGCCGTCGATCAATACCATCGGGTTGTTTTGGCCGAACGTACCGATACCACGGATACGTATCTCCGGATTATCATTACCGGCCTGTGCTCCGTTTTGGGTCAATACCAAACCCGGCATACGGCCTTGAAGCAAGGTGGCTGTGTTGGCCACCGGAATATCTTGTATGTCTTTTGCTGATACGGAGGCGACTGACCCCGTCAGGTTTACTTTTTTCTGGGTACCGTAACCTACTACCACTACTTCGCTCAGCATTTCTGAGTCTTCTTTCAATGTAATGGTCAACGGCAGGCCGTTCCATACCACTTCCTGTGTCTTGTATCCTACGAAGGAAACGACAATGATACTTCTTTTTGTCATACCGGATAGAGAGAATTTCCCATCCAGGTCTGTAATGCCACCGTTGGTTGTTCCTTTGACCATAACAGATGCTCCGATCACACTTTCGCCCATCGCATCTTTTACTACACCGTGACAGGTCTCGCCTTGTTGCACGATGTTTACATCTGTTGCGCCAGGATCAGTACTTGCATACGCTGTTTGGGTAGCAAATATTACCAAGAGCATCACACATACTTTTTGTAGATGTTTTAACATAAATAGAATTTTTGAGGTTATTAAACTTTTTGTATTCAAGCCTTGATGCCGCAAATGTAGGGTGTAAGTGGGTCGGATACATACCAAAAAACATTATCTTTCTTTCTAAAAATAGCCAATTAGACATTATTGAAAACATATTAGTTGTTTTTGAAAACGCTGGGATAAGAATCTTACAAAAAAGAAACCGAACAGGTTTGGATTAGCGAACGAAACACTATCTTTGCTTCAAATCTGCGAACAATATGAAAACACAAAGAAGCTTTATCTCTCATATTCTACCTGTGTTCGTCCTGCTGCTCTGTTGCTGTGCTCCCCTCTATGCCGGACATTATCTTTACAAACAACTTCCATTGGATGCCGGACTTCCTTCTAATATCCACTACATCTTTGCGGATACGAGAGGTTTCATATGGACAGGCACCAAATCGGGGTTGGGGAGATTCGACGGACATGAACAGGAGAGATATGTGCACCAACAGGGAAACCCCGCTTCGCTTCCCGGTAATGTGATCTTCCAGATACTGGAAGACCACCATCATAACCTTTGGATTCTGACTGATAAAGGCATTGCCTGTTACAATTACCGCAGCAACGACTTCACAACAATATCCGATGAGCAGGGCGAACGCATCATTGCTTATTCCGTTTGCCGGCGGGAAGATCAATTATTGTTCGGTAGGAAGAATTCCATATACACCTACGATATACAGCAAAATAAACTAAAGAAGCTATACGACCTGAAGGGAAATGATGCGGAAATCATTAAAATGTCTCTTTCAGCACCCCATACACTACTCTGTTGCACCCGTTGGAAAGGTATTTATGCGCTGAACCTGCAAACAGGTGAATGCACACCCCACCCTTTCGGTCCCCGGAAGGAGATCACCGATATGTTCATCGACTCCCAACAGCGCATCTGGATAGCCCCTTACAACCAAGGGGTATGCTGTTTTTCCAAAGAGGGTAAGGAGATAGCCTCCTACACTACCCGGAACTCCCTGCTCAGCAATAACATCGTACTCTGCATAGCCGAACGCAAAGGACAACTGTGGATCGGAACGGATGGCGGTGGTATTAATATACTGGATCCGGCGAACAACCAGTTCACCCACCTGAGACATGTTCCCGGTGACAAGCAATATTCGCTTCCCACGAATTCGATTAACTGTCTGTACAACGACCATTATAATAATATGTGGATGGGAGGAATATACAACGGACTGATCAACATGCGCGAAGTATCCATGAAAACATACACCGACATACCGTCGGGCAATAATCTGGGGCTGAGCAACAATATCGTACTGAGCCTTTTTCACGATACGTCCGGACAAATATGGATAGGCACGGATGGCGGCGGGATCAATAGTTTTAACCCTGTGACGGAGAAGTTTACTCATTATCCTTCCACACAAGAAGACAAAATTACCTCTATTTGCCGGTTTGCTCCCGGGAAGTTGCTTGTGTCTGCTTTCTCGGACGGGCTGTTTGTATTTGATACTGCTACAGGCACGAAGACTCCTTTCACGGTGATGGACGAAGCGACTACCACCACGCTGTGCAAACATGGAAACTCGGTGTATCTGTACCAAAACACCCCTAATACCTTATTAATATTAGGCGACCATGTGTATGTCTATCACCTCAGCGACAAGAAATTCACCATTGCTTCGGAAGAGAAAGAGGGCCTCATCTATTGGGGAACCTTGCAAGCTGTTACACACGATGCGGAGCGAACCTTTTTGTTCGACTTCAAACGGATCTATGAACTGGATCATCGCACACTCAGGCTAAAGGTGTTGTACACATGCAACAACGAAATGTCTATCTACTCCGTATCCTGTGATCCCTCGGGCACCTTCTGGGCAGCAACCAATCAGGGGTTGAATAGTTATGTGCCAGGTACGGACGTGCTGAAGCCTGTCCATACGAATCTGTTTATCGAAGTCTCTTCCGTGCTGTGCGATCCGCAGGGGAAGGTGTGGATAGGAGCCGAAAACAAGCTTTTCTCCTACCTGCCACGCGACGGCAAGTTTATCTTGTATGGCGAATCGGACGGGGTAATACCCAACGAGTATGTTCCCAGAGCCCGGTTGCTTATCGGAGAGAACAATGTGTATATGGGAGGCGTGAAAGGGTTGCTTCATATCAGCAATAGTTGGATAGCGGGAGCCATCAAGTTACCGGAGATTCAATTATCGAATATCATCCTGAACGGGGAGTCGGTAGATAGCCAGGCAGATAAAGCGCAAAATAGTCTTTCCATTCCTTGGAACAGCAATCTCACCATTCAAATGATGGCGAAGGAAGAAGATATCTTCCGGCAACGGTTGTACAGGTACCGGATAGAGGGGCTGAGCCATGCATATATAGAATCTTATAACCCGGAACTTACCATCCGTGCACCACGTCCCGGCACGTACCGGATCATGGCTTCGTGTACGGCGAAAGACGGTAGCTGGATTCCCGACAGGCAGATACTCGTCCTCACCATTCGTCCACCCTGGTATCAAACCTGGTGGTTCATCTCCCTTTTCACCCTGTTAATAGCTGCCTTGGTCATCGAAACATTCAGACGGACGTTGAGGCATAAAGAAAGTAAGCTGAAGTGGGCCATGAAGGAACACGAGCAATTGGTGTACGAAGAGAAAGTACGTTTCCTGATCAACATCAGTCATGAACTGCGTACACCCCTGACGCTGATTTATGCCCCGCTTCGGCGTATGTTGACGACGTTACCGCCGGAAGATAATCAATACCTGCCCCTGAAGGCTATCTACCGGCAGGCGCAACGCATGAAAGCACTTATCAACATGGTGCTCGATGTGCGTAAGATGGAAGTGGGCGAAAGCAAACTGCACATACAGCCCCATTCCTTCAACGAATGGATACGTCAGGTGTCGCAAGACTTTGCCAAGGAGGGAGAAGCCGGACAGGTACACATCCGCTATCAGTTCGATCCGCAGATAGAACAGGTGAGTTTCGACACGTCCAAATGCGAAATCGTACTAAGCAACCTGCTTGCCAATGCCTTGAAGCATAGTCCGCAGCACAGTTCGATAACGGTCTCTTCGGAGCTACTTCCCGGCGGGAAAGAAGTGCGGGTATCCGTTTCCGACCAGGGTTGTGGCTTGCAACAGGTGGATATGCAGAAACTATTCACACGTTTCTATCAGGGAACAGGCGAACAAGGCGGGACAGGCATCGGACTCTCCTATTCCAAGATTCTGGTAGAGCAGCATGGAGGTTCCATCGGTGTGCGGAATAACCCCGATGCGGGAGCCACTTTCTTCTTCGATTTGCCTTTGAAGCAAGGTTCCGAAGAAATCACCTGTCCACCCAAAGCATATCTGAATGAGTTGATTACAGAGGAAAGCAATGAGGTGGCTTGGGAAGACGAAAGCTTCGACGCCTTTGCTTATAAAGTATTGGTAGTGGACGACAATCCGGACCTGACCGACTTTCTCAAAAAGGCGTTGAAAGAATCTTTTGAGCAGGTTGTTGTTGCATCTGATGGCGTAGAAGCCCTGCAATTGATAAGGACACACCAACCCGATATCATTATAAGCGATGTAATGATGCCCCGGATGAACGGGTACGAACTCTGCAAACAGGTGAAGGAGGACATTGCCATTAGCCATATCCCTGTTATCTTGCTGACGGCCCGAAGTGATGAACAAAGCCAGAAGATGGGCTATAAGAACGGAGCGGATGCCTATCTGACCAAACCCTTTGAGGTAGAAACATTGGTGGAACTGATCCAAAACCGGCTAAAGAACCGGGAACAGATTCGAAGACGATACATGCATACCGGCCCTGTTCCGGTGCCCGATGAAGTGACTTTCAGTCAGGCGGACGAGACCTTCCTGCTTAAACTGAATACCATCATTCAGGAAAATCTGGACAATTGTGACTTGAACATTGCGCTTATCTGCAAGGAGATCGGTATGAGCCGGGCTTCACTGTATAACAAGCTGAAAGCGCTGACCGATATGAGCACCAATGAATACGTCAATAAGTTCCGGATGGAGAAGGCCATCCAGCTTATCCATACTACCGATCTGGTATTTACGGAGATATCCGAGCGGGTGGGGTTTGCCACTTCCTCCTATTTCAGTACCGCCTTTAAACTATACACCGGCGAAACACCTACACAGTACAAGAAGCGAGTTCGGGGAGATGCATAAAGCCTCTTTTCGGTATGCGCCAATCAAACCGAGTGTTTCATACCGTTGAAACACTTTGTTCCACACCGCGAAACACTCTGTTTCATTACTTGAAACACTTTGTTTGGTCGCTTGAAACTGTTACTTTAATGCCGGATGATCTTCCTTGTACTGGGTAGGCGAAACACCCATGCACTGCTTAAACACCGTGCTGAAATAGCGCGCTGTAGAGAATCCCGTCTGATCGGCAATCTCATTAATGCTTAGTTCGCTGTGTACCAATAGGTGCGTAGCCTGTTCGAGGCGGAGCTTGTTGATATAGTCGTTGGCTCCCATTCCTGTCAGAGCCTTCATCTTTGTATAAAGACCGGCGCGGCTGATGCCTATTTCCTTGCAAAGGAAAGGAACATTCAGCTCCTGATTACTTAGATTGGCCGAAATGGTTTTGTTCAGTTTGTACAGGAATTTCTCGTCTGCCGAGCTAAACGTACTTTCCTGCGGCTGGAGCATCGGACCGGCTTCCGCATAACGTTCGCGTATGCGTTCGCGGTTCCTCAACAGGCTTTGTATGGCAGTATGAAGCGTGTTTACCTCGAATGGTTTGGTCAGGTAAACGTCCGCTCCGTTCTTATATCCGTAGATTCTGCTTTCTTCGTCGTTGCGGGCTGTGAGTAGTACCACCGGGGTATGACTGATTTCCAGGTCTTCTTTCACCTGCTTGCACAGTTCGTAACCATTCATGCGAGGCATTTGGATGTCGCTGACGATTACATCCGGATGGGCTTCCCGGCATATCTGTAACGCTTCTTCACCATCGAATGCGGTAAGTATCTTCTTGTATTTATCGGTCAGAGCGCCTGCCAGATAGTCGGTCAGATCTTTGTTATCGTCTACAATGAGTAAGGTACAGTTCTGTCTCTCATCTTTACCAAGGAACCCGTCGGGCATGGTTTCCGTCTCCTGGCTGGAGGCCAATAACTCATTCAGATAGGGTTGCGGTTGCAGTGTCAGCTTGCCTGGTGGTATGTTTCCCGGCAGTTCGAACCAGAAGGTGGCGCCGGGTTCGCTTCCGTGGTCGTAAGCACTGATGCTTCCACCGTGTTGCTCGGTGAGAATTTTGGAGTAGGAGAGGCCTATGCCGGTTCCCGGGCGACTGTTGTTGCCTTGATAGAAGCGGACGAACAAGTTGTTTATGTCTACATCCTTCAGGCCGGGCCCTTGATCGGAAACAGAAATACGTACGCAGTTGTTACCTTCGGTCGTACTGACGGATACAGATATCCGGCCGTTGTCCGGGCTGTATTTCAGGGCATTGATCAACAGGTTTGTCAGGATGGTGGTACATTTCTCTTTGTCGCAACAAAGGTTATCCATCTCTCCGTCCGGCCGAAACGAAAGGGTGATGCCCCTGATACCGGCTTCGGGCTTAAAGTCGGCCATGAGTTGATCGATCCACGTGTTCAGTTCGATCGTTTCTATGTTCAGTGTGCTTTGTCCCACTTCCATCTTACGCACGTCGAGAACCATATTCAGTAGCTTCTTCATGCGGCCCGACTGCTTGGTAATGCTTTGTATAATGGGATATTTCTCATCATCCGGAGTCAGTGAAGCCAACAACTGCTTCAGTGGGGCATGTATCAGCGTCAGCGGTGTACGTAGCTCATGATTGATATTGATGAGATAACGTACTTTCTCCTCATAGACTTGCTGTTCGTGTTCTTTCATTTTCCATTTCAGTTTACTTTCCTTGCGGCGTAGCAGAAACAGGAAAGCAAGCAAGACTCCGCCGAGCAGCACGATGATGCAGCATGCGATAAACCAACCGGATTTATACCACGGAGGAAGTATCACCAGTTTCAGAATCGGATAGTCTTTGGTCCATCCGCCGGTACGGGTACTGCAGGCTGCCAGTATCTCGTATGTTCCGGGAGGCAGACTGCTCAGGGTTAGCTCGGGCAGATAGGAATACGTGATTTGGCTGCCCGGGCTGCGCAGCGTATAACGGTACATCGGCTTACTGAATATATCTTTGTCGTGTGCAGTGATCTTGATGGAGATGGCAGCACGTTGTTCTTTGATCTCCAGTTTCTGCCCGTCTTCAATGGCTTTGTTCATCCGTACTCCACCTACCGACACATCGCCCAACCTCAGTTTGGGGGGAGTGTCCGGTTCGATGGGCAGACGCTTATTGATGCACAGCAGTCCGTTGACGCCACCCATGTAGATATCTCCCTGTGTGGACAGTAACCGGGGCTTCTCCAGGTATTCGTTCAAGGTGATCCCATCCGATTCGCCATAGAGAATGAATTCTCCCTTGTGGATGAGGCGGGCGAACAACTTGCCTTCCGTTCCTATCCATACCCGCCCTTGCTTGTCGCATACCAGCGAGTTTATTTCGTTGATCAGGCTATTGGGTATAGGAGTATATTGCTTCTTCTCCATCGAATAATAGCCAAGTCCGTGGTTACCTCCTATCCAGAAGTTATCGTTCTCATCGGCCGAAATGGAATTGATTACGGTGTCTTCCCCGCATTCGTAAAACACTTCCAGTACATTCTTCCGGGAGTCTATCCGGTAAATGTGTTTGGAATCGTGCAAATAGGAGATAGATTCTTTCCGGCAAATGGGCTGTAGAGGACCGATAATCTCTTTGAGTTGTTGGGGTGAAGCAATCGGAGTAAACTCTTTGCGCACGATATGATAGCTGTAGGGAAACTCGGATAGTAACAGGACTGTTTCCGGCGTGTTCTGGAATACATTGACCGACTTGCCCCGTTGACATATAATGGCATTGATGCTATCGTTGACAATAATCAGCGGTTGGCACGTTTCGTTCTGTTTGTCAAAGAAGAACAGTCCTTTACTAAAAAACGAAACCAGCAGTCGCTTGTTGTCTATACCCGTGATGGATGGAATCTTCTCTTTCCAGGTAGATAAGACATGATGAAACTTCTTGGTAGTGGAATTGAACCGGTTGATGCCTCCTCCGTCTGTTCCGATCCAGATATCTTCTTCCCCTTCATCCTGATAAATACTTAAAATCGCTTTTTCGCTTAGCCCATAGTCCATCCCCGGCAATGCATCCTGGTAGATCTTCATGCTGACCTCCCTGATATTGATCAGGCCTCCGCGTACACTACCCGCCCATATATTGTGATTGATATCCGTATACAGGCAGAGTATGGAGTTAACAGGTAGCGAATAAGGGTCGCCGGGAATGTGACTGAGGACGGACATGGAACCATCTTTCGGATCGAGAATGTAGATACCTGCTCCATCTGTGCCTAACCATATCTTTCCGTTATTCTCTGTTATGGATAGAATGACATTGGTTTGCAATGGAGAGTTCTGCGTATGAAAGGCGTGCAGCAGTTTGCCGTTCCGGTCGTAGCACCTCACACCTTGGTTATAAGGGGTGATCCAGATATTTCCCTGCCGGTCGATAAAGCTGGCGGTCAGGTCTACCGTGTCAAAAGGAGCCGGGCGTGTTTGTCCGGTTGGCACATCGATAAGCAGGGAGCGGCTCCAGCGATTGATGCCTAATAATGTACGCTCATCCCATCGCTGTAAAAGAGTCAGGTTATGATTGCTTTTGGGAGTAAGAGGGTAGAGGTATTTGAGTTGATGGTCTGTATAACTGTATTTGTAGAGGCTGCCATTACCGATGAACAATACCCCATCTTCCCAAAGGCAAATAGAGGTTGCAGCCACGGGATTATTGTCATTGTCGCGTGCCTGTATGAAGATGTCTTCCCGGTAGTCGTAGTAGAAAAGTCCTTTCGGTGTGATAGCCCAGATAGTATGTTCCTTGTCTTCAAGGATATGAGTAATGTTGCCAAGCATATACTTTTTCAGCTCATACCCATCGAAACGTCCGATTCCGACTTTGGTGCCTATCCATACATACCCTTTCTCGTGGCTTACCGCCAGGCAGCGAACCGAAGACGAAAGACCATCCTGCGTATTGATCTGCTGAAAGGCATACTGCTTGTTGCCCATTACACGAATCGGAAGAAGTAATAACAGGCATGCGATGAGAGCCGGGAACAGCGTATTCTTCATAAGTGCTTTTCTGATTTATTCGTTCAGACGCAAAAGTAGTAAAAAGGTAGCAAAGCCCGGTAGTAGCTTTGTGTTAAAGGGGAAGGAAAGAACTCCGATTTTGTCTATTTTTGCTCCAGTTTTGAACAAAATACCGGTTGGTGCGGGTAAATAGTCAATTTTGGATTTCTAATAGTGATTATTGCACACCTTTTTTTAGAGTCGAATCTACTTTTGTGTCAAAATAAAACGAGTTTATTAGTCTTTACTATTTAAATTGAATGCTATGAGACAAAAACATTTAATTGTATGTCTGTTCTGTTTGCTGTCGAGCATAACTGTTTTGGCACAACAAACAATGAGAGTGACAGGCAGGGTGGTTGACAGTGCCAATGAGGCCATACCCGGTGCCAGTGTACAAGTAAAAGGAACTACAACAGGTGTACTTACCGATATGAATGGTAATTACAAGATAGATGTTCCCGGTTCCAAATCCGTATTGATTTTCTCTTTTGTCGGTTTTGCCAAACAGGAGATTGCCGTGGGAAGTAAGTCGGTTATCAATGTAGCTTTAGCTGATGACACCCAGTTGTTGGACGAAGTTGTGGTAGTGGCTTACGGTACGGCTCGCAAAGGCGATGTTACCGGTGCGTTAACCAGCATGCGTCCCGATCCGAACGATGCGGCGAAAGCTATTTCTATTGACAATCTGTTGTCCGGGAAAGTGGCAGGGCTTGTCGTTAACACCTCTTCTTCTACGGTAGGAGCAGCTTCTTCGGTTACTATTCGTGGTGCCAGTTCGCTTCGCGGGGATAACCAGCCGTTGTATGTAATCGACAATGTACCTCAATCCTCAACGGGTGAATTCTCTTCTTCGGGTATTAGTGGTGATTTTCAGATCAACCAGGATCCGTTAGCTTCTCTGAATCCTGCCGATATTGAAGATATTACCATTCTGAAAGATGCTTCATCGACAGCTATTTATGGTTCGCGTGGAGCCAACGGTGTGATCCTTATCACCACAAAGAAAGGGAAACAGGGTAAAGCCAAAGTGAATGCTTCGGCTACTTTTACTGTTGCCAATGCTACCAACCTGATGAAGATGATCAACCTGGAAGAATATGCTGCATACTCTAATAGCCGGATCTCGGATGGCTTGGTTCCTTTCTATGTAGTTGGCAACGAAGTAAGGTATGTGTTCAGTGGCGAATATGATAAATATGATCCGGCCGATCCGGAAACATATCATCTGGTTAACTACAAAAACTGGCAGAAGGAGATCTATGCTTCCGCCTTCTCGCAGAATTACTCTTTGTCGGTCAATGGCGGATCGGACAAGATCACGTATTACATTTCTGCCAACTTTAAAGATATTAACGGAACGGTCAAGCAAACCTCTCTGAAACAGGGCGACCTGCGTGCCAATATCAGCGCCGAACTATCCAAGGCTGTCAAGCTAAACTTATCTTTGAGCGGTTCGCTTCGTCAGAACGATATGATGGCGGGAGGTAACACGTTGGGTGGTTCCACAGGAGCTATCTCGCGTACGGCGCTGGACTATGCTCCGTTTGACAGACCGGACGGTGACCCCTCTTTCAGCAACGAGAACAAGACTACCATTTTCAGTTGGTTGAATGACTATGTGGATGCGACTGACGACAAAACTTTCAAAGCCAGTATGGACTTGGGTTGGAAAATCAACAAGTTCTTCCGTTACAATCTGCGTACGGGTGGCAACCTGAATATAAATGAACGCAAACGTTGGTATGGCCTGCAACTCTACCAAGGTATGAACAATCAGGGTTTATTGTCATTGTCCGACTTGAACAAGAGCAATGTTTCCATTGAAAACATCTTGAATTATAGTACGAAACTTAAGTCGTTTGCAACGTTGGATGCTACAGTCGGTGTGACGTACGAAGACTATAACTATTTGAATAAGAATACCACCGGCAATAATTTTACTTTCTTCGAGATGCGCGAGAATGGTCTTCATATGGCGGGAAACACCACCCATGCACAGCCTGTTCAAAGAGACTATCAACTGCTGTCTTATTTGGGGCGTGCCAACTTATCTTTCCTGGATAAATACTTGCTGACTGCCTCATTGCGTGCAGATGGTTCCAGTAAGTTTGCCAAAGGTAATCGTTGGGGATACTTCCCTTCGGCATCCGTAGCATGGCGCATGGAGCAGGAAGAGTTCATGAAAGGAATTTCCTGGCTGAACCAGCTGAAGGTTCGTCTGAGCTACGGTGTAACCGGTAATCAAAGTATTAATCCGTACTCTACCTTCTCTATGTATGGATCTTCCGAATCACTGTACTATGCAGATGGTTCCGGCAATACGGAAAGAGCTTTTTCGGTGACCAACCTGTCGAATAATAGTTTGAAATGGGAAAAGACAGCTTCCTGGAACGTCGGTTTGGACTTTAGCCTGCTGAAATCACGTTTGAGCGGAACACTTGATATTTATCAGAAGAAAACATCCGATTTGCTGATATCCAGAGCGCTGCCGGGTTCTGCCGGGTTCGGGTCTACCTATTATAATCAGGGCTCGTTGAATAACAAAGGTGTGGAGCTCTCCTTGAATGCACAGATCGTTGACGGAAAAACCTGGAAATGGAATGTGACAGGTAATATAGGCATTAACAAGGGCGAGATTACCGAATTGGGACTTTTACCGGCTGATTTTGGTTACTTAGGAAGTAGAGTGGGGTATTACGGCAACTCTTTGGGCGACCATTTCGGTGTGGCACATGTGTTCCTGGAAGGCGAAGCGCCGGGAAGGTTCTACGGATATAAGACGCAAGGCATTGTGCAGCCGGAGGATATTACGGCAGATGGCGTGAAGTACATCAAACAAGATGGTACGGTAGGTTATTACAAATCGTTTAACGGTGCAACACCGGTTGCCGGTGACGTTAAGTTCTTAGACAGGAACGGCGATGGTATAGTCAATGAGAAAGACCGTGATATTATAGGTAATCCGAATCCCGACTTTACGTACGGTTTCTCTACTTCTGTTTCCTGGAAAAGTCTTAGCCTGTCGGCAGCATTCACCGGAGTACAGGGTAAAGACATTCTGAATACGAACAACCGGTACATCAATACTCCGGGAACGAAAGCCAATAACATTTCTCAAAAGGCTTATCAGAATATGTGGACGGAAAGCAACCATTCCAATCTGTATCCGGGCTCAACATTTGTTGTGCAGAACTACGTGATGGATCGTTACATCGAAGATGGAAGTTATTTACGTTGTTCGGATATTACATTGAATTATGTATTGCCTAAGAAGTGGCTGCAGAAGATCGGCTTCCAGAATGCCTCCGTTTATGCTTCTGTGAAGAATGCATTCATCATAACCGATTACAGCGGTTATGACCCTGAAGTGAACAGCTTTGCTTTCGACGGTCTGCGTCCGGGTATTGATATGAGTTCGTACCCAACCCCACGTTCATATATATTCGGCTTGAATTTGAATTTCTAACAACAAAATTTGATGGATATGAAAAGATATAAATATTACATCTTGTCTTTGGTTACAGCCTTTGTTTTTTCAGCTTGTGACTCATTACTCGATGAGAACCCACTATATTCTCAGAGTAGCAACATCGTTTTCCAAACCGAAAACAATGCCGAACTGGCCTTGTTGGGCTGTTATGGCTACATGTCGGCCAATCAGGCTTACGGACAGATGTGGCAGGAAGTACCCATTGTAGGATCGGGACTTAGTTGGGCGCAACGCAATGGTGCAGACGACGGAACATTAGGCGCTTTGGCTGTATTACCGGCCAACGGGTTGGTTTCGGGAGCGTGGAACGGCATGTACAAAGTGATAGCCGAAATCAATGCTTTTCTGGAGAGTTTAGATAAAAGCGGATTGAGCGGCAGCGTTAAGAATCAAAAAGGAGGAGAAGCGAAAGTTCTCCGGGCATTGGCTTATTATAATCTGGTATCCCTGTTCGGTGATGTTCCTTTGAAGACGGTTGCCTCTTCTTCGGAAGGTATTTCGATAGCCCGTTCACCCCGTCAGGTGGTGTTGGAACAAGTGGTGAGAGACTTGAAAGATGCGTCTTCCATCGCTGAAACATCAGCTCCCGGCCGGGTAAACTCTTGGGCGGCAAAGGCGCTTCTGGGCAAAGTGTATTATAAAATGGCAGCTTTAGGTATCGATGCTTCTGCCAACTGGCAAAATGCCAAAGATATGTTTGATGCGGTTTACAACAGCCAGGTATATAAACTGGAATCTAAATTCGCGGGTCTGTTCGGTGACTTTGTGTCGAACTCCAAAGAAGCAATTATCCAGATCAACTTCTCGGCCACTTCGGCTGTCAATTGCTACAACCGTGGAAGTAACCGTTTTGCACCGGCCAGCTCTACGTCGGGTATTGCGTGGGGAACTTACCGGGTAGCGAAATATACGTATGACCTGCATCAAGGCACTTATCCGGGCGATCCGCGTATAGAAGCTACCTTCCTGACAAAATGGAGAGCGCGTACCGGCAATAATCAAGCGAATCCAAAAGCACAGGTCGGTTCCAAGCTCTGTGCAAACGACTCCGTTTATGCTTATCCTTATTGGACTTTTGCATCCAATACGGAAATTGTTCCGGGAACAGCCAGCACCAAATTGCAAGTGGTAGCCAAACTGCCTTATGCCGATTTCCCCGATCCGAAGAATCCGGATATCAATGTCCTGCAGAATTATCAGAATGATCATGGAACTTCCCAGTACAACAATCAGATCACGCAATCTGTAACAAAGTTTACGACAGTGGGTAACAGTGAGAAATGGCCGTATTATCAAAAATTATACGATCAGAATCAGACCGGAACGATGTCTCATAAGAACCTGATGGTGTATCGGTATGCGGAAATGTTATTGCTGATGGCCGATGTGTACAATGAGCTTGGTAATACGGCAAAAGCAATCAGTCTGGCCAATGAGGTACTGGATCGCGCACGCAAATCCGGAAGCACTACTTCTTTGGTACCTGCCGATTGGCCATCTACACTCAGCAAAGAACAAGTCACGGAAAAACTCTACTTTGAACGTATTATAGAACTTTCTGGTGAACCCAGTATTTACGACATGGTGCGTATTCGTGGAACGGAATATTTCAAAAAGCTTTTGGAATTGAATGTCAATCACCAACTGACTACATTGGGCGATAATAATTACGATACCAACGTGAATGCCTTTGTGGATTACAGTTTCAATAACGGCAGTCTGACGGACGATTTCTTGAAGAAGAATCTTCTTCTGCCCATTCCTACCAGTGAGATAGATGCTAACCCGGGTCTTACGAATGAAGACAATAACTTCGGCTATTAGCCGATGACAACATTGAACGTTTTCAATAGGTTAATATCAGTTTGTATGTCGGTAGCGGGCAGGTGTTTGTCCTGCCCTGCTATCGGTATATACATGTTGGGGTAAACAACTAAAAGTTACGATTATGAAGACTTTGCAATCAAACTTTCTCTATTCTTTGACTGGTGTTGCCGCTGTGACATCCTTTATATCCTGTACTTCTCCTCAAAAAGGGGAAATGCGGAAACAATATAATATAGTATATATCATGACCGATGATCATACGGCTCAGATGATGAGTTGCTATGATCAACGGTATATGGAAACACCCAATCTGGACAGGATTG
The DNA here is from genome assembly GCA_031554665.1 of Bacteroides sp. Classification (GTDB taxonomy): domain Bacteria; phylum Bacteroidota; class Bacteroidia; order Bacteroidales; family Bacteroidaceae; genus Bacteroides. The sequence goes on along the minus strand of JAVBVA010000105.1, from coordinate 23,823 downwards.
CTGCGGATGGAGTGCGTTTCACAAATAGTTTTGTGGCAAATTCATTGAGTGGCCCCAGTCGTGCCTGCATGCTTACAGGCAAACACAGTTGTGCCAATAAATTCTACGATAACACCACCTGCGTATTCGATGGTTCTCAGCAAACATTTCCTAAACTGCTGCAAGAAGCCGGCTATGAAACGGCCCTTGTCGGTAAATGGCACCTGGAAAGTCTGCCGACCGGCTTCGATTATTGGAAAATTGTTCCCGGACAAGGACATTATTACAACCCGGAGTTTATTTCGCAAAACAATGACACAGTTCAGGAACATGGCTATGTGACAACGCTTATTACCGACGATGCCATTCGTTGGATGGATAGCCAACGGGATAAAGAAAAACCGTTTTGCATGTTGATTCACCACAAAGCCGTTCATCGCAACTGGTTGGCAGATACCGGTGATCTGACGCTTTACGAAGATAAAACGTTCCCGTTGCCGGATAATTTCTTTGACGACTATGAAGGGCGTCCGGCTGCTGCCGCCCAGGAAATGAGCATCGAAAAGGATATGGATATGATTTATGACCTGAAGATGTGGCACCCCGATAAGAAGACCCGTCTGAAATCGATCTATGAAAAGTATATCGGACGTATGGATGAGGCTCAACGCACTGCCTGGGATAACTTTTACAATCCTATCATTGATGACTTCTATCAAAAGAATCTACAAGGAAAGGAGTTGGCCGATTGGAAGTTCCAACGGTATATGCGCGATTACATGAAGACGCTGAAATCGCTGGACGATAATGTGGGCCGGGTATTGGATTATCTGGAGAAGAACGGATTGCTGGATAATACATTGGTGGTCTACACGTCCGATCAAGGCTTCTATATGGGCGAACACGGTTGGTTCGACAAACGCTTTATATACGAGGAATCTATGCACACGCCTTTGGTGATGCGTTTGCCGAAAGACTTCGAAAGGCAAGGCGAGATTCATGAGATGGTACAGAACATCGACTATGCTCCTACCTTCCTGGAACTTGCAGGAGTAAAGGTTCCCGAAGATATTCAGGGAGTTTCATTGCTTCCGTTATTGAAAGGCGAACACCCGGCAGACTGGCGGAAATCTTTATATTATCATTTCTATGAATATCCTGCCGAGCATAAAGTAAAGCGGCATTACGGCATACGCACCGAACGCTATAAGTTGATTCATTTTTACAATGATATCGATGTGTACGAACTGTATGATTTGCTAAATGATTCGTCCGAAATGCACAATCTGTACGGACAACCGGGTACGGAAGATATTACCAAAGAGCTAAAAATTCAATTGAGTGCATTACAGGAGCAGTATAACGATCCTGTACGCTTTTCGCCCGAGAGAGACAAAGAGTGACTTAAAAACGAGTAATGCGATCTTATGAAATATATATATGCAGTGATGTGCTGTTTGTTGTTTGCCATAACAAACGTACAGGCTGATAACTTGACACCCCCCACTTCATTGGTTCCCTGCCCGGTCGGTATAGTACCGGGTACGGGCCGCTTTACATTCTCTGCTAAAACAGTTTTTGCAGTGGAGAATGAAGTACAGGCCGCACAAGCCAGGTATCTCACTGATTTGTTTATCTCTGCGGCAGGGTTTGCCCCTGCTGTAAAGGTGGCAAGCCGGGATGGCGACGTTTGTTTCCTGACGGATATAACCCTGAACCCCGAATCTTATCAGCTGGAAATAACCTCTAAGCATATTCTGGTGCGTGCTGCTGATGCACAGGGATTCTTTTATGCTTTGCAGAGCATTCGCCAGCTTTTGCCGGGTGCCATTGAAAGCGGTCAGGTAAGAGATGGTGTCGATTGGACTGTTCCTGCTGTAACAATTACCGATCAGCCCCGGTTCGGTTATCGGGGGCTTATGCTGGATGTGGCACGCTTCTTTACCCCCAAAGAAAACCTGCTGCGTATCATTGATTGTATGGCTATGCTGAAATTGAACAAACTGCACTTGCATCTTGTGGACGATAATGGCTGGCGCATCGAAATCAGAAAATATCCTTTGCTTACGGAAATAGGTTCGCGCCGGGTAGAACGTAGCGACAAGAGTTTCCCCGATCGCCGTAATCCCCGTCAGGGAGAACCTACGATTGAAAAAGGATTTTATACGCAAGATGATATCCGGGATATTGTACAATATGCACAAGTACGACACATCGAAGTGATCCCTGAAATCGAAATGCCGGCACACAGCAATGCAGCACTGGCTGCTTATCCATCGCTATCCTGCCCGGTAGTGGATAAATTTATCGGTGTGTTGCCCGGTTTGGGAGGGAACCATGCCGACATCATATTCTGTGCGGGTAATGATAGTGTGTTTACTTTTTTGCAGGGAGTACTTGATGAGGTTTTGGAACTGTTTCCATCAAAGTATATACATATAGGTGGAGACGAAGCCCAGAAAACCCATTGGAAGGAGTGCCCGCTGTGTCAGGCGCGGATAAGGCAGGAAAACCTGGAAGACGAAGAAGCTTTGCAAGGCTATTTCATGGCGCGGGTTGCGCGTTACCTGCAAGGTAAAGGACGGGAAGTAATGGGCTGGGATGAGTTGACCAATACCACGATTCCCGAAGGCGCTATTATTTTTGGTTGGCAGGGATATGGTCAGGCGGCTGTTAAAGCAGCTGAGCGAGGGCATCGTTTTGTGATGACGCCGGCACGTATTATGTACCTCATCCGGTATCAGGGTCCTCAGTGGTTCGAGCCTTTGACCTATTTTGGAAATAATACCCTGAAAGATGTCTACGATTACGAGCCGGTACAGGAGGAATGGACTCCACAGGTTGCTTCTCTGTTGATGGGAGTACAGGCTTCGCTCTGGACAGAGTTTTGCAGTTCGCCTGCCGATGTGGAGTATCTGCTGTTTCCCCGTCTTTCTGCATTGGCCGAAATTAGTTGGACAAAGCCGGAACGTAAAAACTGGGGAGGATACCTAAAAGCGTTGGACCACCTTAATGAACATCTCGCTGAGAGAGGTATTGTGTACGCCCGTTCTATGTATAACATACAGCAAACGGTGACTCCCGTAAACAGCCGATTGCAAGTAAAACTGGATTGTATCCGTCCGGATGTGGAGATACGCTATACAATGGATGGAAGTTCACCAACGGTGCAATCGGCACTGTACACAAAGCCGCTGATCCTAACAAATGCGAAAACGATCAAGGCTGCTACTTTTGCCGGTGGAAATCAGATGGGAAAAACCTTGGAGCTTCCTCTTGTTTGGAATAAAGCTACAGGAAAACCCATAAAGAGCCATGGGGCCGATAATATTGCTTTGTTGGTCAATGGGGTGCGAGGAAGTCTGAAATACACGGACTTGGAATGGTGCTCCTGGATGAAGAGTGATACGGTCTCCTTTACAATTGACTTGAGAAGAACGGAAGTAGTGCACAGACTTGTGCTGGGCTCTATTACGAACTATGGCATGGCTGTACATAAACCGGCAAAGATCGAGATCTGGATTTCGACAGATAATAAAGAGTATCGCAAGGCGGCAGAACGGACATTCTCAGCCAATGAGGTTTTCCGTGAAGAGACTGTCAGGGAAGACTTCCTGTTTGAAATGGAGGAAAAGGTACGCTGTATTCGTGTGGTAGCGTATGGAGCCGGAAATTGTCCTGTGACTCATGTACGTCCGGGACAGGAAGCCCGGATTTATTTTGATGAAATTAGCATTGAATAACCCGTTGGCAGAATGAAAGAATCCTTCATCAGACAAGCAGATCGCTATACATTCAATGAATTGAACCGATTTTCGTAGAGTAAAGCAGTGTTACTCGTAGAGGGAGCTACCTTTCGTTTAAAAGGATCGATGTACGAGATGTACATCTCATACAGTACCAGATGTACATCTCGTACTGCTCCAGATGCGCATCTCGTACATCGATCCTCGTAGAGTGTCACAAGCTGGGTCGTAGAGCAACGCTACCTTGCTCTACGAGTATAATAACTTAGCAAAGAAATGATGGATTTGTAGGGTAAAAAGCATGAATTAATTCCGCCAACAGGTTTGAATAAAAACTATATAGATGAAAAATATCCTTTTAAATTTGATCGTGATGTGGTTGTTCCTGGGAACCTCCACTGCGCAGACCTCATTACCGGAATGGCAGAGCCAATATGCTATCGGTAAGAATAAATTAAAACCGCATACGTATATCTGGCCATACGAGACAGCAAAGGCTGTGTGTGACGGCCATTATGAGCAATCTCCTTACTACATGAGCCTCAATGGCAAGTGGAAGTTCCATTGGATAAAGAACCCTGATCTTCGTCCGGAAGATTTCTATAAACCTTCGTTCTATGCCGGCAATTGGGCAGAAGTAGAAGTTCCGGGTAATTGGGAACGACAAGGATATGGTACGCCTATCTACGTGAATGAGACGTATGAATTTGACGATCCCTTGTTCAACTTCAAAAAGAACCCGCCTTTCGTGCCGCACGAAGAAAATGAAGTAGGATCGTATCGTCGTACTTTTAATGTGCCGGCAAACTGGAACGGGCGCCGCATCGTTATTTGTTGTGAAGGAGTGGTTTCGTTCTACTACATTTGGGTAAACGGGCATTTGTTAGGCTATAGCCAGGGATCGAAAACACCTGCCGAATGGGACATCACTGACTATGTACAGAAAGGAGAGAATACAGTAGCGCTCGAAGTCTATCGCTGGAGTGCCGGTTCCTATCTGGAATGTCAGGATATGTGGCGAATGAGTGGCATTGAACGCGACGTATATCTTTACAGCACTCCCAAACAGTTTGTCGCTGATTATAAAGTAACATCTTCTTTGGATAAGACAGCATACAAAGACGGTATCTTCGGTCTTGAAGCAATGGTGGGAGGGGCTATAAGTGAAAATTCAGTTTTGACATATACCTTGAAAGATCCTTCCGGTAAAGTCGTGTTGGATGAAGCGGTCTCCATGAGAAACCGGGGACCGGGCAATCTTATAACTTTTAATCAACAAAGCCTGCCAGGAGTAAAAAGCTGGAATGCAGAACATCCGAATCTTTATACATTGACCTTGGCATTCAAGGATAGTGCCGGGCAAGTGACGCATCTGACCGGATGTAAGGTGGGATTCCGTACGTCGGAGATCAAGGACGGGCGTTTCTGTATCAATGGAGTACCCATTCTGGTGAAAGGGGTAAACCGTCATGAACACTCACAGTTGGGGCGCACTGTCAGTAAGGAACTGATGGAACAAGACATTCGACTAATGAAGCAGCACAACCTGAATACGGTGCGTAACTCGCATTATCCGACTCATCCGTATTGGTATGAGTTGTGCGATCGCTATGGTCTTTACATGATCGACGAAGCCAATATAGAATCACATGGCATGGGATATGGACCTGCTTCGTTGGCAAAGGATACTACTTGGCTTCTTGCACACATGGACCGTACCCGGCGTATGTATGAACGTTCCAAGAATCATCCGGCCATCGTCATCTGGTCGTTGGGTAATGAGGCGGGCAATGGCATTAACTTTGAAAGGACGTATGATTGGATGAAATCGGTCGACACAACGCGTCCTGTACAATACGAACGGGCTGAGCAGAACTACAATACCGATATCTATTGTCGTATGTACCGGAGTATAGAAGAATTGGTGGCTTATGCCCGGCAGACAGAACCGAAGGCCTATCGGCCGTTTATCATGACCGAGTATCTGCATGCCATGGGAAATAGCTGCGGCGCTTTGAAAGACTACATGCATGTTTTCGAAACAGAACCGATTGTTCAGGGTGGCTGTATATGGGATTGGGTGGATCAGTCTTTCCGCGAAATAGATGCTGATGGACGTTGGTACTGGAGCTATGGAGGTGATTATGGACCAAAGAATGTGCCCAGCTTCGGCAATTTCTGTGGAAATGGTCTGGTGAACGCTGTCCGTACACCGCATCCGCACTTATTGGAGGTAAAGAAGGCTTATCAGTATATTAAGGCTTCATTATCCGACAACAAAAATCTAATTGTACATGTAAAGAACTGGTATGACTTTACCAACCTCAATGCTTATACTTTGCATTGGCAAGTGGTGGGCGATAATGAAATAGTGATAGCCGACGGTACCCGCCAGGTAGATGCAGCTCCGCATGAGACGGTTGATGTCAAGTTGGGGGCTGTACGTCTGCCTGCAACTATCTGTGAAGCATATCTGAATCTAAGTTGGACACCAGTGGAGGCTGCTCCGTTTGTGGGTACGGACTATGAAGTCGCTTATGATCAGTTCATCCTTCCTGCAAATCCGAATGCTCGTACTTTGGCAACCAAGCTGTCGGGCAAGGTCGAAATAGCTATTGATCCGGAAACAGGAGCGTTGAACTCTTATAAATATAAGAGACAGGAGTATCTTGTTTCTCCTGTGCTGTTGAGCCTTTACCGGCCGGTGACGGATAATGACAACCGTGAAAAAGCGGGTGGCGCCAAAGCATGGAAGAAAGCGGGATTGGATAAACTTACTCAGCGGGCTCTTTCTGTCAGGAATACTTCCAGGGGAGGCCATTCCGAGGTAGAGCTACTGAATGATCGGGGCATCAAAGTGGGCGCTGCCACGTTTGTCTATACATTGCAAAGAGATGGTGTACTGGATATACAGACGCATTTTGTACCCGATACCACCGTGATTACTTCGTTGGCTCGCGTGGGCCTGACTTTTGAGATGGCGGATACGTATCGTCAGGTAAGCTATCTGGGACGCGGCGATTGCGAAACATATGTGGACCGTAATCTGGCCGGACGTATAGGCATTTACCATACAGATGTAGATCGCATGTTCCATTATTATATCCGGCCGCAAGCTACGGGTAACCGAACAGAGGTGCGGTGGATGCAGCTTGCTGGTGAAGGGGGAGAAGGACTTGCTTTTCGTAGCGATGTACCGTTCCAGTTCAGTGTGATTCCTTATACGGATCAATGTCTGGATGTAGCTACTCATATCAATGAGTTGAGACGTGAGGGAAAGGTTACCGTACATTTGGATGCAGAGCAGGCAGGAGTAGGTACTGCTACTTGTGGCCCGGGGGTATTGCTTCCATATCAGGTTCCGTTGCGTGAGAAACAGTTTAATTTTACAATCAGTCCAATAAAATAAATAGGGTACTATGAGACGATGTAGTTGTTTATGGGGAGTACTGTGCTTTTTGTTACTTCCTTTTCTGAAAGTTCAACTGTGTGTAGCCGGAGAAAACCGGATTATACATGCCAGCTCGACCAAAGGAGTCGAAATAACCGGGCGGGGTAATCTGAATGAACCTCTTCTACGCCTGGTCGTAGAGGTAGAGAAGGCTGAAGCAATTACCTGGAAGAGTTTGCAGGTAGAGATGAGCGGTACGGCCTCTGCCAATGATGTTACGCGTATGAAGGTTTATTCTACAGGAAGTTCTGATGTGTTCGATTCAAGGCGGGTAGCAGAATATGTAAAGTTGGGAGAATGTGTGCCGCGAAAGGGAATGTTCAACTGTCCGTTGGCTGGCGTTCTTCCTGCGGGCCGGCATTATGTATGGATAACCTGTGATGTCTCTGACAAGGCCATTGAAGGGCATCGGATAGAGCTGGGTGTGCCATCCGTTACTACTTCCCGGGGAACCTATCGGTTAGAGAAACCGCTGTCGGGAAGTTCCTGTGAGATTTTGTTAGCTCGCAAGCTTCTGTATGCTCCGGGCGATTTGGGTTCCAGGAATTACCGGATACCTGCTATTGTGACCGCTCCCGACGGTTCGCTTGTGGTGGCTACCGATAAGCGGAAAGCAAATCAGACGGATTTACCGGAGGATATTGATGTACTGATCAATAGAAGTGTGGATGGTGGGAAGACCTGGTCGGAAGCTCTGACTATTGCCGAAGGGACAGGACGCTTTGCGGGCTATGGAGATGCTGCGTTGGCCCGTACCGGCGAAGACGGTGGATTGATCTGTATATTTGTAGGAGGGACCGGTTTCTTTGAGTCCACCACCGAACTCTCGAATCGTACGTATATCTGTAAAAGTTCGGATAATGGGCAGACTTGGACGAGCCCTAAGGATATTACCGGCCAACTGTTCGGAAAAGGATGTGCTGATGCGGAGAGAAGTAAGTGGCAAGGCTCTTTTTGTGCATCGGGAGCCGGACTGTTAGGGCGCGACGGAACCATCTATTTTGTAGCTGCTGTCCGTGAAACATCTCGCAGGAAGATAGAAGATATCGCTAATTATGTTTATTATTCCGAAGATAAGGGAGAGACCTGGAAAGTGTCTTCTTGTGTGAAGCCTGATTGGGGCAATGAAGCCAAAATAGTAGAGTTGAATGATGGTACGCTGTTGGTGAGCATCCGAAATCAGGCGAAGGGAGCACGGTATTATGCTACTTCGAAAGATAAAGGGAAAAGTTGGAGTGAGATATGTCAATGGACCGAGATGATAGAGCCTGGTTGCGATGGCGACCTTATTTATTATACTTCTGTGAAAGATGGATATAGTAAGAATAGGCTTCTGCATAGTGTGCCGAATCATCCTACCATGCGGAAGAATGTATCGGTATTCCTAAGCTATGACGAAGGGAAAAGCTGGCCGGTGAAAAAGACGATATGTGCCGGCGGTTCAGCATATTCTTCTTTGTGCATCCTTCAGGATGGTACGATTGGGATGTATACGGAAGAGAATGAAGGTACGGAAGACTTTTCGATGTATTTCACTAATTTCTCATTGAACTGGTTGACGGATGGAAAAGACAGTCTGTCCCCGGTGAAGAATGGAGCTGTGCAGGCACCGGATAAGGAAGATTATTATGTAAAGCATCTGCGCTTTCCGGAGGGAGCTACCCCGGAACAGAAATTGGATATGGCTTCCCGGTTGGTTCCTACTCCGCAACAGTTGGAATGGCAACAAATGGAACTAACGGCTTTCCTGCATTTTGGAGTGAATACGTTTACAGGTCGGGAGTGGGGAGATGGTTCGGAAGATCCTGCAATCTTTCTACCTGCCGGGCTGGATTGCGAGCAATGGGTTCGTGCACTGAAAGAGGGTGGCTTTAAAATGGCTATTCTTACCGCCAAACACCATGACGGGTTCTGTCTCTGGCCAACGAAAACAACCAAACATTCCGTAGCTTCCAGTTCCTGGCGCGAAGGAAAAGGAGACGTGGTGCGCGAATTGCGTGATGCTTGCGATAAATACGGTCTTAAGTTTGGGGTTTATCTTTCTCCCTGGGATCGCAATGCTCCTTGTTATGGTGATTCTCCGGCTTATAACCAGTTCTTTATAGAACAACTAACCGAATTGCTGACAAACTATGGTGAAGTGCATGAGGTGTGGTTTGATGGCGCCAATGCAGAAGGTCCGAATGGAAAGAAACAGGTATATGATTGGGAAGCTATTTTGAAGACTATTCGTCGCTTGCAACCGAAGGCCGTTACCGCTATTATGGGCGATGACGTGCGTTGGGTTGGCAATGAAAAAGGTATAGGACGTGAGACAGAGTGGAGTGCCACAGTACTGGCTCCGGGAATTTATCCTCATTCGGAAGAACTGAGACGTGGATTGGGTATTTCTGGTAAAGCAAAGGACTTAGGGGGGAGCAGCATCGTGGTACGTGCCAAAGAATTGTTCTGGTACCCTTCCGAAGTGGATGTTTCCATCCGTCCGGGATGGTTTTATCATGCAGATCAAGATAGCCAGGTGAAGTCTTTGAGCCATTTGGTAGATATCTATTTTAAGTCGGTCGGTTATAACTCCGTACTTCTGTTGAATATTCCTCCCGATCGCCGGGGCCTGATTCATGAAAACGATGTACAGCGGTTGAAGGAACTTTCGACTTACTTGAAGAAAACCTTTGCACAAAATTATGCATGGAAAGGAAAAGGACTGTGGAAGGCTTCTTCCGGTGCATCACGTCAATATGAGGTGCAAAAAGGAGCGCTTGTGAATACGTTCCTGATACAGGAGGATATTTCGAAAGGACAACGTGTGGAGAGTTTTCTGGTCGAAGGTTATAAAGAGGGTGTTTGGTTTCACATAGCCGAGGGAACTACCGTTGGTTACAAACGTTTGATCCGCTTTTCCGACTCTCGTCCGGAGCGTATCCGTGTTACGATCCGGGCTGCACGTGGTGTAGCTCATGTTTCGGCAGTAGGTCTTTATTATGCAGAACCGCTTTCTGAGAAGAATGAGGAACTAAAACTGAGTGATATTCCCGTAGATGAATGGAGTGTAATGAAAGGAGATTCAGACTCCCGCCTGGCTATGGATGGAGATCGGAAAACGGTTTGGCGTTCTTCCTCGCTTGCTCCGCTTGTCGTAGATATGGGGCGTGAGGCCGATGTTAACGGTTTTTGCTATGCTCCTCCTTCAGGAGAGGATTTGGCGGGAACCATTTATAAATATGCTTTCTATGTCAGCCTTGATGGTCGGTCGTGGACTAAATGCGAGGCTGCCGGCGAGTTCAGCAATATCATGCACAACCCGGTTCCTTACTTTGTTCGTTTCGGTAAGACATATCCTGCCCGTTATTTCAAATTGGAACCGCTTGCCGAGATCAATGGGAGGTCTTGTGTGGCGATAGCAGAAATTGGCGTTCTGGCCGATAAAGCTCTTCCGAAGGATGACGAAACACTGGTGTACGATCGCCCGGGAGCACCTTTGGCCGTAACTCTCGGATCGGCTGATGCCGTGAAGCCCGGCACTGCTCATCCTAAGCTAAAGAACTGGCGATTCTTTACGGCTCATGAATTTCTGGATCGTGATACGAAGGATAATCTTCCGTTAGGATTCATCGAACACCGGGGGCGACACATGAGCCGTACCGCCCGTGTAGACAATGCCCGTTGTTCTGAGGTGAAGAACGGCATATTGAGTATTCGCTCTGTAGAAGAGACCGACTCCATAGATAATGGATTCGGAGACAAGGTGAAATACTCCCATGCTTGTTATCGAACTTCCTTGCCGGGTAGCCGGGAGGCTTGGTGCGACTTTACCGAGAATATGCGTATTGAAATCCGTTTTAAACGTACTCCTTACGTGGGTTTCAATGATGCCCTTTGGCTTATGGGCAACAATGACCATCCCTGGCCGAAGAAAGGTGAGATCGATCTTTTGGAGAATCCCAAGAAAACACTGAATAACCGGGCGCATTTTACGTTGCATTCGGAAAATCACTATGCGGGAGTGGTCGGTGGATCGGGTAGCATTACTTCTTCCATTGAACTGGCGGATATGTCCCGATGGAATATCTATTGGATGGAATGGTTCCCCGATCGTATTGTAGGCGGTGTCAACGGACAGACTTATTTCGAACATCGCAAAGGAACCAATGGCAATACGGATTGGCCATGGAGTGACCCGCTCGGATTCTTTCTCATTTTCAGTACAGGTATTTCTACTAACCCTGCTGCATGGCCCGGTGCTATTGTTCCTGCCGGGTGGAAGAAGGATGCCATGCCGGCCATGTATATTGACTGGATACGCGTGTATGTGAATAATGACTATAAAGGGCAGAAGGCCGGTACAGCTACCTACTATTAGGTTCTGAACCTTCGAAGCTAATGCTCTTGGCTGGTGCGGGAAAAGGCTGGAATAATCGTTTAAAAGAATTTACAATGTGGTTTCTTCTTCACGAAGGGAGTAGCCAGCCTTCTGCAAGTCGTCCCAGTAGCCGGGGTACGATTTGCTGACGACTTGTGGCTCGTCAATACGCATTTCGGGGAAGCGGGCAGCTGCCGGAGCGAAAGCCATTGCCATGCGATGGTCTTCGTAAGTGTGTATCAGCGGGGTGGTTTCGGGTGGACACTGTTCTCCATTCCAATACAATATACTATTGTTCTCATCCTGTATCAGGTAACCGAGTTTCTTCAGTTCCGTTTTCAGGGCGAAGATACGATCGGTTTCTTTGATCTTTAAACTTTGCAGACCGGTGAACCGGAAAGGTACGCCGAGCAGGCAACAAGTGACAACAAAGGTTTGTGCCAGGTCGGGGATGTCGATGAAGTCTTCGTCTAACCGCTCTGACCGGGTGGATGTTTTAGTCAGTCGTACCCCATTTCCTGTAAATTCCGTATGTATACCTAAACGGGCGAACAACTTGGCGCCACGACTATCGCCCTGATAGCTCTTTGAGAAAAGATCGGGCAGTTCTATCTCCGCCTCTTCAGTCAGAGCAACTATCTGATACCAGTACGAAGCTGCACTCCAATCGCTTTCTACCAGGAAAGGAGTATCACGGTACGGGCAGGCAGCAACAAAAATATCGCTTTCGGATGTCCAGATAGCTGAGGCGCCGAAATCCTTCATCAGCTGTAAAGTCAGATTGATGTACGGACGGGAGATAACTTCTCCTTCCAAATGTAGTTTCAATCCGTTCGGCAACATCGGAGCAATGAGAAGCAGGGCGGAAATGTATTGCGAACTCACACTGCCTTTCAAAGAGATCTCGTTCTCTTTCAATGTTGATCCGGTTATACGGAGTGGAGGGAAACCGTCGTTGGCTGTGTATTCGATATCGGCTCCAAGTTCGCGTAGTGCATCGACAAGGATCCGGATGGGGCGTTGCTGCATTCGTTGGGTGCCGGTGATGGTACGTGTACCCGGTGTCACACTCAGGTAGGCCGTAAGGAATCTCATAGCGGTACCTGCTGCCAGAATATCAATCACTTCATTGTTCTCTGATAAAGCTTTGATCATCACTCGCGTATCGTCGCAGTCGGACAGATTGCTGAGTGCGCAGGTACCTTTAGCCAACGCGTGGATAATAAGCACCCGGTTGCTGATACTTTTCGAAGCCGGGAGTTGTATGGTAGCCTTCACTTTGGAAGGAACAGACAGTTTATATTGCATGATTGTTGCCGAAATATGGTTATCACTTGCAAAAGTAATCCTTTTTCTGCAAATACCTTACATTTCTTCTGAATAATGGGACTTACTTCTCCAAAGGTAGCCGCGCATCACCTGTCACTTGTATTTGCGGGCGGATACTGTCGGCTGCCAACGAATCGATCAATCCCTTTTCTACCAGTCGTTTGGTAATGACGTGGTAGTAGTCGCCCATGCTTTCTTTCAGTTGCATGTCTTCATTGAACGAACTGCGGTAGCGTTTCGGACTGGGTATGATGGAGGCTAAGAAGATGCACTCTTCGGTATTGAGTTGAGATGGACGCTTGTTGAAGTAGAATGCAGATGCTTCGTGAGCGCCGTATACTAATGGTCCCCATTCGATGATGTTGAGATACACCTCATACATACGCGCTTTCGATGTCAGGCCTTCGTTCTCGATAAGCCATACAATGAGTGCTTCTTCCAGTTTGCGGGCGATGTTCTTGTTGCGGTTCAGGAAGACATTCTTCACTAACTGCATGGTAATGGTACTACCGCCCCGGGCAAACCGTTTTACTTTCAAGTCATGAATAAGTGCTTCGCGCATGGCATCGGGCAGGAATCCGCGATGGTAATAGAAAGCACCGTCTTCGCTTTGCTGAATAGCCATTTGCAGCAACGGTGAGATGCTGTCCAGCGGGGTGAAGTGCGGGCACGACGGACCAACGGGGAAGCTGCGTACCGGATGTCCGTATTCATAAGCTGTGTATATAAACTCACCCGACATTTTGCCAAGGTTCGTGGCGCCATATTGCACGATACGGAAATCCTTGTCTTTCAGCTCGGATTCGAATTTTAAACTATCGAGTTGCGCGAAATCCATGTCGAGCAGGAAATGATACATCAGCTCACCGCTCGTCTTGATTCCGTCTAAGTTGCTGAACAATCCCTTCGGCAACGAACCGAACAAGTCGTCAGCCGGAAACCAGGGCTTGTTTACAGAGATACGGAAATGCCAGGCTGTGTCGGGTTTCTCGGCATGGATGTATGGATGGAATTGCAATTTGTTGAACCGGACAGTAGTGGTACTGTCCAGTTCGATGGCACGTTCGGCAAGATTGAACCGATAGTCAAGCTCTCCTTTGTCCAGGTATACCACTTCGGGCGAAAGAGCTTTGTGATAGATACTCAGTCCGCTTATGCTGGCTTTACCTGTGAGGCAGAGGGGGATACCGCGTTCTGACTTCTCGGACAGGCTATATGCTAAGGAGTCGAAGCTGACTTCTGCGCCAAACCGGCGATTGATGTATGGGAGTGATATCTTTTTGTTTTCCGGTGCATGGAGAGAGGCCTGCAAACTGTGGGTATTCTGGTTAAGTTCGCCTGTGGTGCTCCACTGTTGGGCAAGTGTATCTTCTTTGATATGTATATCAGCCCGGAAATGGTTATTACGGATGGTAAGTGCCGGGATATGAATGGAGACAAAGTTAGTATCTTTTCGTTCGGTGATATGGAGGTGGTTCAGATCGCCATTCTCGGGTAGAAAGCCGTAGAGTAGGTGCAATAGTTTGTCTACGCGTGCGGCATAGTCGGTAGAGGAAGGAGTGGGGGTTGCCGGTGTATCACCTTTTGGGCGAAACAGGAAGTCATAGTTGGCGATGGAGTCTTGTTTAATAAAATCGACCTTCAATCCATCCAGACGCACATTGCGTATCTCGATGTTACCCATCAATAGTTGGTTAAGACTGATACGCACATCTACCGATTGCAAAGTCAGTAGCGTATCCCGATCGGCAGGAACTACTGATAACCCATCCAGAATGATATCTTTGAGTCCGCTTACGTGGAGGTTAGCATACCGGATGCGGAGTCCGTGCGATTGTTCTATCTGTTTGATACGCTTATCGGCCATACTTCGGAGAATAGCATTGCGACTGATAAAGAGCACTCCTGCTGCTAATAGCAGCATTGCCAATCCGAGTGCGGCGATGATTCGCCACCTTCTGCCGAAGAATGTTTGTTTCTGATTCATATAGTAACTGGTATCTATGTCGCTGCAAAGGTAGGTATTAAAACAGCAAAGGACGCTTTCACAGCGTCCTTTGTTCAACTATATTTGCAATTGTTAAAGAAGGAATTCCTAACTACTCAATCGGAATTCCCTTGTAGAAATCAAGAATCTTCGTGCGGAACAAGTACTCGTACTTTGCTTGAATACGATCCGACAACGCTTTCATCAAGTTCTGTTTGGCTTCGTTGTATTCTACCGAAGTCGCTTTTCCGTTGTCGAACTTTTCGCTCATCAGGCGGAAGGATTCTTCGTTGGCTTCAACGGCAACTTCGCTGCTGTTGTACTTGCTTTCGGCTGCCACGGCGCTGTACCATGACTGTTGTATCTCTTTGTACAAAGCTTTTTTTGCATTATCCAAATCCAAACTCAAGCTTTGTTGTTGCAACTTCGCTGTGCGCACCCGGTTACGAGTGGCGAAGCGATTAAAGATAGGAATACTGAGGCTGAAACCAATAGACTTGTTGAGACTATTGTCTAATTGTTCAAAGAACGAATTTCCGCCGGCAAACCCGTTTAAGGTATAAAAGCCTGTTCCTAAACCTGCACTAAAAGAAAGTTGAGGATAATAGTTGCTTTTAGCTATCTTTATACTATTCTCGCTACTCTCCAAACGCAACTGAGCTGCACGGATTCCCGGGCGAAGCAGAACAGACTCTGTATAGATATTATCAGGTGCTGTAAGCGGTGTGAAAGTGATAGCTGTGTCCTGTTGCGCCAGGTAGAAGTTTTCAGGTGATGGGAGCTCGAGCAATTGGCTCAAGTCGAGTAGTGAAAGCTCGTAGTTATTATCAGCTTGTATGGCACTCATCTCATCCTGAGCTACCCGGGCTTTGGCTTCGGCCACTTGGGCAGACGATGCCTTACCCAGTTCAGCCAAGCGGCTCAAACGTGATAGTTGTTCTTTGCTGAGGGTTACCTGTCCGGCAGCAACTTTGCTTATCTCTTGATTAAAGAGTACTTGCAGGTAGGAAGATGCTACTGTGAGTGCCATGTCTTCCTTGGCTTTATTCAAGTCTTCTAATGCTGACTGGAAATTCAGTTTAGCCAATTCATGCTGATTAGGTAGACTAAAACCTGTAAAGATGGGCATGCTTGAGTTGAGCCTAAAATTAGTAGAACTGCTGTTGTTGTTGCTGTATGTATTATCCTTAGGCGAAGCCGAGCGACCCCAACTCCAAGCCTGGTCAGCTGACCCGCTTAGATTCGGCAACCGCGCCCACTTGGCTGTATTTACATCTACAGCGCTCTGCTCGGCAGCATTGGCCGCTTTCCGGATATTGATGTTATGCTCGATGGCATAGTCGATGCACTCGCGCAGCGTCCATCCCTCCTGGGCCTGAGCCGTCAATCCGCATACCGCCAAGCATATAAATACTATATTCTTCTTCATATCACTACGTATTATTTCTTTTTATCCTCTTTTTTCTCCGCTCCGCGAATCTTGTCGGCTGCAGCAACACCTTCCTTGATCTCGATCTTGATGCCATTGCTCATACCGGCTTTCACCTGCTTGCGCTCAAATTTCTGTTCGGGAACTGAGTCCGTCATGACATATACAAAGGTGGTATCGCCACTGAATTCAATGGTGCTTTCGGGTACGGCAAGTACCTTGTTGGCATGCTCGAGTACAATCTCTGCATTGGCCGAGTAGCCCGAGCGGATCTTTACAGTATCGGGCACATGGATAGCCGCTTTGATTTCGAATTGGTTAGCACCGTTCTCTTCCACCCCTTTCGGCGAGATGTATTCCAACACAGCGTCGAACGTCAGGTTTTGTAACGCACCGATAGTCAGTTTCACCGGCATACCCTCGTGTACACGTCCTACCTCTGTTTCGTCTATCTTACCGCGGAAGATCAGGTCGTTCATATTAGCTACGGTAGCGATGGTGGTACCGTCATTGAACGTGTTGCTCATGATCACCGAGTTACCCGCTTTCACCGGAACGTCGAGAATCAATCCGTCGATGGTAGAGCGTATCATGGTGCTCGAGTACGAAGCGCTGTTCTTGGTGATACCCTCCTTGATGATCTGCAATGCATCCTTGGCTGTCTGCAATTCTTCGCGGGCTTGCTTTACCGTCACTTCGCCCTTTTCGTATTCCTCCCGGCTGATGAGTTGATCCTTGTACAGTTTCTCTACGCGGGCGAAATCCGTTTCGGCTTGGTTGGCGTTCAACTGTGCCAGGCGCTCCCGGCTTTCGGCAGAGTTGAGTTGTCCCAGTTCCGGGATGACCTTCACTTTGGCAATCACTTCACCTTTACGGATGGTTTGACCTGCTTCTTTGTAAAGCTCATCAATAATACCCGAGATCTGTGGTTTGATAAGGATCTCGTCACGCGGCTCTACCTTACCTGTTGCTACCGTTGTCTTCTCCAGATCGGTGATCTCGGGTTTAACGGTATCGTACACTATTTTCTTCGGTTGCGACTTTTGGTACAGGAATACGAATGTCCATAAGAACAAGAGACCTAATACTACCAGTAATGCGATTCTAAAAAACTTTTTCATTGTATTATGTTATTATATTATTATTTGCTATCCATTTGTCACTAAACACTTATCACTTTTACTCGTCCCTGATGGCTTCGATTGGTTTGATGGACATAGCCCGGTAGGCAGGCGCCAGTCCGGCCACTATACCCAGGGCCACCAGTAATATAGTGGTTCCTACAGCCAATCCGAAAGATATCTGGAAGGCGACTTCACTTCCGTTGGAGTGTACGATAATCTCTACTACTTGCAGAATACCCACCGCGAAGGTGATACCAGCCATACCGGCAATAGCGGTGAGTACGATACTTTCCGACAGGATCTGTTGCAATATATCGCGTTGCTTGGCGCCGATGGCTCGCCGGATACCGATCTCTACGGTACGTTCGCGTACGGTTACCATCATGATGTTCGATACACCGATAATACCAGCCAGTAAGGTACCCATTCCCACAAGAGCAGCCAGGAAGTTGATACCGATGAACAGGTTGTCGACCATAGAGAAGATAGCTTCTGCATCGAGGAACATGATGGCCTGTTTGTCATCGGGGGAAATGTAGTGTGCTGTTTTTACCACCCGTTCCACATCTTCCTGCAGGCTGCTTACTTTTATACCGGGTTTGGCAGTAAAGCAGACCACATGGATCCTGTTTCCCAGGTTGTAGGCTTGCTGCATCGTAGTGATGGGCAATACCACTGCTTCCGACATGGGTCCTTGAATGTTGATGTTACCTTCGGATACCGACATCCCTACCACCTGGTAATAAATCCCGTCTACGCGAATGAGCTTTCCGCAGGGGTCTTCGCCTGGTTTGAAGAGATTCTCGTATACCCGTTTACCTATCACACATACTTTGCGCGACTCGCGTGCATCTACATCATTAAGGAAGCGTCCGTAGGCCATATCTTGCCGCTCAATCTTGTTGTATTCGGCATACAGGCCTCTCACGCTGCAATCCGATTTCTTCTCGCCATACATGGCCGTGTTTCCCCAGCGGGCAAGGGAAGGAGTTATGATATCAAGTCCGTCTACATTGCTGCGCAAACGGTTCACGTCTTCGAGCTCCAAATCCCACCGGCGTCCTTTCCGGAAACCTTTGTAAGGTTCCGTAGTTCTCTCGGCAGCTATAAAAGCCGAGTTGGTGGCAAATCCGTCGAAGTTTTGCTGCATCCAGCCCTTCAAGCCTTGGCCGCCTCCGATGAGTGCCACCAGCATGAAGATGCCCCAGAATACCCCGAAGGCTGTCAGCAAGCTCCGGGTTTTGTTTCGGGTAATGGTGAGGAGAATTTCCTCACAGGTGTCTAAATCTATTCTCATAACCGTTAATCTGCTCTAAGTGCTTCAATGGGGCGGATGCTTACTGCTTTACGGGCCGGGAAGAATCCTGCTAACGTACCGGCAATGACCAATGTCAGTGTAGCCTGGATGGCAATGGAGATGTCTACCGTAGGGTTGGTGAAAACAGTTTCCGCCCACATCCCGTTGCCCATAGTCTGGCTGCCGATGAAAGAGTTGGCCAACTCCGTAATCCCGATGCCTGCTACCATGCCGATGTAACCGAACAGGGTGGTGATCGTTACGCTTTCCACAATGATAAGCCACAGGATGGAGGCGGGTTTGGCTCCCAATGCTTTACGGATTCCGAACTCACGGGTACGCTCCTTTACAGTGATGAGCATGATGTTGGATACTCCCACGATGCCGCTCAACAAGGTGAATACGCCGATGACCCAGATTGCTATGCGCAGTACGCCACTGGCCGATTCCTGTTGCAGGTGTTGGGTGAACCGGTTCCACATCCACATAGCTCCGTCGTCTTCCGGGTCGAATCGTTGGTTGATGGAGATGGCACGGCGATACCTTTTCTCGAAATCTTCGTTTGCCTCTTCTGTCTTTAGATCTTTCGTCATAAAGAGGATGCTGTTCAGTTTATCACCTTTATTATAGATAGTCTGCAAGGTAGTGAAAGGGATAAAAGCGTCGCGGCTACCCGAGTCGCCCTGATCTTTGTAAATACCTACTACCTGAAAGGCCACGCCATTGGCCGTTACAAATTGTCCGATGGGATCTTTCTTACTCTTTCCGAAAAGGATCTCAGCCGTTTTCTGGTGCAGTAGGATGATCTTGCGGCGGCGGTCGATGTCTATCTGGTTGACGAACCGTCCCTGAACGATGTTGGTGCGTCCGGGTTCCACTTTGGCGAAGCTCGGATAAATCCCCATCAAGGTAAGGTTTACATATTCCTGTCCGAAACTCAGGTTGGTTCCTCCTTGAGTAACAATGGCCCCTGCATTCATTACGTTATCGGTAAACTGTTTATCGGTGGCCGCCAGGTCCTTGTTGTTAAACTGTATTCGACGTCCTTCTTTCAGTCCGTTGAACGGTTTGGTCGTATATCCCGGCCATACGCGGATGGAGTTGCTGGCCCGTTGTGTCGAAGTTTCTTCGAATGCATGTATCAGTCCGTTGCCGGCACCCAGCAGGACGATCAGCATAAAGATACCCCACGATACGGCGAAGCCTGTAAGGATGGTGCGCAACTTGTTGCGCTTGATGGTACTGTATATTTCTTGCCAGAGATCAATCATTTTATTTCCTATTAAATTGTCAATTGTACCTTGATCAATTGTCCATTACTTCATGAATCCGTTTTTCCCGAAAGGAGAAGCATCGTGCGAGTGGTTCTGTTCGATGCGTTCGATGATACCGTCCTTGATATGGATGATCTTATCCGTATTATTGGCCACGCCGCTTTCGTGCGTGACTACTACAATCGTCATTCCTTCTTTGTGGAGGTCTTTCAGGATCTGCATCACCTCTTCGGACGTCTTGCTGTCGAGGGCTCCTGTCGGCTCATCGGCCAGTATGATTTGTGGGTGGGTGATCAGGGCGCGGGCGATAGCCACACGTTGCTTCTGTCCTCCACTCATTTCATTGGGCATGTGGTGTGCCCAGTCTCTCAGTCCCAGCTTGTCGAGGTACTCCAACGCCATCGCATTTCGTTTCCGACGGCTCACGCCTTGGTAAAACAGTGGCAATGCTACATTTTCCACAGCATTCTTGAACGAGATCAGGTTGAACGACTGGAAGATGAAACCGATCATCCGGTTGCGGTATTCGGCCGCCTTCGTCTCACTCAGGTCCTTGATCAATACATCGTTCAGGCGATATTCGCCTGTGTCGTAATTGTCAAGAATTCCCAGAATGTTCAATAGGGTTGATTTTCCCGAACCTGATGCTCCCATGATGGAAACAAACTCACCTTTGTGGATGTCAAGATTGATGCCTTTCAATACATGGAGCGGCGCTCCGTTGTAGTAGGTCTTGTTGATATTCTCTAAGTGTATCACGTTTGAATCGTTTTACTTTTTTACAATTTACCTTATTAGACGCAAGGCATATACGAAAAGTTGCAAACGTCTATAAGTTTTTTTTCAAAACATTTTGTAAACTCGATCTTCTTTGCGTTATTTGTGTGCAAATAATCAATTATTAACTAACCCTATTAGTATTATATCATGAATTCAAACATGGAAAAACCCTACGTAGTAGGTATTGACATTGGTGGAACCAACACCGTTTTCGGAATTGTTGATGCGCGTGGAAACATTGTTTCCAGCGGATCTGTAAAAACGCAGGCATATCCCACTGCTGAAGAATATGTGGACGAAGTTTGCAAGAATCTTCTTCCGCTTATCATTGCTCATGGCGGTGTGGACAAAATAAAAGGTATCGGCATTGGCGCCCCCAACGGCAATTATTACAGCGGTACCATCGAGTTTGCACCCAACTTACCCTGGAAAGGTGTGATTCATCTGGCAAATATGTTCGAAGAACGTCTGGGCATTCCTACGGCGTTGACCAATGATGCCAATGCTGCAGCGGTAGGCGAAATGACATACGGTGCTGCCCGTGGTATGAAAGATTTTATCATGATCACACTGGGAACCGGTGTAGGTAGCGGTATCGTTATCAACGGTCAGGTAGTATACGGACATGACGGTTTTGCAGGTGAGCTGGGACACGTTATCGTTCGCCGTGACAACGGACGTATGTGCGGCTGTGGTCGTAAAGGATGTTTGGAGGCTTACTGCTCGGCTACCGGTGTAGCACGTACAGCTCGCGAATTGTTGGCAGCCCGTACCGAACCCAGTTTGTTGCGTAACATCCCTGCTGAAAATATTACTTCGAAAGATGTGTATGATGCAGCCGTTCAAGGTGATCAGCTTGCTCAGGAGATTTTCAACTCCACCGGAACGTTGTTGGGCGAAGCATTGGCCGACTTTATTGCTTTCTCAAGCCCCGAAGCTATTGTGTTGTTCGGAGGTTTGGCCAAGTCGGGCGACTATATCATGAAACCTATTCAGAAAGGTATTGACGACAATGTGCTTAATATCTTCAAAGGAAAATCAAAATTACTCGTTTCTGAGCTGAAAGATGCCGATGCTGCCGTTTTGGGAGCAAGTGCACTGGCTTGGGAATTGAAATAATTCCATAGCGTAATAATTAGGTAAGAGGGAAAGCTCCGGGAGTATGTGAATGCTCTTGGGGCTTTCCCCGTTTTACTACTCATCGCAGATAAGCTTTAGAGAATCTACCGATCTCTTTCCAACTTGAAGAAGTCTTTGAATCTGATACAATCTATTTTACATTTCTTATCTTTGACAATGATTATTGTTGCATATACCATTTCACTTGGCAATAGATTCGAATGCAAGTTTTCTTCCAGTCTGATCTCTGTGATATTCCATTCTGAAACTAATTTCATCATATAGTTTGTGAATGACGGTTCATTCTTAAATTCGAAACTTCCTGTGGCATTTGTATAAGTCACTGTATCTCTCTTATTCCAAAAAGTAAAACTAAAATTACCTTGGATTCCAGGACGTTCCAATATAAAAATGGTATCCTCTTTATTTGAGTGATTAAGTTTTTCAAACCATTTTGATTGTTCTCTGTAATAATTTAGTGCCTTAATATCCATACTATCTCCAAATTCCTTTTTTTGGACACTATAGATACTATCCCCTTGAAACATGCTAATTTGTATCTTACAGCTTCCAAATAGGAGATGCAAGGCCAAAATAAAAATAGCGCTAAAATACATACAATTTTTCATAATTATCTATATTTAAATGGCATTCTTAACGAAGGAATGTTTGATGATACAGGTTGAGTATAAAACTTACTAAAAGCTAGTCCTTCAACTATTCTAGTGCTTTCCAGACCAACTCTTACCCCCGAAGTAGCATCTATTCCATAATGTGTTCTTAGAGGGACACCATGCTCTGCCCGTAATCTATTTTCAATATGCGTCGCATATTTTTCCGAATTGGGAATTACCACTCCTGGGAGAGGAGACACCCAAGTAGAATTATCAATTGTACCTTTCCAAGTATCTTGAATATGTGCCATCTCGTGCCCCAAGCCAATAAATGAAGGCCTATTTTCATTACCTGCCGTATTAACACCACCAGTAGATGAGCTTGGATCAAAAATAATAAATTGCCCTTTCGGATCAGCCGCGTTACTTTGACTACTTCTTGCTTTCATTATTTGGACAGTGTTTGTTGTTGAACTTGCCAAATCATTAACCAATCCCGCGCCAGTAGATTTACTACTTAGATTAGCCAAAGCTGTAGTTAAATCAGCAACAAATTGGTCACTTCCAGAATACATTTGTCCACTGCTGTCAATAAAACCATAATTACCATTAACATCTTTCCCATAGTAATATGTTGTATTAGTAGTAACTCCATTTATGCTTGAGGTCACAACAGTTGTGATGGTGTCTCCACGTAAATCAACATGATTTATTGGATTATTTACACAATAAGTATATGGCGAGATTGAATAATATTTCTCCGCTAATGGATCCATAGTCATAAAACGTCCTAATGCTGGATCCATGTGTCTTGCTTCATAATCATACAGATTCAATCCCTTGTCGCTATCAAGCTCCTTACCATTATACTTATAAGGCTGCTTGCTCGGTTCCAATCCATCCGCAAATGCCATCCCGAAAGGATAATACTGCGTACTCTGCACGGTATTCCCATCTTGATTAGCCACCACACGGTTATTACCCAAATGATCCCTGACGTAAAAGTAATACATTCCATTCTCATAATACCCATTATCCACCAAAATTCTTTTCAAAGCGCCATTCTCATAGATTATATTCCCTACATAGTCCGTCTTGAAACTGCCCTTGCTCACACTCAGCTTCTTACCACCAGCCGTATAAACATACGTATTCGTAATCTGCCCCAGCGTATTGTTGATAGCCACCGACAACGGAAGGTTCAACACATTATACTCAATATTCGTAATCCCTTTATTGGGATCGCGTTTCAGATTCCCATTTGCATCGTAGGCATACGTCGTGCCCGCAGCCGTGGAAATCTTACGGAAATCTGCCGAAGCGGAAAGGGTGGG
>JAVBVA010000012.1:0-114107 GCA_031554665.1 Bacteroides sp. | reverse complement strand
GAATGCTCCGTTTTTTTGCCCTTTTTTGCTCGTTTTATCCGGAAATGAACGGGAATGCTCCGATTTTTAGGCCGGTTTTAGGCACTTTTTAGGTACTTTGAAGAGCGGTTTTCTGGGTGGGGATGCTCCGATTTATCCAATTGCTTACTTAGATGGGTTAAGCAACTTGGAGGGGATCTCAACAGAAGAAAAAGAATTAGTAGAAAAAGCAAAGAAAGCAATTAACACCGGGAAATTTCAGCAACTGCAACGCGATATAAATAAGTTGAGAACGGCAGTAAAGAAAACGCCTATTCATCCGGTTGTGCTATTAGAAAAGGCTATCAAGATACTGGCAGGCTATCCATTGGAACATGTGGAGCTAAACACAATCCAAAAGATAGCAGAGAGACAAATGAACTATAAAAAAGAAATAACACCGGAAATTATCATTTCGGAAAGTTTCAACTCTTAAAATAAAGGACAATGAATCAATCAGAATTACGTCAAATATTAGTATCTAAATTTAGCTTCCAAAGATGGAAAGAGATTTTACCTTTGATGCTCCCGAAAGTAGAATATTTCACTAAAGAAGTTATTATTGACCACGATTTGATTAAATCGGGAGGACAGATTGGTACCGCAAAATTAAGTGATGGACTATCTTTAGCTATATTCAAGTTTGAAGTAGCTGATAATATTCTGATTAGCCGGAATCGTAAAGGATTAAGAGATATCGCAGCGAGATACATCGATCAGTCATTAATCCATGGTGCTTTTGTGTTCTACTATTCAGAGCAACAAGCCGACTACCGCTTGACATATATTGCCAAACAAACGTATATTTTGTCGGACGGACAACTTAAAACAACAGAAACTTCACCTAAGCGATATACTTTTTTGCTTGGAGAAAATGAACGGTGTACTACTGCTTCTATCCGTTTGTATGAGTTAATCAACAAAAGGACGAAAGGCGACATTCAACTGTTTGACATTACAGATGCTTTCTCTGTTGAACGGCTTAACAAAGATTTCTTCGAAGGATATAGGAATCAATATAAGAATTTTCTCTCTTGTATCGGAGCCGAGCGTAAAGACAATCGCGATTACGTAAAAAAGTTACTAGGTCGATTGGTATTCTTGCAATTCCTTCAAAAGAAGGGTTGGATGGGAGTTCCTGTAGAAAATAAAAATTGGGACGGAGGAGACACCTATTATTTACATCATCTAGTAGAGCGTTATAACGACAACAACCGTTTGTTGAGTGATATTTTAGAACCGCTATTTTTTGAGACCCTTAACGAAAAGCGAGAAGGAGATGTTGTTAATCCATTATTGGGAGACAACATACGGATTCCATACTTAAATGGAGGCTTATTCGACCAAGACAAATTAGACAGGCTGGATATTGACTTTCCCTATTCTTATTTCAGAGAACTGATGGAATTCTTTTCCATGTACAATTTCACTATTGACGAAAATGATCCGGATGATAGCGAAGTAGGCATTGATCCGGAAATGTTAGGACACATTTTTGAAAACTTGTTGGAAGACAATAAAGACAAAGGCGCTTTTTATACTCCCAAAGAAATTGTGCAATACATGAGCCGGGAGAGCATAATTCAGTATCTACAAACTCATACAGATGAAGCTTTACACCCAGCAATAGAAATACTAATAAAAGAAAGAAGAGTACAGGAAATCTTACAGAATAAGGCTACTGCAAATGAAATAGACAGATTGCTGAAAGAAGTAAAAGTCTGCGATCCGGCTATTGGCTCCGGTGCATTTCCAATGGGAGTGTTGAATGTATTATATCATTGCCGTCAACTACTTTATGGATTCATGCAATGCAAACAAGAATTCTCTCCGGCATCAGTAAAGCGCGAGATCATTCAAAACAATATTTTTGGCGTCGATATCGAACAGGGGGCTGTCGATATTGCCCGCTTGCGTTTTTGGCTGGCACTAGTTGTTGATGAAATAGATCCCAAACCACTTCCGAATCTGGATTACAAGATTATGCGTGGCGACTCATTGCTAAGTCGATTTGGACTAAATGACAATATTAAGAATGTATTTGCAGATTATAATAGGGAACATCCGACCGACAAGTTTACGTTTGAGAGATTTAAAAAAGAAGTGAATCACTATACGGGAGAAAGTGATCATCAACAGAAAGAGCAAAGCCACCAAATAATAGAAAGAATAAAGAACACCGTAAAATTAGCTTTAAAAGCAGAACAGATACGCTATCGACAAAGTATCCAAGCATCAATCTATGAGCTGGAGCATGAAGACCTTTTTGGTAATACAAAACAGCAACTTCAAGTCAAGAAGGATAAAAAAAAGAAGAATTTTAACTTGAAAGAGCTAAAAACAGAACTTGAAAGGTTGCTGAATATAGAGAAAGATATTGTCAATAATAATTTATACAGAAATGCATTTGAATGGCGATTCGAATTCCCAGCATTATTGACTGAAGAAGGAGCATTTTCTGGCTTTGATATTGTTATTGGCAATCCTCCTTATTTGCGCATTCAAGGAATTAGAGATGTTAATTCTGAATATGCTGATGAGTTAGTGAGAAAATACAAATCAGCTACAGGTTCTTTTGACCTATATGCTCTTTTTACCGAACGAGGATTGAGAATTATAAAAAGCAATGGTATTGTAAATTACATCATGCCAGTAAAATGGACAAACGCTGCTTTTGGAAAAGGACTTAGAAATGTAGTTTCGGGATATAATTCAGCATCCAAAATTATTAATTTTGGCGCATATCAAGTTTTTAATGCCTCAACTTACACCGGGTTGCAATGGTTCAAACCTAATACCGAGAAGTTGCAATATTTTGAATTAGGACATAATCTTAGCACAAATCAAGAATTAGATAAGTATTTGAATTCTTTATCTAAAGAAGAAGCAGGAATGATTCCTGCGGAAAAGCTCAAATCGGATGTGTGGATACTGACCGTTGGACAAACTACAGAAATTCTTAATAGACTGAATCAACACCCAAGGCGAATTTGCAATATTTTTGATCGAATCTTCTGTGGTTTACAAACAAGTAAGGATGATGTCTATTTCTTGTATAAATGTACGGAGAAAGATGGTTACGTTATAGGTGATTCAAAATATTTAGGCAGAGATATCACCATTGAACGGGGATTGGTGAAACCCTTACTAAAAGGAGAGGATGTGCATCGTTATGATAATATATCAACAGACCGGTTTGTGATTTTTCCATACAAACTCGAAGACGGAAAAGCGAATCTTTATACGGAGGATGAACTTTCAGAGTTATACCCCAAGGGTTACTCATATTTGAAAGAATGTGAATCAGAACTGAGAGGTAGAGAAAAAGGAAGACTATTGAATGATGATTTTTGGTATCGCTATATTTATCCGAAAAACCTAGTATTATTCGATAATGAAAAATTGGTAGCTCCAGAAATATCTTTAGGTGGAAATTTTGCCTATGACCAGAAAGGTGTTTTTTATTCTACAACAAAGATATACGGCTACATTAAAAAAGAATCTGTAAAAGAGAGCTATAAATTTTGGCTGGGGTTGTTTAACTCAAGATTATTCTGGTTTTACCTGCAAAACACAGGATATGTATTGAGAGGTGGTTATTTTACATTCAAAACGAACTATATTAATCCATTCCCTGTCCCTGCTGAGTTACCTTCTATTGTTGATGACATTATGTCTAACTTTGTGGATATGCTGATTTTCTTATACGATGATAGAAATCCCAATGTTTTTGACCATACACCTAACAAGCGAATAAGAGTGCATATCGAAGATGTCTTAAATATGGTAGTTTACGAGTTATACTTTGGTGAGCATATGAAAAAAAGAGAAATTGACGTTATTGCTGATTTAAAATCATATAAGTTTGACCAGAGTAATATATCAAAGGAAATAGAGAACTTTTATTCTTGGTATCAAAGATCCGAGAATATGGTTCGTCAGAAACTAATGTTACTGGATACTCGCAGTAATGAGTTTATTTACCTTATACACACAAACACATCATTATGAGCAAAATAAAGAGCCTAAAACTTTCCAATTTTAAGTTTTTCAGAGAAGAAGAGACAATTAGTCTCAATGGAAAACATCTACTCCTATTTGGCGAAAATGGAAGCGGAAAAAGTTCCGTTTTCTGGGGATTATATACGCTATTAGAAGCCTCAATGAAAACTGCAGCTAAAACCGATAAGTATTTTAAGTCTTTGTCGGATAGCGATGAATCATTAGTCAATATCTTTGCTAATGAAATGTCTTGCATTTCGAGCAAAAAGACTCATTATAACTCTTATATAGAGCTTGAAGATGATGGTAATATCAAATATTCTCTATCGATATTGGATAACAGCATCTGCGGTGATAATGGGGCTAAAGAGTCTCGAAAAGCAACCGATTTTATAAACTATCAAGCCATATTTAAGTTTCAAGAATTTAAAAACAGTGAACCGTCAGACTTGTATGACGTTTTCTGTTATTCCATTTTACCATATGTGAGTTTTGCTTCTTTCCTTTGGAAAGGTCGCACATTATCAAATGCTAATGATATTTGGGCAGCATATAAGGAAGGACCAGGAACAACAATAAACATGCGTGGGCACGTTATTCAAGTCTATAAAGACAGCCAAGATTACAAGGATTTTTTACTCTTAGAGGGGCATTTTAATAGTGAATGTCAAAAACTTATAGACTTCATCAATAATGCCGCAAGAGAAACAATGATAAAACTTGGCTACAACGTAGTTTTTAATCTTGAATATACAAAGCCTAGTCATAAAAAGAAGGATAAAAAATATGAATGGAATGCATTCAGAGTAAGTCTCAAAATTACAGAATATAACAATAAACACGTCTTGATAGATAAGCCACATACATTTCTAAATGAAGCTAAAATGGCTGCCGTTGCAACTACGATAAGATTGGCTATACTTGACTATAGAATTGGAAGTGCCGCCTCAAATGCTTTGAAAGTATTAGTCCTAGATGACATGATGATAAGCTTGGATATGAGTAATAGAGACAAACTATTAGATCTACTTTTGACAAATTTTTCAAATAAGTATCAGATTCTATTTTTAACTCACGATAAGAGCTTATATAATTTTGTTGACTACAAAATTAAACAGCATAAACAGGATAAAGATTGGCTACGTAAGGAAATGTATGTTGGCGAATGTGAAACCACCAAGAAAGAATTTCCTGTAATGATTGACTCTGAATGCAATCCATTTGAAAAAGCGAAAAAATACTATGCGGCAAAAGATTTTACCACCGCATCAATCTATATACGACAATCTTTAGAAAGGATTCTATCTTCATCTTTACCCGACGAATTAAAGAAAAAAGCAGATGGACAATTTGTAGATCTTGAATATCTATGGAGAATGACAAAAGAAAGATATAATTTTGATCAAACGATTATAGCTCTTTTTGAGCAAGCAAAACGAGTTCTCTTAAACCCGTCAGCACATTACCAAAGGATATCTCAACCAATATATAGACGAGAACTAAGCGAGGCTTTTAGGCTAATTGATGAATTGGAGAAACTTGACTTAAGCTTTGATACTCTATTGATAGAGAAAGGGAAGCGAATGACATTTAAACATCCAACTGAAAATTACACATTCGAATTTGAACTTAAGTCTGACATGACCGATAAAGCAGGTATGAGAAATGATCCGAAATGCAAAATATATACTTGGCAATATAACGGAATCGAATTTTATAATTTAGATACAAAAGAAGTGGATAGTACTTACTCTAAAAGCACCCCTAGGTTTTCACGCTTAAAGTCCAGTTTATTTGCATTGGAATTAGCACACAAAATAGATGAAGATTGTTTTTTAGATAACACCACAGTGGAAAAAGGAATATTGAGAGAAGCCTTAATGTGATTCAATGCCTCATAGTTAGTTAGGGGTATTCTCAAAACAATAGTAACCCTTTAAACCCCGTTTGTGCTAAAAAAATGGCTCAGGAGATGAATAACAGCAAAGGAATAACCCATAAGTTAAACAAAACACCCAATTTTACATTTTTGGGTGTAAAATTGGGTGCTAATTTTGCAAGTCATTGATTTTCAGACTTATTTGCGGAGAGAGAGGGATTCGAACCCCCGGAACCTCGCAGTTCAACGGTTTTCAAGACCGCCGCAATCGACCACTCTGCCATCTCTCCAAACTTCTTTTTCAGAAGTACTTTCCTTTGAAAGCGGTGCAAAGGTACGCAACTTTTTCAAATCTGCAAGTCTTTTCAAAAAAAAATCGCAAAATAATTGTACTTTTGCAAAAACATTGAACTAACAAAGAAATGATATATCCTCAGAATTTTGAGCAGAAGATAGGTTTCGACCAAATACGGCAACTTCTAAAAGATAAGTGTCTTAGCACATTAGGCGAAGAACGGGTGACGGGAATGACCTTTGCCGACCGTTTCGACGAGGTGAACGAACGTTTGAACCTCGTTACCGAGTTTATCCGCATTATCCGGGAGGAAGATACCTTCCCCGATCAATTTTTCTTCGATGTGCGGCCTTCGCTCAAGCGAGTGCGCATTGAAGGAATGTATTTGGACGAACAAGAACTGTTTGATTTGCGGCGGTCGTTGGAAACCATTCGCGACATCGTACGCTTCCTGCAACGGGAGGATGAGGACGAAGTAACACCCTACCCTGCCTTGCATCGTTTGGCAGGCGACATAGCCGTTTTTCCGCAACTCATTACCCGCATTGATGGAATCCTTAATAAATATGGTAAGATAAAGGATAATGCTTCGGCAGAACTTTCACGCATCCGTCGGGAACTGGCGAACACGATGAACAGTATTTCACGCTCGCTCAATTCCATCCTGCGTAATGCACAGACAGAAGGCTACGTGGACAAGGATGTAACGCCAACTATGCGAGACGGACGTCTGGTGATTCCCGTTGCTCCAGGAGTAAAACGAAAAATCAAAGGGATCGTGCATGACGAGTCGGCCAGCGGAAAGACGGTATTCATCGAGCCGGCTGAAGTCGTGGAAGCCAACAATCGCATCCGCGAACTCGAAGGAGAAGAACGGCGGGAAATCATCCGCATTCTCACAGAGTTCTCCAGCACATTGCGACCATCCATACCGGAGATCCTGCAATCGTACGAGTTTCTGGCGGAGATCGACTTTATCCGGGCAAAGAGCCATTTTGCCATACAGACCAATAGTGTGAAACCATCGTTGGAAAACAACCAGATACTGGATTGGCGCATAGCCATCCATCCGTTACTGCAAATCTCACTTGCTAAACATGGCAAGAAAGTAGTTCCGCTGGATATCGAGCTGAACCACACACAGCGCATCCTTATCATATCGGGACCAAATGCAGGCGGTAAGTCGGTTTGCCTCAAGACCGTGGGACTGTTACAATACATGTTACAATGTGGCATGCCGGTGCCGATGCACGAAGCCAGTCACGCAGGCATCTTCCAGAGCATCTTTATTGATATTGGTGATGAGCAGTCTATCGAAGACGACCTGAGTACATACTCCTCACACCTCACGAACATGAAGAACATGATGCGTGGTTGCAACGAGCAGAGCCTCATCCTCATTGATGAATTCGGCGGTGGAACGGAACCGCAGATCGGCGGGGCTATTGCCGAAGCGGTACTGAAACGTTTTAACACAAAACGCACGTTCGGCATCATCACCACGCACTACCAGAATCTGAAGCACTTCGCCGAAGATCACGAGGGGGTAGTGAACGGGGCCATGTTGTACGACCGCCACTTGATGCAAGCACTGTTCCAGTTGCAGATAGGCAATCCGGGCAGCTCGTTCGCCGTAGAGATTGCACGCAAAATCGGGTTGCCGGAAGATGTCATTGCCGACGCTTCGGAGATCGTGGGCAGCGAATACATCAATGCTGACAAGTACTTGCAAGATATCGTGCGCGACAAGCGTTATTGGGAAGGAAAACGACAAAACATCCGTCAGCGGGAGAAGCAGATGGAGGACACCATCGAACGCTACCAGAAGGAGATGGAGGAATTGCAAAAGTCGCGCAAAGAGATCATCCATCAGGCGAAGGAAGAGGCCGAGCGGTTGCTTCAGGAATCGAATGCACGGATTGAGAACACTATTCGTAGCATCAAGGAAGCACAGGCGGAAAAGGAAAAGACGCGTTCGGTACGTCAGGAATTGAACGACTTCCGCGAATCGCTGGAGAAGCTGACCGCACAGGACAAGGAGGACAAGATAGCCCGCAAAATGGAGAAGTTGAAGGAGAAGCAGGAAAGGAAGCAAAACAAAAAGGTGCAAGGAACAAATACTCCGACAGGAAGTGCTGTAGCTACCCCGCAAGTGCCGAAAGTGCTCCCGTTATCCGTGGGCGACCGCGTAAAACTGAAAGGACAGACTACTCCGGGCGAGATACAGGAAATCAGCGGAAAGAGCGCTACGGTAGTGTTCGGCAACCTGAAAACGACCGTCAAGCTCGACCGACTGGAGCGTACTACTGCCTCTGCACCAAAACTCGACACGCAAAAGAGCACTTTTGTCAGCACACAGACACACGACCAGATGTACGAAAAGAAACTCAACTTCCGGCAGGATATTGATGTACGTGGCATGCGGGGAGATGAGGCGTTGCAGGCTGTGACCTATTTCATCGACGATGCCATCCTCGTGGGTATGGACCGGGTACGTATCCTTCACGGCACGGGGACAGGAATTCTGCGCACCTTGATACGACAGTATCTCGACACCGTCTCGGGCGTCCGGCACTTTGCCGACGAGCATGTGCAGTTTGGTGGTGCCGGTATCACGGTGGTGGATTTGGCTTAAAATCAAACAAAAACATCAAAGAGCTTGTTCTCCTATAGAAATCTGCTACCTTTGCGGAATCGGATTTTTATAACGGAAATATTCGACGTATGAAGAACAATCTGTTGAGCGAAAAGCTCGTCTATACGGGATCGAGCCAAGCCCCTACCCGCCTGCATCTCTGTACCTACAATGCTTCGGAGATGCAGGACGCAATGTCTGACCACCTCTCCCGGCTCGTCCCGGTTTTGAAGGACGACCGCATCAACTGGTTGCAAATAAACGGAATGAAGGATACGGACACCATCCACGAGGTGTGCAGCCATTTCGGCATCGACTTCCTCACACTGCAAGACATCCTGAATGCCAACCATCCCACCAAGATCGAAGATCATGAGAAGTACATTGTACTGATCCTGAAGATATTCCACCTCAACGAGAAAGAAAATGAGCTGGAACAGCAGCAGGTAAGTATCATCCTGGGAGCAAACTTCGTACTGACATTCCTCGAATACGAACAGCCTTTCTTCGAAGATATCCATACAGCCTTACAGAACGATGTGCTGCACATCCGCAGCCGGCAATCAGACTACCTGCTCAGCGTGTTGCTCAACAGTGTGATGGGCAATTACATTGTCACCATCTCCACCATCGACGATGCCCTGGAAGATCTCGAAGAAGAACTCCTTACCATCTCCAACGGAAAAGACATAGGCAAACAGATCCAATCTCTCCGCCGGCAATATATGACCATGAAGAAAGCCATCTTGCCGCTTAAGGAACAGTACACCAAACTGCTCCGTTCGGAAGATCTGCTGATACACAAAAACAGCCGCGCCTTCTTCAACGACGTGAACGACCACCTGCAATTCGTCCTGCAAACCATTGAGATATGCCGGGAAACACTCTCGTCGCTCGTCGACCTCTACATTTCGAACAACGACCTGCGAATGAACGACATCATGAAACGCCTCACGGTTGTTTCTACCATTTTCATCCCGCTGACGTTCCTCGTAGGCGTTTGGGGCATGAACTTCAAAGTAATGCCGGAGTTGGACTGGAAATACGGATACTTGTTTGCCTGGTTCCTGATGCTCCTCTCAGGCGTACTGTGCTATTGGTTCTTCCGGCGTAAGAAATGGTATTAAGTGGAATTAGCGAATTAAGATTTAAAAATTACATACCGTGAAATAAATCAAAGAATTATACCGCATCGGTACAGGCCCTTCAAGCAGTCACACCATGGGACCGCGCAAAGCAGCAGAGCTATACCTCGCCCGCCATCCGGAAGCCAAAGCGTTCAAAGTAACACTCTATGGAAGTCTGGCAGCCACAGGCAAAGGGCACATGACGGATGCTGCCATCATCGACACGTTGCAACCCGCCGCTCCGGTGGAGATTGTCTGGCAACCCAGAGTATTCCTGCCCTTTCACCCCAACGGTATGACGTTTACCGCTATCGACGAAAAAGGAAAACCGTCGGATAGCTGGACCGTGTACAGCGTAGGAGGAGGTGCATTGGCCGAGAGCAACAGCCAGTCGGTAGAGACCCCCGACATGTATGCCATGAACAACATGACGAGCATTCTGGAATGGTGCGAACGTACGGGAAAAAGTTACTGGGAGTACGTGAAGGAGTGCGAGGAGTCAGACATCTGGGATTTCCTCCAAGAGGTGTGGACTACGATGAAGGACGCCATCAAACGGGGATTGGAAGAAGAGGGAGTACTCCCCGGTCCGCTAAACCTGCGCCGGAAGGCAGCAACCTATCACATCCGGGCAACAGGTTACAAAGATTCCTTACGTTCCCGCGGATTAGTCTTTGCATACGCATTGGCAGTAAGCGAGGAGAATGCATCCGGCGGAAAGATCGTAACAGCTCCTACCTGCGGTTCGTGCGGTGTAGTACCTGCCGTGCTTTATCATTTATATAAGAGTCGCGATTTCAGTGATATTCGTATCTTGCGGGCGCTGGCTACAGCCGGATTGTTCGGCAACATTGTGAAGTACAACGCTTCCATTTCAGGTGCCGAAGTAGGTTGCCAGGGCGAAGTGGGTGTAGCGTGTGCCATGGCTTCGGCGGCAGCCAATCAACTGTTTGGCGGCAGTCCGGCGCAGATAGAATATGCGGCAGAGATGGGGTTGGAGCATCATTTGGGCATGACGTGCGACCCGGTTTGCGGATTGGTACAGATTCCTTGCATCGAGCGCAATGCGTATGCAGCTGCCCGTGCACTGGATGCCAATATCTATTCGACATTTACCGATGGCATGCACCGCGTATCGTTCGATAAGGTGGTGCAGGTGATGAAACAGACAGGACACGACTTACCTTCTTTGTACAAGGAAACCAGCGAAGGCGGACTGGCCAAGGACTACGAACAGATGTAGTTTGATTACGGTGCAGTACTACAAACCGGTCGCTACAAACGTATTATTTGTGCTTTAGCCGGTTTGTGGTCAGGCATTGCCTTACCAATCGGAGCCCCGATGAATGATGGATCGCACACAGTATATGGTTGTTCATCGATCATAATATAGTCACCCTCAATCGGTTCGGTGAATAAAACAGCTGTAGCCAGATGATTGGGATATTCCAAATACACGACCTTGAGTCCCAATAATTCTTTAATAAGTTTTGCAAACAGGATGCTCCGGTCCTTGCAGGTATTGAAAGGATAAAAGAAGTTTTCGTCCACAAAGAAAGGTCTATCATAGCCAAACTGTTCGGCATCTGTCTGATAGGAAAAGCCATATTGCACATAGCTTAGCAGTAATCCGGCAGCTTCCCGTTGAGATTTATCAGCAATCAACTTGCGGAATACAGATAATACTTTTTCTTCAAACTCGGGACTTAATGCTGCTTCTCCATATAATTTCAGGTCACAAGATGGATACTCTTCATAAAAACGCATGACAGATGGATTGATAGATAGAGTGAATGCAGGCACTTCCTTCCATGCATCGAACGAGTAAGTTTTTATTTCGTCTTCATTGGCTGTAAACTTCGGATATTTATCCACCACCATTTGAACAGGAACGGAATTCAAAGAGAAATCAAACAAATAACTCTTAACATTTATTCCTTGAGGCACAGGACTTGTCGAATAATATTCCTTCCCATTTATCACATAATATCCTAACCGGTATAAAGGATCACTGGTGTGGACCAACATCCCCACTCTCTCACCCATGCGGCACAGTCGCGCATCATAACCGGATTTCACAAGCAGAAAAGTACTCATTATCGCTTGGGTCGACGGGTCCGAAAAAAAATGTGCCGATACACGTTCCACCAACTTTACATAGGCCCAATCGCACAGATTCAGCTCATCTCTCAACCGGAGACAATCGCTAATCAACGTTTTATATTTACTTGTCGAAAGGCGTTCCCAACATTTACTGACCGATTGTTCCGTCAGATTATCCAGTTTGATATTCTTACCACGAAACTTGTGCAAATAACATGCTGTTTCATAAAACATCAGTTGGCTGGTCTTATACTGCCCCGTAACAGAGATTACCACTCCGCAAAGGCCTATAAGCATGCATAATAGTCGTTTCATAAGCTTTCAGTGATTGGTTTATTATTTCGTGTTGTATCTTTGTTCACTCTTCACTTTTTTTCTTAAAAAAGCATCAGTAATGCAAATATATAGAAAGGAAGTGAAAACGAGGTAATAAAAGAAAAATAAAAATAATTGTACATATCATGTCACGTTTGCCTTTCCCGAACGTCTCACAGATATAACATGGAACTCGAACAATTCAAGACAGATGTAGTACCACTTCGCGGCAAACTGATAAACTACGCACGAAAGTTGGTCGATGGGACTCCGGATGCAGAAGATGCAGTACAGGAGGTCATGCTGAAGCTGTGGGATATTCGCCAACGACTGAGCGAATACCGTAGCATCGAAGCACTGGCTATGACCATGACTCACCATCAATGCATGGACGCATGGCGACGAAACCGCACCGACACCCTGCCCATCGACCAGATCAGAGACTTCGGACAGAGTGGCACCCCCGAACAACTTCTGGAAGAAAAAGACGAGTACCAACTGATGCGAAACCTCATCGACTCGTTGCCCACGTTGCAACGAACCATCATGCTGATGAAGGATGTGCAGGAATACGAAACGACAGAAATTGCCCAGATCACCGGATGTAACTCCGAAGCCATACGCAGCAACCTGTCGCGGGCACGAAAAAAGGTGAGAGAAATGTATGTGCAAATCTTACAAGAACGGGAAAGGAGAATAAAGGTATGAATATAGAAGAACTACTCAACAAGTATTTCGAAGGGGAAACCACCTGCGAGGAAGAAAGGGAACTGCGCCGCTTCTTCAGCCAGGGCATTGTACCGGAGCATCTGCAGATGTACCGGCCACTCTTCGGGTTCCTCGAGAAAGAAAATAGCCTGCATCGCAACGCTATCCGGGAGGTACCCACCGAAACACCCGGAGCAACAACCACCCGGCCCGTTGCCAGACCGGCCCGCCAACGGGCGCTTTACATTGCAAGCAGCATAGCTGCCGGACTGATTCTGCTGCTGGGCATAGCGGGCATTCACCGGTATATGAGCAATACACCCGATACATATGTGGTTATCGACGGGAAACTGTATTCAGACCCTCAACTGGCACATCAACAAGCACTGGCCGCTTTCCAGAGCGTCAGTTTCAGCGATGAGGAAGTATTCAGAACCTTGTTCGACGAATAAAATAAAAGATAAAATATGAATAGAAACATTCGCATGTCAGTAACACTCTTCTTGCTTACCCTGGTCGCAACGGGCGTGTATGCGCAACAGGGATTGCAGATAGCCGGCATCTTCCAGAAGTACGGCAAACAGAAAGGAGTGACGATGGTCGAAATGACCAACGAAGTGTTGGAAACATACCAGATGACTCTGTACAAGAGTTTGGTATTCAAGGATGTAGGCGAAGCGCTGCCCAGTATTCTTCAATGCCTAGAAGCCGACAAGAAGAAGGCTAAAAAGGTCAAGGAGGTGGTATCGAACGGTGAAATCCAGTCGGGCTACTACCAATTGCCACAAGTCAAAGAAGACGTCAACCGCTTCATCCTCTTCAAGACGGGCAAGAAAGGTTCGGCCAGCCTCATCTACATCGAAGGCGAACTGGATGCCGACGACCTGGTAACGATGTTGTTCATGAAGAAAAACGATTAACAAAAATACATTAAAACAATGAGAAAGATTATGTTTTCCCTCCTGCTGCTCCTGCCGCTGGCACTGATAGCACAAGAAACTACCAAAGAGAGTACGGTATACGTCGACGGACAGAAGATTGTCGTCAAGCGTAGCAGTAACAAAATCAAGGTGAAGGTGTACGAAGAAACCGTCAAGGGCGATACCATCGAAAACGACCAGATATTCGAAGGCGTCTATCTGGACGGACAAAGTACCGAACGACGCATAGCGATGACCATCCCTTTCGTGACCAAGAAACCGAAAAGCCGGTATCGGTTCGAACCGCATGTAGCCGGACTGTACATCGGTTACAGCCGCCTGTACAGCAACATGGCCTTCGGAAAACCCGACAATCTGGACTTGCAGCTCTCCAAGTCATGGGAAATAGGTTTCAACCTCTTTGAAGGTGCCATACCGTTAACGCGCGACCGGCATTGGGCCATCACCACCGGCCTGGGTTGGGGATATACCTCTTTCCGGCAGAACAATGGCTTTTATTTCGATGAATCTGATGGAGTTTCCCATAATGACATACTCATAGGAGGCCCGGTATACGATTACAGTCGCCTGCGTTACAACTTCTTCCGCCTGCCCGTATCACTCGAATGGCAGAAACGGATAAACGGGCGCAAGCCTCTCTTCGTCTCAGCAGGTGCCGAAGTGGAAGTACGCTACGCCGTAAGGTCGAAAGTCAATATCGATGATAAGACAACAACCGTTGCCCGCGACCTCAACACCCACCCCGTAGGTATCAACTTCCTGGCGCAAGCCGGCTACTCCAACATCGGGTTCTATGCGCGCTATTCCACCTATAGCCTGTTCGAGAAGAACAAAGGTCCCGAAATGTATCCGTTCGCAATGGGCATCTGCTGGCATTGGTAATACCGTCCCGGATTGCTCGCTTCTTTCCGGGTGTTTCATCGCTGCAAACAGACTGTTTCACGGCAGGAAACAAAGTGTTTCATTACTTGAAACACTCTGTTTGCAGCGATGAAACACTTTGTATGCAGCGACTTGTTTCCTGCGTGTATCAGATAAGCGTTTTCAGCTCCCCGCACCAATGCTTAATGCGTTCGTCCGTCAGTTGCGATTGGTTGTCTTCATCGAGCACCAATCCGCACCACTTGCCATCGCGTACCGACTTCGACTTCGAGAACGTATATCCATCGATGGAAGTGAATCCGACGATCTCTGCCCCCACTTGTTCGAATGCGTCGGCCAGGATACCGATACTATCGGCAAAGTTATCCGGATACTTCACCTGGTCGCCCAACCCGAAGAGCGCTACCTTCTTTCCCTTCAATTCCAGTGCTTGCAGCTCCGGATACAACTCATCCCAATACGTAGGAAGTTCGCCGTCGAACCAGGTAGAAGCTCCGATAATGAGCAAGTCATACGATTCGAAATCTTTTTGCCAAGCCGTTTCTACTGCTTCGACAACCGGTTCGTCGCCCAGTTCCTTGCGGATCTTCTCTGCTACCCGGGCAGTTTTGTCCGACTTCAGGGCGTAAAACAATCCTATTTTTTTTACTTTCTTGTTCATAAGTATTTGTATTTACAATTGACTATTTTACCACATTAGTACTCCAACAACGCCTTGGCAGCCTGGTATATCTTCTCTTCGGACGGAAGGATGGCTTTCTCCAATGCCGGATGGAAGCCTACCGGAGTAAACTCGGAACCCACCCGCTGCACCGGAGCATCCAGGTAACGAAACATATCCGAAGCAATCTGAGCGGCTATCTCGGCGCCAAAACCGGAGAACACTTTGTCTTCGTGTACCACCAACACCTTCCCGGTCTTTTTGATGGAGTCGAAGATGGTTTCCTTGTCCAGCGGGATAAGTGAGCGGATGTCAATCACTTCGATATTCCCCACTCCCTCTTTCGCCAACCGGTCGGCTACATTCAGGCTGAGGTGCGTCGTGTTGCCATACGTCACAATCGTAGCATCGGCTCCCTCACGGCGAATACGCGCTTTGCCGAATGGTACTTCGAAATCATCGGGAACGATGGTCGAAGCCTCCACCGAGTTATACAATGCCTTCGGCTCGATGAACAGCGTGAACCCGCGTGAGCGTATGCTGGTTCGCAGCAGTC
This sequence comes from Bacteroides sp., assembly GCA_031554665.1. GTDB lineage: Bacteria > Bacteroidota > Bacteroidia > Bacteroidales > Bacteroidaceae > Bacteroides. Next base: position 97,985 of record JAVBVA010000012.1, on the reverse strand, counting down.
CTGCCGCATCATCGGCAAACGACGGGCAAACGATACGGGCGCCGGGCAAGGTTGAAAGTGCCCCTTCGATGTTCTGCGAGTGGTACAACCCTCCGCCGATGTATCCGCCCGAAGCCAGACGCAGCGTGACGTTCGGGGTAAACTTACCGTTGCTACGCCAATATTCATGGGTACATTCCACGTATTGTTCCACAGCCGGCCAAAAGTAATCGGCAAATTCAGCGCCTTCGATCACCAGACGGATCTTGGGGTCGAACCGGCTCATGCCGTTGGCCGTACCCACAATGTAGTCTTCGGCTATCGGCGCACTGAACACACGCTTCTCGCCAAACTCCTGCTGCATGCCTTTCGTTACATTGAACACGCCACCTTTCTCCTTGTTGGCCACATCCTGCCCCCAGATAAACGTATCGGGATTGCGACGGAATTCCGTTTTCAGCGTCTCATTGATGGCCGTAACCATAAACTTCTTCTCCCCTGCCGTTTCGTGGTGAATACCATCCACATACTTCTGCGGCTGATAGGGTTCGGGAAGCACAAAGTCATGAACCGTCTTCGGATCGGGATCGGGAGCTGCCATTGCCTTGCGGTTGGCAGCAGAGAGTTCTTTCTTGGCTTCGTCCTCTATCTGCTTCAGTTCTTCTTCCGACAGACGTTTGTAGCGTAGCAACATCCGGCGGTACTTCACCAGCGGATCGGCCTCTTTCACATAAGCCAGCTCGTTCTCATCGCGGTACAGCGTATGCTTGTCCGAGTTGGAGTGCGAGCCGATACGCACACAGTTGGCATGCACGATGACAGGCATCTGATTGGCAATGGCCCACTCGCGGGCTTCGGTCATGGCGTTCATCGAGTCGAACACATCCTTTCCGTTGCAGTGAATGATGCGCAGGTTCTGAAAGCCCGAGAAGTTATCGGCCACCTTACGGTTGGCAGTCTGGTCTTTCTTGGGGACAGAGATGCCGTATCCATTGTCCTGGAAGACAAAGATGACCGGCAGTCTCTCCTGGCTCGCTCCGTTGATGGCTTCGTACACAAATCCTTCGGACACGGACGACTCGCCGTGCGAAGCGATAGCCACCCCTTTTTGCCGGTAGTAAGCGATGGCACGGCCCACGCCTGCTGCATGCAGATCGTGCGTTCCCGTAGCCGACGATACATTCTCGATGTGCCACTCCGGCTTGGAGAAGTGATTCGACATGTGCCGTCCGCCCGTTCCCGGATCGGTAGCTTTAGAGAGTCCGTTCAGTATCAGTTCCTCGGCAGTAAGCCCGGCCGAAAGAGCGGTAAGCATATCGCGGTAGTAAGGAAAGAGAAAGTCTTCCCCTCTTTTGAACGTTTGTCCGATGGCAAGCTGGATGCCGTCGTGCCCTGCATACGGTGCATGGAACGACCATCCCAACGATTGCAACAGGTAGGCCGGAGCTTTATCGTCGATGGCGCGGCCCAGCACCAGCAAACGGTACCACTTTTTCAGTGTCTCCACATCAGTGGTTTTAATATCGTACTTCTTTGTTGTCATATCTATGATTTTAGGCTATTTCCAGTTCTCTAAATAATTGGCTATAAAATGCAGGAAGTTACCTCCCAACGAACCATCCACAACACGGTGGTCGTATGATAGCGACAGGTACATCTTATGCCGGATGGCTATCACGTCTCCTTCCGGAGTTTCGATCACAGCCGGTTTCTTTTCAATGAGTCCCACCCCGAGTATAGCCACTTGCGGCTGGTTGATGATCGGTGTGCCAAACTGCATCTTGAAGCTACCAAAGTTGGTGATCGTGAATGTTCCGCCATCGATATCATCGGCCGAGAGCTTGTTACTACGTGCTTTGTTGGCCAACGTGTCAATAGCTACGCCCAGACCGTTCAGGTTCAGGCGATCGGCATCATGTACCACGGGAACAATCAGGTTTCCGTCGTTCAGTGCCACAGCGATACCTACGTTGATATGTTTCTTGTACAGAATGTTATACCCGTCGACCGACACATTCACTTGCGGATAAGTAGCGAGCGCTTTGGCCACAGCTTCGGTTATCATCGGCATGAAGGTGAGCTTCACTCCTTCGCGTTTGAAGAATTCATCTTTGTTCTTGTCGCGCCATTGCACCAGTCTGGTCATGTCTACCTCTACGATGTTGGTTACATGCGGAGAGACTTTCTTCGACATTACCATATGGTCGGCGATGATCTTGCGTATGCGGTCCATTTCTTTGACTTCCACGCCACTACCCGGAGCAAATGCCGGTGTTGCAGCAGGCTTGGAGGCAGGTTGCGGAGCAGAAGCAGCTTGCGCCGGTTGTACAGCAGCAGTAGCCGGTGTTGCAATAGCCGGAGCCGGTGTTGCAGTAGCCGGAGTTGAAACAGGAGTAACTTCCCCTTTCTTCTTCCGCTCAATGTATTGGCGGATATCCTTCTTGCTCAGGCGTCCCTGATAACCAGTACCCGGAACCGTGTCGAGTTCTTCGCGCTGTATTTTCGCTTCACGTGCCAGTTGGAGCACTACCGGAGAATACCAACGGTCATCATCCGATTTCATCGCCTTCACAGGAGTTGCCGGGGCAGACGGTGCAGCCGAGCCATTCATCAACGGAGCTACCGTTGCAGGCGTATCACCGGCCGATACCGACGGAGTTTCCGGCGCAGCAGCTTCTTCCGAGTCACCATCTGTAATCTCCACAATAGCCACTACCACCCCTACGGGTACCGTGTCGCCCTCTTTATAGAGTATTTCCACCACCTTTCCGGCCACAGGCGAAGGAATCTCCGCACTCACCTTGGCAGTGTTCACTTCGAACAGTACATCATCCTCGTTGATCGTATCGCCCACTTGTACCGCCCATGACAGGATGGTACCTTCGGTTATACTCTCGCCAAGCTTAGGCATTTTTATTTCAAATCTTGACATATACTGAATATTTATAGTTTTGGTTTTTACTTAATAACAAACATTTTAACAGAAAGTTTAAACTATTTTACGATGTACCCCTTCGTATATCCACTCTTTGGAAGCATACTTCTGATTCCTCAATGAGGATATAGCCGCCATATCCTCAGCAGTGAACGCATAAGGGCAATTGTCCGGAAGCTGGTTCAGAAAGTAGCGGTAAGCCATCTTCCCGAACTCCTTTGCATCGGGTACTTGCGGCAAGAAAGTTTTCAGGTTCACCACCTCGCTCCGAACCGAAGGAACGGTATATTTCCCGGGCTTTTCGAAAGTTTCGCCAGCGATGCTCAGCACCTTCTCCAGCATGGCAAGATCGACCTCGAACAACAAAGTACAGTGATACATCACCCGGCTCTTGTGCACACTCTGGGCGCTTCCCGACACCTTCAGCTCCCGGTCTGTATAGATACTCAAACGTTTATCGGGCTCCACCGGAAGCCGGAGCGATTGCAGAAAGCCCAGCGTCAGGTTCATGTATTTACCGAAGTCGGGCGATCCGGATGTTTCGATAAACGTCAGGTTTATATTCCCGGCATCATGGTACACCGTTCCTCCCCCCGAGTAGCGACGAGCCATGCTGATACCTTGCGTACGGGCAAAATCAATATTCACCTCCGTACTCAACTGCTGGTGCCGTCCGATGACTACCGAAGGCGTATCACGCCATACCATACAGTAATCATCCTCCGAATGCTTCAACAGGTGTTCTTCGGCAGCCAGGTTGAAGTAAACATCCATATTCCGGTTATCGATACAAAGCATCAGGCATGTAGTGTTTCGTGAAAAATCTCTCCTACCGTAGGATGCGGGAATACGCTTTTCTTGAACTCGTCCACCGTGTATCCTTTCTGCACGGCGATGCCCGCTATCACAATCAGTTCCGAAGCCGGATTACCCAGGATATGGCAACCAATGATCCGTTCGTCGTCGTCCAGAATCAGTTTGCACAACCCGCTTCCCTGTTCATTTTCGGCTATAAAACGTCCGGAATAGGCCATCGGCAGCTTCTGTACCCGGTAACTGATACCGGCAGCTGTCAGCTCTTCTTCCGTCTTCCCCACCCCAGCTATTTCCGGATTGGTATATACCACCCCCGGAATGCAGTCATAGTTCATCGCATCGTCTATGCCGAGTATATGGTTCACCGCTACTTCGCTCTCCCGAATGGCAGTATGCGCCAGCATGGAGCGACCGTTGATATCACCACAAGCATATACGCGGGGGTGTGAAGTAAGCAGATGCTCGTCCGTCTTCACAGCATTCCGGTTCAGTTCGATATTCAACTTATCGAGCCCTACGCCGACCGTGTTCGCCCTACGCCCTACGCTCACCAGGATGCGATCGGCTTCAATCACCGAACTCACCCCGTCCTTTTCGACCGTTACTCCGCCGGCGCTTACCTCCGTCACCCGGGTATTCAGGTAGAAGTTGACACCCCGCTTGGTATAGTCGGCCCGAAGCATAGCGCTGGTTTCTTTGTCCATCACGCCGAGTATCTCCGGCATCATTTCGATGACCTTTACCCGTACCCCCATGCTGTTGAAGAACGAAGCAAATTCCATCCCGATCACTCCCCCGCCGATGATGGCAAGCGATGACGGAAGCACAGTACTGTCCAGCGCCTCTTTGGATGTCCAGTAGTCTACGGAAGCCAGTCCTGGAATGGGTGGAATCACCGTATCCGAGCCGGTGCAGACGATCAGGTACGTCACCCGGTATTCTTCACCGTCGCAGGAGAGGATCAGCTCCTCCCCTTCTTCGCCTGTGATGACGGCTTCTTTATCCACCACCGTCACCCCATATTCTTTCATTTGCATCTTCACACCACCGGTGAGCTTCAATACTGTTTTGTTTTTCCGGGCAATCATCTTCTCCATGTCGAATGATGGCTGGTCGGGTACACTCACTCCATACTTTGAAGCTCCTTTAATGGTATCCAGAATCTTAGCCGAATAAAGTAAAGTTTTAGTAGGAATGCATCCTTCGTTGAGACAGACGCCTCCGATGTTTTTCTTCTCGAACAGCACGGTTTTCAGTCCTCCTCCCGCCGCCCGTTCGGCTGCCGTGTAGCCGGCGGGTCCTCCGCCGATAATTGCTATATCAAATTTCATAACTAACATTTATATTAAGTGAATTTTATAGTACAACAAACAGGAAGAGAAGTTGTTGCAAAAAAGAGGAAAGGGAGAAGTATAAACACAAGAATCCCCGAAGGATTGGGTATCTCCTCCGGGGATCTTCACACACTGAAATTATTATTGCTACTTGAAAAAGTCTTTTTTAGAAGCGCAAACCCAAGGTAAACAACACTTGGCTACGCGTATTGGTCAGCTTCGTTTTATGGAGGTACTGATCGGGATCGGCAAATGCGTAGAAATCGCCTTTATAACTCGAATACTTATAAGCCAGGTCGGCATAGAAGAGTTCGCCCCGATAACCGATACCCATTGTATAGTCGTTCTTGCTGGTGGTATTGGTATAGTCGGTATCTGTTATCGCCCCAGTGAGGCCCAAAGCCTTTTCGGCATCACTCTTAAAGGCCGACGACGTATAGTTGTATCCCAAACGGATGGCAAACTGCGGAATCACTTTGTATTCGGCACCGACGCGAAGTGTGTTCACGCCTTTCAGCATCACGTCCGCCGTAGAAGTTTCCCACTGCATCTCGTCACCGCTTGTTTTATTAAACTTCATGGTCGAGTAGTCCTGGTACTCATACTCGGCACCCAGCGCCAATTCCTTACCCACAGTATATCCCAAGCTGAGATTGTACTTCCATGGGGTGCGCAGTCTGTATTCCAATGCATCTAGCCGGCCACCCAAATCATCGTATGTACTGATCGATTCTCTGTCCCGCACACCGTCATACTCATAATCTGAATACAAATATGCCTCTCTTTCGGAAGTCAGTTTATAGAACACCGGTGTATGGATAGCCACACCAACGCGTAACGGAGAGTACTCGAACGGACGGAAGATGGCGCCTAACTTGAAGTCGAATCCTGCTCCGGTAATGTTGTTATAAGATTCAATTCTATAACCAAGGTTATCGCCGAAGTCTTCGTCATACGCACTATACTTGCTGTAATCCACATCATATGCACCGATGGTAAAGCCTAAGTACACCCGGTCATTGAAGTTGAAAGCCACATTGAAATCATACTGGTCGATACCTCCGCGCTCTTCAGAATAGAAATCAGCATACGGACGCGACCCCAATTCTTCCAGTACCGAATTGTACCGGTTGTCCCCGGCCGGATTGAGCAGGTATCCCTGATAACCGAAAGCCGAAAGCCATCCTATATCTCTGTTCCGGTAAGCCTGAGCACCAGACAAATCATCGGTCGTGGCTCCAGCTGCCTGTACAGCCATCTGGTAGGTTTGCGACACGATCTCTCCTCCTGGTCCCAGGTTCAGCAAACCTTGCATGCGGGTATTGTTGTAGAACGACGCTGCACGCTTGTAATTGAAACCGAAGTTGACGTAACGCAACGAAGAGTAGTTGCCAATCTTACTGGAAAATACCGCCCCGATATTGTCGTAAGAGAAACGGGTATTATCGTTGTTCAACTTGGTTCCGTTATAATTGGTTTCCGTACCGTAGGCCGAGAATCCGAAGGAGGTCATAAAGTCACTGCTCCGATAGATCCCGATACCTGCAGGATTGGTAGCAATGGTCGATATATCGCCTCCCAAGGCCCCCATAGCACCACCCATTCCTACGAAGCGAGCCGTACCGTTCAATTCTCTATCTGTAAATTTCGCACCGTCATACATTGTTTGTGCACGACCGGCACTTGCAACCAACACCATTGCTGTCGCTGCTAATACTATTTTTTTCATAAGCTGAAGAATTGCTGTTTATACTGCTTTATTACCGTCTGCTGTTTTATTATCGTCTGCTGCTTCCACCGCCGCCACCGCTGCTGCTTCCGCCACCACTCCGGCTGCTTCCGCCGCCGCCACCGCTGCTACTGCTACTGCTGCTACTACTTCCACTGGAATAGCTACTGCTGCTACTGGAGCGAGAGTAGGATGAAGAGCTGGATGAAGGCGAAGAATAGCTACGGCTGCTCGATGAACGGTTATAATCTGAAGTACTTCTGGAAGATGACGAAGAAGAACTTCCGCGACTGTACGTAGAGCTGCTTTTTTCACTGGCGCCCGACGACGGACTCCTGTAAGTGGACGACGAACGGTTAGAACTACCCGAGTTCACATCCCGGATGCTGCGACGCGTTTCTTCGTATGAAGAGTTGTTGCGTGTGCTGCTCGGACGGGTGTAAGTAGTAGTACCTCTGCGGGTAGCATCACTGCTCCGGTCTACTGAACCCGAACGTTCGGTTGCACTGCTACGTTCAGATGTAGAACCTGGTTGACGTGTTCCTACTACTCTGCGCGAAGTGGATGACACACCCTCTGTACGGTTCTGGTATGTACCGGTACCGGTGCCTGTACGACGGGTAACGCTTCCATTAGCAGACCGGTCGGTGTAGGTACCGGTAGAGATTCCGCGTCCCGAAGCCGTAGACCGGCTGGTATAGCCTGCGCTGCCGGTTCTGCCTGTATAGCGTGCTCCGTCATGCCCGTATGAAGTACGGTTGGAATAATAGCGGGTGCTGCTCGGGTATCCGCCTCCCCAGCCGCCGCCATGATAACCACCGCCCCAATAGCTTCCGTAATAACCACCCCAGCCGCCATAATAGCCGCCCCAGCCGTAGTATCCGCCCCAGCCGCCATAATAACCACCCCAACCGTAGTAAGGATAGCCACCCCAGCCACCATAGCCATAATAACCGCCCCAGCCGCCATAGTAAGGATATCCGCCCCAGCCGTAGCTGTTATAGCGCCAATCCCACCACAGGCGATTGCTGAAAGTGGGGAATGCATACGCATACATTCCGTCGGTATATACGTTCCAATCCCAAGAGTTCAGGCCATACACAATGTCCCAATACATGGGGCTACTGATGCTGATTGCAAAACGGGGATTGCGGAAACGGATGATGCGTTCGGCGTATTCCAGATCGTCTTCCGATCCTTCGAATTCACCTACCCACTCACCATCCAGGTCCGAATATCTTTTTTCTTTGATTACCAGGGTATCGTTTTCCATCACGAATTCATTGTCGCGCGAGTTGTAACGACGGTTGTACTCGTCTACATCACGGACATTTCCCTTACGGTCTTTTACGACAACCGCTGTTCCCGGCGTAGTATAGATAGTAGTAGTCACCACCTTCTTCTCAGACTCCTTTTTAACGGGAGCCTTCTCTTCCTTATCCTTGGAGGGGATGTAGTAGAGATCATCATTGTTTTGCGCCGACATTCCCAATGGGAGGCCGAGGGCTAACGTCAATAATAATACTATCTTTTTCATATCTTTACGTGATTTGTTGAATTTATCCTTTTCTTCACGCTACAAAGATAAAGAAGGTATTCGCCTTAGGGAGGAGATTTTCCCCAAACTACCATAGGGTTTTCCCTATTTTTATCTACTTTTGCAAATAAAAAACTGCATGAAATATTACGAATTTACATTCAACGCGAATCCTTGTACCGAAACGGTAACAGATGTGCTGGCCGCCGTATTGGGCGAAGTGGGTTTTGAAAGCTTTGTCGAACACGAAACGGGATTAAAAGCTTACATCCGGCAGGCGCTTTACGATGAGACTGCCATCCGCGAAGCGATAGAAGAGTTTCCGTTGCCCGGTACCGCACTCTCCTTCGTATACGTCGAAGCGGAAGACAAAGACTGGAATGAAGAATGGGAAAAGAACTTCTTCCAACCGATCGTTATCGGCAATCGCTGTGTGGTACACAGCACTTTCCATAAGGAGGTACCCGAAGCTGAGTACGACATCGTGATCAACCCACAGATGGCTTTCGGCACCGGACACCACGAAACAACGAGTCTCATCGTAGCCGAGTTACTGGAGTGCGACTTAGTCGGGAAATCCTTGCTCGACATGGGCTGCGGAACGTCTATCCTGGCCATTCTGGCCCGCATGCGGGGAGCTGCCCCTTGCCTGGCTGTCGATATCGACGATTGGTGCGTACGCAACTCAATCGAGAACATCGCGTTGAACCACTTGGACAACATCGAAGTAGAATGGGGCGATGCATCATTACTCCACGGCAAAGGCCCCTTCGATGTAGTGATAGCCAATATCAACCGCAACATCCTGCTGAACGACATGACGCAGTACGTGGCCTGCATGAAACCGGGATCGGAATTATTCATGAGCGGATTCTATCTAGAAGACATTCCCGCTATCCGCGAAGAAGCCGAACGCAATGGACTGACCTTCGTACACTATAAAGAAAAGAATCGCTGGTCGGCGGTAAAGTTTGTATGGTAGTCCCAAAGAATGAAGTCGATCTATAAGTAACCCTTCGGTAAATCCCGTTGGCCCCCAAAATTAAAATCCCGACCTTGTAGTCTCCTACTTGAGTCGGGATTCGTCTAAAAATTAGTACGAGTGCTTTTGGAAGACTTTCAAAATACTCCGATGGAGTTGTAGCATTCTCTCACCTGTTCGGAGCCTTTTCAGATTCACTCCGGTTTCATGTTGGAGTTTTTAAAAGAGTGTGGCAATAACTCAGCCAGATCCATCGTCAGGTCATCATCATAGCGGTGCACATTATTCAGGAAGAAGACCAGCCATTGCCGGAAGTCAACATCCGCTGCCTTGCAGCACGCCATCATAGAGTAAATCACCGCCGCATCCTCTGCCGAAGAGTCAGTACCGCAGAACAACCAGTTCTTTCTACCCAGGGTTATGTCCCGGATTTGATTCTCCGCCCCGTTGTTGTCTATCTTCAGTCTGCCGTCCAGATGGTAGCGGGTTAGTTTATGGTAAATGTTATAGGTATACTTCAGTGCCTTGGCTATGCGGCTTTTAGGCATCACCTTGGGCATCTCTGCCACCATCCATTTCTCAAAGGTCTTCATTAATGGATAGGACATGCGGGCACGCAGGTCGGTCCGTTCTTCGTAAGAGAGTTGTTGCTCGTCGGCCATCCGCTCGATATTGTATAGCAAACCAATCTGTGTAAGGGCATACTCGGAGCGTGCCTTGTCTTCCAACTTGGCTTCATCAAATTTCCTCCGGGCATGTGCCCAGCAACCGATAGGGCAGATTCCTTTCTTGGCCTCAAAACTGTCATACACGGCATAGCCGTCACTTTGTATAAAGCCCTGGAAGTCCTTGAAGAGTTTCAACGCCACCTTTTGGGCACGTGAACCATGATCATAATAAAAAGCCGTGAGTCCAAGCATGACCGCGCGAACCATCCAAAGGTATCCTTTGACGGTTTTCTTCTTCTCATTATTTACTATGGGGACGGTGGTTTCGTCGGCCTGTACATAATCGGAACTCATGATCAGTTCCAGCAGCCTGTAATAGGTGGGGCGTAGAAGGTCGGCTACTCCTTCCCGCCATCCCGCAATGGTGGACTCGGGAAGGTCTATGCCCAACGAACGGAACATCTTGGCTTGGCGGTAAAAGGGAAGGTGGTAAGCAAACTTACCTATCATCAGTTCGGCAAGCAGGGTGGCATCGGCATAGCTCTTTGCCAAGGGCAACGGAGCGAGGGGTGCTGTGATAAACGGACATTCTTCCTTTTTCGCCTTATCTTTGGGGATGAACTTGCGACGTACATCTACGCGTACATGGCAACTGCCTGGATTATAGACCAGCACTTCGCGGGTTTCCGGCTCTACTTCCACGTATTCGTCTTCATGCCCGATGACTTCCTGTGGAGTGATCTCGTTGATGATACGTTCCAGATTCTCCGGAAGGGGGCGACGGGCAGGTTTGGCTTCCTTGCGTACGTGGGTACGGTTCTTTTGGTATGCCTCTATTTCATCGGCGATACTTAAAGTCAGCTGCTTTTCTTCAGGGAGCAGTTCCAACCCTTCAAAGTCGAGCCAGCGTTGCTGGGGATCTTCAGGGATATGTTTCTCACTCTTTTGTCCCCAGATCTGGCGGCGTAATTTGTCCACCTGGTGTTTCAGGTAAAGAATCTGCACTTGTTGATCTCCGATGGTCTTGTTCTGGGAACGAAGCTTGTTCTCTTGTTGTTCTATGATGGCTTCTTTCTCGGATAAGGCGGAAGTGGCTTCCCGGGCGGATTGCTCGTAATAATCCAGTTGGGTCTGGAGGTCGGATGAGTGGAGGACAGAGGCGTTCTCATGCTGCTGACGCAGGCGGTTGAGTTCAGTTTCGAGGTTGGCTTTTTCCTGGAAGAGTTTGTTTCGTTCTTCCAGAATCTGCTGCATAAATAAACTCTGCTCCTCTGTCATATCCTCTTGTTTGATACCCCAAAGATACATAAAATCAGCGGTTTACACAACTATTCCGCAGACTATCTCACCACTTTTTTCGCTTGAAAATCAGACTTTTGTCCACGTTTTGTAGCATGCCTATCAGGTTCTGCCAACTCGTATGCAGGGCTCCTGTGTTTTCGTCTATGTCGGGTAGCCGGAAACTACCTGCAGGTAGGATGATTTGATAAATCACCAACTGGCCGTACTCCATGTGAAGTATTTTCATACCGGTACAATACCGGTTGATAAAGATGAAGACGTCGCCGCTGCGGATATCTTTGCCCATCACATCGTGTATCAATCCGCTCAGGGAGTGGAAGCCCCGCCGCATATCGGCCGGATAGGGATACAGGTAGTAGTTCATTGAGGGAGTCAGGTGCAGCATATCATTGTGGGGTTAGCAGGGTAAGGATTTCTTTCACGCTGATACAACCTCTGAAGCGCAGGGTGGTACCGCCGGGATAGGTAATCTCCAGCTGGTTCTCCACACCGGGGATGCCCGAAGGCTCGTTGCAAGGTTCGTCGATGGAAAGCGGAAGGAAGCCGTTGCGTACCAGCGGATGGCTGGACGGACGAACGCGCTGCTGCCAGTAATAGAATTTACTCGGGGCAAGACCTTCATTGGCACAGAAATCCTTGACGGTTAAACCGGACTCCTGGAAGCGGGAGTAAATCTCTTCGAAATGTTTGCGATCTAATTGCATAAAACGGTCTGTTGATTTATGCAAAGGTACGACAGCCAACCGGAAAATCGGGGACGGGGTTTACCGAAGGCTTACGATCTATAAATCCAAAACGAGGTCAATTCCCCAGTGGAAACGACCTCGTTCTTTATTTTCTGATGTATAGTAGTCAAATTACTTTCCAAGTGCAGCAATAGCCTTTTCGTAATCAGGTTCCTGTGTGATTTCCGGTACCAGTTCCGTATACGCCACCTTCCCATCTTCCCCGATCACCACTACAGCCCGTGCCAACAGTCCGGCCAATGGCCCATCCTGCATCAGCACCCCATAGCTGTCATCAAAGTCCGACAGACGAAAATCCGATAAAGTGATTACATTGTCGATACCCTCAGCCGCACAGAAGCGTCCGGCAGCAAAAGGTAAGTCCTTCGATATGGCCAATACCACCGTATTATCCATCGAGGCAGCCATCTTATTAAATTTCCTCACGGAAGTTGCGCATACCCCTGTATCAATACTTGGGAAAATATTTAGCACCACCTTCTTCCCCGCCAATTGCTTGAGCGAGAACGATGATAAATCACTTTTTACCAGTTCAAAGTCCGAAGCTACTGCTCCTACCTGTACGAATTCACCTACCAGCTTCACTGGTTGTCCTTTAAATTTTGTAGTTGCCATAAGGTTATATTTATATTATTTATCAAACTAATCTTAATATTCATATAACACTTAGGGTGGGAATTGGTTCACTGCAGATTGAAAATCTTACATACCTCCTGACCATACTTCCAAACAAGACTTTATATAATCTTCGATTTCCTGTGCAGTAACCGAATAGGTCGGTTTCATTTGCTCAAACTGCGTATCTCTCGTAAAACGTTTCCCATTGGTAAGCATAGCCAACAGATTTTTTGTTTTCAACCGATGTCCCGAGTAATCCAATGCCAACGCTATGAGATCATTAACCCGCACTCCACTTTTCAAGATCGCATAAATATCGTAATAATCCCGAAAATTACTTCTGCGCAGCAGCACCTCCATTTTCATGGCACCTATTGCTTGTAGGTCGGCTAACCTTAAGTTATTCAGATAAGTTATCGGAACATGTACCGGTGACCGTTTATCACAAGCATAAAAAGAGAATTTCACTCCTGAAACCAAAAACTCCACATGATCAATATCCAGAATATTCCGGCTTTGCACCTCCCCTACAGCACTCAACTCCTTCTCAATTTGTGGCCAATCGACTTCCATTTTTTCCAGCTTAGTCGAACGCCACCTCATAAAGTCCAAATCCTCACTCAAACGAGTATCCATCTGCAAAGACAAAGCAGTACCTCCCACAAGAGTATAAGGTTTAATACATTCCAACCGGCTTACAGCTTCAAAAACACTTGCAGTATGTAGCGCCAATCCTTTCATGCCAATATCTTATTAAATTGTCGTGTAATCATTGATTTCAGGTAAGTATCCGGTCGCTTTATTTTGAAATAGTACCATGCCAGAAATCTATTCAGCGTATACAAAAAATCAGCCTGCGGAACAAGATGTTCCAGCCAAATCTTTTTTACCTTCCCAAAGGAATAAATAAGAAACAGCTGGTCGATTTCCTCCAGATCGAGATATACCAATGTTTTTTCAATCAGGATATCATCCGGTACATTACTACCGACCGACTCCTCATTGAACGACCAGAAACAATGCTCCTGCTTTAACTTCGCTAAGAGATTGCTCTTTATACCAGCATATTCATCTTTACTCATAAGCCACTATATAGTTATTCACATTCCGTTCTTCCTTACTGAAGTCCACTCCTATTTTCACCAGTTTACGTCCATTTTTGGTGTATGGAAGCAGATACCCTTTCTCGTCTATCTGCCGTAAAGCCTCCTCCGCAGTACCTTGCAACTTGAACTCGAACACATAAATAGTATTCTTCGTCTTCACTACCGCATCGGCACGTCCCTTGGCACTACGCACCTCCACATCCACGAACTGCCCCATCAATTTGAACATCAGATAAAATACCACCTGGTAATGACGTTCCGTCTTATCATTCAATTCGTAAGGGAAGTCCGCATAGAAAGCCTTCGTACGTTCCATAAACGAATCAATATCCCCCGCACGCAGCTCGCGTACGAACTGTCCGATGTGAAACTCTGTCCCATCACTGCTTATGGTAGTATAGTAAGGCACCAGGAAGTTCATGAATCCATATCTTACCTCATCATTCGGGAAGCCCAATGTGTACAGCCGCACCTCCTTGTCATACCCCTTAATAGTGAGATACCCACTCTGGTAAATCATAGGCAATGGATTGTTCGGTTCCGCCCTGTACTCGGCAAAACCCGAAGATCCTACCTCCACATTATCGATCAACGAACGAATATCATAATTACTCTGCTTCAACAAGTCTACGAGATAAGTCGGTGTACCTGTTTGGAACCAATAATAGTCAAACTTACCGCCATCGAACACATTCAAAACGCTGAACGGATTGAACAACCCTTCGGTATTTTCACAAAAATGGTAGCCATCATACATGGCCGTCATTTTCGTCACAGTCTCCTCCCAAGTAAGCCCGTTGACCTCTCCCAATTGTTTTAGTTCAGGAGTAAATGTGCGTATCAATTCTTCCTGCGTAATACCACATACAGTAGCGTATGGCGGCTTCATACTAATATCATTCAACTGATTCAGATCACTGAATACACTCACCTGTGCAAACTTCGTTACTCCAGTGAGGAATACAAAACGCAGATATCTGTCGGCGCTCTTCAGCACTCCATAAAAAGCCTTTAGCGTACACCGGAACTCATCCATCAGCGGTTCATCCAGTATAGCCTGAAGCATGGGTTTATCATATTCATCCACCAGTACCACTACTCCCCGGCCAGTCTGTTCGTAAGCACGTCGAATGATATATGCAAAACGTTCTTCCGGCGATCGCTCTACCATCTCATTTCCATACATCTCTTCCCACTTCTCTAAGTGTAGAGTCAACATAGAAATCAAATCCTCCAGGCATGCATACTTTTTCGCATTCAGGTCCAGATGTAGCACCGGATACTGCTTCCACTCCGTCTCCAATTGCTCAATGGCCAATCCCTCGAACAGATGCTTACGCCCTTGAAAATAAGCTTCAAAGGTAGAGAGTAGTATGCTCTTTCCAAAGCGCCTCGGACGACTTAGGAAATACGGCTTTCCCGTATTGGCAATATGCCACATCAATTCCGTCTTATCTACATAAAGAAAGTTTCCTTCACGCAGATCCTCAAAAGTCTGTATCCCTACCGGGAGCTTCCGCGTCATATCATCCATAACTACTGTATTTTACTTCCATAAAATTTGTCCGAGAGTATCTCCACACAAATATAGAGCTTTTCGCGAAATAATGTTGCGATGCAAACGAAAAACTCCCGGATCGTGTACCGACCCAGGAGTTTTTCGTTTGCATATTGTTTATGGTTGTTCTCATTTCAGATGTATCTTGAATACCAAACCTCCAG
The DNA here is from genome assembly GCA_031554665.1 of Bacteroides sp. Taxonomy (GTDB): domain Bacteria; phylum Bacteroidota; class Bacteroidia; order Bacteroidales; family Bacteroidaceae; genus Bacteroides. The sequence continues at coordinate 82,511 of JAVBVA010000012.1, read as the reverse complement.
AGATGTATTTGCCTTGGTTCAGCTCTACTACTGCATTGATATAGTCCTTCCAGAAGCTATATTCGGCTCCGACGTTTACTGTACGCGAATCGTACTCCGCCATCAGATTCAATCCGTTGATGGCTTTGTTGGCTAAAGTAGTTCGGGGTAGGCCAAAACGGAAGTTTGTTCCGAATGTGGGGCCGTTGAGAGGATAGTCTTTACGACGATTATAGACGTATGCTGCATGGACTCCTAAGTTTCCAATACCTGGGTAGTCAACGTGCTTGGTGGCGGCAACAAAGTAGCGATTCCAGTAACCGTTTCCGTACCCCCCCACCCCATCGGGGCTATAATCATTTTCCAATGCAGACATAGTAGTAGTTAAGTCATTCAATCCCGCAACGACTTGTGGCGTCCAACTTTTCCACCACCCTTCCTTCCATACCCGAAGGCGTACAGAGAATTGCCGGTCTTGATTCCTAAACTTCCCCCAAGTTTCTTCAGGCCAATCGGAACCTACTTCACCTTTGTGCAATGTACATGTATAAGCAACCTCCAGCCATGGAAAAAAAGTAATATTTATATAATAATTATAAGTATCATACCACCAATGCTCCGGCGTTGCTGCATGAACGAGGTAAGAAGTGCCAGCCATAAATGTTTTATCCCGTTGCATATCCGCTGTAGGAGCATGTAACAATCCTGTTGTCCCGTATGGGAACTGGGCTTTAGCCATCCCCCCCCACAGCGTAATAAACAACAAAACAATATGGTATCTCTTAAACATTGTCAGGAGATATCACATCTTCAGTAGGGATAGCTTTCTTTCTCCAATCACCAACTAAACTCTTAAAAATGATCCAAGCTGAACTTAAAACTCCTGCTAGAAACACAAAGCCAACAAGTATCATTGTTTTACCAGGTTTGGAGGCGTGTAAAGGGACAGATGCCGGTTCAACAATTTTAAAGACCGGTGTAATTTCTTGTACCTTTGCCTTGGCAGCTTGCAATTGTTGTGCCACCTGAGTATATACACTATACATCAAGTTCATTTCATTTTGTAAGCGAATCTTTTCTGTCAAATAACTTTGCAAAACGACATTCTGGTTACCATCAGTATATACTGCATACTTTTGTTGAGCTTCATAATACTTTTGTTGAGCCTCCAAATATAGCTTCTCAGCATACTCTAAATCTTTCCGAGCTTTGCTCGTTCTATACTCCACAACATAATTTTGCAAATTTCGAGTTACAGTATCTGCAATAGTAGCCGAAATCAAGGGATCTTGCATTGTCACGGTTAAAGAAGTCACCCACGTTTTATTATCTACGTTAGCTTGTATTCTCCCTTTCAAAGCACGAGCTATAACAGCCTCTTTTGTAGTCAGTTGAAATGCATCCGTTTTTTTTTCTCCGCTATTCACGACTGTTTTATCACTACTGTTAAACAAAGAAAAGACCCAACCTGAGAACTTAAAAGGAGCAGAAATTACAGATGACCACCAAGGTGATTTTTGATAATTTCCCATATAATCATATAGGTTTGTCTTTACTATTCCTTTTCTATCAACAACTTCCACTTCAAATAAATCGGTAACAAAAGGAGTAGAACTAACTATTTCAGGGAATAGCCGAGGTGAGAGAGCATCAGAGGAGGCTCCTCCAATATTAATACCAGCCATTGCAGCCAAAGCACTCATACTAGAACTTGAACTTCGGGAAGTAATTTCTGGAGCTAATAACACATGAGTCGAATACTCTTTAGGAATGCTATAGGCGACCACTATTCCAACAACAGCAGCAATTCCACAAGTTTTAAATATGAATTTTCTTTCCATCCATATTTTCTTAGCAAGTTCTAACAAGTCTATCTCCTGCTCATTCGACACCTTATCAATATTTTTAATATCACTCATAATCCTACTTGAATAGATTTACCAAAGAAACAATCATAGTTGCCAAAGAAGCTGTTGTACTACCCATACCCAAAATTTCGGCAGTAGACATGCGCTTCTTCTCATCCTTACTCGGAACAATTATCTCACAACCAGGTTCTATCATGGACGAATTTCCTGATTTCAACTTGGCAACAGTTCCATTCATATAAATCACATAAGCCTTACTCTTCTTAGCCCGATTGCCATACCCCCCTGCTTGATTTATATAGTATGAAAGTTTCTGATTGGGCTGAAATAAAACTGTATTAGGATACATTACTGCCCCGTTAATCTTTACTGTACTGATAAACTCTGGTACATACAATATATCCCCCTCACGTAATACCATATCATGATCTGACCCTGGATTCTTCAATGCTTTTTGTAAATCAATACCCACTGAATAGACATCCGACAAATCAAGCGTAGACACCGAAATAGAATCTTTTCCGCCTTGTGTGGTTAGTCGAAGCATATCTTTCTTCCTACGCAGTTCTTCTTCCGTCATTTTCCGAAGAAGACGTGCCCCTTTGATGTAGGCATCCGGGGTTACACCACCCGCTTTCGCTATCAAGTCACTTAAACGCTCGTTTTTCTTTGTCACTGAGTAATTCCCTTCAAACAGCACTTCACCTGCTACCATTACATTTTGTTGCGCATGATAAGCCGGACTACGACGAACATATACTTCATCAAAAGGTTGTAAGTAGAAATTTTTATCACCACTCACTACGAAGCCATCTTTTATCTCAAATGAGAATGTTTTTCCCACCTCATTGGTGTACGACGTATTTTTAGGATCTTTGATACGACGAGATATATCTACACGCGCCGTAGAAGCCGATTCTAACAAACCACCCGCCATGATAATCAGGTCCTCTACCGTCATATTGGATGCAAACTGGAACGTACCAGGACGAGCTACACGCCCATGAATAGTCAACACTTCCTGTTCCTTCAGATCGTGCACACTGGGAATATACAATACATCATTCCGTTCCAAAGGAAGATCAACTACACTACCATTCAGCATACCCCGTAAATCAATCTGGATCATCTCCAACGACAAGTCTTCATGTTCACGTTGCAATTGCGCCCGGTCCAAAAAAGCATCTCCACGTAAGCCTTCAGCCTTCTTTATCAACTGTTTCACAGTATTAACTTCGCCATTCATCTGATAAAGTCCCTCGCGATACACAGCACCACGAATTTCTACTCTATTCTCATACCGATCGAGCACTGCTCCCACAGTCAATGCATCTTCATCCACTAATTTGAATACAGAAAAATCCATCTCATCAATGTTGTAGATTTGCTTTTCCCGCCCGCTCAAGCGAATCAACCGAATATTTTTGGAATAAGCATCTCCGGTAAAACCGCCTGCATATTTCAACAAGGTAGCGATTGTTTCAGTCTTCGTCATTTCATAATACATAGGGCGTTTTACCTTACCCGAAATATTAACCAAACAATCATAAGGAGGAACCAGGATTACATCGCCTTCCATCAAACGAACATCATCACTCATCTTGCCCTGCAAAATATATTCGTACACGTCCACATCAGCTATCTTTTTTCCACCACGCATCACCTGTATATTACGAAGCGAACCTATAGGATTCACCCCACCGGCACGATACAAGGCATGGAAAACAGAAGAAAAAGAAGACAATGTATAGGTTCCCGGAACAGCCACTTCACCCATAATACTGATCTGAATGGAACGAATCTGTCCTAAAGTCAATTTTATTTGCGAAGTATTTCCCGAAATTCCGGAATATATCTTACTCAACTCTTTTTGCAAATAACTATTAGCCTCTTTTACTGTCATGCCATTCAGATACACAGGTCCCAGATTAGTTACCTGAATACTTCCTTCCGGAGATATTGTTTCCCGAATGGTATTTTCGGATGCCCCCCACACATCTATAATTACCTCATCCCCGGGTCCCAATCGGTAATTCTGCGGTGTAGCAATATTGGTACTGGGTTCGAAAGTCAAGTTCTTTGCAGTAAAAACATTCCTTCCAAATACCTGTTTCACATTTTCTAAAACATGCGCATCCTTAGGATCCTGTACCGCTTTCGACACCTCATCGAAAGAGCCAACTTCCATTGCCGATTCCTCAGCGCTTTTGCGAACCCGGTCTGTTTGTATCTTCTGCAAATTCTCTTGACCTTGCGATTCTTCGTACTTTGTTTTTATTCGTTCGACCTGTTCTTTGGTTACACCACGCTTCATCAACTCAGTACTCATCTGCTTTTGGCTAAGCCCCGACTTTTGTCCATCTTTTACATACTGAATCACCTGTTCGTCGCTCATCTGAGCAAAAGCCCCTAATGAGACCGTCAAAGCAAAAAGAATTAATGTAATAAATCTGCGCATATCCTATTAAATTGTGTTTACTTATTTTCGAGTTCTTTAATCACTTTCAGTAGATATTGCCCATATTGATTCTTAATCATGGGTTGGGCCAACTCATACATTTTCTCTGGAGTAATCCATCCTTGCCGAAAAGCAATTCCTTCCAAACAAGCCACTTTTAAACCTTGCCTTTTCTCAATTACCTCAATAAATGTACTAGCCTCACTTAATGAATCGTGAGTACCTGTATCCAACCATGCAAACCCTCGACCCAATAACTGTACTTTAAGTTCGTTATCTTCCAAAAATTGTTGGTTCACTGTCGTTATCTCTAACTCTCCTCTTGCTGATGGCGTAATGTTTTTAGCCACATCCAAAACCTTATTAGGGTAAAAATAAAGCCCAACAACTGCATAGTTGCTTTTAGGAATCAGGGGTTTTTCTTCGATGCTTAAGACATTCCCTTCTTTATCAAATTCAGCTACACCATAACGTTCCGGATCATTCACCCAATAGCCAAAAACAGTCGCTTTTTGTTCTACCTTTGCCTTATACACAGCTTCTTTCAGCATATTTGTCAATCCGGAGCCATGGAAGATGTTATCTCCCAACACTAAACAAACGGAGTCATTTCCGACAAATTTCTCGCCTATAATAAAGGCTTGCGCCAAACCATCCGGAGAAGGTTGTTCGGCATATTCAAAATGAACTCCATAATCAGATCCATCCCCCAACAAACGCTGGAAACTCGGCAAATCATACGGAGTGGAGATAATCAAAATATCCCTAATTCCTGCCAGCATAAGAACAGAAATAGGATAATAAATCATAGGCTTATCAAAAACAGGTAGTAACTGTTTACTAACTCCCTTAGTTATCGGGTAAAGCCGTGTTCCTGATCCTCCTGCTAAAACAATTCCTTTCATACTAAATTAGATATTATAGTTATAGTATTTCACCAACTCATCCATAACTTACAGTCATACCGCCAGCTATCTTTCTCAGCAACAGACAATATCTTATTGGAAAAAACCATTAAAATAGAGTCTGGTTCATTAGCCTTTATACCATTGGCATAGCCTTCAGGAATGCATAATACCATACTCTCATTGGCAGACAATTGGAATATCTCAGGTTTCAAATCCGGAGAAGGATTCTCCCAGTTATCGATTCTTACAAAAGCTGTTGTAAACGAACCCTTAATAGCATAAAACCATTTCTTCTCAAATTGATGAGCATGCCAAGCTCTTACTACAGTAGGGTCCTCCTGATGAATAACATAGAATCGTTCTACTTCCCCCATATCTAAATCATTTACATGAGAGATCTGCCCTCTGCTATCTGTAAATATACCGCCTTGTATAATCTTTATCTCAGACATCTTATGCGATTAATTAATGTTATGTCTATTCACTTTGAAATGTAATCCCGTTAGACGCATCATGAATAAACTCAAACTCTAATGTACGAGCAAGCCCCTCTGCCAATGTGTACGGAGCTACAAAACCCGATTCAAGTACTTTAGCTGCATCAAATTGAGTTGTAGCACAGAATTTTTTCACACGTACAGAGCTGATTGTCATTTTCTTTCGAGTCAAAAAAGCTAATATATCAAAACAATATCCTCCTAACATACCCAACCATAAAGGAAAGTGAGTTGAAGGTATGTATTTCTTAAGTACTTTACTAACATGATCAACCAACTCATTGGTAGTAAAATCGGGTTTATCAATATAGTTATATAAATTATAGCCTTCTTGCCTATTAACTATTAAAAACTGAATAAAAGCAACTATATTACCAACATAAGCCATGGACTTTCTATTCTCTCCTTTTCCAACCATCAAAAATTTGCCACTAGAGATCTGTTTTAAGAGATTATATACATTTCCACGATTTCGCTCTCCAAAGATAACAGTGGGACGTAAAATATTAATATTCCAAGTTGGATGAGTTCTATACCACTCTTGAAGAACCTGCTCTGCCTGCCACTTACTTTTACCATAATGATTAAATGGGTCAGTAGCATGAATTTCATTAGGATTATCTTTATTTAGTCCATATACTGCTACAGAGCTTGTAAAAACAATCCGGTTGATCCCATTAGCCTCCATGGCTTCCAATGTATTTCTCATGCCTTCAACATTGACGTCGTAATACAATGATATAGGAGTAACATCATCTCTATGCTCCGCTGCTAATAAAACAACCAAATCACAATGCTGCAACTCTTTTATCATTTTTTTCTTGTCTAAGACATTTGCAATCGTTGTTATTTCCGGATAGACTTTACTTTGTTGTTTATCGATATTGCGTAATTCATAATCACTCTCCTTTAAGAACTCAATAAGACGAGTTCCGACAAAACCAGAAGCACCAATAATTGTTATTCTCATATTTTAAATCATATTTTCACTAAATAACCGATAAAATTTGTCCAAAATAAGATTCTTGGCAAAAACGGTATCTGCAGTTAATCTTGCATTGTTTCCCAATGCAATTAAATTTTCATGTTGCAAATATATTGTTTCAAATGTATTTTTCAATGCAACAGGGTCATTAGGATTCACAACCCAGCCTAAATCATAGTCTTTTATACATAATGCTATTTCGGATTCCTTATCACCTATCATTAAAATAGGCTTTCCTGTTGCCATTATATTATAAGATTTAGAAGGAACTCCAAGTCCAAACATTCCATCACTCAATGTTACAATAGACACATCACAGGCATTTAAAAAATCGGTTTGAGTAGAACGATCCTGAAAGCCTATGACAACTATATTATCTCGAGAGCGAGCAAAGTTTTTAATCGTTTCAGATTTTGCACCGCCGCCAATGAACAGGAAACAAATATCTTGATTATCAACCAGTTTGATGGCAGACAACAGATTATCAAGTCCTTGAGCGTGTCCTAAGTTCCCGGCAAATTGAAAAATAAATTTTCCTTGAAGCTTTTTAACACTCTTGTATAGTAAAGTTTCTTTCTTATCTACAGGAAAAACGATATCATTATCAGCCCAATTGGGAATACAAATAATTGAATTTTTGCCTTTAGTTTTCTCTTTTATAATCTCACTCATATCTCTGCCAATAGAAATACAAACATCTGATTTAGCATACGCCCTATCAAAACAATATTTTGACCAGCGAAATGCCTTAGTTCCCTTTTTCAGTTTTCCTATAGCGACTAGATTTTCAGGAAAGATATCATGTACAAGTAGGTAAAATTTACATTTCTTTATTTTCTTAATAATTGGAATAAACAATAACAAAAATGCAGGGTTTGTCACAACAAGTAATGCATCTCCTTTCTTAACATTAAGCAATATTTTAAAGAACATACACCAGCTTGCCCATAAAAGCCTTATCGCTCTCTTTAAAAAGTTATTCTTATCTATATTGTTAGTCAATATGCGTTGAATACAAACACCATTATGTTTCTCTTCTTTCTTAAAACAAAGATCCTGAGTTTCATTGTATTTGCTCCCCATACAGATAACATGTACATCAAAACCTTTCTGAGCTAAGTGCTCTGCTATTTCAGTCATATAATATCCTGTCGATGTAACTACAGGATAGTAAAATTCAGAAATAATCCATATTTTCTTTGCTCTATTCATTTAAAGTTTTCTCAAGTTATCTTTTTAATAATGCAAATATAGTTGAGGATAACTCAACATCCACAGAAACATCTCTTTTAACATTTCCTCATATTCTGGAACAACATAATCAAACCTTTCAGTTCGAGCAATAGACTTATCCACCTTATACCCTGCAAAAGGTATGATCTTTACATCACGTTTATCCCATATTTTTTGAAATAAAAGAAGTAAGTCGTATTTCGCAATACCTACTCCATTACTAAGATGTACTAAACCAGTCCAGCCTTTATCCACAGCCACATCTATAGCCTTGGCAAGTTCTAATGTTGTTACCCCTCCCCAGATTGCTGTTTCAAAACCATTGATTTGACCTTGCTGATGCATAAACCAATGAAATAATCCTTCCCCGTTTTGCTTTAGCTCAGGCCCTATGATAGAAGTCCGAATAGTCAAATCTTTCTCGTTTATGATCTCACCAAGCGCTTTACTACGACCATAAACATCATCAGCATCTCTGAAATCAGTTTCAGTATATTGACCCTTTTTTCCAGAAAAAACACAATCTGTACTTATATGCACTAATCGGGCTCCGACTTCATCTGCTATTCTTTTCAAAAAATGAGGAAAATAAGCATTGATAAATATAGCATTATCAGGAGCGTCTTTAGAGCCTTTGATCAATACTCCTATACAATTTATTATTAAATCCGGGCACGTCTCCTTTATAACTTTTTCTACAGCATTGTTATTAGTTACATCCACAACAATGCTGTCATCTGTTAACTTAGTACGATAGACCACATTGGTTATCTCATATTTACCTGTAGCATTCAGATAATAATAAACTACGTGTCCAGCCATACCTGTAGCACCAAACAGCAAAACTTTTTTCTTCTCCTTCATTGCTAAATATCTTTATGCCAAACAGTACGATTCACATAATCCGTATATGATATGATGATACGGACTACCTTTTTAGAGACATTGTCAGCTGCATAATCCGGTATAGAATGAATACTATCCACTCTTTCAGCATGTTGCGAAGTAACAACATCAATGGAATCCAGTATCCGTTCACTACTCAAACCGGTCATAATCAGCGTACCTTCATCCATCCCCTCCGGCCGTTCATGAGCCTGACGAATAGTTATTGCAGGAAAATTGAGTATAGAAGACTCTTCAGTTATGGTACCACTATCTGAAATTACACAAAAAGCATTCTGTTGTAATTTTATATAGTCTAGAAAACCAAAAGGTTTCATAAATTCTATCATAGGATTAGAATTCACAAAACCAATGGCCTCCAATTTCTTACGAGTTCGCGGATGAGTGGAGACAATGATTTTCTTTTGATACTTATCCACAATGGCATTCAATGAATCAAGCAAATCTGAGAAGTTTTTTTCTGAATCCACATTCTCTTCCCGATGAGTGCTAACTATAAAATACTGTCCTTTCTGTAGATTTTCCCTGCAAAGGACATCATTTTTTTCGATGTCTTCCTTATGAAATTCAAGAACCTCCGTCATTGGAGAGCCTGTTTTTATAATTGTTTCCGGACGTAAGCCCTCTGCTATCAAATATTTTCTGGCATGTTCAGAAAGAGGCATATTAATATCGCTCAAATGATCCACAATTTTACGATTTATTTCCTCAGGAACCCGTTGATCAAAACATCGGTTCCCTGCTTCCATGTGAAAAATGGGTATTTTCTTTCGCTTTGCTGAAATCACAGAAATACAACTATTGGTATCGCCATAAAGCAAGAGGGCATCCGGTTTTACTCTATCAAATAATTCATCCGACTTCAAGATAACATTGGCTATCGTCTCAGCAGCATTTTTGCCTGCAGCTTCTAAGAAATAATCCGGTTTCCGGATGCATAAATCTCTAAAAAAAATCTCATTCAGTTCATAATCATAGTTCTGCCCGGTATGCACTATAATATGATCGGTATACTTATCCAGTTCAGCCATCACCCGACTCAACTTAATTATTTCTGGTCGAGTCCCGACTATTGTCATCACTTTAAGCATACATCCTCCTTTATCATATCGAGTTTCAATAGCAAATTTTTCATCTCTGCCACATCCAACCGGTGTGTATTATGCGAATGATAGTCTTCGTACTTCGAAACCTTCTCTTGACCTTCTACGAAATATTTATCATAATTTAAGTCCCGATCATCACAGGGAATTCTATAATAATTGCCCATATCCTCTGCCTTAGCCATCTCTTCGCGTGTAACTAATGATTCATACAGTTTTTCACCATGACGAGTACCAATGACACGTACAGGAGTATCCATTTGATAAAGCTCTTTCAACGAATGAGCTAAAACATCCAAAGTAGCAGCCGGAGCTTTTTGAATAAACAAATCTCCATTATTACCATGCAGGAACGCATAGATCACCAAATCAACAGCATCATCAAGCGTCATCATAAAACGCGTCATATTTGGATCAGTAATGGTAATTTCCTTGCCTGCTTTCATCTGCTCTACCCATAAAGGAATAACTGAGCCTCTACTGGCCATAACATTGCCATAGCGAGTACAGCAGATAGTAGTTTGAGCATCAGCCCCCAAATGTCTTCCTTTAGCAATGGCTACCTTTTCCATCATCGCTTTACTTATTCCCATAGCATTAATAGGGTAGCAAGCTTTGTCAGTAGAAAGAACCACAACGTTCTTCACTCCATGAGAGATAGCAGAATCCAGTACATTCTCCGTACCAAAAACATTAGTACGTACAGCCTGTGTAGGGAAAAATTCACAAGAAGGAACTTGCTTTAGAGCAGCAGCATGGAATATATAATCCACACCAGTCATTGCTCCATCTACAGAACGTTTATCGCGCACATCACCAATATAGAATTTAACTTTCTTGTTTTGAAGTTGATGACGCATATCATCTTGTTTCTTCTCATCGCGTGAAAAAATACGTATTTCCTTGATATCTGAATCAAGAAAACGTTTTAAAACAGCATTACCGAAAGAACCGGTACCGCCAGTTATTAATAGAGTTTTATCTTCAAAAAGGGACATATTATATAGAATTAATACTTACATATTCATTTAAAGGCTCTCATAAATTGATTTATATCTGCCTCCCATCCTATTTGCTGTTAATTTTTCCTCATAATACAGTTTTATTCTCCTAGAGTATTCATCCGCCATTGGAGTAATCTTTTGAACTGAATCAACGTAAGAATCAATATCACCTACTTTATAAAAACACACTTCATTTTCAGAAATTACAGACTTCAAAATAGGAATATCAGAAAGTATGGTTGGTATTCCATATGCAGAAGCCTCTATCAAAGCTAGAGGAAAGCCCTCTGAATACGAACACATTGAGAAAATATTAAATACATAATAATAATCGGTTGCATTTGCCCGATAGCCCAGAAAACAACACCTATCAGCAACTTTCAAGTCGGCCGCCAACTGTTTTAGATTATCTAATTCAGGCCCATCCCCAACAGCAAGAAAAGCATAATCAGGAAGTTTCGGCAATGCCCTAATTATTTGATCAAGTCCTTTTACTTTCGTAATTCTTGCCACCGAACCGATTAATTTGTATCTGTTTTTCAGTCTATTAATCTCCAAAGCATCTGATTCATCAGCAATTCTATGTGCCAGCTTCACATCACGTCCATTGTAAATAACTTCTATCCTTCTAAAACGGTATAATTGCTTACGCAACATGTCACGAAGATAACTGCTTAATACAGTAACAACATCTTTGTTTAAAAGAACAATAGGCCAAAAAAGTGAATACCAAAAAGCTTTAAATTTGCTTGCAAATGAGTATTTCAATTTAGTATAGGAAATAGGATTGTGCAGTGTCGATACAAACTTAGAGGCAGTACGGAAATATAAGATCTTGTAAAAAAAGGTATAAGCATCTGCTCTAAAAGTATGAGAATGAATAATATCCCATCCAGCCATTTGCTGACGCATCTTATAAATATTGATTTTCTCAACAGGGCAAGGAAACTCTAATTCATTCTCAATGCTATCAAAATAGAAAACTTTACACTCATAGTCAGACTGAATCAGATATTTACAGATATCTGACATTATTAAACCAGGTGCATAATTACCCAAAGAAGAAATTACAAAAGCTATTTTCACTACAATCAATAATTAAATTAACACTCTTTCTTTTCTTTCCTTTACGGTATAATACATTACAGCAAAAGCAACATAGAAAACTGGAGCAAAAGTAAGGTTAGAAGATAATGTTGCTAAAAAGAAAGGCAATAAAATTATCATTGCTTTCTTCTTTGTATAAACATAAAACAAAATCCACAAAGACATTTGAAGGAGCAAAGCTAAAAATCCTGCTTCTATCAACCAAACCGCCCAATAATTATGTGCGTATATACCAAGTACTTCCACCGACATAGACACTCCAACTCCTGTAAACACAAACTGAAGAAATGATTGATCCATTTCAAAGTATTGAAAAATTTCGCCCATGATTTCAAATTTAGATAAAAGACTAGCATCTTTCATCATAAATGGAAGAACATAAAATACAATCAAGAGAAGTATCGAAAAAAGAACTGTTAATGAAACAGATAATTTAAATATAAAACTCCGATCTCTATAAAGATAAAAATAAAAAATCCCTACTATTAATCCTAACCAAGCAGCTCTTGAAAATGTAAGAATAATAATTAGGATAAGGAATAGTTTATAAATAAAAAAACTTTTGCGAGTATACAATGACCAATAAAACACAAAAAACAACACAATTAATGCATGTAGGGCTGTTCCATTACTATCCACATAAACTAATGAAGGCCCTTTGAACATATATATCCAACGCAAACTTTCTGAAGCATTATCTAAACTGGACTCATAGTCCAAATTAGGGAATGCAAATCTATATATAGTTTCAAATGTTAAAACAACAACCGATAATACTATAAATATTTTCACAATCCGGCATAGCTCTGAATAAGTTAATCTATACAGAAAATAAAGTGATACAGGAAAAAAGAGAAGCGCAATAATAGGAGCAATTACTCTTCTAATCGGAGCCTCAGTAAAGAACAATTGAGTAACCAACAATAACAAAAACAAGGGAAATACCACAAAGGCTTTTCTATCCAAAGTCGTATCACCTTTTAGAACCCCAATAAATAAGAAGAGAAGGGCTAAGAAAAGAAAAACAACTGGTGGAGGAACTGGTAATAGCATGTGAGTATTTACAGAACACAATGACACTGTTAAAAATGCCCCAATTGTATAAATAGACAACTTCATAAAAGAATCTATTCTATTTCAAACAGGCGGAGTGAAAACGTTTTAACAGTACAAGAAGCTTAAATATTAAATCATTTTGAGAACATATCTTTAACATCTTTATACGCATCAAATCAGATTTCACTAATGATATCTCTTCTCTATATATTTCAACGGGATGATTATAATTTAAATAGATTTTCAATAAATCAGTATAATAATTGGACTTTAGCAGCCCCCCATCTATAGACTTACCTGTTCTATTTACGAAATATTTTTTAACATCATATTCTACATCTAAAAAGTTTTTTTGCCCCTCAAATGTTTTAAAATGACTTGCTGAGGAAGACAATAACCTATATACAGAAGTGATTTCATCAATAAATTTCACACGCGACTTCGATGTAATATAAAGCCATATGGGATAATCGCCCATCAACCATTCTTTTTTGGGCAAACCTTCTGCCAAATACAAATCTAGATATTCTTTCCTGTACAATGTAGTAAGTGTGGGTATACCATTATGTTTTAGTAAATCCTCAAAGCAACTTTGAGAAAATCCTATTTTCTTATTTAAAAAACGAGCTTTTTTCTGATCAAAAACTTTAGCTGAAGTATAAACTAATCCATATTCAGGATTTTTCTCTAAAAAATCAACTTGTTTTTGAAGTTTTAAAGGATCAATCCAATAATCATCCCCCTCACACATTGCAATATACTTACCTTTAGCACGTGGAAAATTATATACAGAGGAGATTCTTTTTCCTTGCGAGTGTTGATTTTCTTTCTGATAAATAGGTTTAATAATGTCTGGATACTTAATCTCATATTCCCTTATAATTTCCTGAGTTTTATCAGTAGAGGCATCATCATGTATCAAAACTTCAAACAAGAAGTTCGTTTTTTGCATTATAAAACCATCCAAACATTGTCGAATATAGTTCTCTTGATTATAAGTAATGCAACAAACACTAACTAAAAGCTCCATTTATTCTAAATTAATAATCTTATTTTAAACAAATGCAGAGTTGCTTAAGATCTTTTTATATCTCTCTATAGTATTCACAATCTCTCCTTTATCATTTACCACCCGAACGCCACCATTCTTTACAGCTGTTATACAATCCGTAGCATGAGGATATTTATCTTTATCCAACAAATAGGGAACTGGGAAAAAACCATGCTCGAAAACCTTAAACAGACCTTCTGCAGTATACAAATCAGGAATATGCTTTTCTAACAAAGCAATAGCTTCACGCGCTTCTGTATACATTTCTTCAACACGCTCATTCAGGTCTTTATAATATGCCATATTCTCTATTTGTCCATTTTTACGCATTGCACGATATTCTCTTAACGCAGCTATTGTAATCTGAATACTTTCATTTATTATAGGAGGAGTCGCCAACCTAACCGCTTCTGAGTAACTCACAACATGTATAATCTCAGGACTATTATTATTATTAGGCTCAAGATCGTCCATTAACGCAGTAACCGCTGCCAACTGTACCTTGGCCTTTTCCAAATCTGGCGAGAAATAATCCAACCCTGCCCGAGCTTGAAGGCTTACTTGATAATTTTTATCCTCCAACTCTTTCACTAACTTCAAAAGAACCTGACCTTTTGCCAAATCCTGGATACCCCAAGTATACTTAGGTGTATTCAGCATAATTTGGAGAATTAAATTTCTTATACCCAAACTCTTAGCCGTTTTCGCTGCTAAAAAGCCAGAAACAATATAGGTAATGTCATCTGCTCCTCGAAATGCAAAATGATGAGGGACATTAGGTTCAAGAGGTTTTCCAGTGGAAGCAATATATCGTATCGTATCCAAGTGTTCTTTCAAATTCTCTAATACAGAATTAGTACCTCTCCCATCTATTTCACAAAACCACCAAAAAGACAAAGCATGCCAAGAAATATTCAGACAACGTTCATGCATCTCCGCCAACATCGGTACATTCTTTGTGCCTGCATACGTACGTACTAACATAGGCGATGCAGCTCTCTTTATTTCACGATATTCAATTTCAGAGTTTACAGGTACTCCACCCCCGTTGGGCAATCCAGCCCAATCTTCCCCGAAATTGGATTGGGTCAACTGTGAAGAGCCAATAGAAAGAACATCCAATAAATGAGCAGAAGCTAATTGTTTCTCCCATGATAAAAACTCATCCAGAGCTTCAACCCGATTAGGATTATATGGACCTACATGCGCACGAATCAGAGGAAGAGTCGCTTTTTTTCGGCAATACTCCAAACGTTTTATAAAACTATCAGATTCAGTACCAGCTTCGTTATACCCCAAATGATCTAAAGGGCTAATCAATTTATATTTTCCATCGGAAATCACTTTTTGAGCAAAATCCCAACGCATGATATCGTATTCATTATTCTGCAAAAGCTCTTTAGGAAACTTTTCCACAGGTATACCGAATTTAGTCAATGACTCTATAGGTGTCTCATCCCCAGGAAAAACGACTATTTTATCGCCTAATTCATTTTGCACTAACTGGCAGGCATCAGGCAAACCTGCAAACCAAATCCCTCTTAAACACCCTCCATTTTCAACAAATAAATTGTGTTCCTTTAATTGATACAGCAAATGGCAGAAATAGTTTTTAGCCTCCTGCGGATCCAACCGATAACTAAAACCTATTCTTGTTATATTATTATCAAGTATCCATTTTTGCAGCAAAGTAAAATTATTTACCTTCCGGATATTAACAACAGCCTCAGAAACGTCCAAAGGAGCTATTAATGCTTGATAACCACAATCTTTCAATAAATTAGAGATTGTCGTTATTCCTAATGTATGCGCATCAATATTCGGTTTTACAAAACCAAAAATCTCATGGGGTAGTATTTTAGAGTTCATATTTCTCCCTTATTTCAGTAGCACTCATTTTATCTAAACCTAAATTGGATAAGGTTCTTCCTTCTTTCCGAAAATCAACCCCCAATAAAGAACTACAAAGAGTAACTATTGATTCCATGATATCCACTTTTACTCCCATACATTTACCTAGTTCAGACATAGGAAGCAAACCGGTAGGAATATCTTCCAACAACTGCCTTGAATAAATTGAAGAAGGTGCCACAATATCATAATATGCGGGGTTGTTTTTCATTTTATCACATAAGCTATCGCCTTGTATACCTGGATACGCATAAGACACCCAATCAGTAGCCGAAATAAGGTTAAGTCCAAAAGCTTTTCCAATAGCTAGTCGCTCTTCATCCAGCAATTGAATAAGATGAGCCACCTGGGGAGTCATATCTCTATAGAAATAGAACGACCCACCTCTTTCTATTGTAGCTGCATTAACCAAAACAACACAAGGATGGAATATAGCTCCAATATTTTCCAAACTAGTATGTAATAAATTCTGAGCAGGCAAAAAACAAGAATAAAGATGAGATAAGTACTGCAAAATATATTCAGTTTCCGACCGGTTTATCCCAGACAATAATACTTTATCTTTTATTCCTATGACATCTACTACTCCTTCAGTTTTTTTTCGACAAGCATAAATAAGTGTTTGAGCCTCTGCCAAATATACATGAGGAACGTTCTTGTGTGCATTAAGTACTTTTAGAAATTCCCATGCACCACCTGTTCTTCCCGGATTTAATATGACAACTTGGTCTTTCTTCAAATATGGAGCCATCAAAGTGGCCAACTCTCGATGCGCCACAGCTGTAGTAGCAACCATTATAATATCAGCAAACTGAACAGCTTGCTTAATATCACATGTTATTACATCCAACGTTCCTGTTCCCTCAATTACTCCATAAAGCTTTATTCTTTTTTCTTGCGCAAGATTGCTCAAATGAGTCAAAGAACGATTATAAAGACACACATGATGTCCATTCATCGCGCAATGCCCAGCAATGGCTTGCCCCCCATTCCCTGCTCCAATTACAGTTATGTTCAGGTAGCTACTCATTAATATAAACCATGTTTCATTATATCCATACCATGATTGTCCAAAACTCTCAAACGGTTATCGGCTATTTTCATTTTCTGATCCAGTATCTGAGAATCTGAGGCTGTTACCAAGAAACCTGCAACTCTATCGCCGCTTGTCTCACTTTTAGTAATCATCATCCCTTCTGTTTTATACAAGAAGTAAGAGTCAATCACTCCCTCAGCCTTCAACATCTCCATATTCTCAACTCTTTGAAAAATACCCGGTACACAATATATATAATTCATTGAAGCAAATTCAACTTGCTTCTTAGGTGCAATTGTAAACGATTCGCCTAAAATTAAATCAACATATTTTCTCATGATGTTTACTCCTGATAAACAGTCAATTAAATAATATTTAGATCCTCCTCCCATACGCGCACTGAATTCTAACACATAAAAGCCGGTTTGGTTCAATATAAGCTGAATCAACAATGGAGTATTGTCTAATTGAAAAGCTACAGCTATTTGTTGTGCAATAGCCAAAACCTCTTTTTCTTCTTTTTCAGAAAGTACAGGATAATAACTTTGAGTAATAGTAAAAGAAGCTGTATTTGTTATTTTTTTAGAAGAAGTAGCTGAAAGAAAAATAACTTTTCCGTCCTTAATAAAAAAATCAGCAGAAATCTCTCTTCCCTCTTTAAATTCTTCCACAATTGCAGTAGAAGTCCGACTAAAAACGATGGCCTCTTTTACTGCAGATATTAGTTCCTCATTATTAGAAACTTTTTTAACCCCTTTTGAACTATTACAATCGACAGGTTTTACAACCAATGGAAATTCCAAGCCATCAAGATTGCTCAAATCACAAGAATCTAAAATAAGATATTGAGAAGTGGGAATATTGTTTTGAATAAGTACCTGCTTCATAAATGACTTATTAGTCACATTCAAAGCCTTTTTATAAGATATATAGCAAGGTAAAGAAAGCTCCTCCGAAACTTTGGCTACGGTTAATAACGCCTGATCTGTACACGCTGTTGTGAGTAAGTCAGCTCTTTCTTCTTCAACAATTGACTTCACTTTATCAATATCGAGTGTACTAGCCACAATATGTTTATCTGCATAATTCTTAGCAGGAGGAAAGTCAAAATAGTCAACCAAAAGAACCTGATGACCACGGCTTTTTATTTCATTTATAAGCGCAATCTGATCAGCTCCTCCAGCTAAAACAACAATTTTCATCTGCTAATTAATAAGGTAATAATACGATCAATATCTCCTGGAGTTAATTCTGAATACATTGGTAAGCAAATCACACTATTAGCCATACGTACAGCTACAGGCAAGTTTTCCGGTTGTGCCGAAGGCAACCCAGAATAAGTTGAGAAATCACTTATTAACGGATAAAAATAACGCCTACCAAGAATATCATGAGACTTCATCTTTAGATATAGCTCATCACGTGTCATACCAAACTCTTCAGCATTAATAAAAACAGGAAAATAAGAGTATGTATGACGCACTCCAGGCATATCTTCCATAAATTTAAGCCCCGGAATCCCCCTTAAACCTTCTCTATATTGAATAGCCACTTGATGACGTTGTTCGATCGCTTTATCAACCTGTTTCAAGTTAAGCAAACCAAAAGCAGAGCGCACCTCATCCATTTTTCCATTAATGCCAGGTGCCACCACAGTAGTTTCCCCCACAAATCCGAAATTTTTCAGATAATCAATACGTTGTTTGGTTTTCTCATCATGGCAAATCAGTGCACCACCTTCAATCGTATTAAAAACCTTAGTGGCATGAAAACTTAATGTAGACATATCACCCGCATTCAAAACTGATTCACCATTCACCTCCACTCCAAAAGCATGTGCTGCATCATAGATAACCTTCAAACCGTACTTATCAGCAATTTTTTGAATCCTGTGTGTATCACAAGGTTTACCATAAACATGTACAGGCATAATGGCTGTAGTTTTCGGAGTAATAGCAGCCTCAATCTTATTCGGATCAATGTTGCATGTTACCGGATCTATATCCACAAATACAGGTTTTATGCCATTCCACCACAATGAATGCGTAGTAGCGACAAAACTGTAAGGAGTAGTTATAACTTCTCCTGTAATTCGTAAGGCCTGCAATGCAGTTATCAATGGTAGAGTTCCATTTGTAAACAAACTGATATATGGAACCTTCAGATACTCGCAAAGAGCTTTTTCTAATTGCTGATGATAATAGCCATTATTAGTCAACCATTTACGATTCCATATATCTTCCAGATATGGTATAAAATCATTCAAATCCGGAAGTAATGGAGAAGTTACTGTTATTTGTTTTTTATCCATGTACTATTTATTTTTAATTAAAGAGCATACCAAACGTTTCATTTCCTGGTATTCTTCAATTTTCAGTTTATTGTATATAAAAATAGCCAGCACTAACCCGCCAGTACATTGGAGAGCAAGTGTAACGTAGTTTTTCAATTCTAAAAAGGTCAAACTCCACATCACGGAAGCAACCAGTAAAGACACTCCTATGATAGGGAGAATATCTTTCAATTGTTCTTTAGTGGAATAGTCAATAAGTGCTGCCGAATAATGGCAATTGAGAAAATAAGCTATGATAGAAGTGAAAACACTTCCAATAAGCATTATTTCTATACCGTACAGTATTCCTAAAACGATAGGAACAGTAGCTATTATTTTTTTTATAATTTCCAATTTAAGAAACAAATCCGATCTTCCCTTCACCTGAAGAATATTCAGATTGATGGCATGTAAAGGGTAAAGCATACCTGAGAAACAAATGATTTGCAAATAAGGTACTGCTTCCAACCACTGTTCACCTATTAATATCAGAATCAATGGTTGGGCAACAGCAGCAAGTCCTAACATACAAGCACAAGAAACAAGCATTGTATTTATGATAACTTTTCGATATGCTGCTTTTAACCGTTTAGGGTCATCTTGAATAGAGCTCAGCACAGGAAAGCTAACACGTTGTACAACAGCAGTCAGATTACTAGAAAAAATGCTATTAAATTGTTCAGCCCTTGTATACTGTCCTAATTGAGAAGCACTATAAAAACGACCGATTATAATATAATATATATATTTGTATATAGTGTCTATTAAACCTGACAAAAGAAGCTTGGATCCAAAACCAAACAAATTGTTAAAGCTCTTCCAGGAATACTCCCAAGCTGGGTGCCATGAGTTATAAAACCATAAAAAACAAGTATAGAATAATTGTCGGGAAACTTGCTGCCCCACAATACTCCATACTCCATATCCCATGACTGCCATTCCAATACCAATGATACCACTGGATACAGAGGCTATCAATGAAACTTTAGCTTGGGTTTTAAAATCAACCTTCTTTACTAATAAAGTTCGATGAACTATAGACAGCGCATTGATGATCAGAACCAATCCGATCACCTTTAAGATAGCAATCAATTGAGGTTCTTCAAAAAAAGAGCTAATAGCAGGTGCAGAAAGAAATAATACTGTGTATAAGATTATACTTACAATCAGGTTGAAGTAGAATACCGTATTGTAGTCTATCCTTTTTGCATCTGTTTTCCGAATCAAAGCATTGGAAAAACCACTATCGATAATCGAATTAGATATTGCAATAAAAATAGCCGTCAGTCCAATAACACCAAATTCTTCAGGAGTTAATAAATTAGCCAATACTATTCCGACAAGAAACGTAATACCCGAATTGAGAATATTATCAATAAAACTCCAACTGACTCCCCTTAGAGCCTTCTCTTTCAGAGATTCTTTCAATTCTAATTACTTTCTTACCGCACTCTTCTTCACTGCCAACCGATGCTCCCTACGTTCCCGTAACCAGCTCCACCACACATTCAATCCAATCCACACCGCAATATCGATTCCCAGCACAATATTATTATTCAAATACGGCATCAATCCAATATTCATTACGCTAAATGCAATAGACAACAGTATCAGTACTACCATCGCACACCGGGGGCTCATCCCCATTGCCAAAAACTTATGATGAATATGGTTCTTATCCGGTTCAAACAGTCCTGCTTTATTTCTAAACCGCACAAAAATCACCCGTATCACATCGAATGCCGGAACAATCAACGTACTGAATGCAATCACGATCGCCCCTTCGGTATACGGAGTAATGCTCGGATTATACATACAATACTTCACAGCCAGGAACGACAACACATACCCCAGCGTCAAACTCCCTGTATCGCCCATGAAGATCTTGCGCGAACGTTTGGGGTTGCCAAACACGTTATAATAGAAAAAAGGCACCAACACGCCGACCGTCGCAAAGGCCAGCATACTGTATGCCCACAAATCTTTCTGGATAAACAACACCCCGAAAACCATCAGCGCCACGCCACTAAGCCCGGAGGCCAGACCGTCGATGCCATCGATGAGGTTGATGGCGTTGGTGATGAACACCACCACGAGCACCGTCAGCGGATAGCCTACGAGATAAGAGATCTCGTGCAACCCGAACAGGCCGTACAAGTTATTGATCCACAGCCCCGAAAGGGGGAACAGGGAAGCGCAGATGATCTGAACAAGGAACTTCTGACGGTAACGGACACCTACCAGATCGTCGGCAATGCCCACCAGATACAGAAATGTCATCCCGCATACCAACAGGAGGTACTCGGGGATGAGGAATTCGGCACGGACAGGCTCTACCGTGTAACCGTACAGGTAACGAACAGCCAATACGAAACAAAAGGAAAAAAGAATCGTCGGGAAGAAGGAAACTCCTCCCAAACGGGGTATGGCTTGTTGATGGACTTTACGTTTGTCCGGTTCGTCAAAAAGTCGTTTTTTAGCTGATATCAGAAGAATGCGAGGAATAATGATCGACGCAAGGAAGGCTGAGATTACAAATGTAAGGCCTACGAATAAATGATATATGGACATCACAGGGACTGTTTAAAGCTTTTGTTTTGGGTCATAAAATAACGCTTTAAGGTCGATAATTCTTTATTCAATATGGGGGTATCTGATTGTTTGTTTACACTAACTTGCTACCGGTAAAGCGCGCTACGCTGTTACCTGTCACATCAGTAGGTGCAGGCAAACACAAAAATCGTCACTTAAGCAATAAGAAAGAGGCTAATCGACACCTTCTTATTGGGGGACAAAGTTAGGCATTAAATTCAAACAGCACAACTAAAAACTGAAAAAATAATGAGTTTGTTGATATCTTAAAATGGCATATGTAAATATATTAAGGTATAGATTCGGACAATTCGACATCAATTTGTAAATTTTAATAACCAAACAGAGAGGGTTCTAAACAGACTATCGGCCGACTATGTGCATTAGAAAGCGCCGTATCTTCTTTTAAAAAAGAGGATACGGCGCAATCATTTTAGCTGAAAAAGCGATCTCAACCGGCGTTATTGCCCTATAGACATAGGGAGGGACTGCCGCAAGGCGCATTCGTGGTTGTAACAACAGGCAGGAAGGGCCGAAGCAAGCTGTTCGCGCAAGGCAACCACTTCTTCATGAAGCACTTTCACCCGGTCGCTCAGCCCGAAATAGTCTTTCAGGGCTTTGTCCAATTGCTCCACCAGGAAGCCGTACTGACTGCGTATGAGCTCGCTGAACTCTTGCAATTCGTGGGTATTTTTCTTTCGTAAGAAGGGCAACAGGACGAGCAATGCCTCTACAATTTTATCAATTATTTTCATCATTATACATGTTTTTTCCCGATTAATACTGCCGGATACTATGCACCGGGATCGAATGGTTTGGGCCCTTCACTGTCGTCATCCGTGGGATCTACAACGATATCGATGAGGTCGTTCTTACCTCTGCGACTCACTTTCCGGTAGTCTACACTGAGCAGCATCCGCTCGATCTTCTTACCGGGACGGAAGTTGACGTGCACCCCGTCGATAAAGGCCGAAGTGAATGCCTTGCGGGTCTCCGCCCCGCGACTCTGGATGCCGATACGCAGGGTACCCAACTTATCCAGGTTAACGATCTCGCCACGCTGAAGACCGATGATGATCTCGTCTTCGAGGGCTTTGAACACAGCAGCCACGTCGGCCCCGTGTACGGTACACTTGCCCTGGATACGTTCGCACAGCTCGTCGAGATCGACGGAACCGGTGGATTGCGCCTGGGCGTAAAACTTGGAAGGTTCGGTGGGTTTCGCCAGGTTCTTGTGCTCCACCACTGAATAGGATACTAATCTTGCCATAACTTGTTGTTTTTTAAAGTTTGAACATTTGTTTCTAATTTCTCACTTGTCATCGATAACACAACAAAGATACGGCGCAGACCAGTGGTGGATGACTGCATTTGACGCGGTTTGACTGCACTTGACGCGAATTTATCAAATCGACAATTTACGATTGGCAATGGAGGAAAAGTGCAACTCCCCTGGAAAATAACTGCCAATTAGCAACTGTCAATTAGCAATTATTTTGTATCTTTATAACTGTAACCCACCTATAAAAACAAACGGATATATGGCTATAACGAATACCGAACGACGCCCGGCAGATGGCGAAATGCAAGAATTCCCTATCAAATCTTACCCCAAAGGCGACCTGGCAATGCTGTATTGCCCGGCCGAATCGTTTCACCTGGCATTGCGCAAACTGAACCGGTGGATGCATCAGTGTCCGCCGTTGATGCAGGAGCTCGAAGAGAATGGATACCACCGCTTCAGGCATTGCTTCCTGAAAAAGGAGGTGGAGATTATCCTGAAACACTTCGGAGCACCGTAACGGTCAGCATCCGGATGGGAATAAAAAAGCATCCGGATGGGTAATAAAAAAGCTGCAGCAGCTTTTCCGGAAAGGTGCTACAGCTTTTTTGAAAAGGTGCTACAGCTTTTTCAGAAACGTGCTACAGCTTTTCTGGAAAGGTGTAGCACCTTTTTTTACCGGGATTGGGTTTACACATTGACCGGTTATTACCAAATAGCCTTTACAAGTCAAAACCCAATTACCAACCGAGGTTTACATCCTTTCGTCAAACAATCAAAAATCAGGACATTGTATCCGGTTTCAATCGTTTCTTCCGGCAGCATTTGGTCTCAGGTCTCACTAAGGGGTTTCTGTGAGACAAAAAATCCAGTTTTCAAATATTTATTTCCCTCTTTTACAATGAATTGATAATTTGCTGCCCGTTCCAACCAACGGGAAACCGATGCTTTGGAGTATTTATGGTGAGACATAACTTTCCGAAAATCTGAATAGGTAAATTCTTGAGACATTTCACGGATTACATTCAGTATTTTATTGTAGTCGTCCAACTTCTTTTGAGGGACAGTCGGCAACAAGGTACTCAGATGCAAAGAGTGCTTCATCAGTACATCGATCATGCTCAGGGCTGCTTCAAAATCAGCGTCACTACAATAGCGTACAGAAGCAAAGATACCATCCTCATATTTGCGGAGCACAGTGAAGAGGGCAGCCAGACGCATCATCAGCAAAGCAAAACGGAGTACAATGGCCGTAGAGTCCTCGCCGCCTTCGAAACGGACACTCACCAGGCAATTGCCGAAGAAAGCGGTGTGACGCGCCCACTGCTCTTCGGTGAACTCGATACGGCTCTCGGGCATGTCGACGAGCGTAAGGTAGATCTGCAACACCTCTTCTCCTATTTCGCAGAGGTGAGCATGCAGGTCGACACTACCGGCATGGGGCTGGCACGAACGAAAATCGCATTGTGCCTGAGCGGTAAGTGCGGCGATACGGCTACAGAATCCGTTTTCGGGCGAACGAACGAAGGCGATGTACTGCTGCGGCGTACCCGACATGGAGAAGGCTATGTACACCTTTTCTATATTAATCGTTTCGCCATCGTTGACGAACGAACGTCCGTAGCTTTCATGATGGGTGGCGGCACAAAACAGGTCGTCCATCTTCCCATACTCCTGTCCGATGGACGACACCAGGGTGTTGATCTCGGACGCATTGATCACCACTCCCTGATCGCCATTGGCACGCAGGGCATGCACCAGGCTGGCTTTGGAGCAGTTGCCCGACAATTGCAACACCATCTTCAGCGGTTCTTTAGGTTCTTCTTTCGTGAACTCTTTCCCCTCCTTCATGGCTTTCTGAAACTCGAGCTGGTAGCGTTGCAGGTCGGCCTTGTATGCCTTGTACGCCTTCATAGAGCGGTCGTACAGAAACTTATGCAGCGGATAGGAGATGCCTGTAGCATGAGCCACCACGCCTTTACCCGAAGCTGCGGAAGCCACAGCAGCAAAATAGAAATGGCAGGCATATTCGAGCGAGGCGTAGCGAAATCTCACTTTGGGCAGACAAGCACCCAGGTTGGCCAGCACTGCCATGAGCAGGAAGTCGCTTTCGCGTTTGCCCGTCACCGGCGCCAAGGCCCGCCGAAGCAGATCGGGCAAACCCTCGTACACCTCTTGCGGAATATAGGGTAAAGAGGTTTGAACAGATTGATTATTTTCCAACAAATCGATCCTGCTGAAGTCGTCCTCACAGGTCTCATTATTCCCCTTAGTGAGACCTGAGACCAAGCCTTCTTCCTTTTTCTTATTAACATACTGATAACCAGACAAAATATCATTCCTAAAGTTGGTCTCACCATAATCGGGGCAGCGGAGTTTTTCGACAGATTTCCGAATCAATATTTCCAGTTCTTCCTCCGAAAAGTTTTTACTTGCAGCCTTTCGTCCCAGTTTCAACATCGTATGATGGCGCTCGCCCTCCACGAAGGGGTTCCATTGGAGAAACTCTTCCAGGAAACAACCCACAGAGTCGTCCTGAAACGGGCAACCGGTAGAAGCAGTAGCGGTACCACCGGCAGTCACATTCCCACCGGCCAAAGCATCCGCAGAAGCGTCCCCGCCGGCAGAAGCAGCCCCATCGCCGGCTCCATCCACAGGCGCAGGTAGCGACAGTTCCTCCTCCCCTACCCGGTCGCGCCAGGGAAACACCTCAGCATCGGGATTGTAGTACGCCTGCGGATCGTGTGTACCAAAACAAAGGCGGGTGATGTCGCCGCACTGCTTGTCGCACGCGAAGTTCACCAAGCAGCACACGTAGGCTGCCACGATATCGTACGCCTGCCGGTACTCTTCGGGCGTGCAGGCACCAATGCGGATGAACGGTTTCACACCCCGCCCGGACACGGTGCGGATAACGGCCAGCACGTAAGGCAATGCGCTGAGCAGCTCGACAATCTCCTCGGTGCGTTCGTTGGTATCGTCCAGGTCGATGGACATGAGTCCCGAGAGCTCCTCGATGCGGTCGTGCGCATGCCGGTCGTGAAAGGTAGCTCCTACGCTGATGGCATTCAGGCTACGTTTCAGTTGGTCGGCCCCGGCTTTGTCGCCTTCGGCCACCAGTTGCCTGTACTTAGTCACCAGGGGTTCATAGCGCGGCCCTTTAATAAGCGTTATAAATTCATAAAAGAATATACAGGTTGGTTTTTTTGACAAAATAGTAGGGTAGAATGAAACTTTTTCTTGTTTTTTCATTTTTTTATCATTTAAAATTAACCATACAAGGATCGTATCGAAACGTCCTTATTTCTTCCAAAATCTCAGTTAAGCCGAAGTCATTGTAGTTGTGCTTACTTTCAATGAGTTCATTTTGTTTTTCCTTCTTTACGGAGGTGGCCGTTGGGTAAAAAACAGATTGTTCGACATAGTAATACTTTTTTTATTCATATTTTCGACAACAAAGAGAAGCAAAAAAATCGAATGTTTCATCACTTCACGGGGTAAGCACAAGCGAGATATTAACACGAATTTTGCAGAATTATTAATCTTTAAAAAATCATTCAAGATGACAGAAAAACTATTAAACAAAGACGTGTTCAACAAGATTAGATCAGCCAGTGTAAATCAAATTTTAGAGAAAATCCTGGGTCCCTACTTTACCTATTTAAGAAAGAAATCAGAGTCGAGTTTCAGTGAACTTCATGCCGAAACGAGTTTGTCCATCCATGCCATTCAAAATGTAGAAGCCGGTAAAGACTGCCCCATAAGCACCTACACCCAGCTATTTCTTTACTACCAACATTATTTCGATGTTTTTTTCCCCTGCAAAATTAAATTCTTTGAGTTGGTGGTATGCACTATACTGAGTTATCCGAAAAAGAGGGAGTGATTAAAAAAGAATCATTCATAGTTATTGTATTTATCAAAATAAAAATTCCGGAATAACAATCTAAATATCAATACATTGCAGGCATTAACTATGTTAATTAACAACATAGTTCTTGATCCGGATTATTCAACACACTACTTTTGTGCGAGTTTTATTTTTCCCCACTCATAGTGAATGGGAATGAGGTTCTTTCATGGAATTGAAAGAGTTTGCATAGGTATATTCAATAGGTGCTTGTGAAAGTATCTAATGATATTTAGCGAAAAGAACAAAACATTTATTTTGTTAGATTTTATTTAAACAAAGTAGGGGCTGTGAAGTTCCTACTTATTTTTTTATATAAACTTCAAAGGAATGTAATTAAGTAATCATGAAAGCACAGCGCAGCCAAAAACTTATTTATAAATACACTGCACATACTCCACCCAAGCCGGATCGTCAGCCGAAATCTTCCTGATCCACCGCCCGGTATGATCGTATTCATAATACGAATGGCTATCGATGGCATTACCATACTCATCATACAAGCAAGTAAGCGCAGCCTTCACCTTGTCATTATTCGCCATAACGCGTTCCACGATCTTGCGCGTGAGATACCCATACCCATCGTACTCATACGATTCGGTTTGCGAGAGGATGTGTGTAGCTTGCGGGGTATCGGGCATGCCGTAGGTATAATTGCTCCGGAGTATGCGTCCGCTATCATCATACGTATGAGTCACGGTGAGCATTGTTTTGCCTTTGACCTGCTCTTGCAGTTCGGTGAGCCGTCCGGCCTTATCGTACGTACGCAGTTCCAACCGTCCGTCGGCATGTATGGTCGAGTCCGACAAGATTTCTCCTGCGGGCGTCACCTGCATCGAGCGGCGGTATCGTTCTTTTTTCGTCCGCTGATCGATTTGTATCTCCAGCTGGCAGTGTCCGTGCACATCGAAGAAGCAGTTGTTCTGCCACACACTCTCCTGCCCCTTTTCGCTGACGGTGGTCACGCTGTTGCCCAACTGCCCCTTGTCGCTGTACGAGTAGGTGGTCGACGTATTCCGGTCCTTCTGTACCTCGTTCGACTTGAGCAGCAGTCCCCGGCTGTACGACCGCATAAAGGCAGGCGCCGTCCATATCACCTGTTCCTCGAAGGCCGTGCGCAACGCCTGTGCCTTGTCGCGAAACTCCTTGTACCGGTGCGTTTGCAGGTAGTCCTTAACGAGATGCAGCTGATCGGCCCCTGTAAGCTTGGTCTTCAGCAGTTCATAGTCCACGCTGTCGGTTTTGTATTCGAGCCCGGCGATGTGTTTTCGGTCGCCCGGCCGGAGGTATTGCGAAGAGTAATAGTTGTCGATATTGATTTTCATGACCGCCAGGTCCTGCGAGCGCTGGATGAGTTGGAACAGGAAATCGTCGTAGAGCGCCCGTGCCTCGGGCATGTACTTGCGGTTTTCGGGTTGTTCGAAGAAGGCGCTCACGGCAGGGTTATCGAAATACTGTTTGAAAGTCTCCGGAGCCACACTCTTGCGCAGCGCCTGGAACAGCGCCTCGTTGTAGTAGCCCATCACCGGATGCAGGAAACGTCCTTTTGGGAACTCCTTGAGATACACCTCACACTGTGCGGATTGCGGCAGGTGCGCGATATCGGCCAGCAATGCTTCTTCGCGCGTGTTATAAATGATGTTCAGCTGATCTTGCGGCATCCGGTATCCGGC
The DNA here is from genome assembly GCA_031554665.1 of Bacteroides sp. Classification (GTDB taxonomy): domain Bacteria; phylum Bacteroidota; class Bacteroidia; order Bacteroidales; family Bacteroidaceae; genus Bacteroides. Next base: position 53,620 of record JAVBVA010000012.1, on the reverse strand, counting down.
AGCGGTGATGGCATCGATGAGCTGCTTGCTGTACGCCAGCTTACCGGGCAGAGCCGACAAGTAGGACAGTATCGCCCCATCCGCGCGTGTACGCAGCTTCTCCACATCGATCTTCTCCTTGGTACAGATAGCGGGGAGCGATTTCTTCATCGCCTGTTCGTAGAAAGCGAAATAGCGCGTAGCTGCTTCGGGCTTCTTGACATACCATAAGTCATTGAGCGCATCGACCAGTCCCATCTCGTCGGGAAAGTTCTTCAGCGTCTCTTCATCTAATTTCTCGCGGTTCTTCTGGAACTTCTCCGTATCGTTGTCGACCAGATACGCAAGCAGTTTCTCTATCTTGCCGGTTTTCTGAGCCATCGCTTCGGTGGCTCCCCATAGCACTCCCAGTCCTCCCAGGAGAACGACCATCCAATACTTTTTCATTGCTGTTTATTCGTTAACGCAGTTTCGTAATTCTGCAAAATTATAAAAAAAACGCAAACGAAAGGATATTCTGCTAAAAATCGTCAAAAATCCCCCGGATCGACGACCGACTTACGATTTGTAATGTCCTCTGGGGCTTTAAAAACATTTACGAATGTCGTCGAATAAATCAGGTCAAAACAAGATGTATTTGTTTTTTATTCTTATCTTTGTCGATGAAATAAATACTACTTATTCACTACTACACCACAAAAACAGTCCGGATGTTACTGCTGTATAGCGTAAGTCTACTGCCGCACAGGGAAGCAATCCCCTGTTAATCACAAAGATAATCATTTGTGGTGTCCCCCTATTATACCCCAAGATGTTGTATTCGTTTACTTTGCTACTTCCCTTTTTCGTTTGTCTATTCTGGGCCATTACGCTCCTCTGCCAATGGAAAACCCTGTATCGATCGCAAAAGATATGGATTGCAGTAATCACTATCATGGCAGCCAGCACATACGTCTGGGGAGCCTATTTCGAAGGGAAGCTCGACGGACATGCCTATTATAAATTAGATGCGCTCGAAACACTGTCGACCGCTTTACTACACCCGTTCCTGTATTTCTATTTCAAGTCGCTGACCGATGAGCACCCCATCAGCCGGAAAGAATACCTGTGGTTGACCCCTGCCCTCTTCGTCGGGCTGGGTACCCTTACGCTCTACCTCCTGATGGGCGACGCCAACGCTTCGGCCTATGCCCAGGAGTTGCTCGACAATAACGGAAAGCCCGTCCACTTCCCGTCTACACTCTACCGGGTGCACTACTTCATCAGTGTTCATCTGTACAACACCATCATCCTGGTGCAGGTCATTGTCGTAACCATCTGGGCCGCTATCCGGTTGGTGCGTTACAAGAACCGGCTGGGCAACTTCTTCTCCAACCTCGAAGGAAAATCGCTGAACCATGCCCGGGCTGTACTGGTGGGTTTGTTCATCTTCCTGCTTCTGTCGCTCATAGCCGTTGCCAAAGGCCGGTACCAGCTGAGCCACTACCCCACCTTCATCTCCATCCTGTTAGTATTGGCCGCCGGGGTCATCTATTACCTCAACTACCATGTATCGAACACCGAATACACGGCCGACAACTTAGCCATCGACCTGGCCCGGGCCGACCAGGAAGCCAGTGAACTGGGCATCGAAGAGAGCTCCGAAGAGAATTCTTCCTTGTTTAAAGACGGCGAAAACAAACAGCGTATCCCACCCCAGATCCACACCCACCTCACCCGGCTGATCAACGAAGAGCAAATATACCTGCAAAAGAATCTCCGTATCGACGACCTGGTACGCCTCACCTATAGCAACCGCACCTACATATCCCGGCTGATCAATGAAAAGTACCAATGTAACTTTTCGGACTACATTAACAGAAAACGGGTGGAATATGCACAAGATCTGATGCGAAAGCATCCCAATATGTCACAAGAACAGATCGCCGATAATTCGGGTTTCCAGAACGCTTCCTCCTTCAGCCGTATCTTCAAGCAGCATTCCGGTATCAATTTCAGAGAATACCAGCGCAACATCTACTTAGATTCCTACCTCAGTAAAAAGTGACGAATCAACACAAAAGTAATTGACATTTTTACAAACCCTTTTACGTTTTTACAATTAAAATGTATAAATAAACATGCGCGTATCCGTATGCTACATGTATATTTGCCACCAAATAGGCAGAATTAATCAGATTGGCTATGTGTTTACTAACTCAGAAATGGTATGCTATTCGTGTAACGTATGGGCGCGAAATGAAACTGAAAGCTTTTCTGGATTCGATCCGAATAAGAAATTTTGTACCCATGTGTTACCAGATAGATCCAGAAACGAAAACGCAGGTATTGAAGCCTGCCATACATAACTTGATTTTCGTATATAGCTCGAGAGCCGAACTGGACGAGATAAAGAAGCAAGTGGAAAACCGCACGCCGATGCGGTATATCATGGATCCATCGACCCACACACCTTTGGTAGTGCCCGACCGGGAAATGAATCATTTCATCACCGTGGCAAGCCGACTGGACGAAGACTTGATCTACTTAGAGCCCAATGCCTACCTGACTCCGGGCGACCGGGTACGCGTCACGAAAGGACTGTTTGCAGGCGTGGAAGGCGAGATCAGACGCATCAAGCGCAACCGCCGGGTAGTGGTTTGCATCCGTGGCGTGGTGTCGGTAGCTACAGCTTACATCGAGCCGGCATTCTTAGAAAAAATAGACTCCTGATATACTACTTCAGAACGCAGAACCATCTCATCCGAAAATCCAATGAACCAGGTACGGTTCATTGGATTTTCTGTTTATACCTATTTATAGATACATTGTATATACTCCATGTGCGAAGGATCGTGTATGTCGGTCTTCCTGATCCAGCGGCCGGTATGATCGTATTCATAATAGGCATTGCTGTCGATGGGATTGCCGAAACGATCGTACAGGCAAGTGAGCACACTTTGCGACTTGGCATTGTTGGCCATGACCTTCTCTACAGAGCGCTGTTTGAGGTACCCGTACGGATCGTACTCGTAGGTTTCGGTCTGTGCAATGACATAGTCGGGCTGCAACCCGTCGGGCATGGCATACGCATAGACACCCTTCACCAGTTCGCCTTTGTCGCCATACTGGTAGTCGACCGTCTGCACCAGCTTACCACCGGCAAACGATTGCTCGGCTGCCACCTTTCCTTGGGCATCGTACCGTTTCAGCAGTACCCGGCCATCCTCGTAGCGGATGGAGTCGACAGCCAATCCGTTCTTATCGGTAAACGTACTCTTGACACTCTTCACGGCTAATGTATCGCCCGACTCCACCAGTTGCCCCTTATTATATGTATAGGTAAAGGCGGGAGTCTTCCAGACGAGATGCTCTTCGAAAGCCGCACGCAGCGCCACAGCCTTATCGCGGAACTCCTTATAACGGTGCGTCTCCAGATACTCCTTGATCAGGGAGAGCTTGTCGGCGTCGGTGACCTGTGTTTTCAGCACTTCATAATCCACACTATCGGTTTTGTACTCCAACACGGCCAGGTACTTGCGGTCGGATGTAGACAACACACTATCCGTGCGGTAGCTGTCGATACTGCTTTTCAGGGCCGGCAACTCTTGTGCCCGGCCGATGGCCCGGTACAGGTAGTCATCGTACAGCGAGCGCGCCATGGTCATGGTGCGGCGGTTGGCCGGATTGCCAAAAAACGTATTGATGGTAGCATTGCCGAAATAAGCCTTGAAGTTGTCGGGGGTAGGATTCTTGGCCATGACCTGGAACAAGATCTCGTCGTACCGGTTGACAACCTGATACAGGAACCGTCCCTGGGGGAATTCCTTGAGGTAAGTTTCACACCACTGCGTCTGCGGCCCTTGCTGAATAGCGTTCAGCATGGCTGCCTCGCGGATATCATACAGAGTTTGCTGTTCCTGCTGCGTCAGCGGATAATGCGCGTTCGCAATCGTATCGAGCAGTTGGCGGCTGAAAGTCAGCTTATCGAACGAAGCAGCCAATATCTCCAGGATAGTTTCCGTGGAGCGGGTACGTACCACTTCGGGATCGATCTTTGCCTTCTGGCAGATAACCGGATACATATTCTCCGCTCCCAGTTGGTAGTAAGTAAGAAACTCGGGTATGATGGCGGCATTTTTGCCGTTCCACAATTCATTGATCGCATCGACCAATGCCAATTCGTCGGGGTAAATGTCTGCAATCTCCACATCCAGTTTCCCCCTGTTTTTTTGAAATTTCACGGTGTCGTCAGCCACCAGATACTCCAACAGTCGTTCAATTTTACTTGTCTTTTGCGCATTTGTCTTCACAAGCGGCAATGAGGCACATAGTAAAAGAATCATCAGAATAATTCCACATTTTTTCATTTGCCATATTTTTTAAGTTAAGTTATAATGGGTTTTAGATTTACTTAAAAAACACAGGGAATCAAATTCTGTTTAGGCAGGAAATGTTATTTTTTCACAATCTCTGAGGTAGTCTTCCATTTTTCGACAAAACCTACCGGTATATCGACCTGTGCACACCCCAGCATATCGAGCCGTACCACCACTTTGCTGGCACCGTTGAGCGTCACCAATTCGCCTTCGAGTCCGCAGAGCGGCCCCTTTATAACCTTCACCCACTCGCCGGGAGCAAAAGTCTCATTGCTCATCGACACAGAAGTTTCCGAGTAATCGAGCATAAACCGGAACTTGTCCATCTGTGCATCGGGGATGACAGCCGGAATGCTTGTGCCGCGCAACACCATATAGCGTGATACGGACGACAGTGTCAACACCTGGGAACGCTCTTCGGGAGTGACGTGTACAAAGATCATCATCGGTATCACCACCCGCTCTACCATCTTACGACGGTCGCTCCATTGCCGCATTTCCTTTTGTATCGGAACAAAGCTCTCAATACCCATCTGGGCGAGCCGTTCGCCGATTTTCTTTTCGTGGTGCATACGCACGTATGCCACTAACCATTGTTTCATTCTCGCTGTTTCTTAGTACTTGCCGCAAATGTACAGTTTTTATCGGAAGTTGCAAACTTATCCTGTTTCTGTTCGCAAATATAAACAAAATGGCAATGCGGCTATTTATTCATTTTTTATTACAACACAAAGCATGGCTAAAAAGAAGTATTTTCTCAATTCGTAAACGTAAAACAACATATAAAATGATAAATTTTACGTTCTAACACATTAAAAAAAGGCCGTTTTCGAGTCCCATTTTTCACCCCAAACCGCCCCACAACACATTTTCATTGAATTGTCCACCGTTTTCACAAATCAATATAGTTGCAAAAAGCAAACAATTTGTTGGATAAACCAAGACTATTAAGTTGTATAAAGTAAACCAACGCTTGTATATTCAAATCAATTGCATTTTTTAATAAATTATTTTTATATAAAGCTTTGACTGTTTCACATATTAATATATATATTTGCACAACAGCAAACATTTAATAACTCTATGACAATAGTAAGCAACCTTTTTCCTCTGCATGGAGGCGACGCCCTGATACATAATACATTTGTATGCCTGACAGCTCTCGCATTAGCATTGGCGATTGGTTTTATAGTCATTCCACAAGTATTAACGATCTCACAACAAAAGCAACTCTTCGACACCCCGGACAGCCGGAAGTCGCACACCAACCCCATCCCCCGGTTGGGCGGAGTGATGTTCCTGCCGGTGATCATGCTGGCTTTCCTCCCGATGCTTTTCATCCAGATGCAATGGCTCGATGCTTCGACGATGACATACGCCGCTGCAACGATCAGCAACCACATCTTCCTGATGTCGGGCGGCGTGATCCTGTTGCTGGTAGGCATTAAGGACGACCTGGTGGGGGTACGCGCTTCCCACAAGTTTGTCGCCCAATTTGCCGCAGCCGGTTTCCTGGTATTTTCGGGGGCCTACTTCAACAACCTGCACGGTCTATTCGGCATTTACGAGATACCTTATTATATAGGTATACCCCTCACCCTGTTCTTTGTGGTGTACACCATCAACGCGTTCAACCTCATCGACGGGGTAGACGGACTGGCAGGAACGCTGGGTTGCATCGCCGCTTTAGGTTTCGGCCTGCTGCTGTTGCGCGAAGAAGACTGCCCGTACAGCATCCTGGCCTTTGCCATCCTGGGCGTGCTGATAGCCTTCCTGCGCTACAACTTCTCCCGCACACGCAAGATATTCATGGGCGATACCGGTTCGCTCACATTGGGATACATGCTGGCTTTCCTGGCTGTGCACTACAGCATGGATACTTACCATACCTCAGAGGCATCGTTGGAACAGCCCATCCTGTTTGCCTGGTCCATCCTGTTCGTACCGCTGTTTGACACCTTGCGGGTGATATGCGTACGCATATACCAACGTAAACCGCTGTTCAGCGCCGACCGCAACCACATCCACCACAAGCTGTTAGACCTGAAATACACCCACGTAAAAACGACATTCATCCTGGCCATCTGTGCAGTCGCTATCATCCTCACCAATCTGGCATTGTACCGGGCAGGGACCCACATCACCCTGATACCGTTATTCAACTGTGGCATGGGCGCCCTCTTCAGCTATGACCTGGACCGGGTGATGAAATTGAAGAAGAATAATAACACATACACTTCATAATCCGACATGGCATTCATTACAACCCATACCCACATCGACCTTCTGAGCGACAGTATCGTTCAGAATACGCTCGTTAGTCTGGCCGCACTCGTGCTGGCTATGGTGCTGGAATACATGCTCATACCGCACGTACTCCTCATCTCCCGGAAGAAACAGTTACTCGATACCCGGAACACGCCGAATCCGTCGTCATTCTCGGCCTCGCGTCTGGGAGGAATATCCTTCCTGCCGGTCATCATGCTCAGCTTCTGGCCGGTATTAGCCGTACAGATGAAACTGCTCAACGATTCGACCATGACCTACGGAGCATCCTCGTTCAGTAGCCTTTTCTTCATCCTTTGCGGCGGCATACCCCTGCTGCTCACAGGCATCAAGGACGACCTGGTAGGCGTGCATCACCTGCAAAAGGTCACCATGAAGACGATAGCCGCTGTGCTGCTGGTAGCTTCGGGCAACTACATCAACAACCTATACGGACTCTTCGGCATCTACGAGTTGCCTGCCTACGTGGGCATGCCCCTCACGGTAGTTTTCGTGGTGTACACCCTGAGCTCGTTTCACTTCGTAGACCGCATAGACGGGCTGGGTGGCGTCCTGGCCGGTATTGCAGCACTGGCTATGGGCATCCATCTCATTCTGGAGCAAAACTGCCCGTACAGCATCATGGCCTTTGCCATGGTAGGTATGCTTGCCTCCTTCCTGTATTACAACTTCTCGCGCAAGAAGAAAGTCTTCATGGGCAGCGCAGGTGCGCTCACGCTGGGTTACCTGCTGGTGTTCATGGTGATACATTACAGCATGCAGACCGCGCACACCTCGCACGAGTCGTTGCCGCAACCCATTGTTGTAGCCTGGTCGGTACTGTTCGTTCCGCTGTTCGACACCTTGCGGGTGCTCTGCATACGGCTGTACCGCCGCCAACCCCTGTTCAAAGCCGATCACAACTACATATTCAACAAGTTGTTAGACCTGGGTTACAGCCACAAGGAGGTCACCGTCGCCATGGCAGCCTGCTCCATCGTGATCATCGTCCTCAACTCCATCCTGCGCGAACAAGGATTCAACATCACCCTCATCCTGGCCATCAACCTCGGAATGAGCTTCCTGTTCTGCATCGATCTCTTCAACCAGAGACCCGAGCTCGACACGGAAGAGGAAGAAGCGCCGGTGGAAATACCCACACACATCGTACTGGGCCCCTACACGGTGGCTACGAACTTCCAGCTGACCGCCCTGCCCCCGCAACAGATGGTGGTAAACACCATCAACCCGCACTCGTGGGTCACGGCCAACAATGATAAAGAGTTCAAGGAAGCCCTGCTGCGTAGCGACACACTCATCCCCGACGGCGTAGGCATCGTCCTGGCATCGTCCTGGGTATGCCGCCAACCGATGCGTAAGATGGCCGGGGCCGACCTGCACCAGACAGCGCTCGAATACCTGAATCAGACATCGGGCTCGGTGTTCTACTTAGGCGCTTCGCAACGTACGCTCCACCTGCTGACCCAACGTCTGCACCGCGAATACCCGAATGTGCGCGTAGGCTCGTACAGTCCGCCCTACCGCGCCACCTTCTCCGACGAAGAGAACCGGGAGATGACCCAGGCTGTGAACACGTTTGCCCCCGATGTGCTGTTCGTAGGCATGACCGCCCCCAAGCAGGAAAAATGGATCAACGCCCACCGCCACCAGGTGAACGCCCGCATGATATCGGGCATCGGCGCCGTGTTCGACTTCTACGCCGGCACCACCACCCGCCCTCCCACCTGGATGATCCATTGCGGACTGGAATGGTTGGGCCGCCTGCTGAAAGAACCCCGCCGCATGTGGCGACGCAATTTCGTATCTACCCCGCTCTATATGTGGACGGTGCTGAAGTTGAAACTGAAAAGAAATCATACACACACATTACCCGAATATGAAATTAATTAAAACCGCCCTCCTTCCGGGCCTCTGTCTGCTGTTGTTGCTCAGCGCATGCGGCACTGCCGACAAACTTACGTATATGCACCGCGGCGAGCAGCTGAAGTACGACATGCAAAAACCCTATCTGTACGATGCACGCATCATGCCGAAGGATCTGCTCACCATCACCGTCAGTTGTTCGGAACCCGAACTGGCCGCACCTTTCAACCTGGGCGGCAGCATCTCGTCCACTTCCGGTCCTGCGACAACGGGAGGCAATGCACAAACTTACCTGGTGGACAACAACGGCAACATCGACTTCCCGCTGCTGGGCGAGCTCCATCTGGGCGGACTCACCAAGGGCAAAGCCGAAGGAGTGATCAAAGAGAAGCTGAAAGGCTATCTGAAAGAGACAGCGCTCGTCAATGTACGGTTGGTGAACTATAAGTTCTCCGTCATCGGCGAGGTAAGCGGCCCCAACACCTTCACTGTAGCCAACGAGAAGGTGAACGTATTCGAAGCCTTAGCCATGGCAGGCGACATGACCAGCTACGGCCGTCGCGACCAGGTGAAACTGCTCCGGGAAGACGAGATGGGGCGCAAAACGATGGTGGTACTCAACCTGCAAGACCCCAACGTCGTGGTATCTCCCTACTATTATCTGCAACAGAACGATATTGTTTTCGTCGAAGCCACCACTGCCAAGGTACGCAATGACGAACTGGCTAACACCACACGCTGGCTCAGCCTCCTGTCGGTGCTCACTTCGGTGACTTCGCTGGCTCTCGTCATCTTCAAGTAAATCTCTATATAAACCATCATGAAAGAAATCCTCTCCGACGATCAACTGTTCGAAGAAACCGACAACAAGGATGCGCTGAAAAGTATCCTGTTCAGTTACCTTATCCACTGGAAATGGTTCGTCCTTTCCGTAGTGGTGTGCATGGCTGCCGCATGGGTGTACCTGCGCTATGCCACTCCTGTGTACAATGTCACCGCCACCGTGATGCTCAACGACGGCAAGAAAGGCAGCAGCCGCAACAACGAAATGCTGGCGCTGGAAGACATGGGATTCCTCTCGGCCAGCGGTAGCATCGAGAACGAAATGCTGATACTACGCTCCAAATCGATCATCAAGAAAGCGATCATCGAGATGAAGGCGTATGCTTCTTATGGTACGAAAGGTACCATCGGCAAACGCGACCTGTACACCGAAAGCCCCATCTACTTAGAAATGGAACCGGCCGATCTCGACAAGCTGAGCTACGGATTCGCTTTCCAGGCTGTGCAACAACAAGACAGTATATTTATGTTGAGCGGCACCATCGGCGGGAAAGCCATCGACGGCAAAGTGACACTGCCTGCCGTACTGGAAACTTCCATAGGCAAGATCACCCTCCGATTCCGGCACGAAGCACTTCCACTGCACGACGAAACGATTTATATCTCCGTGGCTCCTCCCATCGAGCTGGCCAAAGGATACTTGGGTTCGCTCAATATAGCCGCCGCTGCTTCGGGCACGTCGATAGCCAACATCAGCTTCAACACTACCAACCGTCAGCGCGGGGTAGATTTCGTGAACCAGCTCATCGGGGTGTACAACTTTGAAGCCAACAACGACAAGAACCTCGTTGCCACGCGTACAGCCAAGTTCATCGACGACCGCATCACCCTCATCAACGAAGAGCTAAGCGGTACCGAATCCGAGCTTGAGAACCTGAAACGCAACGCCGGACTGACCAATATCAGTGATGCCCAGACCTTCGTACAGGAGAATGCCGAGTACGACAAGAAACGGGTGGACATCGGCACGCAACTCAACCTGATGGAGTACCTGCGCGACTATATCAACAACCCGGCCAACAGCAACACGGTAATCCCGTCGAATGTAGGTGTAACCGATGCTACGCTATCGAGCCTCATCAACCGGTATAACGAGCTGATCCTGGAGCGCAACCGTCTGCTGCGTACGTCGCAGGAGAGCAACCCGGTGATACAGCGCAAGAATGGCGATATCGCCGCTATGCAAGCCAGCATTAAGTCGACCCTTACGAGTGTGTACAACGGTCTGAAGATCACCCGTCAGGACGCTGAGCGTCAGGCTGGGAAGTATGCAGGCCGTATCAGCAGTGCACCTACTCAGGAGCGCGCTTTGACAAGTATTTCCCGTCAGCAGGAGATCAAGGCCGGCCTGTACCTGATGCTGTTGCAAAAGCGTGAGGAGAACTCTATTGCTTTGGCTGCTACGGCCGATAATGCGAAGATCATTGACGATGCGCTGCCTACCGGTGGGGTTATTGCTCCGAACTACTCGCTCATCCGGATGATTGCGTTTGTTATCGGCTTGTTGCTTCCGGTGGGTGTGATTACGTTGATCAACTTCTTCCGTATGCGTATCGAAGGTCATTCGGATGTGGAGAAGCTTACGAAATTGCCTATTCTGGGTGATATTCCGCTGGATATGTCGGCACAGAAAGACGGGTTAGCTATTGTGGTGAAGGAGAATGACAATAACCTGATGTCGGAGGTGTTCCGGAGTTTGCGTACCAATTTGCAGTTTGTGTTGAAGCAGAGCGAACGTAAAGTGATCCTGATTACTTCGACGGTTCCGGGCGAAGGAAAGAGCTTTGTGTCGTGTAACCTGGCTGTGAGTCTGGCTTTGTTGGGTAAGCGGGTGGTGATTGTGGGACTGGATATCCGCAAACCTCGTTTGGCTGATTATTTCGGTATTGATACGAAGTCGAAGGAGGGTATCACTTCTTTCTTGGTGGACGATACGCGTTCGCTGAAGGATATGCTGCTTCCTACTTCGGCCAGCAGTAACCTGTGGGTGCTTCCGGCAGGTACTATTCCTCCTAATCCGGCTGAGTTGTTGGCTCGTCCGTCATTGGATAAGGCGGTGGATCAGTTGACTGCCGAGTTCGACTATGTGATTCTGGATACGGCTCCTATTGGTATGGTGAGCGATACGTTGGTGGCTGCGCGGGTGGCGAGTGCTACGTTGTACATCTGCCGGGCGGATTATACGTACAAGAACGATTTTGATGCCGTGAACGATATGAGCCGGGATGAGAAGTTGCCGGGTATGTCGGTGGTGATCAATGCGGTGGATATGCGTAAGAAGAAGTATCGGTATGGATATGGATACGGGAAGAAGTATGGTTACGGAAACCGGTATGGATATGGGTACGGATATGGGAAGCGGTATGGTTACGGATATGGCTACGGGGAGGCTTCGGATGGTAAGAAGTCGAAGAAGTAGTTGTTTCTTGCTGTAGGTTTTCGTTTTAATAAGAGAGAGAATTATTTCGTTTTAATAATGATTGAAGGAGACGAGTGCTTCGTTTCCGGTTGTATGAGGGGCGTTTTGCCATAGCGTTTATCTGTCCGATGGGACAGGTAAAAGCGTAGCGCGCCCGGAGGTGAGGAAGCGTTCAATCGTTTAATTGTAAATTTCCAGTGGTTCAAGAATCGAGAGTTAAAAAGTCATTGCTCAATGCCCGCGTCAATCTGATATTTTATTTTCTGACGCTTGCTTTGTCATTCTTTTCCCGGAAGATCTTTTTAGATACTTTGGGAGCGGACTTCGTGGGGTTGACGGGGACTCTTCAGAATCTACTTGGCTTCTTGAATCTGGCGGAATTAGGGATTGGTAGCGCTATTGGGTATGTGCTTTATAAACCTTTGTTCGAGCGGGATGAGACGAAGATCAATGAAATTATTTCTGTATTTGGATATTTGTACCGTAAGATTGGGTTGGTGATTCTTGGAGCAGGTTTGTTGCTTGCTTGTTTCTTGCCATTGATTTTTCCGAATACGGAGTTCGATTTGGGGGTTATTTATTTTGCTTATCTTTCTTTTTTGGCGTCTTCGCTGATCGGGTATTTTGTGAATTATCGTCAGACGTTGTTGGGGGCAGATCAGAAGAATTATGTGGTGACTGCTTACTTTCAGACGGCTACGATTGTGAAGACGTTGATTCAGATGGCTTCTGCGTATTATACGGGGAGTTATTATTTGTGGGTGGCTATTGAGTTGGTGTTTGGGGTTGTTTACTCTTTTATACTGAACTGGAAGATAAATCAGGTGTATCCTTGGTTGAAGAGTGAAGTGCAGTTGGGGAAAGAATTGTTTAAGAAGTATCCGGAGGTGATGACTTATACGAAGCAGTTGTTTGTGCATAAGATAGCTGGGCTCGTGCAATTTCAAACAACTCCATTCTTAATTTATGCTTTTGTATCTTTGAAGACTGTTGCTTTTTATGGAAATTATACTATAATCGCTGATAAATTAGCAATTCTTGTGAACAACATTTTAGGTAGTACTGGAGCAGGAATAGGCAATCTCATTGCAGAAGGAAATACAGACAAGATAGTTCGTGTTTTTTGGGAATTGATGGCTATCCGCTTCTTTGTCGCTGGAACATTTGTGTTTGCTCTTTATCACTTAATGGAGCCTTTTATATCTCTTTGGATTGGAAGTGAATATATAATGGATCGATCTGTACTTATACTCATATTATTCAATGTTTTTATCATGCAAACCCGTGGCGCAACCGATCAATTTATATTTGGCTACGGTTTATTCTATGATACTTGGGCTTCTCTAACAGAATCAGTTATTTCTATTGTAGTAGCATTAGTTGGTGGTTATTTCTGGGGGCTACAGGGGGTTCTTTTGGGAAGCATTGTTAGCATGATGATTAATGCTTGGGGATGGAAACCATTCTTTTTGTACCGAAAAGGCTTTCGAATTCCATTGCATTTATACTGGTTAAATTGGTTCAAATATTTATTAATAACAATTATAGCAATTTGTACCTGTACTTTTTTCATAAAGTGGAGTATGAGTATTCAGCCCTCAAATAGTTATTTATTGTGGGTTACTTTCGCTAGTGCTATCGTGGGATTATTTATCGTAACATATTTTATACTAATGTACAGCTTAACTACAGGCATGAGAGATTTTACACATCGTATATTGAAAGTTAGCAGATAAATTACGAGTCCTACATTAAAAACATATAAGACAAAAAATGACAGTTTCAGTATGTATGCCCACATACAATCAAGAAGCCTTTATTGAGCAAGCAATACTTGGAGTACTCATGCAACAAGATTGTGACTTTGAGCTTATTATTGCGAATGACTATAGCACAGATCGCACAAAGGAAATTTGTGAATTTTACACTAACAAGTATCCTACAATAATAAAGTTAATAAATCAACCTGTCAACAAAGGTTTAATCGAAAACACCAAAGATTGTTTATTAGCTTGTACAGGTAAATATATAGCAATTTGCGAGGGAGATGATTATTGGATATCGCCCAATAAACTTAAAGAACAAGTAAAAATACTAAGCAGTTCTTCTAATATTTCCATGGTTCACACCAATTGGAAAGATTTTTATCAAAAAGATCAAGTTTATAAGAACAATGCACGCAGACAAAGGAATAATCAAATATGTGAAATCCGTTACGGTTCTGACTCTGTAGAGGCAATAATGAATGAAGAATATAGTATACGATTCAGCTCTTTATGCTTCTCAAAAGAACTTCTATTATCAATTATTGAAAAGGATGATCATCTATTCAGTCATTTATATTCCACACTTGACTTACCACTCTTCTTGGATTTAGCATTTGAGGGCAAGTTAGCTTTCATAAATGAAGACATGACTGTTTATAGAATCCAGGAAGAATCTGTTAGCATAACTAAGAATATACATAAAGCAGTAAAATACACCAAAGGTTGCCTCTATATTTATTCTCACTATATAAAAAAATATCAAGTATCTAAAAACACTAAAAACAAAATCATACGCAGATGTTTTGCTTCGCTTTTTCCCTATTCTTTTCAATATAGAAATAAAGAATTAGCCCAAGAGTTGAAAGCTATTGCTTACAACAATCATTACAAATTAAGAATTGGACAAACCCTGTGTTGTATGGGAGCCCAAAATAATATACTGCACTATCTCCTACGCAATACAATTTTACGTAAACATTCTTTATAGATGAAGATACTACAAATTGCATCTGGTGATTTTTTCTCGACTTATGGTGGTGGTCAAGTATATGTTAAAAATCTAATTGATGAGTTGCTTATTCAACAAGTTAATGTCACTATCTTTTCATTTGTGAGCCGCCCTACCACTATTACAAAGAAGCAATACAAACATATTGATTTATACGAAATAGGGGCTAACGGAATTTGTGAAATAACACCTTTAATATCAACTATTAATCCGCAAATCATCCATGCTCACAGCCAAAAAGCTCTTATTGCAAAACTTGGCAAGCAATTAAATATTCCGGTAATCATCACAGCACATCACGGTGGAATCCTCTGTCCTGCTGGCACACTCATGAATCAAAATGATGAAATTTGTTCAATACCAAGTAGTCATAAAAATTGCCTCCCATGTTGCTTATATAATGTTCGAAGTGGAAAGTACTGGTATCCTATAATGAAACGAATTAGCAAAGATAAATATATAACAGTAGGTAAATATCTACAAAACAAACCCTTTATCCCTTTCATTACTCCTATTGGACAAACAGGTTTACAAATTGTTCGCAAGAAAGAAGATTGGAAAGATATACTAGAAAACTGCAGCAGAATGATTGCACCAAGTAATGCCATTGCTCAAGCAATGATTCGCAACGGATTGCCGAACGAAAAATTAACAGTAATCCCTCATAGAATACCATTGCCCAAACACCAGAGCACGCCATCTAACCGTGAGGGTGTGATAAAATTCTTTTTTGTTGGACGCATTAGCTATGTGAAAGGTTTACATATCCTTCTACAAGCATTTCACAAAACATCTGCAACTTCAGCAGAATTGCATCTGATAGGTGGTGCTAGAAATGCCAACGAAGAACGTTATATGCGAAAATTACAGAAAAAATATAATAACACACATATCAAGTGGCATGGCAAGGTTCCAGCCGACAAGATATTCAACATAATACAAAATTATCATATTCTCGTGCATCCTACTATATGCTTAGAGGTATTTGGACTAAACATATCCGAAGCACTTGCTATGGGAAAACCTGTAATCGCCACCCGATGTGGTGGTGCAGAAATGCAAATAGAAGAAGGAGTTAATGGTTGGCTGGTAGATCCCAATAATGTAGAAGACTTGAGAAACAAGTTGGAACAGATTATTTTGAATCCCATTCTTCCCCCAATGAGACCAAATCAAGTTATTTCTATATCAGAACATTGTAAAACACTTATCCAATTGTATGAAGATAGTCAATCAAACAAATAAATTGCAAGAGATATCTGTTCTACGAGCATTTTCAATAGTCTGCGTTGTCTTCTTTCACACTTATGGGATGATGTACGCTGATCATTTCCCTTCACTAAAAAAGATGTATTCTTCCTTATACTACACTACCAATCAGTGCATTCTTATTAATATAGCTATGCCAATGTTTGTAGTTGTATCCGGATATTTGTTCTCACATTTGATTAAGCGAGATAAATATTCCACCTTTAAAGACTTGGTTCTAAATAAATGTAAGCGAATTTTACTTCCTTATTTTATGTTTGGAATTATATTAATGGCTGCTACTAATAACTTTCATCCATTAGAGCTACTTCGTGGAAATTATTGGCATTTGTGGTTTTTACCTATGCTATTTTGGTGCTTTATCATTACTTGGTTAATAAATAAGCTACCTTTCAGTTCTATTTTATCTTGGAATATCTTAATGTTAATTTCGAGCTTCTTACTTGCACTCCTCCCAAGCTTTGCACCACAAATATTTGGATTACAAGGTCTTTCTTTTTGGTTTTGTTGGTTCTATTTAGGTTGGTTCTTAGATTTATATAGCAATAGAATAACTCAAGCCATGTCACAATTTAGTTTGGTTTGGATTTTCATCTTTGTATATCTGGCAATAACAATAGTAGCTCCCACAAGTTATGGGGATAACCACTGGTACAGTCAATTATCCCAAATTTGCATTATTGTATCATTGTGGTATATAGTTCGCAATATAAACTGGAGCAAATATAAAATAAGCAATCACATCATTTTATTCAGCAATTGTAGCTTTGGTATTTATATAGTTCATTACTTGGTTGCTTCGTATCTTATTTCACAAACTGCACAAAGGTTACTTCCTTTAGAGAAATGGGGCGAGCAACACGTTATTATATTTCCACTCGCTTTTTCTTTGGGCACATTAATAATATCATATATATTCACCAAACTAATGATAAGTACAAAAATTGGAAGGTCATTAGTTGGGTAACCCAACAGATTACTCAACTATAAAATCCAAATAACAATAAATACTATTATAATGAGAAACAAATTAGAATTATTCCACACTAATTCAGTCATATGAAGAAACTGCTCATTGATGTCAATTCTGTTGTGCCTTATTATGTTTCAGGCAAAGTAACCGGCATCGGACGTACTACGCTCGAACTGATTCACGCATTAGCTCAATTAGATTCACTACCTTTTGAAATATCCTTGTATTCTCAAAACATGAAGGGAATTGGAGGTAAGAATACAGACCTGCCTTTCAAATGTAGACACTTATATATACCTTATCGCGAAACATATGACAAACTCCTATCAAGAACACCTATAAAAGAGTGGTATACAGGCTATGATATTATGCATATACCACATAATTTTGAATATGTACGAAATCCTTCAAAATGTATAGCAACATTGCACGATGCATTGTTTATGCATATTCAAGAAAAAGCTTTCGCACATGATCAAATGAGGAAACATGTACCAATTCTTATGCAGCAATGCAAAAGCATAATAACTTGCTCCAAATATTCGAAAAATGATATTATAGAAACAATGCAGATAGTTCCTGATAAGATTCATGTAATTTATTGGGGAGTTAAGCATGACGTATTCTATCCTACAAATTTATCAAATGAGGAGATTGAGCAGGAATTACATAGTCTATTCAAGTTAGAAAGAAATTATTTTCTCAGTGTATCCTGCAATGCCGAGAGAAAACGAACACATATCCTAATAGATTGCTATATAAAACTCTGTAAACAATTACCAATAAATGACCTAGTATTGGTATGGGCAAATCCTCCTCAAGTAGTAGTTGAAAAAATAAACAATTCAATTGCTAAAAAAAAGATACATATACTCTCATCTGTTACCGACGAAAACTTAGCACTTTTATACAATGGAGCGACAGCACTATTCTTTCCTTCTTCATACGAAGGCTTTGGGCTTCCAATATTGGAAGCAATGGCTTGTGGAACCCCTGTAGTCACTTGTAAAAACAGCTCTCTCACAGAGGTGGGAGAAGATTCTGTCATCTATTTAGATGAGCCTATACAAGATTCATTGATAGAAATTATGGAATTAATTGAGAATAGCAACCGATTTCTGATACCTTATAAAAAGGCAGGTATTCATCAGGCTGCTAAGTTCACATGGAAAGAGACAGCTGGCCAAACTATTGAAGTTTATAAAAGAGCTTTAAATATCACATGAAGATAGTCTATTGCATCCACTCTCTGCACCATTCTGGAGGTATGGAGCGAGTACTCACCACCAAAGTCAATTACTTGGCTGACCATTATGGGCATGAAGTACATATCGCTCTAAGAAAAAGTGAAGGAAATCCATTCTTTACACTATCTTCATCAGTAATATGTCACGACCTCCAAGCTAATAGCAATTCAGAGCATCAAAAAAAACTGACCTCGCTTCTAATGCTTTTAAGGCCACATATCACCATTAGCATGTATGGTTCTGAGTTCAAATTCCTATATAAAATAAAGGATGGCAGCAAGAAAATTGTGGAGTTTCATTTTACAAAGTATTATCTCTCTCATTTAGTCAATGGTATTGAGCATTTGCCATTTCGATTCTTACATCAACTTAAAGCATGGCTACTGCAAAAGAAAGAAGAGAAATACACCACCTATTATGATAAAGTAGTTTTATTGACGCAGGCTGACTCAGAACTTTGGGGCAACAAGCCAAATATGTGTTATATCCATAATCCCCTTTCTTTTCGCTCTGAAGAGGTATCCCCACTACTAAATACACGTATCATTGCTGTTGGACGCTATATTGCTCAAAAGGGTTTTGGACTACTAATTGATGCATTCAGTACCATAGCCATAGATTTCCCCGAGTGGGAATTGGTAATTTACGGAGAAGGGCAGGATAAGAAACTGTTAGAACATAGAATAAAGCACTATCATTTGGAAAAACAGGTGCTATTGTATCCGGCTGAAAAAAACATTCAAAAAAAAATCATCGAAAGTAGTATATTTGCTTTTCCTTCTATTTATGAGGGATTTGGTTTAGTATTAACTGAAGCAATGGAATGCGGACTACCCTGTATTGCTTTTGACTGTGAATGTGGACCCAAAGAAATTATAATCCCCAATATCAGCGGTTTTTTAGTAGAAAACAAGAATCTTGAAGAACTTGCCAGTAGAATGAAACTCTTAATGAGTGACTTACAACTAAGAAAAAAGATGGGGAGTATGGGCAAAGAACAAGTAAGTCAATTCTATATAGAACAAATTATGCGACGATGGAATCAATTATTTGTTGAACTAAATAGTTAAATCCACTCCATGCATTTTCAAAATTATATATACTTTCTCATTATCACCTTATTAGGTGCCAAACTTTTGTTTCAGAAACAAGGAAAAGTGAAACATCCTTTGCGCAAAGGTAAGTACTTACTATTTGATGGACCAGAGCTGTTCTGGGTATTGACCTTTTCTACCGGACTTATGGCTTTTTCTGCTCCAGGAACATTAGACTTAATGGCTATTCGTTTGTTAGTACTGGAAGTTTTTTGTATCATTGGGTTATTCATTGTGAAAAGGAAACCCGTTTGGAATTTTACCACGCTACTGTACCTAACTTACTTGTTATGGCTTATTATTGGTACTTTATATTCCCCTTCACCCATGTATGGATTCCGAGTACTACTCAAATACTTATATCCATTCCTAATTATGTTTTTTGCATCTGCTGTGATTAGACACAAAGAGATATTTATTAAAGCTGGACTCGGAGCACGAACCATTGCTTTGATTTGTCTATTTTTCTCTTTTATCCCATTTGTAGGTAAATTAATACCAGGGGTGTTCTGGTATGGCACTGCTCAAGCAATAAATTATATAGTAATATGCATTTTCTCACTTACACTATATTACTATGGAGGAAAAGAAAAAAAAGATATAACTTACGCCATTCTTTTTATGCTTCCCTGTATCATTTGGGTATTAAGAACAAGCATCATGGGAACGACCTTGGCTTTAATTGTTTTCTTCTTTTTCAAATATAAAGCCAAATCGTTACCTGTCATCTTCGGAGTTTTGATGCTATTTTTAGTCGCTGTTTTTGCCATACCCAGCGTAAAGGAAAAGATGTTTTTCAAAACAGAAGGTAAAAACGTAGAACAGCTAAGAAGTGGAGAAATCAGTATGGATGATATCAACAGTAATGGGCGTTTCGCCATGTGGGGGTGGGCGTTAGACAATTTTTATCACAATAAAGAACTGATAGGTACCGGTACGGGAAATCTCCAAGAAGTGTTTTATTCGCTCCAACATCCATTCGGAACTATTCGAATTTGCCACAATGATTACGTACAAATACTTTGTGATAACGGTTTGATAGGCGTTTTTCTATTTGGAGGTAGCTTTATCTTCTTAATAGGGCATTGCTTTATTGTGTTTCAACGAAAGAAATATGATGTAGCCATTCGTATGTGCGCTATAATAGCCGGTGCTTCTTCGGCTGGTGTACTGCTTACCATGTATACAGACAATGTAATCAACTATTCCATGGCCACTCTATCTTACCCCTGTGGTTTCTATGGCATGATGTTGGGACTTATCGAAGGATACAAAAGAAAAAAAGCACATGCTGTTTAACACGCCCTCCTACATTGCTTTCTTCTGTCTCACATTTCTGCTGTTTGCTGCAACCAACAGCCGTCGAGCCCTCGTCATCAGAAACCTGATTTTGCTGTGTGCGTCGTACTTCTTTTATGCCAAATTACAAATTTGGTATCCTATATTACTTGTGTACATCACTCTCATAAACTACGGATGTGGGTGGTGGATTTCTGCCCAACAAGCTAAAGGGCACAAAGGTAAGCCTGCCGTAACTACGGCTGTCTTGCTAAGTATAGCCCTGTTAGTCTTTTTCAAATATGCGCACTTCTATGAAAAATCAATATGGCTCCCGGTGGGGCTCTCCTTCTTCACTTTTCAGGCATTGACTTACAGCATTGATATATATAGAAAGAAAATAATATCCGATAAGAATATCCTGAATGTAGCACTCTTTATAGCTTTCTTTCCTACCTTGCTCTCAGGACCTATTGAAAGAGCCCGAAATCTGTTACCGCAGTTAAGATCAAAAACCAATATTAACTGGGACTTGGTCATTGCAGGAAGTCAACTGTTTGTTTGGGGGCTATTCAAAAAAATCGTGATAGCCGAACGATTGGCCGAGTATGTCAATGCCATATACATCAACCCCGAATCGCACTCAGGTAGTACATTGGCTATAGCAGCCATCTTCTACAGTTTCCAGATTTACTGCGACTTTAGCGGATACGCCGATATGGCGATCGGATCGGGAAAGATATTAGGTTTCGACCTGATGCAGAATTTCAATCTTCCATATTGTGTTAATACCATCAAAGAATTCTGGCGCAGGTGGCATATATCACTAACTTCTTGGTTTACCGAATATGTATATTTCTCTTTAGGCGGGAATCGGGTAAGTAAGTTCAGGTGGCTACTCAACATCTCTGCTGTATTTCTATTAAGTGGATTGTGGCACGGAGCCACTTGGTCGTTTGTTTTATGGGGAGCTATACATGCCGCACTCTATTTAGGTGAATATTATTGGGGGCCTAAAAAGCCCAATTGGCTATATCATATTTTCATCTTCATCATGATAACCTTTGCATGGGTATTCTTCCGGATAGAAAACAGTCTAACTGCTTGGCATATCATTACGCATATTGTCACCGATTTATTTACACCTGTCTATTGGGGGAGCTCTTCTTTCAGTACACTTATGTGTTTCCCACTTTTATTAATCCTGATAACCTGTGAATACATGATGTACAAAGGAATAAACCTGAAAAGAGGAAAAGGTATTGCTTATGCACTATTGCTGGTCATCATTGCTTTATTGGGTATCAGCAGTTCACAATTTATCTATTTTCAATTCTGAGTGCAATGAAAAGAAAACTGATATCTGCCTTTATCTTTATCTTATCCTTTGTTTGTATAGATCAATTTGCGGGATATATACTCAACAAGGGGCTGAATAATTACTTTGGACTGTCACAACATTCTTCTATCCTGTTAATTGGGCACTCACATTTGATGTTAGCAGTAGATAAGGTAAAGTTAGAATCGGGTATTGGGCACAAAGTATCCAAGTATTGCCGGGAAGGAGTAAATGTAGCCGATCGTCACATTATGGTTAAACAGTTTTTAGAATCAACTTATGGTGATTCTCTACAATACGTTCTTTATGGTGTTGATCAGTTTATGTTCACCGGAGCCGGATTGAGCCAGAACTCTTACAAACTTTTTTATCCATTCATGGAGAATCTAATAATGAATCAGTATATCAAAGAGCAAGCCGAGAGTATGTACGACTATCTTTTACACAAAACCATACACAGCACCCGTTATTCGGATGCGTTGATAAATAGTGCCATAAGAGGATGGAGAAATGATTGGAGCAACTACAAAGTAGGACAGCTTGATGTTTCTCAATTAGAAAATCAAGTAGCAACTGGAAAACAGCGAAAGATACATTTTGAGCAGGAGTTAATCGATATCTTTGAAGAGACATTGATGCAGTTGACTAATAAAAACATCCATGTTATTTTGATCAATACTCCTATAGCTCAACCTTTGAATAGTTATGAACCGGATATGTATCAACGCTTTATCTCATATATGCAAGACAAAGCAAAGAACAATAAACTAATTGAATATTGGGATTATAACCCTACATACTCTAATCAATATAACTTGTTTTTCGATCCCATTCACCTAAATCCATTGGGACAACAAACAATCACCCAACAAATTGTTCAGAATTTTAAAGATAAACATTAAAGTATGATATCAGTTGTAATTCCACTTTATAATAAGGAAAAGCAGATAGCCAATACTCTTCGTACTGTCTTTGCGCAAAGCTTTCAAGAATTCGAGATTTTGATTGTCAATGACGGATCTACTGATAATAGTGTAAATGAAGTTCTCAAACTTAACGACTCTCGCATTCGGCTTTTGCATCAAGCAAATGCAGGCGTTTCGGCTGCAAGGAATAAAGGTGTTACAGAAGCTAAATATAATTTGATAGCTTTCCTGGATGCCGATGATGAGTGGAAAGTTGATTATTTAGCTACACAATATGAGCTTTATAAAAGATATCCAGAATGTAGTGTGTATGCTTGCAACTATGAATTTCGAGATAGTAAAGGAAAGTATACACCCACTACTATACGTGAAATAAACTTCACAGAAAGAGATGGAGTTCTTGATAACTATTTTGAGGTAGCCAGTTATTCCCATCCGCCCATTTGTTCCATTTCAATTTTGGTAAAGAAAGAAACTATTCTTAGTATCGGAGGTTTCCCTATTGGAGTAAAGTCAGGTGAAGATCTGCTTACTTGGGCGCGATTAGCAACAACATGCAAAATAGCATATAGTAAAATACCATTAGCCATTTTTATAACAGACCCCACCTGCTTTAATATAGAACAGAAAAACAGAATGCCCAGTCCTAAAGATCTGGTAGGAAATGAGCTACAGATACTATACAAAAAGAATCCACATATTAAAGGATTAAAAGAATACAATGCCTTATGGCATAAAATGCGAGCAAAAAAATTTCTTATCAAAAACAAAAGAAAAGAAGCTATTATAGAATGTTTTCGTTCTATTCAATACAACCCTTCATACAAGGTATTCATATTTTTTGTATTAGCACTATTCCCATATAAAATAACTAAAAATATATTAATATGAAAATATTAACTGTCGTATTTGGGCTAGGGATAGGAGGAACGCAAAGAACCGCTGAAAATTATAGCATAGGATTTAAAGAAAAAGGACATGATGTTGTAGTTTTTTCAACAAAGACAGATGGCATAAGAAGAGCTAATATTGAAGCCTCTGGAATTACAGTTATACTGTCCTTTGAGAATCTAATTTTATTAAAGGAGGATAAGTGGATTCCAGACATAATACACATACACTCTCATGGCATTTCATTTGAAATTGTAAAATCGATAAAAGAACTTTATCCATTATCACAAATCTATGAACAAAATGTATTTGGAGTTCCTACAGCATTTACACAACTCATTGATTGTTCATTGCAATTATCACACTGGTGTCAATGGAATTATCAACAGTTTGGGCAAACACAAACAAAGACTGCCATACTTCCCAATTCGATTAATACAAAAAGATTCTTTCCTGTTTCTAACAAAGAAAGGATTGATTTTAGAAAAAAGAATAATATAAAAGACAATGACTTTGTCCTTTTACGAATAGGGCAACCATTTGATGCAAAATGGAACACAAAGATAATTGATATATTTGTTGATTTTCACAAAACACACCCTAATACTTCATTGCTTTTAGTTGGTGCCCCTAATAGCATTATAAGAAAGACAGCACAGCTAAATTTATCTTTAAAATGTAAAATTGTAATTATTGAACAAATCAATGAAGATGAGAACCTTAGACTATGTTATGGATCTGCAGATGTTTTCTTACACATGACAAGAATTGGTGAATCTTTTGGAATTGTACTTGCTGAATCCATCTTATGCGGACTTCCCGTTATAACTTTACAAACTCCCTATGCGGATAATTCACAAGGAGAAATTGTTGGTAACAAAATAGGAGGAGTCGTATGTAATAGATATAATGGAATACTACAAACACTTCACTTACTATATTCCAACAGTTCCCTAAGAGCAACATTAATACATAGTGGACGCAAGTCTATTATTGAAAGATTTGATACTAAATGGGCTGTAAACAGATTCGAAAATATAATTTCGAATAATTCTGAAAAAACAAGATTTACATTTCTTGATATTAAGCAATATATTCAAAACAGTAGTGATAAACCAATACCAGGTATTTTATTTTTTATCCGATATAAACATCTATTCTTAAAGCTTATGTCTGATAGGACGTTTAGATATTTATTCAGGATATATTGTCGCCTCTTTGACAAAGCTGTTCAATTATAACATACTATCTCATGAGCCCAACTAACAGTAGCACAGAACATCTAGCTCCTATAGTAATCTTCTCATACAACAGAGTAGAAAATTTAAAAAAGTTACTTGAATCTCTGATAATAAATCCAGTCTTTACTAAATCCACATTATACATATTCATCGATGGTGCGCTCAATAATACAGACCAAATAAAAGTTGATCAAGTTATAGAATATACAAAATACTTAAAAGAAAGATTTTCCAATCTTAACTACTATATATCCGCACAAAATAAAGGACTAGCATTCTCCATTATAGAAGGGGTTACCAGCATAATTCAACTACATGGTAAGATAATTGTGCTGGAAGACGACCTTGTATGTACCCCTAATTTTCTTTCATACATGAATCAAGCATTAAATATTTACGAAAGAGATGATAGAATATTTTCAATATGTGGATATGGAACCAAAATAAAAAAGCCTAAATATTATAATGGCGACGTCTACTTATTAGGAAGGTCATCCTCCTGGGGATGGGGAACATGGGCAAATAGGTGGGAACAAGTGGATTGGAAAGTAAAAGACTGGGATTTTATTGATAAAAAAACAAAAAAAGGATTTAACAGAAACGGAAGTGACATGTATAGCATGTTAAAAGCCTATATCAACAAAAAGAACAATTCATGGGCCATTCGTTTTTGTTATACACAGTTTAAGTTAAACAAATATTCTATCATACCTTTTCTTTCAAAAATTGACAACAATGGATTTGGAGAAGATGCTACACATTGTAAACAAAGTTATTCGAGATTTAAAGTGACACTTGACGACACTAATCAAATTGAATTCAGTTTACCTATTGATATTCTTCCCAATGAGTCAATTAGAAGATCATGTTACAAGTACCATAATATTCCTATCAGAATCTATAGTAAAGTGAGAAATAAATTATCATTTCTGATCAGATGAAAATCCTCGTTGTCCACAACAACTATGGAAAATATAGTGGTGAGGAAACTGTAGTAGACAAGATGGCTGCTATGCTCTCTACCCATGGGAATAAAGTATGTTTTTATCGCAAAACGAGCGAAGGGATACGAGAGAATCTTAGCGGCAAAGTAAAAGGCTTTCTATCAGGTCTCCATTCTATTTCTGGAATCAAAGGTTTACGAAACGCACTTAAAAACGAAAAACCAGATATTGTTAATGTGCACAACCTCTATCCTTTTATTAGTCCAGCAGCACTATTTGAATGTAAGAAAGCAGGAATACCTATGATTATGACTGTGCACAACTTCCGGTTAATATGCCCCACCGGATTATTCATGCGAAATGGAAAAGCCTGCGAAGTATGTTTGGAAAAAGGGAATGAGTGGAATTGCATGAAGTTTAACTGTGAACAGTCCATCAGTCGGTCGGTAGGATACACCTTACGAAACACTTATGCACGATGGACAAAAGCATACATACAAAACATAGACTATTTTGCATGCATCACTCATTTTCAAAAAGAAAAATTAGTTGCAGCCGGATACGATGCCGATAAAATAGTGGTTATTCCCAATAGTATCGAAGCACCTAATGCAATTACTGCATCAGAGCAAGGAGAGTATGTGGCTTATATAGGACGATTGAGTCATGAAAAAGGTTACGACTTACTAATCGAAGTTGCTCACCGAAATCCTTCTATCACATTCTGCTTTGCAGGTGCAGAAAGAGGACAAACTCAAACTAATATTCCTTATAATGTTAGATTCATGGGATACTTAAATAAAACAGAGCTAAACGATTTTATAAAGTTTGCACGATTCGTGGTCATGCCCAGTAGATGTTACGAAGGCTTTCCAATGGCTATTCTGGAAGCGGCCTGTTTTGGAAAACCCACCATCGGCCCCAATCATGGAGGATTCACAGAAATAATAGAAAGCGGAGAAGATGCAATTGGTAGGTTATTCATCCCCGGAGATATAGATGATTTGGAAAAGAAAGTGCTTGAGTTATGGAATAATCCGGCACTCACCGAATCGCTTGGTTTAAAAGCATACAATAAATTGAAGAAGGAATATGATTCTGAAGTTATCTATCGGAAGTGGGAAGAATTGTTTCAAAAAACAATAGCCAACTCTTCTTCCTATACAAAAAAATGAATTTGATTCACCATTCGCCATGTTTTTCGGATTATCATGCTTATTATCAAACAGATATCCGATTTCGAACACCTTTTTTATTCACCATTGATTCACCATTTTCAGGGGTATTCACCATTTTGTACCAGTCGCTTCTCAGGAGGATACTGAGGTTATCTCAGGAGGATTTGCACGGCATGTCCCTGAGTGTACGAGTGCATCCAGCGAGCAACCCATCGGTTTCATCCGTTGTAACTCTCCGTTTCACCAGTCGTAACACTTTGTTTCATCCGGCAAAACACTCTGTTGCCCGTAGCGAAACAGTGTGTTTCATTAGAAGGAAACAGAGTGTTTCAACGGCACGAAACAGTTTGTTTCAAGCGAAGTGAAACTTTCAGTCTGCAAGGAAAAGCGGGATATAGGTTATGATTTCGTACATTGGATACCTGTCCTCGGATTCGGCAACAAAAGAAAGGAATGGTGAATCAAATCACTTTTTCATATCAGAGAGAAAAAACAATTAACACAACTCACGTATGAAATCACTGAATAAGCACTCAGGATATGCACTCTATGCAGTCATCCTTCTGTGCCTGATTATAACACAGATAGCTTTTTACTATTTTACGGATGGTACAGGTAGAGTAGAAGGACTCACCTACATATTCGTCACCTCTTCTATTTTGATAGCTTTACCGGCACTCATTCAAAACAGAAAAGTGATCTATATAGTATTTCTTCTCATAGATATTTTGCTATACGTCAACATACTGTATTATCGTAATTATTCATCGCTCATACCGATTGATTCTTTTCAAATACGACTAAGCGATCTGCTATTGATAAGGACCAGCGCAGCCAATTCGACCAAAGCAATAGACATTCTACTATTCATGCCTTTATTAGCTGTTTTCATAGTTGACTTCTTGACCTACAAAAAACTACCACTACCAAAGAAACAGTTGATGCAGGCTGCCATCGGGAATATGCTATTGTTAGTTCTATTCATAGGAGTAACAATCGTGCCACGATTCAACACCCTGTATGGTGACTACCAAAACCGTTTCTTTTGGGACAGACTGAAAGGAGCGCATGGCTTTAGCTATTTTATCTATTTGTTCAATGATTATTCCAATCGTCCTAAAGACATTCAATTGTCTGCTGATGATTTGAGTAGCATCAATAACTTCTTAGCAGACGGTTCTATAAACGATAAACCTGCCGAAAACGGGAATACTCAAAAAGAGAAAAATGTAATCTTAGTACTCGTCGAGTCATTGGAAACCTTTCCCATAAATCAAGCTGTAGAAGGGCTTGAAATCACTCCTTTTTTAAACACTCTAATAAAAGACAGCTTATCTTTCTTTGTTCCTAAAGTGGTAACTCAAGTGGGTGCAGGTCGTTCCAGCGATGGTCAACTTATCGTAAATACAGGTTTATTGCCTTTAGAGAATGGCATTGCTGCTTTTATGAGTGACCGGAAATATATATCTTTATCATCTCTATTAAAGGAATCACACCATCAGCAGGATTGTATAACAGCCCATGCACTTTCGTCAACATTTTGGAATCAGTCCAATCTGTCCATAATGCTTTCATACGGTAAAACTTACTGCAACAAAGACTTTAAACAAGACGACATGATTGATGGTACAATTAGTGACGAATCAATATTTAGGCAAACTATTCCTATCTTAAAGTCTTTGAACAAACCGTTTCTTGCCCAACTCATCACCATGTCTTCTCATGATATGATTGACATCGGAAAAAAGAAGAACTTTACTATTTCAAATGAATATGATTGGAAGATTGCTCACTACTTAGAAATAATAAACTATGTAGATGGTGCCATAGCAGAATTATTCAGTTCATTGAAGGACGAAGGTTTATTGGAAAACACAACAGTTGTCATTACTGGTGACCATAATGTATTCAACAGAAAAGATTATGATGAGAAGACAGCTTCTTTGATGAGTGAAGAATATAACTTCATCCCACTGATTATCTACAACTCCCATAAATCCGGCGGATACAATGAAGTAATTGGACAAGTCGATATATTTCCTACATTGTTAGATGCTTTATATATTCAGTCTGAGTGGAGAGGTATAGGAACATCTATCTTTAGCGACAACCCTCCACAAGTAGCCCTCAATCATTCTTTAGAACTTATTGGAAAAGAGGCAGGCTCAATAGATCGCCTAAGAGAAGCCTGGAAGATTTCTGATCTGATCATTAAAGGTAACTATTTCAAGTTAGACAATAGTTTAAACTAATCATAATGTTCTTCGAACTAAGTAAACTTCTCAACTTATTTATATCTCCCATCAGTTGGATCATCCTCCTACTGATTGGTATTATCATCTTCAAAAAGAAGATATACAGAAGAATATGCATTATAGCTTGTATTCTGGTCTTCCTCCTGTTTACCAATAACTTACTGGTTGACTACGTTAAATACCAAAGTGTCAAAGCATACAGCACTGCCCATATAGACACCACTCAACATTACAAAGTAGCTATCGTTATGGGAGGGTTCGCATCCATAAACAAAGAGACCAAACAGCTACGTTACGAATCAGACCGGGCAGACAGACTTTGGGAAGCAGTCAGGTTATGGCGAATAGGACAAGTAGAACGAATACTAATCACTGGTGACTCAACCTCATTCATCCAGGAAGACGGTACTTCTACTACTGAACTTTTCTTGCGCTATATGGAAGAAATGGGTGTCCCAGAAACAACTTTCATATTAGAACAGAAAGCGCGAAACACCCGTGAGAATGCTACATACACAGCTGAAATCCTAAAAAGAGAGAATATCACCGATAAAGAATGTCTGCTTATCACTTCGGCTACACATATAGAACGTAGTTTGAAATGTTTTGCCAAAGTTGGATTACATCCGGACTACTATGCTGTAAACATCTACGATGCACCCACAAATATCAATCACCGTTCTTTCTACCCTTCATGGGATGCAGCCGTCAAATGGCAAGAGCTGATGAACGAATGGATCGGAGACATAGCATACAAAATCATGGGATACGTCTAATAAAACAAACACGAAATAAGTACACAATGACAAAACCAGTACCTCCCAATAGAACAGAGCGAAATTATAGCATAGATATCATCAGATGTGCAAAAGGGTTGAATGAATATGAAGCAGCGCAGAAACCTTTTGCAAAAGCACAATCTGCTGATTATAAAGAAGAAACAATTGCGCAACAGGTTGCTGCGCAAATAGAACAATTGTTTTTATCGTCTTAAGAGCGGACTTTTTCAACGACAAATTAAAGAGAACCTTTGTAGCATGAAATTAAGGCTCTCCTCAAATGATTTAGAAGATTTGCGACGTTACCAGCGTAACGTCAGTGGCAAAGAATATGTAAAAGTGCAATGAATTCCGATATTTTCTGCTAAATTTGTTGCCAAAATTCAGATTATCACATGAGAATAGAACAACTTGAGCTGAAGAACTTTCGGTGCTTTGAAGATATAAAAGTAGAACTGCATCCGAATATGAACGTAATGGTCGGTATCAATGGTACGGGCAAGACAACGATGCTTGAGGCTATCCGTATCTTTATAGGTGCGGCTTTCTGCGAGTTGGACAAGATAGAAAACAAGATATATTCTCCCAATATCAGCGATGACGATGTTCGGTTGCACAATCTGGAACGCCAGTATCCTGTGAAAATACAGGGAATAGTGACTGTAGACGAGCAACTTCTGCCCGCACGGTCGGCAACATGGGATAGAACATTGGAACACTATGGAAGAAAGACGAAGTTTAATGAAAGTAAAGATGTAAAAGCTCTTTCGAAACGCATTCAGTCCGTCATCCGGGAAGCAGAGGTTACTGCCGTTCCACTCATTGCCTATTACTCGACGGACAGGTATAAGAAGGAGAAACGGAATACAGGATTGGAGGCCGACGGCAGTCGTCTGCGTGGTTATTACAATGCATTAGATTCTACCACAAATATTTGGTTTTTCTTGAGCATCATCAAGACAGAAACATTGTGGGAACTGCAAGAAGGCAAGCAATCGACCATTCTCTGGATGGTACGTAACGTCGTCCTACAATGTGTGCCCGACTGCAAAGAAATTAAGCACGATGTGAAACAAGACAAACTGATTATCACACAAGCTAACGGCGAGAAGGTACCATTCGCTTCTTTGTCCGACGGTGTACGCAATGTGTTGTCGATAGCTATGGAGCTGGCGCTGCGTTGCTACCTACTCAATCCGACATTGGGTGAGGATGCACCAGCCAAGACACCAGGCATTGTGTTGATTGACGAAATAGACCTACATTTGCACCCCGAATGGCAACTGCATATTCTGAACGACTTGACCACAGTGTTTGAAAACATACAGTTCATTGTAAGTACGCACGCCCCACTCGTGCTAAGTTCTTTGAAGAATGGCGAGATTTTCAGTATTGCGGATCGTAAGGTGTATGATTTTCCTAATCAGTACATGCATCGGCCTGAGCAAATCCTAAAGGCAATGAATGCCAAATTGGGAAGCGAAGAAATAGATAGGGCGCTTTCTGACTACAGATTGCTCATTGAAAAAGGACAAGGACATTCAAATGAAGCCATTGCTTTGAGGGATAAGCTTGTGGAAATACTTGGTGTAGATCACGAAGAACTGCAACGGACAGACATAATGTTGCAACTATTCTAAAAACGTGTCGCAGCTATGAGGTATATTTCCAAATCCAATAGTTCGGCAGCTCGTACACTTTTACTAACAGCTCGTGAATGGATGCAACATGCACAACTGCACGAGTTGTATGAAAACTTTGTGGAGAAGAGAACTTTAAATGAGATTCTTCGTGAAGAACAAAAGAAAATCTGTTGTTATTGCCAGCGACGGATAGACCATTTTCAAGGAGTCAACGAGAGGGGAAGCCATAATGAACATTTTGAACCCGAAGGTGGTGAAAACGCCCGGATAGATCTTCAATTGGATTACGAAAATTTATATGCTTGTTGCAATGCTTCGAGAGGTTTTGAAAAACGGCTACAACATTGCGGCGAGCATAAGGGTAGTAATACCATTCACAGCAACTTCCTTAGAATGAGGGATTGCTCGGACTACTTCAAGTATAACACCAATGGCGAAATCCTGCCTCAGTGTTCTATGAACAGCTATGAAGAGGTATGCCAACATCGAAGTATGCTTACCCCTGTTCAACAAGACGCATTGCAGATGATTGAGGTGCTGAATTTAAATGTGGAAAGCCTTATTGAGTTCAGAAAGGGCATACAGACAGATATTTTCAAATTCGTATTGAATAAAAGCCGTCAGCAACTGGAGCATAAGGCACAACTTCTGAACACAGAACAACGGGAATATGTACAATTAGTTGATATGGTACTATTCTTCTTGAAGAAGTTTGCCCAAACTGCAAAAACATAAAAGCATTTCCTAAGGCATTCACATGTTCTTCGAACTAAGTAAACTTTTCAACTTATTTATATCCCCTATCAGTTGGATTATTCTCCTACTGATTGGTATCACCGATAAAGAATGTCTGCTTATCACTTCGGCTACACATATAGAACGTAGTTTGAAGTGTTTTGCCAAAGTAAGATTACATCCGGACTACTATGCTGTAAACATCTACGATGCACCCACAAATATCAATCATCGTTCTTTCTACCCTTCATGGGATGCAGCCGTCAAATGGCAAGAACTAATGAATGAATGGATTGGAGACATAGTATACAAAATGATGGGATACGTCTAACTCACACCATATTAATATATAATGAAGAAACTCCTCCCCTTCCTCCTACTCACGTTCTTCACCACGCTCCCCCTCCATGCCCAATACGAAATAGGCATGTCGGGTCTGCTAAACATGGCATCCGCCGAAATCCCCGAGCGTGGCACCTTCATGGGTGGCGGAAACTTCGTCCCCCAACAACTCATGTGGAAAGGTTTCGACTACAACACCGGCAATTACTTCATCGACATGACGCTCTTCTCTTTCTTAGAGCTGAACTGTTGCTGGCGACTCTTTAAAACCTCCTACCAAGGGCAATCCCCGAAGTTCAACCAACAAGACCGGGCGTTCTCGGCCAAGATACGCCCCTGGAAAGAAGGAAAGTACTACCCCGCCATCGCCATCGGCGTGAACGACCCGTACAAGGACAAGAACATGGGGCACAACTACTTCAGCATGATGTATGGTGTAGCCACCAAGTCGTTCTCCATCAAAGGAGAGCACCGCATAGCCCTCACCGCCGGGTACTACTACCCGCTACGCAAAGCAGAATTCCTGCACACGCACGATGGGATCTGCGGAGGAATGAAGTACACACCGGGATTCTGCCCGGAAATGGCGGTCATAGCCGAGTACGACTCCCAACGGTTCAACGTGGGAGTAGCCGCCCGGTTCTGGAAACACCTGTCGATGCACGTATTCACCAGTGAGTTCAACTGTATCTCGGCCGGCTTGCGGTACGAATGTACATTAATACATTAAGGTATGAGAAGACTACTGATACTCTTGCTCATCATCGTCCCTGCCGGAGGGATACAAGCACAACTAAGCACCCGGCTGCAAGCATTGGGAATGGAGAACATCCGCACGGCAGAAACAGATGGTACGGCCTTCGTATCGTTCGAGAACAATACCTATCGAGGTACCTACCGGGGCATCGGCAAAGCAGTGGAAGCGGTGATGCAGGATTCGCTCACCACATATAAAGATATACAACTGATAATCACCGACAACGGGATTCCGCAGCTTTGCATCTCTCTGCCCGAAGCGCTGATAACCGATTACCGCACAGGACGCATCGGACTGCGGGAGGTGTATGCCCGTATGAAGCTGAGTTACGATACCGAAGAGGTGACCCGCCGGTTGCAACACACTCCGGAGCAGAATGCTTCGGTCTGGAAAGTAGACATCGTGCTCTACCCGGAACTGACGTTACAGAACTTTACCTTTGACAAGTTGTACTCCTATGAACTGAACTTCGCACCGGCAGCCCAATGGACGCTCTGGAAAGGAGGCATGCTGACGGCACAGGTGGTAATACCGCTTTCGACCAACAAGAAGGGAGAAGCGGAACGAATCCGGCCGGGGGTGATCGCTCTCTCGCAGGAAGCACGCCTGGGGAAGCATTTCTTCGGACGGGTGGCGGCAGGGAATTTTACCGACAACCGGTTCGGCGTACAGGCTGAAATGGCTTATCGCCCTACCAACGGGCGCTGGCAACTGGATGCTGCCGTGGGGAGTACCAGCTACTCGGGAGTACCCGATGACGAGGGATGGTACATCAGCACCCGGCAACGCATCAACGCATCGGTAGGTGGTTCGGTATTCGTGCCGAAACTGAATATGGAACTCGCCGTGCATGCCAACCGGTATATATATGGTGACATGGGTGTACGGGGCGACTGCACGCATCACTTCGGCGAATATGCCATCGGCATCTACGGCATGGTGGTTGAAGGGGAACTGAACGGTGGTTTCCACTTCGCCATTCCGCTGCCCGGCAAGAAGCGCAACCATCGGCACCGGGTGAATGTACGTCTGCCGGAATATTATGCGGCAGAGTACAGCATGGAGCCCTGGGGCAGGTACATCGACCAACGGATGGGACGTACGTACCACACACGACCGGACGAGAACCGCAGTCAACGGTTGTACCAGCCCGATTTCGTCCGGTACTATCTGTTGAAAGAATATACCGGGCAGTGAACAGACTAAAAACGACAAGTGTTAATAAAAACAAGTAAAAACTCAAAAAACAAAGCAATTATGAAAAAGAAGTGTTCAGGTGTGATGGGCGCAGCGCTCATGACGGTATGCCTCGGCATGATGGCTGTTGCCTGCGGCAAGAGCGAAAAGGACCCGGAAATAGTACCCGACCCTATGGAGACGGAACTATATTTCATCTCCGGATCGGTGTACGACTTTACTTCGTCGACTCCCCTGACTGATGTGACCGTGACGGTTGGAAGCCAGACGGTGAAGACGGCTACTGATGGTACGTACGAGGTACAGGTAGAAGAAAAAAAGACGTATGAGGTATCGTTTGCCAAGGACAAGTACTTGCCGGTGAGCACCGGAGCGCAGATAGCTGGGAATGCGGCCAATCGCAGCACGGTGACGCTGTCGGTCAAAATGAGTGTGAAGAGTGAACCGGTAAGCGTAGGAGCAACAGGGGGCGTGGTAGGCGATAAATCGACGGAAGCAGCTTCGACCACTACCATTGAGGTACCTGCCGGAGCGGTAGCAGCCGGACAAACGGTGACGATGAGCGTGACGCCTTACGAAGAGCCGGTAATGCCTTCGACTACCGTGACACCAGGAACGGCTACGGAGGTGATAGCGCTGGGTACCATTGCCGTAGAATCGACTGTAGCGAGCTTTGGCCAACCGCTGACACTGACGTTTAAGGATGTAGCCAGCTCGCTGGTGTACTTCAGCGAGGTATCGGTATGGGCATCGCCCACGGCGGCCACCAAGGTGGGAACGGGATGGACCAGGATAGGTACGGCCACTGCAACTAATGGCGACTACTCGTTCCAGGTCACAGAGCTGAAATCGGGATATGGGCTTGAGGTAAACTGTTCGGTAACGACCGGTAGCGCCAAAACCGACGAAGTGAACACGGTAAACGGGAAAAACGAGGTGACGGTGGACAACAGCGGTGAGATAGCTGCCATTGAGGACTATGAACTGAAAGTACAACTAAAATCGGGCTGGGAGTTCACCATCACACCCACGCAGGCATTGCAGGCAGTGGGTGTAGCGGGCGAACACCTGACGCATATGGCGGCATCGCTGCTCCAAATTGTAGAAACGCACGAAGGAGGCATTCCGGGTGTATTCACCGTGGAACAGGTGCTCACCGCCAGTATCAGCGGAAACCATATCATGTATTACAAGAATAATGCGAAATATTGCGAACGTTCGTTCACGTTCAGCCTCATCGTAGACGGACAAACCAAGTCGGCTACGGTGAAGCTAAAGAAATATATCGGCGACGTGGAAACGTATTCGAACGTGGAATACGCACACTCGGGCGGTACAATATAATCAGGAATAGAATTTGAGTTGTAAGGATGGTTGATGTGAATCACCCTACCTTTTTATGTTTGTGATCTCCCCCTCCCATCCGGTTCCGGATGCGGAGGGGGATTTTTTTGTACTTGTACATTGCGAATGAAAGTTGTATAATTCGCTTCGAAAACAATCATTTATATTTACATAAAAACAGTAAGCACAAAGAATAAAATAAGCAAGAAAACAGTCACAATTTACAAGAATCAAGAATATACAACCTGAGGATAAAATGATCAAGTTTTCTACGCAAAGATCAGAAAAAGCAAGAATTAAACAGATGAATCAACTCTACAATATACCACAACAATGATTTGTTCAACTTGAGAAAACACAAAAAAGTTATAAACTTGCAGATATCATCCAACCTATTGTACAATATTTTTCGGTCTACTTGTACAAAATAATCTATTACTTGCACATCCTTTAAAATCACATTTTTTAATAAAATATTTTGATAAATAGTTTGGAGAGACCAAAAATTAATACATAAATTTGCAGCAGAATAAAACGAATAATGAAAGAAACTTAGTTCTATGAGTATGCAAAACGAAACGTTTATATTTGATCTGTTGGTGTGCTTAGTAAGTATTGTTGCCGGTGCGGTAACGTTACTGATCTTAGGTATCAAAAACGACCTGGCCAAGGTTAAACTGGCACAAAAGCTGAGCATGCAATTCATTGCTGCCATCTTTTTTGTTCTCTCCGGAAATTATTTCAATAATCTGTATGGCTTATTCGGCTTACACGAAATATCTGCTTACGCAGGAATTCCTATCACATTGTTTTTCGTATTCTTTATGGTACGTGCATTCGACCAGATGGACAAGGTGGACGGCCTGGCAGGAGCAATGGGACTTTTCGCCGCACTGACCCTGGGCATCATGTCGATGTGGGAACAAGGCAACCCGTACTGCATCCTGGCTTTCGTCATTGCAGGGGTACTGACTCCGTTCCTGATCATGAACTTCCTCCGTCGCCGGAAAATTACAATGGGTTCTACCGGATCGCTTACATTGGGATACCTGCTGGCTTTCATCGCCGTGAACTATAGCGTGAACAACCTGCAAATTCCAGGAAACATCGCAGTAGATCCGCTTGTCATCATATGGTCGGCATTGTTCATCCCGTTGTTCGGCACCATCCGGGTAATGATTAAACGACTGATCAATCGTAAGCCAATGTTCGGCCCCGACCGTTACAGCATTCATCACAAACTGATCGATCTGGGCTATACACACATTGAAACAACGATTATCCTGACTATAGGTGCACTGGTGGTATTCCTGTTCAACATCATCCTGATAAAGCACAGCGTGAATATCAACATCATCCTGGCACTCAATATAGGTATGAGCTTCTTGTTCAACGTAGATCTGAGCCGCCAGAAAAAGATGGAATCGGAAACAAAGAAAACAGAAACAACCGGTATGAAGATGCCGGAACCCAGGCTCGACCTGCTCAATACAGAGAAATAAGTAACATTATTTATATGACGACCGTCACCGCACGGCAAATAGAACGACGACAGAATAACAGTTTTTTAGTATCATCATCATTTATTGCTAAACCTTTCAAAGACAACATTTTTAATCAGATAACCTCACTCCGCTTTACCTGCCTGCCTGATAGGCAGGTAAAGACGGAAACCTTACCAGGAAAGAACCTGCTGTTTGTTTTGGAAATTATACACAACAACATTTCCGGCTGTTAGAGCCGGGTTTTTAAAAAGAACGATTATGAATCCAGTATTAAGTATCATCGTCCCGGTGAGCACCATGGATCAAAACATTGGGACATTTTTAAAAGGTCTGAAAGACCAGGACTTGGAAAAAAACGAATTTGAGGTGATTGCTGTTATCGAAAGAAACGAAAGAAGCTGGGATATGGCCTGCATGTGGCAATTGGAATATCCCGACCTCCAATACGTTAAACAAACAAAAGAAGGAATCGGAGGAGCCCGGAATGCGGGTATCATCCATTCGAAAGGAAAATACGTGATGTTCATAGACCCGCAAGACCGACTGGCGTCTCAATGCCTGAAGACAGTGATCGGGGAAATGGAGAAGCACGACTTGGACGTGTTGTATACCGGCACCCAAAAGGAAAGCACGGAAGTATTACCGGGCATGGAATCTATTATCCGGAAGGAGTTCACAGAATCCATACGGGGATGCATGTACAGAAAGGAAATCATCACCCGCAACGGCATTTACTTCACGCAAGAAAAATATTACGAGGACACGGATTTCAATTTAAGGGTTCTATTCTTCTCCGAAAGAGTGAAATACCTGAATTACCGGTTCTACCATCACCAGGCTGCGCAGGCCCGGGAAGATGCTTTATCGCCCCAACAGTTGGACGACCTGATGACCATGTGCGAAAAGACATACTACTACTTCGCCCCCCTGGTATCCGATCTGCCCCAACAAAAGAGAGCAATCAGCAACTACCTGTACAACAGGATGTACTGGTTCATTGGGAAGCTATACGAAACAACGCCTTACGAAAATATGGAAGAGTGGCACAAAAGGTTGAAGAAGAACCAATTGTTTTTGTTCTTAGCCGAGAACTCCAGTCTGACCCGGAAAGGCAAAATGAAATTGATGTATCACAGTCCTTCCACCATAGGCTTTTGCGTACGGACGTCAAGGTATGTATCGAGGAGCTTTGATTCGCTACGGAAAATGCCGCTAAAGAGTGGGATGACAAACAAAATAACGTTGTTAAGTAACGTTTAGCCCGGTATCGGGAATTCATAAAGGACGAGCTGATGGGAATCATCTTTCCTTTTATGTTGTTTGTGTTTCCCCCTCCGTAATCCGAGCGAGGATTCGGAGGGGGGATTTTCACATCACTAACAAATTTAACCAGTTATACGAGAAAAGTTCAGCAAGCAGATTCGTAAGGTATAGTAAACCAGAAGGTGGAACCTATGCCCTCTTCGGACTCAACCCCGATTTCACCTCCCATACGTTGTATGATGGTTTCGCAGATAGAGAGTCCCAAGCCGGTTCCCTGAGCAAAAGTATTGAGTTTCACAAATCGTCCGAATATACTCTTTTGTTGCGCTTTGGGGATACCACAACCGGTATCGCTTACATAAAACCGCAGATAGTCGCCCCTACGCTGGTATCCGAAACAAATGCTTCCTTTCTTAGTGAACTTGAAAGCATTGGTCATGAAGTTATTGATGATCTGCAACACACGGTTGCGCTCGGTACGCGCCACACAAACAGGCAACCGGTGATCGAACTCGATGTGCAGTCCGGTATTCGCTGCTTTCAGCCGGGCAGCCTGTTCAACATCGTACAACATTTGGTTGATATCCACACTGGAATATTCAAAATCGAGTGTACCTGCCTCTATCTTGGCCAGGTCGAGAATATCGCTCACCAACTGCAACAACAGTTCATTATTGGTCTCTATGATCTTGGCATACTCCTGCCTTTCCTCTTCGTCGTCGGTGACGGCCAGGATCCCCGAGAATCCCACGATGGCATTGAGCGGCGTACGTATTTCGTGACTCATATTGGCCAGGAAGGCCGATTTCAACTGATTGGCATGTTCGGCCATCTCCTTGGCGCTTATCAGCGACTGTTCCAGCGTTTTGTGTTCGGTGATAACTTTAGACGATCCCAGCAGGCTCACCGGACGTCCCCGCTCATCACGCCTGAACACGACGGCTTTTGTTTCTATCCAGTCGTATGCCGGATAGCTGGCTCCATTGAGCAAATGCTGAGTCAGGCAAACTTCGCTGAACAATTCTGTTTTACCATCAATCAGTTCCTGGTATTTATATTCCATCCGGTTGCGATGATCGGGATGAATGCGATTGATAAACTCTTCGGTGGTGAACACCACAGGCGCTATGGGGGCGTCAATATCTTTGAGCGATCGTTTTGAGTCGCACTCCACCGTCCATTTGTCGAGTCTCCATTTCCACGAAATGAGGTTGGACAGTTCGAGCGAAAGAGCCATTTTGTGATACATGAGCTGTACTTCTTGCTGGGCCTCTACCAGATCGGTGCAATCCATGTAGTACAGGGTCATTTTGTCTTCGCCTTCGGGAATGAGCAGCTTATGATAGTGTCTGCCCGTATCTTCACGCGTAAAATTAAACATCATGGGGGTACGTACTTTATCGCATAGATTCATCCGTTCAATGAGCTGTACCAGGCGGGGGTCATTATCCTTCCACACCGATCCGCTTTTAAGCGGTGTACGGGTATCCAGTGCATAGAAGAACCTCTCAAAGGTAGGGTTCACACGTTCTACCCAATACCCTGTCACATCGCCCTGTGCATTGCGTTCCAACCTGCAACTCATAAAGGCGATAGGCATGGTATTGAACAGATGGTCGTAGCTACGCATGGTTTCGAGTTCCTTATCTTGCGCCCGCCGTACTTTATTGGACATAAAAAGGCGCATGGCTACTACAGCCAGCGCTGCTATCATCAGCAGAATAGCAGCCATTATCCCTACCCGGTGTTTCACCCAGAAAGATACGGGCTCCTTGTAGAAGATGGTTCCTTGCGGAGCCTTTCCCAGATCGATTCCATGCCGGACGGCCATTTCATAATTGAGCACATACCTGGGAGCAATCCATACAGCCGGAATATCGCGCGCTTCCTTTCCGTTCAGTATTTGGCGGGTAGCATCGGATATGGCCCGTTGGATATCTACATAGAGTTCAAAGCAACCTCCTGCAGCATCATTCTGGCGTACCAGCATATCGTTCAGGCAAAAAATGGGATGCTGAGTATGTTTGGTGATAATACGGTAGCCTAATATATGATTACGATTGAACGAATAGCCGGGAATATACCAGGACCCGAACAAAATGCCGGTACGGGGACCGCAAGTCTGAAGTGTATCGAGCAGGTTATTCACATCTACTTCGCCTTGAGTAATGAACTTGAGGGTCATCTCCGGATATTTTTCTTTCACCTCGTTGGTAAGCAGATAACGGTTTTGGCTATTCATATAACGCCGGTCGGAAACAAAAGCCAGAGTATCCATTTGCGGGAGCATGGTTTTCATGAGCGCCAGTGTCTGGCGAGGATAGTACAGAATAGGAACCAGGGTTACGTTTTTCCCTTTCACAGCTTCTTCTACGGTCGGTTCGTGGTTAGTAACCTCTGTTTTGTACAAATAATTGTCACGAGTGCCCATACGTTCGTAATTGTAGCACAATATGATAGGTACATCGCCCCAGCACTTTTCAATTTCTTCGTGCAGCAGTTTCCAGGAGCTGTTTCCTTCTATTACAATAAGGCTGGGTGGTTCGTCGTAGCCACTAAGCAATTCCCGGGTAAGCGAATCTAATTTGGACTCGGTATCGATTTGAAGAATATTCATATTGTCGGTGATTACCGAAGTTGCATTAACCGTATCGGGAAGTCCGGCGAGTACCCCCTGGACAATGCACTGGCTCAAAGGAAGAGTCTCCTTGTGGGTATTGATTATAAGCACTGCACCATTCTCTTCCCGGGCTTGTGACGACAACGGAAAAGAAAACATAAGTGAGAGCAATATACTGAATAAAAATACTGGTTTTATTTGTCCGTCCATAAATTGGCGTGTTTTATCATTGCAACAAAAGTAAGACAAATAAATACAATTTGCAACAAAAAAGGTGAAATATATTCAACTTTTCATACTTTATCCTTACAAAAGCATAGTATTTACAACATTTTGCTACTATTTGCAAGTTTCATTTTTAAGCCGTTTTTAAATATTTACCAAAAGAACAAAGCGTCTTCTTAAAAACAGAACACGCCCTTTCAGAAAGGTGCAACACGTTTTATTACCAATCCGGATTTACAGTATTTTGAACACAGAACGACCCCGCTGCATGCCTACATACAGCGGGGTCGAACGGAAGTAATCCACTGACGACCTTCTCTTACAACATCATCGTGAAGCCTGCAAGCCGGTTGTTTCTTCCTGCAAACCGTCGGAAGCGGCTGTCAGTTTGATGCTACCCGGTTTGCCATTGTTCTGCAACACCACCAGGCACTTGCCGTAGAAGGCTTT
This sequence comes from Bacteroides sp., assembly GCA_031554665.1. Lineage (GTDB taxonomy): Bacteria > Bacteroidota > Bacteroidia > Bacteroidales > Bacteroidaceae > Bacteroides. Next base: position 11,602 of record JAVBVA010000012.1, on the reverse strand, counting down.
GCGCTGCGGCGCCTTGAAGCTTTCGAGCGATACGGGGTTCCCATTGTCTACCCCTGCAATGAAGGCCTCGCCGTCTACCCGGAAACGGATCAGGTTGTCGGCATTCGGGCAAAGGTTTCCATCCTTGTCGGTCACCTCTACGGTAACGAAGCTCAAGTCGCGTCCATCGGCAGTGATCACCGTACGATCGGGGATCAGACGGATCCGGGCGGGTTCGCCTGCAGTACGTATTTCTTGCTCGAGCACTGTTTTCCCGGCTTTGCGCGACACAGCACGTACCGAACCGTGTTCGAACGTCACCCGCCAGGATACATGGAATGTTCCTTCGGTTTTACTGCGCACGCCTTGCGATTTTCCGTTGACAAAGAGTTCCACTTCATCGGCATTGTTATAGTAAGCCCACAGGTCGATGGTTTGCCCGGGTGTCCAGTTCCAATGCGGGAAGAGGTGCAATACCGGACGGTCGGTCCATTCGCTCTGATACATATAATATACATCCTTAGGCAGACCGGCCAGGTCGATGATACCGAAGTACGAGCTGTGTGCCGGCCACCAGAAGGGAGTAGGTTCGCCCAGATAGTCGAAACCGGTCCAGATGTACATACCTGAAATGAAATCGTTGTCGCGTACCAACCGCCAGCTTTCTTCGTGCGTAGTACCCCAGGGCACGTGACAATTGTCGTAAGACGAACAGGAGAAGCTCGGCTCCCGGAATGGTTTATCCCAACGTTCGGGCCAGATGTACATCGAGTCGGACGGCATGCGGTAGTATCCGCGCGTCATCAGGGCCGAGGTACTTTCGGTAACGATAAACGGTTTACCGGGGAAATTCTTCGGCACATCCTCGAAGTAGGTTTCGTGGTAGTTGAACCCGATGATATCGAGTGCATCGGCACGGAACAGGTGATTGTAGGGGTTCGGTTCGTTGTTGCCCGAAGTAAGCGGACGCGTCGGGTCGAGTTCGCGATACATATCGGCCAGTTTGCGGGTGAGCAGTGAGTTGACACTCATTTCACCTTCCGCAGCCAGTGCAGAAGGATCGCGCTTGAAATTGAGCAACAGGTTGGCCTTCTGGATATCGAGCGTATCGGCATCGGCATGTGTCCATTGTTCGAGCACTTCGTTTCCGATGCTCCATACGAAGATAGACGGATGGTTACGGTCGCGCTTCACGTGGTCGGTGAGGTCGCGCTCGTGCCACTGGTTGAAGTAGCGGGAGTAGTCGTACTCGGTCTTGCGTTTGCGCCACATATCGAATGTTTCGTCCATCACGATGAACCCCATGCGGTCGCACAGGTCGAGCAGTTCGGGCGCAGGCGGATTGTGCGAACAGCGTATGCCGTTGCACCCCATGGCCTGAAGTATTTCGAGCTGACGTTCGATGGCCCGGGTATTGACTGCAGCGCCGAGGCAACCGAGATCGTGGTGTTGACATACGCCTTTGATCTTCACCGGGTGCCCGTTGAGGATGAAGCCTTCGTGCGCATCAAACCGGAAAGTGCGTATCCCCACCGGAGTTTCGTACGTATCGACCAATTGTTTGCCGATGCGTATCTCGGTCTTTACCTTATATATATAAGGATTGTCCAACGTCCATAGTACCGGATGATCAACCTTGACCTCCTGCTTCACTTCGGCTGCAGTATTGGCAGCGATAGTCAGTTGTGTTGAAGCAGTCTCGCCCACCTTTTTTCCTTCGGCGTTGCAGAGTATGGATGTCACCTCTACTTGCATGCCGGCAGTCGAAGCGTTGCGTACGGTAGTAAGTACAGATAGCAAAGCTTTCGCGTCGGTCACTTCGGGAGTGGTAACAAATGTTCCCCATTGATCGACATGGACAGGTTCCACGGTGGTAAGCCACACATTGCGGTAGATGCCGCAACCGCTGTACCAGCGTGAGTTGGGTTGCAGTTCATTGTCTACCCGGACCGCCAGTATATTCGGTTCGCCCAGCTTGAGGTATGGCGTGAGATCATACCTGAACGAGATATAGCCGAAGGGGCGCACACCCAACGAATGACCGTTGAGGAACACTTCGGAGTTCATATACACCCCATCGAACTCGATGAATACGCGTTTGCCTGCCGCCGAAGCGTCGGGGGTGAAGGCTTTGCGGTACCAACCGATACCTCCGGGCAAGGCGCCGCCTCCGCAACCGGAAGGATTCGTTTCGGAGAATTCGCCTTCGATGGCCCAGTCGTGCGGCAGGGTAAGTGTTCGCCAGCTACTGTCATCGAAACCCATAGCCGAAGCTTCAGGGGTATCACCCAGATGAAAGGCCCATCCGTCGTTGAAGGAGATTCGTTGCCGGGGCGATTCTTCGTTTGTTGTGCAGGCTGCCAGCAGAATGGTAGCCAGACACAGGAGTTTTATTATTTTCATACTAATTGATGTTTTACCACAGAAAACACAAAGGGCACAGAGGTTTATTTACTCTGTGCCCTCTGTATATTCGGCGGTGAGCCTTTATTTAAAGTTTCACTATCTGTTTCGTACCATTGTACTGTATCAGTTGTCCTTTCGCCTTCTCAAGATCGAACGGTTGCGGATTTGTTTTGTCAACCAGCACTACGTGGAAGCTACGTTCTTTGAGCATACCGGGGAACTCTCCCTGACGGTCGCCGATCACCAATGAGCGGGCGCTTTCGTCATACGTAAACGGAATCATGGCGCACTGGCCCTTCTCGTAGTTGTAGTTCACATTCTCGTCTTCGTACAGGGTGAATGTTCCGTTTTGTCCGCTATACACATACAAGGTGATGTTCTCGGCCGGTTTCTCGTCGCTGTATTGCATAGCCGGTCCGTAGGGGATAATGGCTCCTTCGCGTACATAAAGCGGCATCCGTTCGTACGGGGCATCTACTCGCAGGCGTTGTCCGCCGGTGATGTATTTGCCCGAGTAGAAGTCGTACCAACCGGTTGTTTCGGGGAAATATACTTCGCGGGTGCGGGCACCGTATTCGTATACCGGGCAGGCCATCAATGCCGGGCCAAACATGAATTGGTCACTGATGTTGTTCACCTTCGTATCGCGTCCGAAGTCCATAACCAGCGCACGCATGATGGTATAGTCGTCGAACCAGGTCATACCTGCCAATGAGTACACATAAGGCATCATACGATAACGCAGGTCGGTGTAGTACATCATCGATTTGTAGGCCGGGTGCGAAGCAGGAGCAATGTGCCATGGTTCGCGGTACGGATACTGACCATGTGAACGGAACAGCGGACAGAAGGCACCGAACTGGAACCAGCGTGCATTCAGCTCGCGCCACTCTTTCGAGTCTTCGTTCTCCTTTCCGGTCTTGTCGAACTCACGTTGGGCATTCTCGTAACGGCGTTCTACACAGAAGCCGCCAATGTCCATCGTCCAATACGGAATACCGCTGATGGCGAAGTTCAATCCGGCTGAGATCTGCGCCTTCATATCTTCCCACCGGGTAGCGATGTCGCCACTCCAGGTAGCAGTAGAGTAACGTTGCAGTCCGGCAAATCCCGAACGGGTAAGCAGGAACACCCGACGATCGGGTTCTGAACCGCGTTGCCCGTCATAGATAGCTTCGGCATTTTCCAGTGCATACGCGTTGAAATATTTGGTCGAAGGACCGAGGGCGGTAGGTCCGCAAAGTTGCTTACGGTAGTCCATATCGGTACAGTCGCGTACGTTCGGTTCCGATGCATCCATCCACCAGGAGTCAATACCCAGCGGCACATAGTGATCCTCAATCTGCTTCCAGAACAGTTTGCGGGCTTCGGCCGAGTAGGCGTCATAGAAACCTCCCACATAACCGGGGCCTACCCAGTCTTTAATGCTATCTTTCACGGATTGCATATACATCCAGCCGTTCTTTTCGAATTCTTTGAAGTGTTCGGTCGTTACGTAAAACTTCGGCCAGATAGAAACCATCATGCGGCCGTGCATATCGTGAATGGAGTCGACCATTCCTTTCGGATCGGGAAAGCGGTCGAGGTCGAATTCATGGCTACCCCAAGCGTTTTCGGGCCAATGGTTCCAGTCGAGTACGATGTTATCGATCGGGAACTGACGGGTACGGAACTCTTTCAGTACGTCGAGCATCTCGCGCTGTGTTCTATAACGTTCGCGACTCTGCCAGTATCCCATCGCCCACTTGGGCATGATCTGTGATTTTCCGGTGAGCGTGCGGTATCCGCTGATCACATCGTCCATCGAATCGCCGTATACGAAGTAGTAATTGATTTCATCGCCCATCTCACTGAAGAGCGCCAGCTTGTTCTGTTCAGCTTCGGGTACAGGGCTGAGGGCGCGAAGGCCGCAATATGATTCGCCGCCATCGGGCTGCCATTCAACGCGGAGCGGCACTTGCTTGCCGGCTTCGAGATTGGCTGTAAACTTATAGCTGTTTGGGTTCCATGCCGTACGCCAGCGTTCGGGAACTATCAGTTGGCCATCAAGATACACCTTTGTATAACCGGCATAGTACAGGATGAACCGGTATAAACCACTTTCGGGTGCTTCGATCGATCCTTCGAACGTTACGTTCGATCCCATCAGCGGGAAATCCTTAGGCAGGTATTCGCGGTTGGCTTTCAGGTTCTCGAAGTAGAGCAACGGCTCGGTACGAACGAGTGTTTCCTTACCTGACCTGGGCGAAGGTACCCATGTTCCTGTCAGCCCTCCATCCAGGCCATCTTTATCGCGTACTTTGAAAGCTTTGTTGAGTTGTGCATAATCGCGTGCATCGCCGAAGCGCGAAAGCGAATAGTTATCCCACAAGATACCGTAGTTTTTGTTCGACACCACGAACGGAACCGACACCTTGGTATTATACTGGAACAGTTCTTCGTTCTTTCCTTTGTAGTTGAACTCATCGGACTGATGCTGTCCTAATCCGTAGAATGCCTCATCAGCCGGACTCTCGAATACCTGACGCAGTTCGTAACCCTTGGTACCTTCTACCTCGATGGCCCGGAAATGTTTTCCGCCGCCTTCGTTTTCGCGCAGGATAGCTTGCCCGTTGCTGTCGGCAAAGGTCACCTCACCCGTCTCCAGGCTGACCGAAGCTTGCAGTTGGGCAGTAGAAAGCACCACTGTACGGTCTTTCTGCTCTACGGTAAACTTCGCATCCTGTTGTTGCGGAACGATAATCAGACTGGGCTCTTCCGAGAAACTCTTTTCGGGAGTGGCCGAAACGTGAATCACTTTGTCGTTAACGACTTGCAGGCGTACCATGCGGACATCCTGTTTTTCTTTCGGATCGAGCTTTACGATGACTCCGCCAGGAGTCTGCTCATATCCGGAACTTGTGCACGAGGCAAAAACAAACGCCGCCAGTAAGAGGTACGTGTTTTTCATCTCCATCATAATATATACTTTTTGGTGTTTAATTCAATGTCGTAAAAGTACGACAATCTCATCACACTCATCTCTTTTTATGTAATGTGTTACGGTCTGTTTTGTATGATACCCGGTAGCGGAATGTTTACCAAAAGGGTTCGTTTTGTTAAGTGGCGCTGTTCTTGTACTCAGAAGGCAGTTTTCCAAACTCTTCCTTGAAATATTTGCTGAAATATTTGGGGTTGTTGAAACCTACTTCGTAGGCTATTTCCGACACGTTCATCTGGCTTTCGCGAAGCAATTGTGCGGCCCGTTTGAGGCGTATCACCCGGATAAATTCGATGGGCGACTTACCTGTAATGGTAATTAGCTTCTTGTACAGATGTACCCGGCTCATGCACAGTTCGCGACTCATCTCCTCGACGGAGAGTTCGCTACGGCCTATATTGTCTTCGACATACTTGATGGCTTTGGCTATCAGTTTCTCGTCGAGCGTCGTGATGGTGATATCGCTCGGTTTCGGCTCGATCTGGTGGTGGAACTGTTCGCGTTTCTTTGCTCCTGCTTCGATAAGCTTGCGGATACGCAGCATCAGTATCTCGAAGTTGAACGGTTTGGTGATGTAGTCGTCAGCTCCTTCGGAGAGTCCTTCTATCTTATGTTCCTCGGCATTCTGGGCAGTAAGCAGTATCAACGGGATGTGCGAGGTACGGATGTCGTTTTTCACTAAGCGGCACAACTCGTTTCCGTCCATTTCGGGCATCATCACGTCGCTGATAATGATATCGGGTTGTAAATCGGGAATGAGCTGCCAAGCTTCCAGTCCGTTGGCTGCTTCGCCGATGCGGTAGAGTCCGCGCAGGCTGTCGCAGAGGAAGGTGCGGAAGTCATCGTTATCTTCCACAATCAGGATGACGGGAGCATTGGCCGGCGCTTCCGGAGCAGTGGTTCCGGCATCAGCGGTTTCCCAGTCATGCACCACTTCGCTAACCGTCGTTATTCCGTCGCCGGCACTTCCATCCGGTTCGGCCATAGCCGGTCCCGTTGTTAAGTTGCTGATGGTAAATACGAACACACTACCACCTCCGGGATTATCTTCCACGCGAATATCGCCTCCATGCAAGGTCACAAACTCCTTCACCAAATGCAACCCGATACCGCTCCCGCTCGGCACATCGACATTGTGCTGCCCCTGGTAGAAGCGTTCGAAGATATGGGTCTTATCCTCATCGGGCACTCCCACGCCGGTATCGGCTACACGTACCTCGATTTGTCCGGGGCTTCCACAGGTAGCAGACTGGCAGTCGACCAGCACATCGACCTGTCCGCCGGCACCGGTAAACTTAAAGGCGTTGGAGAGCAGGTTCATCAGGATGCGGCCCAACTTGTCTTCATCGAACTCCATGATGCAGTTCTCCTGATTCGATGCGTAGGTGAGCCGTATGTTCTTCTTGTCCGAGAGCTCCATGAACGAGCGGCAGATGCCCCGCAGAAACACGGGCACATCGCCCAGCGTAGAGTTCAGGCGGTGACGGCTGACATCGCCCTTGCGGAAGTCTAACAACTGGTTTACCAGGTTGAGCAGGCGCAAGGCATTGCGGCGTATCAGCACCAATTTCTGCTTGCTTTCCGTTTCGCCGGTGTGACTGATAAGGTACTCCATGGGCGCCAGAATAAGTGTAAGCGGGGTACGGAATTCATGGCTGACGTTGGTAAAGAAGCGTAGCTTCATATCATCGAGCTCGTGCATACGGGCAGCTTCGAGCTCCACCTGCTGGAGTTTGAACTTTTCGCGTTCGCGGCGGAGTATCTGTGCACGGGCATAGACCAAAAGGCCTGCCAGTGCGAGGGCATACAGCAGATAGGCCCATACCGATCGCCAGAATGGAGGACGAATGACAATGGTGAGCGAAGCGGCATCGTCGTTCCAATAACCGTCGCTGTTGGCCGCTTTCACCTTGAGAGTATAGGTGCCGGGAGCCAGGTTGGTATACGTCACCTGATGCATCTTTCCGTCGACAAACAGCCAGTCGGTGTTGAAGCCTTCGAGCTTGTAGGCATACCTGCTCTTCTCGGGCAGTATGTAGTTCATCCCCGAAAAAGAGACGGAGAATACATTCTGACGATATTCCAGTACTATTTTATCGGCCAGATTCAACGCAACGGGCAATATCTGTTTTCCGCTATAGTCCTTGCCTATCCGCACCTGATCGTTGAAGAGATACAAGCCGGTGAACATCACTTTGGACAGGATGTGGTTGTAGCGGATGGCATCGGGACGCAGGATGTTATATCCGCGGATACCTCCCATCAGGATCTCTCCCCGGAACGTACGGGTAATGGAGCGCATGTTGAATTCACGATCCTGCAATCCGTCGAGTTCGTCGTAATTATAATAGCTATAAAAGTAATTTCCGTTCTTGGGATCGGTATTGACTACTATGTTCGACACACCGTTGGGGGTGGTGATCCACATATTCTTATTGGTATCTTCGATGACGGCGCACACGATATCATCGGCCAGTCCGTCGCTCTTACGCAGGATGGTGATACGGTCGTTACGCCGGTCGAACACATTCAGCCCGTCGCGGGTAGCGATCCAGAGCAGCCCGCGACTGTCTTCGTACACCTGGTGCACGTTCTGGTTGGAGAAGCGCTGGGTACCTTTCCGGTTACCTTCCAGGTTCTCGAATGTCTGTTTTTTGCGATCGTAAATGCTGATGCCCACAGCTGTACCGATGTATATATTCGATTCTCTACCGATACAGAGGGAGGAGATGTATCCCGAAACGAGTTGGGAGAAGTAGGTGGTAAACTGTCCCGTAACGGGGTCGAGCCGTTGCAGTCCGTTGCCCAGCGTACCGATCCAGATCATTCCTTCCTCATCTTCTGCGATAGACCACACATTGTCGCCCGCCAATGAGTTGGGGTTTCCGGCATCGTGCCGGTAGTGTACGAACCGCTTTCCGTCGAAACAATCCATACCGCCGAGATAAGTGCCTATCCATAGTTTGCCGCTGTGCGAGGCGCAAAGACTGACAATGATATTGCCCGACAATGACGACGGGTCGCCCGGAATATGTTCGTACAGTTTCTTCTCGCCTGTAGTATGGTTCACGGAGATGAGTCCGCTGCCGTTGGTACCCATCCAGAGATATCCGTCTTTCCCATCTTCCAGATAGGTAATGTCGCCGTCGAAGTTCTTCACTTTCCGGAAAGCCGCCAGATGATCGACACCGAACTTATACATACTTTCGTTATAGTACGAGATGCCTTTCTTGTAGGTTCCCACCCAGATGGTGTTCACATCGTCGCAGTAAAGGCTGTTCACGCTATTGTTGGAGATGGTACGTTCGTCGGTCATGTCATTTTGCAGGATGGTCATCGACTCGGTATCTTTGTGGATGATGTTGATACCGCCATGATCGGTAGCCAGCCATAAACTGCCGGTGGCATCCTGGGCTATATCCTGAACCACATTGCTCGTCAACCGGTAGGGGGTGCTCTGCACCGTGTTGTCGATGTGACGCCACAATTTCTTCCGGGAGCTATACACCCACACCCCGGAAGCTCCCCTGGAATAGACCCAGTAGTCATTGTCCTTATCAACAAACAGGCTATACTTACCCGATCGGAGCGTGCCTTGCGAAGGGATATACTCGTCGCGCTTCACTACCTGCCCGGTATTCTTATCTACAAACTCGATGTGCCCGTCTTCGAACAGGAAGAGGGTGGCTTCCCGGCTATCGACAATATCGGTTACGGTGGTATCCGGAGAGAGTTGCGTGCAAGACGTCACCTTTCCGGTGGCGTGCTGCCAGTAGTACGCCCCTTTTCCGGGCACGAAGAACCAACAGTTCTTCTCCTTATCGATATACACTACCGTAGGTATGCCTGTTATGCCGCGTGCGGCCATCAACGGTTCCAGATTGCGCACGAATGATTCGGTTTTCGAATTGTACCACACATACCCCATGGCAGTAGATACCCACAAGTTACCATCGGCATCTTCCTGCACCCGGTTGATGTAATTATCGTTGATGGAAAGCGGTTCATTCTCTATGCAACGAAATATTTTGTAGTTATATCCGTCAAAACGGTTCAAGCCACCTGCTGTGGAAAACCACATAAAACCATGGCTGTCTTTGAAAATATTGTTTACCTGGCTATGTGACAATCCGTCTTTAGCCGACAGATGCTTGAACATGTATTGTTCTTGGGCTAAAGCGAAAGAAGCTCTGAGAAGCAGTACGGCAAGGAAAAGGATTCGATTGTGTAGTTTCATGCTGATTTAATATTAACGAGCGATGTTGCAAAAATCGTAAAAAAAACAGAAACATCAAAGCATTTACCCCTACGAAACCCATACTATGTTATCAAATAACACTACTTTGAAACATTTTATACCGTTGGTATCAAGTATTCATTCTATATTTGTGGTCTGTATCCGGACAACAAACAGGTCTATTCATCCAATTACATACATACTATGAACAAGAAATTCATTCTACTTTGCGCCCTCGTATGGGCGGCCGCTACGACTCATGCTGCAATTACACTGCCGGAAATAATCGGCGACCAGATGGTGTTGCAACAAAACACACAAGTGAAACTATGGGGCAAAGCCAAAGCCAATACCCAGGTGACAATCAAAGCATCGTGGAGCACACAGCCGGTAGTGGTAAAAAGCGACGGCGAAGGGCGCTGGCTGGCTTCCATCCAGACACCGAAAGCAAGTTACGACACACGCACCATCACGCTGAGCGACGGTGAAGCGATCACCCTGAAAAATATCCTGATAGGCGAGGTATGGTTCTGCTCGGGACAGTCGAACATGGAAATGCCGCTCAATGGCTTCGGTAACTGCCCGATACAGGGAGCCAACGAAGAGATTGCAAACGCCGGCAGCCTGAAAGGTGTTCGCTGTGCCAGGATAGAGAAAACGCCGGCAGCTACTCCGCAGGAAACATGCCGTGGGAAGTGGATGGAGTCTACTCCCGAGAATGCTCCCTGGTTCAGTGCTACGGCTTATCACTTTGCCAAGTCGTTGAACCGGGTACTGGATGTGCCGGTAGGTATCATTGTTTGTAGCTGGGGAGGCTCGAAGGTAGAAGGCTGGTTGCCCCGGGAAATCCTGCAAGGATACTCCGATATCGACATCGACAACCATAAAGGGCCGGATTACCTGCAACCGATGGTGATGTACAACGGCATGCTGAAACCGTTGCAGAACTATACCATCAAAGGATTCTTGTGGTACCAGGGCGAATCGAACGTGGGCTCGTACCTCACATATGCCGAACGACTGACTACCATGGTGAACTTGTGGCGGAAGGAATGGGCATTGGGCGAACTGCCTTTCTACTTCGTGGAGATAGCTCCCTTCAACTACGGACCGGGCGACGGAGCAGCCCGCTTACGCGAAGCGCAATACAAGGTGCAGGCTTTGATACCCAACAGTGGTATGATATCGACCAATGACCTGGTGGAACCCTACGAAATGGACAACATCCACCCCAAGAACAAGACAGATGTGGGCAAGCGGCTCAGCTACATGGCGCTTGCCGGCACGTATGCCCTGAAAGGTATTGCCTGCCGGGGGCCGGAATACAAATCGATGGAGGTGAAAGACGGGAAAGCAATCGTGTACTTCGACCACGCGCCGGATGGTTACAACCGCCTGGACGGCATGACGGGCTTCGAGGTGGCAGGTGCCGACCAGGTATTCTATCCTGCCGAAGCCAAGATACATAACTACACCCAGATCATCGTAAGTAGCGATAAGGTGCCTGCACCGGTAGCCGTACGGTACTGCTTCCGCAACTCACAGATAGGCAATGTGGCCGGCATGCGCGAGCTTCCGATGGTACCCTTCCGTACCGACAACTGGTAACCACCATCCAAATAGGCAAACAATTAACTTACGAAGTGTTACTCAAGAAAATTAAAAAACCTCTTACGCAGTCACGCGGCTGTGCTCAAACCCTTTATTCATCGGCATTAGAGGTGCGTGAGAGGAGTGTTTTTCTCTCACGCACCTCTCACGCACCTGTTTTGTTAGTTCGCTGATAGTCAGATGAAATGTCCGAAATGGTACTGAGAACGATGTTGCTTCTAAGGAGCATTGTTTTGATTACAAACGAGGAAACGACAGTTCTCAAAGGGAGAAAGTCTTCTGTACACCCGGGTGTATAACCCTTGTACACCCGGATGTAGAGCAGTTGTCCACCCGGGTGTAGAGCGGTTGTACACCCGGGTGGACAGAAGACTTTCATACCAGCTCAT
>JAVBVA010000029.1:0-76505 GCA_031554665.1 Bacteroides sp. | reverse complement strand
TACATAATAGAACTTCTTATTAAACAAGTTCAAATCAAAGGTTCTTTTTGTTCTTCTCTTTGAGTGTGAAACATTGTTACCAATCATGGCTTTTTTTCCGGTAATTTGACAAATCTTCGACATTTCTATCTTATTTTTTATTGTTTTTATCCATACTTATTTCAAACAGAGCGCAAAGTAAGCACTTTTATCGATAAAAAACAAGCAAATTAAAAAATAATTCATTGCACCACAGCAATATTCTCTATTTTATAAGTGTGCAAAGCAGCAAAAGAGCCTCGTTTATTGCCCGGTTAATATTCATTTCCCGGCCGCAATCTCCTTCTAATTTCAGCGTACGGATTTTATCGCCACATGCAGCTGCTATCCAAACCGTCCCAACAGGCTTTTCAGTGCTTCCTCCACCCGGTCCTGCAATGCCCGAAGTAGCTACGGCACAATCGGTTTTCAACGCTTTCATCGCTCCTTCTACCATCTCTATCACTGTTGCTTCGCTCACGGCTCCATACCTCTCAAGTGTTTGAGAAGATACGCTTAATAATTTTTCTTTTATTTCATTCGAGTAGGCAACTATTGCTCCCTGAAAATAATCCGAACTTCCCGGAACAGAGGTGATACGTGCTGCGATACCTCCACCTGTACAGCTCTCTGCCGTTGAGAGAAGAAAATTCTTTTTTCTCAACAAATCACCTACTAAAACTTCAAGTATTTCTTTTTCTGAAGTAGAAGTCCCTATTTCACTCTCCATCTTCATCGATATTGATTGTTTATATGCTAAAAACAAGTCCAAAAGTTCTATTTAATAGAAGTGTAAGTTCCATTAAACAGAGTGTCGGGTTCTGTTTAATGGGACTTACACTTCTATTAAACAGAACTTTTCGGTATAAACGACCTTGCCAATATTGGTATGTATTCGCTTACAAAGGGTTCTCTATATTATAAGGTAACGCGCGAATATGCCGGGAGATCGATCGAACAAAAATCCTTGTCCTGATATTTAAGATATCCGGAAATGGCAATCATGGCTGCGTTGTCTGTCGTATAAGAGAATTTCGGAATATAGACATTCCACCCGTACCTGGCTGCATGCTCGCGAAAGGCATTCCGCAAACCGTTATTGGCCGAAACACCTCCTGCAACCGCCACCTCTTTTATCTGATATTGCTTGGCTGCTTTTCGCAGTTTATCCATCAGGATATCGACCACCGTAGCTTCCAACGAAGCTGCCAGATCCTCTTTATGATGCTCTATAAAATCGGGGTCTTCTTTCATCCAGTCGCGCAATGAATACAGAAATGAGGTCTTCAAACCACTGAAACTATAATCAAAACCCGGAATATGAGGTTTGCTGAACGAATATGCTTTCGGATTGCCCTGCCTGGCCAGTTTATCAATAATCGGACCACCGGGATATCCCAAGCCCATCACTTTCGAACATTTATCAATAGCCTCACCGGCTGCATCGTCAATGGTTTGTCCAAGAATCTCCATATCATTGTACGCCCGAACCAGAATGATTTGAGAGTTCCCTCCCGAAACCAACAGGCAAAGAAAAGGAAATTTAGGTTGGACATTGTTCTCATCTTTTTCTTTAATAAAATGAGCCAACACATGACCTGTCAAGTGATTAACTTCAATCATTGGAATATCCAAAGAACGGGCAAAGCCTTTTGCAAAAGAGACTCCAACCAATAAGGAGCCCATTAAGCCGGGGCCTCTGGTAAAAGCCACAGCACTCAATTCAGCTTTAGTTACCCCGGCCCGCTTCAGTGCTTCGTGTACCACCGGAACAATATTTTGTTGATGTGCACGTGAAGCCAGTTCGGGAACCACGCCCCCATAAGCTTCATGAACAGCCTGACTCGAAACCACATTAGAGAGAAGATAGCCATCTTTGATTACGGCAGCCGAAGTATCATCACAGGAAGATTCTATCCCAAGAATAATCGTACTCATATTGTAATTAGTGTTTAAACGCTGCAAAAGTAGTGATAAAACCAAGACACATAACGTATTATTTTATATTTTTGTTCGCTAATTGTAAAGTACGCCTTATCAGAAAGCTGAAAAAGATCGTTATATGGGTGCTGGGAATCATATTAGGTGGATATCTCTGCACAGTTATTTTGTTGAATATTCCTTATATTCAACAAAAGGTAGCCGATGTTGTATCCAAAGAGTTGTCACATCTTCTGGGCACCCGGTTGACTATAGGAAAAGTGGACATGGGGTTGCTGAACCGCATTATCATTGACGACTTATTGCTCGAAGACCAATCGGGCAAAGAGATGTTGAAGATATCCCGCCTCTCGGCCAAATTCGAGATGCTCCCGCTGTTCAACAAGAAGATATCCATCAGCAGTGTACAGTTGTTCGGGTTCAACGTCAACCTGAATAAACAAACACCGGAAGCTACTCCCAACTTTCAATTCGTCATCGATGCCTTCGCTTCTAAAGACACGATAAAAAAACAGACGAACATTGACCTGCGTATCAATTCCGTCCTTATACGACGCGGAAAGCTTGCATACGATGTGCTTTCCGAAGAAGAAACCCCTGGTAAATTCAATCCTAACCACATATCCCTGCAAAACATCATTGCCAATGTCTCCCTCAAAGCATTACAGGCCGATTCGATCAATACTGCCATCAAACGTTTCAGTGTGGAAGAGCATTCGGGCATAGAATTGAAGAAGTTGAACATGAAACTGGTTGCCAATGATAAATCGATGCGAATCGAAAACTTCATCACCGAGCTTCCGGGGTCTTTGTTGCAGATGGATACAATGCGACTGGAATACGATAGTTTAGGATCATTCAGCCGGTTTGCAGATGAGGTGCAGTTCTCTTTCCGCACATTACCTTCGCACATTACTCTGAAAGATATTTCTCCTTTTGTTCCCGCATTGGCCAACTTTAAAGAAAAGGTATGGTTCGACATGGATGTCAGTGGACCGCTCAACCAGTTGCTGTGTTCTCATCTTGAGGTGCGAGCCGACGATAAGTTCCGCTTGCAAGGCAATGGCAACTTGCAGAACCTGTCACACATGGAGGATGCCCTGTTGTTCGGCAAGATATCCAACCTATACGTCAGCAAAGAGGGGGTCGACTTCCTGATACGCAACCTGACGAATCACAACAGCACCCCTCCGCTCCTATCCCATTTAGGCAATATCTCTTTCAATGGCGAGATTTCGGGCTACTTCAACGACCTGGTTACTTACGGACTGTTCCGTACCGATATAGGATATGTTCAAACCGACTTGAAGCTCAGTTCGAATAAAGAAGAACAGAATTTTGCTTACTCGGGAATGATCAAAACATCCGACTTCCAGTTAGGCACACTTTTAGACAACCCACAACTGGGACTAATCAGCCTCGATCTGGGCATTCAAGGAAGCAACCAAGGAAGCAATTATCCCACCATTGTACTAAAAGGATTGGTGCCTGCATTCGAGTACAGCAACTATACGTACGAAAACATTACGCTCGACGGTGAATATCGCCGGGGAGGATTCAACGGGAAGATCGGCCTGAGCGACGACAATGGTTCTGTGATGCTGAACGGAGCTTTCAACATAGTCGAGAAAACGCCTACATTCAATTTCCTGGCCGATGTACGAAAGGTGCGACCGGTCAAGTTGCACCTTACCACCAACTATCCGGAAGATACTGAGATTTCGTTCAAGATAAAAGCCGATTTCACAGGTGCCAGCATCGACAAGATGGCTGGCGAAATTAATATAGACAGCTTGTTGTTCGAACATCCGGAGAAAGAGTTCCGCATGAACAACCTGAAAGTCAAAGCCGTACAAAAGAACGACCGGAAGAACATCAGCGTACGTTCTGAGTTTCTTGCAGCAGAGATAGAAGGCGACTTCTCATATGCCACACTTCCGGTAAGCATCCGCAACATACTGTCCACGTATATTCCTTCGGTTATTCCATTTGTCGTAAAACCAGTTGAAACCAGAAATAACTTCACATTCGACATACAAATATCCGACACAGAGATATTACCAACTATTTTCCATATCCCTCTTCAGATCTACACCCCTTCCAGACTGCAAGGAAGCGTTAACGACCTAGTGAAACGAATACGTATCGACGGTTACTTTCCACGCTTTCAGTATGGCAACACCTTTATTGAGTCGGGTAGCCTGCATTGCGATAACTTCTCGGATAAGCTGAAAGCCAATGTCCGGTTTACAAACCTGAAAAAGGGTGGAGCCGTCACACTTTCGCTTGATACACAAGCTCAAGACGATCAGGTAACTACCCGGATACATTGGGGCAACAGTTCTTCGGTCACCTACAGCGGGCAACTGGCTGCCGTTGCCCACTTCTTCCGGCCGGACCAGGAAAAGCCGCGACTAAGAGCCTCGATCGATATTCTGCCGACTGATGTCATCCTGAACGATACGGTTTGGAAGATACACCCGGCGCAAGTTGCCGTCGACTCGGGAAAAATACATATTCACGACTTCAATTTCAGTCATGGCGACCGTCATGTACTCATCAACGGATGCCTGTCCGAACATCCGGAAGATACCGTCAAAGTCGATCTGAAAGAAATAAACCTCGGGTATGTGTTCGACATAGCCAGTATTTCGGACGATGTATTCTTCATGGGCGAAGCTACCGGAATAGCGTATGCCACCAATGTATTGAAAAAACCGGTCATGAACACCAACCTGTTTGTCAGGCAGCTAAGTCTCAATGGCGGTCTGTTGGGCGATGCCGATATCTTCGGCAAATGGGATAACGAAAACGAAGGTATCTATTTAGATGCCCGCATACGGAACAAAGAGAAAGAGTGCGCGCATGTCGATGGATATATATATCCGCTCAAACCCAAAAGTGGGCTCGACTTACATATCGACGCCAACGAACTCAACATCAAGTTCCTGGAGGAGTACATGAACTCCGTAGCCACGGATATCAAAGGGAAAGCTAGCGGAAAGGTTCACTTCTACGGCCGGTTCAAGGCCCTCAACCTCGAAGGATCGGCCATGGCCGATGCCTCACTCAGATTCGATATACTCAACACTTCGTTCGGTATACGGGATAGCATCCACATGTCTACCGAAGGCTTACGATTCAATACAGCAAGGATATCCGATGCAGAGGGGCATCAAGGTACGCTAAATGGTTACCTGAAATACCAGAACTTCAAGAACATGAACTACTATTTCGATATCAATGCCGTAAACATGCTGGTTATGAATACCCAGGAATCATTCGACATGCCATTCTACGGCACCGTATACGGAACCGGCAATGCGGTATTATCGGGCAACTCGCAGGGGTTGAATATCAATGCAGGTATTACCACCAATCGGAATACCACCTTCACCTACAGTACCGGCTCGGTAGCATCAGCCACCAGTAATCAGTTCATCCGGTTTGTCGACAAAACCCCGCGACGGGATGCGCTGGACTCGCTTCAAACCGCTTCGTATTACGAACGTATGCAACAGGAAACAGAACGGGAAACCGGCATTGACATCAAAATGAATATATTGGTGGATGCCACCCCCGATGCCAGTGTCAGGATCGTCATGGACCCGCTGGCCGGAGACAACATCAGTGCCAAAGGTACAGGAAGCATACGCGCTGAATTCTTCAACAAAGGCGATTTCAAGATGTTCGGAAGTTACCGCATCACCCAGGGAGTGTACAAATTCAGTTTGCAGGAAGTGATCCGCAAAGACTTTATCATCAAGGACGGAAGCACCCTGTCATTTGCCGGCGACCCCTTCGATGCCACCCTGGGCATCCAGGCAGTGTATTCGGTTCCTTCGGTTTCGCTCAACGACCTGATACCCGATGCCTCCACGATCGTGCAACAACCCAATGTACGCGTAAACTGCCTGATGAACCTCACCGGAAACCTGCTCCACCCCACCATCAAGATGGGACTCGAACTGCCTAATGAACGGGATGAAGTACAAACGCTGGTGCGCAATTACCTCAATACCGACGAACAAATGAATACCCAGATACTCTACCTGTTAGGTATCGGTAAGTTCTATACGCAAGATATCAACGGTACGCAAAACTCCAACGTGATGTCGTCGGTGTTATCGTCCACCCTATCGGGACAATTGAACAATGTACTGTCGCAAATCATCGACAGCAATAACTGGAATATCGGTACCAACTTGAGCACCGGTGAAAAGGGATGGTCGGAAATGGAGATTGAGGGTGTACTGTCGGGGCAATTGTTGAACAACCGCCTGATTATCAATGGAAACTTCGGATACCGGGAAAATCCGATGGCAAACACGAATTTCGTGGGCGACTTTGAAGCCGAGTGGCTCCTTACCCGTGCGGGCGACCTGCGCCTGAAAGCGTATAACGAAACAAACGACCGTTATTACACCAAGACCAACCTCACCACACAAGGTGTAGGATTGATATACAAGAAAGATTTTGATAAGTGGCAGGAACTCTTCTTCTGGAACCACTGGAAAGCCAATCGCCTGAAGAAGAAGATCAAGAAGAGCAACGAAACACCGAAGAGTCCGGCAGCAACCGATACCCCCCAGTCAAAAAATAAGCGTGAACGGGAATAGCTCACGCTTGTGTCTATGTGCCTTGGCAGGAATTATTTATCCAGGATGTCTTTGCCGAACGGAGTCAGTGCCAGACCGGCTAACTTGAAGTGTTGACGCCCGAACGGAATGCCTATAATCGTGATACACAACACCAATCCGAAAACCAGGTGCGATACACAAATCCAGAATCCGCCCAAGAAAATCCAAAGCACATTCATGATGAGACTTAGACAGCCTCCGCTTTCGGGCCGGCTAACCACTTGCTTACCAAACGGCCACAAAGCAAGCATGGCCAGTTTCAATGTTTGCAACCCAAAAGGTATGCCGATGATGGTAATCATCATCAGCAAACTTGAGATCAGGTATTCAACGGCTGTAAATATCCCTCCGAAGATCAGCCACAGGAGATTCATAACTATATTCATGCCCCAAATGTAAGCAGAATATTCAGAATCACAAGTAGATCAATCTATTATTTTTCCATATCTACCACCCGGAACAGACTGTCGTATTCCAGTTCCCAACCGTTGGATAGTTTTACTTCATACCGTTTGCCATCCCGTTCTATTTTCAGGATCTTAACTCCGGGGTAGTTGGTCGTTACATGTTCGCTGATAGCCGAAGGGACAGCCGAAGCAGGAACTTCGCCATACTTGCAATTTATCTCTGTCCAATTACCCGATCGGTCGAACTCCACTTTGTTTCCGTCGGCAAAGATCACATCATAATCCTTGGACAGAAAGTTGGATTCTACTTTAGCCATTGCCACTTTGCTGGATGCAAAGTTCTGCTTGATAAAACTTTGGGCCGTTTTAGGTAATTCACTTACTTGTATGGGTTTACCTTCATTTGCTTTCACTGTTAGTTGAACGGCGAACAAACACATCAATGCGAATAATAACTTTTTCATAATCATTGCTTTTTAATTGTTTCTATTCTATTTTCCTATCACACTACAAAGATCAGGTGCAAAACTGAAAAGAATTTGAAAACAGGATCTATTTCTCTTATTTATGTGTTTTCTGTTTATCTAACCCATACATAGCCGTACAATCAGAGGTATTGAACCGATGCTCGTAGAGCAAGCCACAGATACTCGTAGAGGGAGCTACCGTTGCTTTAAAAGGGTCGATGTACGAGATGTACATCTTGAGCAGCACGAGATGTACATCTGGTAGTGTATAAGATGTACATCTCGTACATCGATGCTCGTAGAGTAACAGTACCTCCCTCGTAGAGTACCACAAGCTTGGTCGTAGAACAACGTATGCTTGCTCTACGGGAAAAGATAGTTTTCTATACGGACAACAGGAAACAGTGCTCGCTACCCGAATAAGAGTATTGCAACCGCAAGTGATACAACCGGCAGATAGCATCCGAGATAGCAAGGCCCAATCCGGTAGAACCTTCTTTCCGGCCCGACTGGTAGAAACGTTCGAACAAACGACGCTCGTTCAACGCCCCGGCTGTAGCTGTATTGCGAACGGCAAGACTATGTGTCGTAAGCTCTATACAAACTTTTCCCCCATCGACATTGTGTGCGAAAGCATTCTTTAGCAGGTTGGTAATGAGTGCTATAGCCAGTGACTCGCTCATCTGCCAAGACAGGATTCCGGCTTCCTTGAGGCTAACATCCAACTTACGATGGGCATATACCTCTTTGAAGTCTTCGAGGTGTCGCTTCACTATTTTATTTATTTCCACCGATTGAGTGTCGGGAAACTGACCATTGTCAATCTTCGAAAGAAAGAGCAACGAGCGGTTGAGCCGGATAAGGTGTTCCAGCGTCTGATAAGTCTTCGCTACGTCTTCCAATTGAGTTTCTGTAAGCGACTCGTCTTCCATGAGTATTTCCAGACGGTTGCGGCAGATGGCTAAAGGTGTCTGCATCTCATGCGAAGCGTTGCCGATGAATTGTTTTTGCTGTTCGAATACCTCTTCATTGCGCTTGGCATTACGTATGGCGGCTTCGTTCAGTTTGCGAAACTCCGTCACACGGGTTTCGTTAAGCAACGGGCGGTTTTCTCCTCCCGTACGGTAATCGTCCAGCCAACGAAGCAGCACATAAAGCGGTTTCATGTTCCGCCTGAACACTAAGAAGGTGATGACGATAATGGTAAACAGCATAACGACATACAGGAAGACGATCCACCCGAGAATAGCCTCTTTCAAGTCGTCTTTCTCAATCGAGGGAGTAGAAACGATCAGTTCATGATAGGTCCCCCCGGCATCTTCGAATATTGTTTTCAGGATTCGCGCCGGTTCTCTTTCATCCTTCACACGGACATACACCAACGAATCGGAAAAGACCATTTTCGACCGCTGACCGGCATATTCCGGACTGACTTGCCGAAGATAGTACTGATTGTTCGAGCCACTATCCTGGGAAGGCAACTCCTCTCCTGCCAACTGGCGAATGAGAATCGTTTCCGAATAGCTTTCGAGCGACTCGTCCACCTCATCGTTCACTACATGGATCAAGGCAATGTAAAAACAAACAGTCCAAAGCGCCAGAACAACGGTCAGTGCCAGCGAAATACGCAAAAGGATACGATACAGCAGTTTCATACTCGGAAGAAGGGATTTACTGAACAACCATTTTATAACCGAAACCGTAGACCGACCGTATTTCGGGGATGGCTCCGGCTTCTTTCAGCTTCTTGCGCAGGTTCTTGATTTGCGCATATATGAAGTCGAAATTATCGACCTGATCGATATGATCGCCCCATACCGACTCGGCCAGGGTATTTTTATCGACCAACCGCCCGGGGCGGTTAATAAAGTAGAACAGCATATCGTACTCCTTACGGCTCAGTTCGACAGGCTGGTCGTCCACAAAAACCTGGAATGTATCGGGCTGGATGCGAATATTCTCCAGACGGATACTCGTGTCGCCATTGTTCTGCCGGCGGCGGATGACACTCCGTATGCGGGCAGTCAGCTCGGCAATGTGAAAAGGTTTTGCTAAGTAATCATCGGCCCCAAGCTCCAGGCCGGCTATTTTGTCTTCGAGCGAATCACGGGCCGATATAATGATCACATTCTCACGTTTGCGCATCTCCTTCAGTACTTCGAGCACATTCAAGCCGTTGCCGTCGGGCAACATGATATCGAGTAGGATGCAATCGTAATCATAATCCTCTATTTTCAGAATGGCTGTCCGCAGGTCGATCGCTTCTTCAACGATGAACCGCTCTTTCTCCAGCGAACGAAGAATGAGTTCGCGCAAGGAGGGATCGTCTTCAATAATCAGTATCTTCATAACTTTCCGCTTTAGATTCTGCTTCGTGCAAAGAAACGGATTAATTCTGAAAAAATACTGAATACCTAAAAAAAGAACTGCCGATGCATGGTGTGCACCGGCAGTTCTGCTTTATCGAATTTCTGTACTTTACGGTTAGTAAGCCCGGGCAAAGATCACACGGCAAGCCGATGGCTGGCCCGTCACCATACATGTTCCGGGGGTCTTGTCGCCTTCGAGCGGAATACAACGGATGGTCGCTTTCGTTTCTTCCTTGATCTTCTCTTCCGTTTCGGGTGTACCATCCCAATGCGCCAGGATGAAACCACCTTCTTCGATCTTTTCCTTGAATTCGTCATACGAATCTACTGTGATCGTTTTCTCTTCGCGGAAGGTGAGCGCTTTGCGGTAGATATTCTCCTGAATTTCGTCGAGCAACGCCTTTACATGCTCCTCGATGCCTTCGCATGTGATGGTTTCTTTTTCCAACGTATCGCGGCGCATCAGTTCCATGGTATTGTTTTCAAGGTCGCGTCCACCCATTACCAGACGGACAGGCACCCCTTTCAGTTCATAATCGGCAAACTTGAAGCCCGGACGTTTGTTGTCGGCATTGTCGTACTTCACCGAGATACCCAATGCTTTCAGACGGGCAACAATGCCTGCCACCTTCTCATCGATGAGCTTGAGTTGTTCGTCGTTCTTATAGATAGGAACGATGACTACCTGTATCGGAGCCAACTTCGGAGGCAGTACCAATCCGTTATCATCCGAGTGCGTCATGATAAGCGCTCCCATCAGTCGGGTAGATACCCCCCATGAGGTAGCCCAAACATATTCCAGTTGGTTTTCCTTATTGACGAACTGCACGTCGAATGCCTTGGCGAAGTTCTGTCCGAGGAAGTGCGACGTACCGCTTTGCAGCGCCTTTCCATCTTGCATCATGGCTTCGATGGTATAGGTTTCCAGTGCTCCGGCAAAACGTTCGTTGGCCGACTTCACTCCCTTCATTACCGGTACGGCCATGTGTTTTTCGGCAAATTCGCCATAAACGTGCAACATACGGATCGCTTCTTCTTCGGCTTCTTCGCGGGTGGCATGCGCCGTGTGGCCTTCCTGCCACAAGAACTCTGCCGTGCGGAGGAACAAGCGCGTACGCATGTCCCAACGCATCACATTGGCCCATTGGTTTACCAGAATAGGCAGGTCGCGGTATGAGTTGATCCAATTCTTATAAGTGTTCCAGATAATGGTTTCAGATGTAGGGCGGATGATCAGTTCCTCTTCCAGTTTGGCTGCCGGATCTACTACTACGCCTTTACCGTCGGGATCGTTCTTCAAACGGTGGTGCGTCACCACGGCACATTCCTTGGCAAAACCTTCCACATGTTCGGCTTCGCGGCTTAGGAACGATTTGGGGATGAGCAACGGGAAGTAAGCATTCACATGTCCGGTTTCCTTGAACATATCGTCCAGCTGACGTTGCATCTTCTCCCAGATAGCGTATCCGTAAGGCTTGATCACCATACATCCACGCACGGCCGACTGCTCTGCAAGGTCGGCTTTCAATACCAAATCGTTGTACCACTGCGAGTAGTTTTCGCTACGTTTGGTAAGCTCTTTCAGTTCTTTTGCCATTATAATTGTATTTTTGAGTTTCTTCTTCGCTGTAAACGAGTGCAAAAGTACGAAAAAAAAGAGAATGCAAGTGAAAAAGATGTATATTTGATGCAAAATGTCACCCGAATGAAAGTCAAGAGAATTATCTATATTAGTTTAGGAAGCCTGACAACTGTCATCCTGCTTGCCGCCATTGCCATTGTATGGGCTTATCAAACCGTAGAGAATGCTGCCGAAGGGCAAATATACACCGATACCTCCACCATTCCGCACAACAAAGCCGGACTGTTGCTAGGCACTTCGAAAACCGTGCGCTCCGGGCGTCCCAACCAATACTTCCAGAACCGCATTGCCGCTGCCGTGTCCTTGTACAAAGCCGGAAAGATCGAAGCCATCGTCATCAGCGGTGACAACGGCCGGCACACGTACAATGAACCCGAAGATATGAAAGCCGAACTGGTGGCAGGCGGCGTGCCCGAGGAGAAGATCTTCCTGGATTATGCCGGGTTCCGTACCCTCGACTCGGTGGTGCGGATGGACAAGATCTTCGGTCAGCAGAGCTTCACAGTCATCTCGCAAGACTTCCACAACCGGCGCGCGCTCTACATAGCCCAGGCCAAAGGACTAAAGGCCATCGGGTTCAATGCCCAGGATGTGAGTGCTTACTACGGTTTCAAGACCCAACTACGCGAAAAGCTGGCCCGGGTAAAACTCTTCCTCGACCTTTGGACCAACAAGAGTCCCAAGTTCCTTGGCGAACCGGTTCCCATCGAATAAGTAATGAAACACCCATGAAGAACCGAGCAAACAACCGGCTTCCGTACGGGTACAAAAAAAGGGAAGCATACGCCTCCCCTTTTCTATTGGTACTATTTTCCTACTTGCAATGCTTGCTGATGAGTTCGTCCACATTCGTATCGCCCAGCTCCTTTGCTTTGGCAAAACTGGTGCAAGCTTCGGCATTCTTCTTCAACTGAATCTGGCAGATACCCATCAGGCGATAGGCATCGGCATCGTTCGGTTCTTTGGCAATAACCCCCTGCAGTATCCTGAGCGCTTCTTCGTATCGACCTATACGTAGGTTCACTACAGCTTGTTCGGCCTGATACATCACTTCATTGGGATTGAGCTCGATAGCCTTGGCAATATCGTCCAAAGCGCGCTGAAACTGCTTACCTTTGAAAGCTGCCTGTTCGCGCAGGTGGTAGAACACATCGTTCACATTTCCTCTTACCAATTCGTAATAGGTATCATAATCGGCCAACGCCGGACGGAATTGTTCGGCATTCATATTGGCTTGGGCACGCTCCAGTACGAAAGGAGCAGCTTCGACAGGCAACGGTTGTGGGCAACGGGCGATGCAACTGTCCATCAGGGCCAGTATTTCCTTCGGGTCGGCTCCTGCCAATTCTTTCGTTTTAGCCGTATTGAAGAAGGTAACGGGCGATGCAAGATTACTCTGGTTCACCTTCTCATAAGGAACCAGAGCCTCCGCATACCGCTGTTGGGCAAAGAGGATATCTCCCTCGAGTTGTGAATACACAGGCAATGGGTCGATGGCCAGGGCCTTATGCACGTATTCGAGTGCTTTGTCGAGCGTCCAGTCCTTGTAAGTCACCTCCGGCTTATTCAACTGATAGTTATAAATGATTTTCGACAAGTTATAATACGCATCATCTTTCTTGACCGCTACATTCACAGCCTGTTGCATATCGGTATCAGCCTTGGCAAAGGCAGTATCGTCAGTGGCATTATAAATCTCGTAATTAGCCCGGCGGATATACCCGTCGGCGTTTTGAGGATACTGTTTCACAAAGTCGTTGAGCAACACCCGGTACTCTTCCGGCGAAGCTTGGGTAGATGCCATGTATAAGAACACAAGTGCCTGATCTTCCGTATCGGGCAATGCTTTCTTGATACCGATCTTCTTCAACGTAATATCGCCGAATGCTAATGGAGCAATCTTCTGCGACATGGCATAAGCAGCACTGGCCGCATAGCAAATGCTGGTCGTATCACGTCCCGTCGATTTCTGAGCCAGACCAAATACTTGCCCTTCGGCGTTCATCACCGGGCAACTAACCATTTTATCTTTCAGCGCCATACTGAGCGTGTAATAGAAGTATCCCTCCCCCGCTTTAGCGGCTTCCTTAATCTTACCTTGGGTGAAGTTGCGGTCTTTCTGTGTAGAGTAAGGCAACAGATAAGCATCGGCACCTACCTCGGGCGAAGTTGCTGCAATGACCAGAGCGGGAACTTTCTTCTCCGTGATAGCCACCTGGAACTTAACCACATCGTACATACCGTTGGCGCCCAATATAGACTCCACAGGCATTTGTTTACCATCCGAAGTGATGATAACAGCTCTCCGGGCTTCGTAGAACAGGCCGCAGTCTGACAGGGCTACACCATCTTCCGTCACAAAGAAACCATTACCGGTATTCAGAATCTTGTCGTTTTGGTCGTATGTTACGACGGAGAATATCGCTCGTTTGGCTTTCTCCGTCCATTTGGGGGCTTGGGCGAAGTTCCATTGCACCGCCAGCAAGCATACAAAAATGAGAAGCAGTCTTCTTTTCATGCTATGTCGATTTTAGTTGTTCCGTTGTCTTACAGCTTCGTATATCAGGATACCTGCGGCCACCGATACGTTGAGCGACTCAATCTTGCCCAGCATAGGGATCTTCACCCACTCATCACAGAGAGCCAGGTTCTCATACGACACACCGGTATCTTCGGCTCCCATGATAATACATGTCGGACCTGTATAGTTAGCTTTCGTATAGTCGTAATCGCCCTTCTCGGTAGCTGCCACCACGTGAAAGCCACTATCCTTCAGATACTTTATTGTGGTGTGCAAGCTCTGTTCCCGGCATACCGGCAAGGTATGCAAAGCCCCGGCAGAAGTCTTCACGGCATCGGCATTGACCGACACACTACCACGTGCCGGAATAATAATGGCATCGACAGCCGCGCATTCGCACGTACGGGCTATGGCGCCGAAGTTGCGCACATCCGTTATCCCATCGAGCATTACGAATACCGGGTTCTTACCCTCTTCGAAAAGGAACGGAACCAGGTCCTCCGTCTTCTGGTACGTGATGGAGGAGATGAAGGCCACTACTCCCTGGTGATTCTTCTGGGTGATACGGTTGATACGTTCCACCGGGACGCGCTGTACCGGAATCAGTGTCCCCTTCAGGGTGGCAAAGAGTTCTTTGGACAAGTCGCTCTGAATATCTTTCTTTACCAGGATCTTGTCGATCTCCTTACCGGCCTGTATGGCTTCAATAACGGCGCGCACGCCGAAAATCATTTCGCTTTTATCTATCATTTCTTTGATTGTTTACTATTCAATAACGCTTTGGCATTGTTGAGTGCCGCATCGGTCAGCGTAGCTCCGCTCAACATGTGAGCGATTTCTTCGATACGTTCCTCACTCGTTAGCAAGCGGATGTGGCTATTGGTCTCCACTTCATTATCTTCTTTATATACCTTATAATGATTGCGCCCGCGCGCGGCAATCTGCGGCAGGTGGGTGATGCTGAGTACCTGACGGTTCTGGTCGCCCATCTCCTGCATGATATCAGCCATACGGTCGGCAATCTCTCCGGACACTCCGGTATCGATCTCATCGAATACAATGGTGGGAAGTTTCACTGCTCCGGCTATCATCGCTTTGATAGTGAGCATCACGCGGGCAATTTCTCCTCCCGAAGCCACCGAGGCAACAGGTTGTAAAGCCCCGTTCTTATTGGCCGAGAACAGGAAGCTCACCGCATCTTCGCCCTGAATACCGGGCATCTTTCGCGGTTCGATTTCTACCTGGAAACGGGCGTTAGGCATGCCCAACAAGACTAACTTTCCAGCCATTTGCTTTTCTACAGCCGGCACTACCGATTTACGAGTTTCGGTTAGCCGGCCTGCTTGTTGTTTGAGCTGTTCCCAGCATGTATCGCGTTGCGTGGTGAGTGCAGTAATGCGGTCGTCGTAGGAAGTGATGACCGACAACTTCTCCCGGTATGTTTCCATTAGGGTTATCAATTCTCCCACCGTAGACAAGCGGTGTTTTTGCTGCAAAGAGTAGATCACATTCAATCGCTCGTTGACTTGTTCCAACCGGGCAGGATTGAACTCCACACCTTCACTATGTATGGATATCTCGCGAATAATTTCTTTCAGTTCGATGTATGTACTACCCATCCGCTCGGCCAATTCGCCTGCCGGAGGATACACCCGTTGCAGTGATTGCAAGGTATTCAGGCTATCTTTCAATGCCGGCAGCACCCCACCTTCGTCCGAATCCACTGCTTGTTCCACCCGGTACAGTCCGCCTTTGATCTCTTCGGCATGGGCCAGCATTTCCGATTCCTGCTCCAGTTCTTCCTGCTCGCCTTCGCTGAGTCCCACCGTTTCCAATTGTTCCAACTGAAAACGAATGTATTCTTCGTCGGCCCTGCTCTGGTCGGCTTCGGCTTTCAGATCGGCCAGCTCCTTATCCAACTGTTTCCATTGCTGATACAACGAACGGTAATCAGCCAATACACGTTCATTATGTGCCAGAATATCGAGTACGTTGAGTTGGAAATCTTCTCTGTTCAACAACAAGTTCTGGTGTTGGGAATGCACATCAATCAACTGCTCACCCAATTCTTTCACTTGTGTAAGTGATGCCGGAGTATCATTAATAAATGCCCGGCTCTTGCCCGAAGCAAGTATCTCCCGACGGAGGATGCATGCAGGTTCGTAGTCTATCTCATTCTCTTCGAAGAATGCTTCCATCCGGTAAGCCGAAATTTCAAAATGAGCCTCTATGACACATTTGGAAGCCCCCTGCCGGATAGCCTTCACATCGGCCCGTTGTCCAAGCAACAATCCGATGGCTCCCAGGATGATCGACTTACCCGATCCGGTTTCACCCGTTATAACGGAAAACCCCTGATCGAAGCTGATATCCAGTTCTTCGATCAGGGCATAGTTCTGAATGTGTAATGATTGCAACATCAGCAGAGGATTTTTACTAATGTATCTACTATATCAGCCGCCGCTTCTGTCTTGGTTTTCAAGGGATAGTCAGTCTTCCCCGCGCGGTCGATGATACTTATTTTATTGGTATCGTGCCTGAATCCCGCTCCTTCATCATTCAGCGAGTTGAGCACAATAAAGTCAAAGTTCTTTTTCGCCAGTTTCAATTCGGCATTGTGTTGCTCGTCATTGGTTTCCAATGCAAAGCCTACCAGTTTCTGCTCCGGCCGTTTCACTCGTCCCAAACATGCAGCGATGTCCTGCGTGGGTTTCAAGTGCAACACCAAATCGTCACCTTCCCGCTTTATCTTCTTGTCGACAGTAACTTCGGGAGTAAAGTCGGCTACTGCAGCACACAGGATAGCAGCATCTGCTGTTTCGAAACACTGCACAGCTTCTGCATGCATCTCTCCGGCCGATTCTACATTGATTCGCCGGATGTTGGCATGGTGGGTTTCCATTTGTACCGGACCTGCCACTAAACAAACTTCCGCCCCGCGACGTGCACATTCTTCGGCCAATGCAAAGCCCATTTTACCGGAAGAGTAATTACCGATGAAGCGCACCGGATCTATTTTCTCATACGTAGGTCCGGCAGTGATCAGCACCTTCTTTCCCGCCAACTCGTCGGTGGCCGAAAAAAACTCTTCGAGCATCCGGACAATAACTTCCGGCTCTTCCATCCGTCCTTTTCCTACCAGGTGGCTGGCCAGCTCGCCCGAAGCCGGTTCAATGATATGATTGCCAAACGAACGAAGTGTATCCAGGTTTTTCTGTGTGGTAGGATGTGCAAACATATCCAAATCCATTGCCGGAGCTACGAATACCGGAGCCTTGGCAGACAGATAAGTAGTGATCAGCATGTTATCAGCAATTCCGTTGGCCATCTTTCCAATGGTAGAAGCAGTAGCAGGAGCAATAATCATGGCATCGGCCCAAAGCCCTAAGTCGACATGACTGTTCCAGGTACCGTCACGTTGTGCAAAGAATTCGCTGATAACCGGCTTGCTGGTCAGCGCCGATAAAGTGATGGGCGTGATAAATTCCTTACCGGCCGGAGTAATAACAACCTGTACTTCGGCTCCTTTCTTGATAAGTCCCCGGATAATATAGCATGCCTTATAAGCAGCAATGCTCCCGGTAATACCAAGAATTATTTTTTTCCCTTTCAACATGTTATTTACCTGTAAGTTCGCGTAGACGGATCTTGGTAAGCATTGCTTTGGTGTTCAACGTGAAATCATTGCCCATGATCCATCCGTAATAGCCCATATCTTTCTGGAGTACTTCGGCTACCGGCATGCCTTTGTATTTACCGAAGTTGAATACCTCCACGCCTTTATCATCATACACCATACGTCCGGCAAAGTCCACATTACGGTTAAAACTGGATATCTCGGATAAATGCACCACATCGTTTTTCAAATCGGGGTAGCGGTCGAGTTGCGCTTTCAGCACCTCGTAAGTAGCCCGGGTATCGGCTTCGGCCGAGTGAGCATCTTTCAAGTCCTTGTCACAATAGAACTTGTAAGCAGCCGACAAGGTACGTTGTTCCATCTTATGGAAGATAACCTGTACGTCGACAAACTTTCGTTTGCTCAGGTCGATATCCACATCAGCGCGAAGAAACTCTTCGGCCAACACCGGAATATCGAAACGGTTGGAATTGAATCCGGCCAGGTCGCATCCTTCAATGTCTTTTGCCAGACTCTTGGCTATCTCTTTAAACGTCGGGCAACCTACCACATCTTCATCGTATATTCCGTGTACAGCCGAAGAGGCTTCGGGTATATGCATTTCCGGATTGATACGCATGGTTTTCGACTCCTCGTTTCCATTCGGAAATATCTTCAGATAGCAAAGTTCTACGATACGGTCTGTATTTATGTTTATCCCTGTAGTCTCCAAGTCGAAGAATACCAGCGGATTTCTCAAATTCAAATTCATTTTCTAAGGATTTCTTTTCTTATTTAATCGTTCAGCATCATAGGCATGAGCAACATCAACAACTCTTCGTTTTCGGCCTGCTCCATGGGGATGATAACACCGGCACGAGACGGATCGGCGAGTTCGATCACCACTTCATCCGACGCAATGTTATTCAGAATGTCGATCAGGAATGTAGACTTGAAACCAATACTCATCGGATTGCCTGTGTATTGGCATACCTGTGTTTCTTCGGCCGAAGTGGAGAAGTCGATATCTTGTCCCGAAACAATCATTTCATTCTCCTGCATACGCAGTTTTATCAAACTGCTGGCTTGTGACGAGAATATGGATACACGTTTCAGGGCGCCGATCATTTGCTGACGGTCGACAATCACTTTATGGGGATTATTCTTGGGGATCACTGAGTTGTAATTGGGGTAACGTCCTTCGATCAGGCGACATACCATCCGGTAATTTTCCAGTGTAAAAATGGCGTTCCGGTCGTCGAATTCAATGACTGCTGCCCCATGTTCTTTAGGAAGCAGGGTTTTCAGTAGCACCGAAGGCTTCTTGGGAAGAATGAAAGCGGCCCGCTCATTGCCACGGGCAGCCAGGTTCTTGCAACGAACCAGTTTATGTCCGTCGGAAGCTACCATAGTGATGTCTTCCGTGGTAATATCGAAATAGATACCGTTCATCACCGGACGCAGTTCGTCATCGGCTGTGGCAAACAAGGCACGGTTGATTCCGCTCAACAGGATCGATGCTCCAATATCCAGACGAACCGCATTTTCGCTCAACGAAGCCGATTGCGGAAACTCATCTGCATTTTGTCCCATCAGGCTGTATTTTCCGTTCTGGTACCTAACAGTTGTTTCATACGATTCAGTATTCACCTCGAATGCCAACGGTTGCTCGGGAATCTCCTTCAAGGCATCGAGCAAAGTCTTGGCCATGATAGCAAAACGTCCATTGGCACTGCTTTCATTGACTTCGAGAGATGTGACCATCGTTGTTTCGCTATCGGAAACGGTAATTGAAAGTTTGCCATCCTCCAACTGGAAAAGAAAACAATCCAAAATAGGCAATGCATTCTTAGAATTGATCACGCGGCTGATAGCCTGTAAGCGACTGAAAAGCGCCGTACTTGAAACGATAAATCTCATATATTCCGGTATTAAAATATTTATTCTATATAAAGCACAAAAGTAAGCAAAAGATTAAGGCACGCCAACAAAACGAGTGAAAAAAGAGAGGATTGTTCATGAGATATTACTAAATTATTGTAACTTCGCCGCAAAATTAAACTTTATAACAATGGATTTTACAGGAAAAATTATTGCCGTACTCGCTCCGAAAAGTGGTACTTCGAAGACAGGTAACGAATGGAAAGCGCAGGAGTTTGTTATTGAGAATCATGATCAATACCCTCGTAAGATGTGCTTCGAGGTGTTCGGGACTGATAAAATTGAACAATTCAACATCCAAATGGGTGAAGAAAT
Source organism: Bacteroides sp. (assembly GCA_031554665.1). Lineage (GTDB taxonomy): Bacteria > Bacteroidota > Bacteroidia > Bacteroidales > Bacteroidaceae > Bacteroides. The sequence goes on along the minus strand of JAVBVA010000029.1, from coordinate 56,628 downwards.
GACGGTTTCGTTCGATATCGATGCCCGTCAATGGCAAGACCGTTGGTTCAACAGTATCCGTGCCTGGAAAGTAGAACGTGTGGCTGCTACGGCAGGGGCACCTTTTGCAGGCTCGCCTGTTCCTCCTCCGACTGCCGCACCGGAATTTATCCCGGGCGACGCCAAGGACGATCTGCCATTCTAAGAGTAACAACCTGCTGAATCTGAAATGTCCGAAAAACGAGAAGCTCCTGATGAGCATCCCGTCTTTCGGACATTTTTTGTAGCCGGATACAATCATGTATCTGCTTATTTCCGTTCTTTGATCAACCCGGTACGATACGCCACAAGCAGCTTCTTCAAATCGTGAATCTGCGTTACGAGCTCTTTCCCTTTGTCGGTATCCTTCACCATCATCCGCTGCGAGTTGAATTCAATCACGAAGGTGGTCGACTTGATGTCCTGACCTTCTTCAATGGCTTTTTGCCGCGACTGGAACGGTTCGTGCTGTACCAACTGTAACCCATGCGAGTGATACACCAACGTATATCCGGCAATTCCGGTTTCGGGCTGATAGGCTTTTGAGAATCCGCCGTCGATAACCAGCAATTTACCATCGGCTTTCATCGGCTGCTCACCTTTGATGGTTTTCACCGGCACATGTCCGTTGATGATATGTGTGTGGGCGCCCGTCACGCCAAACTCTTCCAGAATGCGGTTGCATACCTCCTCTTCATCGCGGAATTTATAGTAATACCCTTTACTCTCTTTGCGTACTGATTTATCTTCCACAAAATAGCGTTCGAAAGAAGCCATCTTATCCTTGTCGAACGACGGCGCATCAGGGCCGCACCACAGGTACCAGATGTAGTCTTTGGCAAACTGCTGTTCTTCATCGGCTTCCTCGTCGAAATAAGCCGTACGTATCAGTTGGTCGACTTTATCGAGCAGACTTGTACCCCAGTATTCCTTACCACGGATGTTGACATGCTTAAAGTCGCCATTTTTATCAAGTGGCACGGAAGCGTGATACAACAGGTTCGAATTGCACACCAGATACATTCCACCGTAGGTAAAGAGACAGCGCATGTGTTTCTTCAGCTTCTCGCTATTCATGAACGAGTAATGAATCTTGTCCATCAATTCCCGTTCTTCTTCCGTCAACCGATATGGATGGGCGGGGTCGACGGTAGGGAAGTTGGTATCGCGCATGGTATACTCTACCCCATCGAGCACAAAAACTTTCTTGTCAAAGTCGATTTTCTCTAACAGCTTCCTGTTTTGCATACCGAACTCCGGCCGGCGGTCGATGATCTCGGCTTCGAGCTTGAACTGAATGATGGTGATGGCCTTGTGCATCTGTGTCATGAGCCGTAACGTTTTTTCGCTGTATGCCGTGTCGGAGAATGTGAGTTTCGGACCAAAGATGGTACACGGATCATCGGCATATACATCCATGGCAAAGGTGGCAAGCGGAAGGAGGTTAATGCCATAACCATCTTCCAGTGTGCGCATGTTGCCATAACGCATCGCCATACGGATGACATTGGCCATACAACTTTCGTTACCCGAAGCGGCTCCCATCCATAGAATGTCATGATTACCCCACTGGATATCAAAGTTATGGTATTCGCACAAGGTGTCCATGATGATGTGCGCACCGGGGCCGCGGTCATAGATATCGCCTACAATGTGCAACAGATCGATGGTGAGCCGTTGAATGAGGTTGCACATAGCAATGATGAAATCGTCGGCCCGCCTGGTAGAAATAATGGTGCTGATGATGACGTCGATGTACGCATGTTTGTTGGGCTCGATGGTCGACTCGTGCAGCAATTCCTGAATGATGTACGAAAACTCCTCAGGCAGTGATTTGCGCACCTTGGAACGGGTGTATTTGGAAGAGACATTCTGGCACACTTTCACCAATTGATTGAGTGTGATAAGGTACCAGTCGTCCAGGTCTTTCTCGCTTGCTTTTACCAACTGAAGTTTTTCTTCCGGATAGTAGATCAGCGTAGATATTTCTTTCTTTTCCGATTCGCGCAGTGTATTGCCGAATATCTCGTTCACTTTGCGCTTAACGGCTCCCGATGCGTTTTTCAGTACATGCTGAAAAGCTTCGTATTCGCCATGTATATCGGTCAGAAAGTGTTCCGTTCCTTTGGGAAGGTTCAAAATGGCTTCGAGATTGATTATTTCCGTACTGGCATCGGCAATCGTAGGAAAACTACGCGACAAGAGTTGCAGGTAACGCAGGTCGCTCGCAATGCTTTCCGTGGTAATGGTATTCTGGGCACTCATAATTTATCTGTATTTAAGGATATTATTATACTAAAAACATAATCAACAATTGGGCGATGATAACACGGAGAAACATGCTCAACGGGTAGACGGTAGCGTATGCCACCGACGGCTCGTCGCCCGGTATGGTATCGTTGGCATAGTTCAGCGCCATCGGGTTAGCCATGCTTCCGCAAAGCATTCCCGATACAGTTCCGAAGTCGCGCTTCATCCATTTGAAAGCAATGAAACCGACAATAAGTACCGGCAGAATGGTAATAACAAAGCCAAGTCCCACCCAAAGCGCTCCTTCGGGACGGAAAACGGTCTCGAAGAACCGGGCACCGGCATCCAAACCAAGACAAGCCAGATACAAAGCCAGCCCCAAAGCCCGGAGCATCAGGTTGGCACTCTGTGTAACGTATGTTATCATGTGCATACGGGGGCCGAATGTACCTATCAGGATACCTACCACAATGGCTCCACCTGCCAGCCCCAAACGTAACGGGGTGCTGAATCCGGGAATGGCCAACGGAACGGCCCCTAATGCCAGCCCCAGTACGATGCCGATAAATACGGAAATCAGGTTGGGTTCTTTCAGGCTCTTGATAGCATTGCCAAGTACCTTCTCCACGTTATGCACCGAAGCTGCTTCACCGATTACAGTCAGTCGGTCGCCCATTTGCAGGACGAGATCGGGAGTAGCCAACAGTTCCACTCCCGAACGGTATACCCGGCTGATGTTGATACCATAATGATTGCGCAGGCGGAGCGAGCCAAGCTTTTTCCCGTTCAACTCCGGACGCGTCACCACGATACGTTGTGATATCAACTGACTGTCGATAGCATTCCAATCGATATCTTCCTTATTCCAGTCCGTAGCCTCCTGCTCGCCAAACAAAACAGTAAGTGAAGCCACATTCTTTTCCGAAGTGATAACCAGCAACCGGTCACCTTCTTCCAATACTTTTTCCGATGTAGGAATACTTACCACCCCGTTTCTCCACAAGCGGGAGATCACGAAACGGGTATGACTGATGTGAGCTATCTCTTTAATGCTTTTATTGAATATACCCGGATTATGAACCTGAAAAGCAACTACATACGTTTGGTTTTCATCTTTCTCCTTCTTTTCTGCCAAGTCTTTACTTCGCACCAGACATTTACGGATAACCAAAATGCCGAAAATCACTCCCACCACCCCAAACGGATAGGCCACCGCACAACTCAGTGCAGGGGTAGTACTTTCCAAACCCATCTGTTTCAATGTCTGTTGGGCAGCGCCAAGGGCAGGCGTATTGGTAGTGGCTCCGCAGAGAATCCCTACCATATCGGGCAATGAAACTCTGGTAAGGTAACTGCTTCCCACCGTAATCAATGTGCCCAGCAGAACCACACCCACTGCCAACATATTGAGCTCCACTCCTCCCTTACGAAAGGAACTGAAAAAACCCGGGCCAACTTGTAAACCGAGCGCATATACGAAGAGAACCAACCCGAAACTTTCGACGTAGTTCAACATCTGCCGGTCGATGGAGAGACCGAAGTGTCCTGCCAGGATTCCGACAAAGAAAACGAAAGTCACTCCCAGAGAAATACCGGCAATGCGGACTTTTCCCAACCCCAGCCCGATGGCCGAAATGAGAGACAATACCACTACCGCTTGTAGGGCCGAATGTTCTATGAAAAGACTATTTAACCATTCCATAAGCATATCAATACGCAAATATAAACTTATTTTACGTCCGCACAAAACTTTTATTCACCCATTTCATGCCGTACCAACGACGCACAAAGATGGCTCCCCGTATGTTTTCGTCGAGCAGGGAAGCTATCCACAATCCCCACAACCCCCATCCTAAGGGTATCCCGAACAGGTATCCTACTCCCACTGCCACACTCCACATCACTACCAATCCCACATAAAACGGATAGTTCACATCTCCGACTGCCCGCAGGGCATTTGTTGCAAAGATGTTAATAGGGCGGCCTATTTCAAGCAATATATCAATGACAAGTATCCATACACCCAGACGGATAATCTCCGTATTGGAAGTCAGACACCCCAGAATAAACGGACCGCAAACCGCCAACAGACAGGATAAGCCAAAGGTGATGCTAACCGAACGTTTCATCACATATTTGCCCAGAATAAAGGCTGCCCGTGGCTTTCCTTCGCCGATAAGATGACCGATACAGATAGCTCCTCCCTGCGCCATGGCAATACTGAACAGAAAAACAAACATAATAATATTGACACAGTATGTCCGGGCTGCCAACGCTTCCACCCCCAGCATATTGATAAAGTAAGTGATTACCACCTGTGAAGAGCTGTACGACAGTTGTTCGCCTGCAGAGGGCATTCCCACTCTTAGTAAGTTCTTCAATTCCTTCCAGGGGAAGGGACGGAAATAATCCAATGGAAACCGGGGAATGTGTTTACGAAACAGGATCACAAAAAGTACCACCATCGATACCCCACGGCTGAATGATGTGGAAATAGCAGCGCCTTCCACCCCCAACTCGGGGAAACCGAACTTACCAAAGATTAACGAATAATTGCCGATGATGTTCAGCATATTCACCAATACCGTTACCAACATGGGATAGATGGCTTTATTAGCGCTCCGCAAGGCTGCCGAAAGTGTGAGCGATATGGCCTGGAAGAAAGCAAAGGCGCCAACAATGCGCATATATCCTACCCCATCAGCCATCAGTTCGGGGCCTAAACCCATCCATTGCAAAATAGTGCGGCACATCCCAAAAAGGAAAATGCTGATAGCACCTCCTACCACGAGGTTCACTATCAGCGATACACCTACAACCTGCACGACTTTCTTTTCCATGCGTGCCCCGATATACTGCGAACAGAGTACGGATGTTCCCAGATTGATAACCTCGAACACGAGGAACGTTAACATCACAATCTGGTTGACGACGCCTACTGCCGCTACACTATTATCTGAATGACGACTGAGCATGATGACATCCACCACACCCAGCATCATAATCAACAATGTCTCTATAAAAATAGGGGCTGCCAGTTTCAGCAGCCGCCTCTTCAAACTTTCCTGTAATATCCTGTTTGCCACTCTTTTTACCTTGTCAATTTCGGAGCGCAAAGGTATTCAAAAAAACTATCCCTATTGAAAACTTCCTGAATAAAACTAAAAACTATATTTATTATGACACACAGATATTAGGTTTATCGTGCTTTGTATTCTACGTAATTGTCCCATCCGTCGAGGTAACCGCTCAGGCTGTTATTATACAACCGAATGTCATTGAGATAAGATACATCGCCGGGACCGTATATCATGCGGATGGACGATTGTCCGTAGTTTTCCCAGTTCCAGGTAAACTTATACTCGTCTATACGTACATTCCCGTTAGGATATTCGGTACGGATAAGATCTACGCCTGTACGATCGAGAAAGAACAACAGTTCCTGCCGGCAATAATTGCCATATGAATCGTAATAGTAATCGACCCATGTGCGGCTACACAATGTATATGATTTGTTGGCATATGCTTCGCTATTCTTATCGGTATCAAAGAATACGCCTAATTCTACTTCACATGCTGAAAATCCTACCATGACCGCTACTAACAGCAACGCCTTCATGTATGCAAAAACTCTTGTCTTCATAGTGTCTCTTATTTGATTGTTTGACATCTTGTTCATTTGTATATTGCAAAAGTACACGGATGGTTTTACCCCCGAAATAGAAATTCCCTTGATGTTCAAAGGAATTTCTATATTTGTGAGAGGGAAAAACCCGAAACGGGGAAAATCGGGTACCGGAAATAAAAAACGTGTTCGAAAACAGTAACAAAATGTTAACGGAGCTACACCCCTTCTTAAATCATGTTATAAACAAGCTATTAAAACGTCAATTATTTGCAGATCAAGAAAAAGTCCCTACCTTTGTCTCAGTGTTTTTCATAGTATTAGATTTAAGGTTAACAAAGATTGGCTGTCTGGGATAGATGGCCTTTTTTTTTGCATATATGCATCATCCGGATTCCACCCGGTAATCAGGAAGAATTGCCGATTTCTTCTTCGCTTCACAAGCGATTTCTCCTCGCTTGATACGCCCGTCCTCTTCGCTTCTAAAACGTTTTGTCTTCGCTGGATAAAGCCATTCTCTTCGCTGGATAAACCATTTGTCCTCGCTGGATAAGACTGTCTTCTTCGCTGAACCAGCTCATTCCCTTCGCCGGATAAACCGTTTGTCTCCGTAGGAACACCTATGCTCTTCGCTTCAACGAAACAGTCTCCCACTTCATCAGAATAGTTACAAAATAAGCCAACTGATTCAAAAACGAGTCAGTTGGCTTATTTAATAACTATTATGAAGTATTCCCTACCGGAAATTTATCTCAATCTGTCGGCAGCCTTTACCATTACCTCGTCGCGCCCTATGGCACGAAGGGCCAGGTAATTCAGAATAATGGAAACCAATGGCAGGCACAATGCCCAGGAGATATGATAAGAAGCATTCAAGTCGGCCTTGAGGACTAACAAGAAAGCTATGAACGTACAGTAATAACCTATCAGCAGGATGCTATTGAAGATGGCCATACGGATCTGCAACATCCTATTCTTATACAAGAAGATTGTGCAGAAGGCAATGATGGTGCTCAACAACAGGATACCGAACATTCCCCAGGTAGAGTGGAATGTTTCACCGGAAGTTATCCCCAACGGCTTGAAGATATACGTAGGCCCGCCATCGACAACAAATTGCCCGACCGGCAAACACATACTTGCAATCAATAAAACCGTTACAAGCAATAAATAAACGGATTGGATACGCTGGATCACTGTAGTTTTTCTTTTTCCTTAGCCGGATTTCTATAATACACTTTTCCTTCCATATACTCCTGAGCTGCAATCAAAGAGGGCTTCGGCAGCTTTTCGTAGTAACGTGAAATTTCAATCTGTTCTCTGTTTTCGAAAACTTCTTCCAGATTGTCGTTGTATGAAGCAAATTCGGCCAACTTCTTTGACAGGTCGCCCTTGATTTCCACACTGATCTGGTTGGCACGCTTGCCAATGATAGCTACCGTTTCATAAATATTACCGGTGTCGGAACACAATTCCATCATGTCACGCGTAATTGTATTTGCCGGAGCATTCGTCTTTTTATAATCCATATCTATTTTAAATAATTAATCGTTTGCATTCGTATCTTTCAGAACCTTGGAAGTTGCAGCAAATATTTTATCGGCATCCTTTAGGTGTTTACTCTCGGGAAACTCATTCTTGAAAGCATAATACTCATCAGCGGTTTCGCGATAACGATCCATTTTCACTTCGTCGGCACTGTTCAAGGCCATCTCGTAACGGGCACGCAGCATCAGGATGGAGAGATCTTCCCGGTAATCTGTATACGGATAATCCTTCAATGCATTCTGGGCAGTGATGACACAGGAGAGATAGTTGTTGGCTCCCATGTAAATGCCCAGGTTATAGTACAGCCGGGCCGAAAGAAGCTCCTTGAAAACCAGTTTATCCTGCAAATCGAAAACCATGTCCTGCGCTTCCGACTTCTTCACACTCGCCGGGTAGTATTCAAGGAACAACTGCAACTGCTGGATGGCTGCATATGTTCCCGATTGATCCAGGCGAGCTTCCGGAGTATCCAGATACAATGCCTTGCCGGCATGAAAACGAGCCAACTCGGTATAAATACCACGCGGATACGTATTAAAGTAAGTGATGAATGTTTGCGCTGCCATAGCATAATCCTTCTGGTTGTAGTAGCTCATACCCAACATGTAGAGCGACTCTTCCGACTTATCGGTACCTTTGAGGATGGTAATCAATTCGTTCAGCAGCGTGGACGATTTGTTATACTGGCCTTTAGCGAAGTAATTCTTGGCAGCTTCATACTTATACTCATAATCGGTACTCTTAAGTACGTTATTGTATTGTCCGCACGAGGACAGAGTAGCAGCAGCTACCAATGTTATAATGATATTTTTCTTCATCCTTATAAAAATAATGCGCAAAACTACTCAATTCACACCAAATATCCCAACAATCAATGTTTTTTAACCTGAATTACAGGATAACCCGATCGTATGGGGCGTGAATGAGTAGTTTTACAACCAAATAATCTCTAAAGCTGAACGTTTTTTTACAATTTGTACAAATCGCTTGCAGCCAGTAAGTCTACTTGTTTTTCTTTCAGTACCCGGATACAGTTTTCCATATCATTGGGGCGAATAATTACATTGGCCGTGTGGTTATTGGCAAATGAGTACATGTATTCGATGAATACTCCTTCATCCGATAAGAACTGCAGAACTCTGGCCAGAGATCCCGGAATATTAGGACAACTGATACCTATCACATCCGTTACATTCACAGCGAAATGATTCTCTTTCAAAGCTTTGTATGCTTTTTCAGGATCGGACACAATACCGCGAAGGATACCAAAATCTGCATTTTCGGCAATACACAAGGCAGAAAGATTGATGTTTTCTTTAGCCAATACTTCGGTTACCTCTGTAAGACGTCCCGATTTGTTTTCCAAAAAAATAGAAAGTTGCTTTGCTACCATAATCTTATAATTTACGATTGTCAAATACTCGTTTTGCTTTGCCCACGCTGCGTTCGATGCTGCGCGGCTCTACGATTTTCACGTCGACTGCCAGCCCCAGCATACCATGCAGGCGGCCAACCAGTTTCTTTCTTAATGCCAATACCTTGTTTATCTCGTCGGTATACGACTCCGGACGGACTTCTACTTTCAGTTCCATGGTATCGACATTGTTTACCCTGTCTACGATCAGCTGATAGTGCGGCTCAAACTCCGGCATGCCGAGAATTACCTCTTCGATTTGTGTCGGGAACACGTTTACACCACGGATGATCAACATGTCGTCGCTACGTCCGAGGATACGCTCCATACGCACCAGGGTACGTCCGCAATCACACTTATCATAATGCAATGCCGTAAGATCCTTTGTCCGGTATCTCAGCAGTGGCATTCCCTCTTTGGTAAGATGAGTGAACACCAGCTCACCTGTCTGCCCCGGCTCCACGGGCTGTAATGTGATGGGATCAACAATCTCGGGGAAGTAATGATCTTCATTCAAATGCGTTCCGCATTGGCTTTCGCACTCGTAGCCCACTCCCGGACCTGCAATTTCGCTCAGCCCATAGATATCGTATGCTTTGATTCCCAGTTTCTCTTCAATATCTTTCCGCATCTGCTCCGTCCAAGGTTCAGCCCCGAAAGCACCGGCTTTCAGTTTGAATTCTTCGCGCGGCAAACCGGAATCTTTAATGGCATCGGCGATGTATAGTGCGTACGAAGGTGTACAACACAACATGGTCGATCCGAAATCGTGCATCAGCGTGATCTGCTTTTCTGTGTTTCCGCTTGACATAGGGATCACCGATGCTCCAATGTTCTCTGCTCCGGCATGCGCTCCCAAACCTCCGGTAAAAAGCCCGTATCCGTATGATACCTGGAAGATATCCGATTTGTCGGCTCCATATGCCGTAAAACTCCGCGACAAGCATTCGGTCCAGGCTGCCAGGTCCTTACGTGTATACCCCACTACAGTAGGCTTTCCGGTGGTACCCGAAGAGGCATGGATGCGTACAATCTGGCTCATCGGTACGGCACACAGTCCGAACGGATAATTGTCACGCAAGTCGAGCTTGGTAGTAAAAGGAAGCTTTACAATGTCGTCTATACTATTAATATCGTCAGGAGTGATACCCATCTCCTGCATTTTCTTCCGATAGAATGGCGTGTTCAAGTAGACGTGTTCTACGATCTTTTTAAGTCGGATGCCTTGAATTTTGCGAAGGTTTTCGCGATCCATGCATTCGATACTTTCGTTCCAAATCATGCTTTTTACTTTATTTTTATTTATAAAATCGTTCGTTTGGTAATAAGATGTTGCAAAGTAAAGGATAAATTTGGAATAACAATTTGTTTATCTCAACATTTTTGCCGAATATTGTCACCCATTTCAAAACAAAGGATCATCGTATGAAATTTGAGCTTGTTTCCGAATACAAACCTACGGGCGACCAACCCGAAGCCATTGCCCAACTGACAGAAGGAATAGTGTCGGGAACCCCTGCACAAACCCTGCTCGGAGTTACCGGGTCGGGGAAGACATTCACCATCGCCAATGTAATAGCCCAGATCAACAAACCCACGCTGATACTGAGCCACAACAAGACATTGGCCGCCCAGCTTTACAGCGAATTCAAAGGATTCTTTCCCAACAATGCGGTGGAGTATTATGTATCCTATTACGATTATTATCAGCCGGAGGCCTATCTGCCCGGCTCGGACACCTATATAGAAAAGGATCTGGCCATCAATGACGAAATAGATAAGCTGCGCCTGGCAGCTACATCGGCCTTGCTTTCCGGACGGAAAGATGTGGTAGTGGTTTCGTCCGTCTCTTGTATATATGGTATGGGAAATCCGGCCGACTTCTATGAAAACGTAATCGAGATACAGCGGGGGAAGCTGCTTGACCGCAATGTGTTCCTGCGCCGCCTGGTCGACAGCCTGTACGTACGCAACGATATCGACCTGAACCGTGGCAATTTCCGTGTAAAGGGCGACACGGTAGATATCTACTTAGCTTATTCGGACAACCTGCTCCGGGTAATTTTCTGGGGTGACGAGATCGATGCCATCGAGGAAGTGGATGCCGTGACAGGCATTACTATCGCCCCATTCGGCGAATACAAGATCTATCCGGCCAACCTGTTCATGACTACCAAAGAAGCCACACTCCGGGCCATTCACCAGATTGAAGACGACCTGACCAAGCAGGTGGCCTACTTCGAATCGCTTGGCCGTGAGTTCGAAGCCAAGCGACTGTATGAGCGTGTAACGTACGACATGGAAATGATTCGCGAACTGGGACACTGCTCGGGTATTGAAAATTATTCCCGTTATTTCGACGGACGCGAAGCCGGCACCCGCCCCTACTGCCTGCTCGATTTCTTCCCGGAAGATTTCCTGATCGTAATCGACGAAAGCCATGTGAGTGTACCACAAATACGCGCCATGTACGGAGGCGACCGCGCCCGCAAAATAAACCTGGTGGAATATGGCTTTCGGCTTCCGGCAGCCATGGACAACCGCCCGTTGAAGTTCGAGGAATTCGAAGAAATCGCCAAACAGGTGATCTACGTCAGTGCCACTCCGGCTGAATATGAATTGATACAAAGCGAAGGTATCATTGTAGAACAGGTAATCCGGCCTACGGGATTGCTCGATCCGGTCATCGAGGTACGTCCCAGCCTAAACCAGATAGACGACCTGATGGAAGAGATACAACAACGGATAGAAAAAGAAGAACGTACACTTGTTACCACGCTCACCAAACGCATGGCCGAAGAGCTAACCGAGTATCTGCTGAACAACGAAGTACGATGCAACTATATCCACAGCGATGTAGACACACTGGAGCGCGTGAGAATCATGGATGATCTTCGCCAGGGTGTGTACGATGTGCTGATTGGAGTCAACCTCTTACGCGAGGGACTCGACCTTCCAGAAGTATCTCTTGTAGCCATCCTCGATGCCGATAAGGAAGGGTTCCTACGCTCACACCGTTCGCTGACACAAACCGCCGGACGTGCCGCCCGTAACGTGAACGGAAAAGTAATCATGTATGCCGACAAGGTAACAGAGAGCATGCGGCTCACCATCGAAGAGACCAACCGCCGGCGCGAGAAACAATTGGCTTATAATGAAGCCAACGGTATCACACCACAGCAAATCCGCAAAGCGCGCAACCTGGCCGTATTTGGCGGCACTTCGTCCGATATCGAAGAATTGCGTAAGGAAACCCATGCTTACATTGAATCGAGCTCGCCCAATGTAGCTGCCGACCCTGTGGTGCAATACATGAGTAAAGCGCAGATGCAGAAAAGTATAGAGCGTACCCGAAAACTAATGCAGGAAGCAGCCAAAAAGCTGGAGTTCATAGAAGCCGCACAGTATCGCGACGAGCTGCTTAAGCTGGAAGATTTGATGAAAGAAAAATGGGGCTGACGTGTAGCAGCCCCATCTGTTATCGAATGTATAGTAACCTTATATAACTTGCTGAGAAGGGATCATAATCACAAAGTGGCTGCCTTTGCCGAGCTCGGAATCCACATGGAATGTGCCTCCCATCAGTTTCACCAGATTTTTGGAGATAGCCACCCCAATCCCTGTACCACCGTATTTAGAGGCTAATGACGCATCATGAAGCTGGTTGAATGCCTTTCCCAGTTCATTCAGTTTCTCCTTAGCAATACCGATACCGGTATCTTCGACATAAAAACGAAGACCTTCCGGAGTAGCCTGATAACCATATTTCACATAGCCGCTATCGGTAAACTTGATGGCATTGCCGATCAGATTATCCAATATCTGACGGACACGCGTGAAATCCAGGACGTAAAGCCCCATTTCGTCCTTTCCGCTCTCGTCAAGGATAAAATCAATCTGTTTGCCGGCAAGCACTTTGGAAGCAGAGAAAGAGCGGTGTATATTTTTCATCATGCCGTTGACATCGCCCGGTTCCGGACTGATCTTCATTTGCCCGGCATCGAGTTTCGAGATATCAAGCAAATCACCTATCAACTGAAGTAATTGGTTGGCGTTTGCCGTCACAATATTCATAAACTCCTTCTGCATTTCTGGGTCAATGGCATCCTCTCCATCCTGGCAAAGCAAATCAAGAAAACCGACAATGGCATTCATCGGGGTACGTATTTCATGGCTCATGTTGGCCATAAACGTACTCTTCAGTCGATCAGATTCTTCGGCACGATTGCATGCTTCGATCAACTGCATTTCCAATAGCTTCTGTTCCGTGATGTCCATAATAATACCATCACGATACACAATCCCATTCCGTAGAAAGCCTTTCGATTGAATCTTCAGCCAACACAGCTCATTTCCTTTCAGGTATCTGAATTCGGTAGTAGCCTCGCCCATTTCACCTGTACTGGCCACTATCCTGGGAATCACCTCCGACTTATCGTCCGGATGGATATTGACCATAAAGATCCCCATGTTTTTCTTTAACTCCTCAATAGGAATCTCCAGCAAATCTTCAATATTGTTGGATGCATAATCAAGAGCGATCTCATCCTTCTCGGTCAGGTGCGTACGGTATATGCCGCTTTTCACCATATTATTGCTTATATCGTTGATCTGATGTGCTTTCAGGAGCAGTTCTTCCTGCGAGGATTTAAGTTCGGCCTCCATTATCTTGCGCGATGTGATGTTCATAGCAATGCCGTCCCATATCAGTTCTTCATGACCATTCCGGCGAGGTGTTTCGGCCAGATGGAGCCATACTAACTCACCTGTATCCGGGCGTGTAAACCGCACTTCCTGGTTGAACGGATTGCCCTCCTTGGATGCAGCAATTACTTTTTTCAGATCCTCCGGATACATCTGTCCCCACAGGGTGTTTACATTATCCTTAATATTATCAAGGCTCAAACCACAAATGGACTCCACCCCCTTACTGATATATAGCAGTTTAGATTTTTGATCTTTCCCTCGCAGTATTTGGAAAGCAAACGTATACGGCATGTTATCGCTCATCGCCTTGAGACGCTGCTCGCTTTCTGTTTTCTCACTCAGAAGTTTTTCGAGAGTTTCCTTATATTCCTGGAGTTTGACTTCATTGTTTTTCACATCAGTGATATCAGTAATCGTGATCAGATGCACTAAACGTCCATCTGTCCATTTCACTATGGAATCGCTCATCTGCAACCACCATTTAAAATCGGGGTTATAATTTTCCCAAAGAAGTGGTTCACCTAATGGCCGTTTAAGTACATCGTGAAGTTTGCAATAAGGACAAGGGCCGTCGAATGATGAAAGGACCTGCCAGCATTTCTTTCCCTCGATTTCGTAAGGAACACCGCTCTTCAACGCTTTATTAGCAAAAACTATTTCGTATGTATCCACATCGCATACATATACTTTTGCCATTGTATTATCCAGTACTATCTGGAGTGGGTCTGTGTTTCTCCCTTTCGTATCGTCACTCATTTGTGAGGTCTCATTATTGTTGTTAGTGTAAAGCGCACAAAGATGATAAAAAAAAACGAAATAATATTCATTTACGAATTCTTTTTAATAACTATTGTAGTACTTAAGTACTTACGTAGAAAACTTACACGAACAATATTTATATTTTTGCCTGATTATTTAAGATGATTGCAGTTATTATAAGGCATTGAACCAGTAAAAATGATCTTCTTTTTTCTGTTTTCCTTGCTTTTATCAACAGATAGGGTTACTTTAGCCAACGTTTTATTTTTGTATTCATTCAAGTATTTAGAAGAACATGAAAGACTATGCACTTTCCCTTTTATTAATGCTATCTGTTTCAGCCTTTAGTTATGCACAAGAGGTAGAGGTAGATTATAAGCAGATCAGTGAGTATATCGCCAATAACCAGACAGATTACGAGGCCTTATTGCAACGCTATGAGGCGAATGATTCATTGCTTGTTTTGCAGGACTATGCAACCGTTTATTATGGCCATTCGTTTACTTCGTCCTACCGGGGAAGCATGGAGACTTTCTCTGAAATGGATGATTTTATCAAAGAAAAGAAGTTAGAGGAGGCCTTCGAATGGGGAAAAAACTATCGTAAACAGAATCCGGTATCGCTGAGGCTTCTTGCTTTATTATATGGTCTTGGGAAAGAACTGGGTAAAGATCCGGCTGAGCTAAACGGTTATATCACGAAAGTTATCCGGTTGCTTCATGTAATCAGCTCATCCGGTGACGGGCAAAGTGCAGAAACAGCCTTTAAAGTTATTTGTGTGAACGACGAATATCAATTAATGAGAATCCTGAGAGTGAAGATGGTTCAACAGTCTTTGATCGGTAATTGTGATATGATAGAAATCGAACCAACTACGGGCTACAATGGTACTCAGATCTGGTTTGATGTCAGTCGCTCCCTTAATTATACAAGTA
Organism: Bacteroides sp.; assembly: GCA_031554665.1. GTDB lineage: Bacteria > Bacteroidota > Bacteroidia > Bacteroidales > Bacteroidaceae > Bacteroides. The sequence goes on along the minus strand of JAVBVA010000029.1, from coordinate 41,372 downwards.
ATCTGTTTTCAAAGTAATGCAATTATGGAACAAAATATCATATTAAACGAAGCTAAGAAGGATTACTGTAATCCCATGCATACTGCCGAGCACATTCTGAATCAAACCATGATACGGATGTTCGACTGCGGACGGTCAAAGAACAGCCATATCGAACGGAAGAAAAGCAAGTGCGATTACCCGTTGTCCGCCTGCCCCACCCCCGGACAGATTGCAGAAATAGAAAACAGGGTAAACGAAATAATCAGCCAACATCTCCCGGTAACCATCTCTTTTGCCGGGCGTGATGCGCTTCCTTTGTCGGTCGATACCAGTAAACTACCCGAAGATGTCAGCGAAACCATCCGCCTGGTGTATGTCGGCGATTATGATGTTTGTGCCTGCATCGGACAACATGTAGACAATACATCGGAAATAGGCCGCTTCAAAATTATCAGTACAGACTATCAGGAAGGTAAACTGCGGCTACGTTTCAAGCTGGAGAACTCATAAAACGATCTCTATTCTCTCATGAAAAAGCGGCTCTGCATCATCATCCTGTTCTTATCCCTTGGCATGTTGTGTATTTGGGGAATCACCCGTTATGTCCGCTCTTCGGATAGCGTTCCACGGCTTGCTTCCTCACACTATGAACGGTTGAAGATTCGAGGTGATTCTGCTAAAGCTTATTGCCGCTCGAAGGGATACAACACAGAGTATTGTTTTCTGGTCGATTTCAGTATCCATTCGGGCAAACACCGGTTCTTCGTGTGGGACATGAAAGGAGATTCCATACGTTTCTCCAGTCTCTGCGCCCATGGATATGGCAAAAACAGTACTGCTTCCAAACCTGTTTTCAGCAATGTAGAAGGAAGTTATTGTTCTTCATTGGGGCGATATAAGGTAGGCATCCGTTCATATAGCAAGTGGGGAATCCATGTACACTACAAATTGCACGGACAAGATACGACCAACAACAACGCCTACAAACGTATCGTTGTACTCCATTCATACGAATATATACCCGAAGCTGAAATTTATCCGGTACATCTCCCTCTGGGCATGAGCCAGGGATGTCCGGTTATTTCTGATGAATCCATGCGAAAAGTCGATGCACTCCTGAAAGCAACAAAGACTCCGGTGCTGTTATGGGCATACAATTAGTGCTTTTACAATCGTCATCTTGTCACAAAATAAGTAAAAGAGTCAGTTCCTTACTGACAAATTTGCGTCCTTGGACCTACAAACAATTTGGAACATTTTTTGTTATCCGATTGATGGATATGGTTATAAAAAACAATCATATTCATTTAATAACCAAAAGTTTAACTTAATCAATAGGAGATTTTATTATGATGCCTACAAGAAGAAACCAACACTGGTTGCCAAGTATCTTTAATGATTTCTTTGACAACAACTGGATGGAAAAAGCCAATGCCACTGCACCTGCTATCAATGTAGCCGAAACAGAAAAGAACTACAAAGTGGAACTCGCTGCTCCGGGAATGACAAAAGATGATTTTAATGTTCGCTTGGACGAAGATAACAATCTCGTCATTACCATGGAGAAGAAAACCGAAAACAAGGAAGAAAAGAAAGACGAACGCTACCTGCGTCGCGAATTCTCGTACACCCGCTTCCAACAAACGATGATTCTTCCGGAAAATGTAGAGAAAGATAAGATCACAGCCCAGGTAGAACATGGGGTATTGGTTATCGACCTGCCTAAAATGTCGGAAACTGCTGTAAAGAAGACTGAAAGATTGATTGATGTAAAATAATTAGCCATCCAAAGGCTATAAGCCGCCGGAGTTCCTGTTATGTGGATCTCCGGCGTTTTTTGTATAGTGCCAGTGAGTACTAAAATGTCTGTAGGCCGTCACCTTAGTATATATAAACGACGTATTAATAATTTACAGACAAATGAAAGCAAACCAATACAAAGGAGTTGTAGTGCCTATGGTTACTCCGGTTACTGCACAAGGAGAACTTGACATTGCAGCCGTAGAGAGGATAATGGAAAGTTTCGTAACAAACGGTGTATCGCCCTTGCTGATGGGAACTACCGGTGAGGGGAACTCCGTATCGCCCGAACAAGGACTACTCTTTGTCCGCACGGCTGTGAAAGTAGCTGCGGGGCGCATTGTAATTTATGCCGGACTGAATGGTTGTTGCACAGCCGAACACATCCGCATGGCTAATGCCTACCACGAAGCAGGAGCCGATGTGATCGTTGCAACGCTTCCCTCCTATTACGCGCTGACCGATGAACAGATGTACACCTACTACACGACATTGGCCGATAACATTACCGCTCCCCTGATGCTGTACAATATCAAAGCTACTACCCACATGAGCATTCCGCTCGATATCATCGAACGACTCAGCAAGCATCCCAACATCGTTGGACTGAAAGATTCGGAACGCGACCTCGAACGTATGGAAGCCTGCATCGCCCTCACCCGCAGTACGCCGGGGTTCGCTTATTTCTGCGGATGGGCTGCCCAGTCGGCAGGTAGTTTGCTGAGGGGGGCCGATGGCATCGTACCCAGCACCGGAAACTATGTACCCGGGATGTTTGCACAACTCTACGATGCTGCCTGCGCAGGCGACACCGAACGTGCAAACGATCTGCAGAAAGCTACGGACGAGATTGCCCGCATCTATCAGGAAGGACGCACCTTGGGACAGTCGCTTACCGCCTTGAAGGTGATGATGCAAACCAAAGGATTGTGCGAGCCCTGGATGCTCTCTCCCCTTACCCGTCTACCGGCTGCCGAAGAAGAAGCTATTACCCGGAAAGCCATCGCAATCGCTCAGTAAATAGATCACCTTAATCCATATCGAATACATGAATTCATTTTCTATCCACTGGATCGATTTTACGATCATCGTTGCATCCGTTTTGTTGGCCATTGTTGTGGGACTTTACTTCGCACGTCGCCAGAAATCAACCGACGTTTATTTTGCCGGAGGAGGAAACATCCCCGCCTGGGCGCTGGGTATCTCCATCTTTGCTACCCTCATCAGTAGTGTTACATTTCTGGCCTATCCGGGTGCCGCGTATGCAGGCAACTGGATTTTGCTGGTACAAGGACTGATGGTTCCACTCGTATTGGTTGGGCTTATCGGTATCATTGTTCCGTTGTTCCGCCGGGTGGTAAAGCTTAGCACGTATGAGTATTTCGAAAAGCGTTTTGGCTTTTTCGCCCGCATGTACGGTTCCATTGCTTTCTTGTTGACACACTTTTCCAAGATGGGAACGGTGTTCTTCCTGGTGGGACTGGCATTGGCTCCTTTCCTCGGTATGGACATCTATACCATTATTATTGTGATGGGTATTACCATCATCATTCTCACGCTGATGGGCGGTATTGAGGCGGTGATCTGGATGGACGTATTCCAGGGCTTCCTGCTGATTGCCGGCGGATTGATTTGCGCGGGAATGCTCCTGTTCAAAACCCCGGGCGGACCGACGGAGTTGATATCCAAAGCCGTGGAATGGAATAAGATGAGTTTTGGTCCGTACGATTGGAGCCTGACACACCTGACATTCATCGTTATGGCACTTAACGGTATGTTCTATGCCATTCAGAAATATGGTACCGACCAGACCATCGTACAGCGTTACCTGGCAGCCAAGAACGATAAAGCGGCCAAGAAAGCAGCGTATATCGGCGTCAGCCTGAGCTTGCCCGTATGGATGCTCTTCATGTTCATCGGTACCGGATTGTATGTGTTCTACCATACAGGCGGTGCAGTTTTGCCCGATGGGCTGACGGCCGAAGCTGTATTTCCCTATTTCATAGCCGAGGAGGTTCCCGTTGGGCTTACCGGACTGATCATTGCTGCGCTGGCTGCTGCTGCCATCTCTACCCTGGATGCTGATATGAACTGCCTGGCTGCCATCGGCGTGCAAGATTTCTACGTGCGCTTCAAACCCCAAAGCACCGACAAGCAACGCCTGCGTCTGGGTAGAATCCTCGTAGTGCTTTCAGGAGTGGGAGCCGTGGGCATTGCCATGATCTATGCTTACTGGGGCGGCGAAGGAGTGCTTGGTATTGTATTCGAGTTGTACGCTATCTTCTCGGCCGGTATCGTAGGGTTGTTCCTGCTGGGCTTGCTTAGTCGCCGGGCCAACAAACAGGGATTGTACGTGGGTATTGCCGCTGCCGTACTGTTTACGGCTTACGCCATGCTTACGTCGACCAAGTTCGATTTCGGCGACGGACAGCGGGTATTGCTCGATCTGGGATCGCTCAACTTCCCGCACCATAAGTATATGTTGGGCGTGTACAGCCACATCATCGTCTTTGTAGTGGGTTACTTTGCGAGCTTCTTCTTCAAGGTTCCGTTGGCCGATAAAGACCTGACTATCTATGGGTATCTGGAAAAAAGAAAACTGGAAAAGAAAAATAAACAATGAAAATAAGGTTCACCACAGAGTCACACAGAGTTTCACAGAGTTTCACAGAGTTAAAGGTCTCCTTCTGCTTGCTTTCGACGAAGAGTTTCATCACTGGAAACACCCGGCAAGAAGCAAGCAATCACCCAGTATAAAGCAAGGAAACACTCCGCATGAAGCGAACAAAAAGAAAAAAGACTCTGTGAAACTCTGTGTGACTCTGTGGTGAACCCACCATAAAAAAAGCTATATGAAAACAATCACCCTTTTACAACCGCAGAAGCTGGTATTCGGAACCGGATGCACAGCTCAGTTCTGCGACGACTATCTGAAGCTGGGATTCAAACGCCTGTTCGTCCTTACCGCCCCTCCCATCCTGCCGCTCATTGAGCCGATGCTGGCTACCCTGAGGGCCGAAGGCGTACAAATAGAACTAAACGACCGCATCACGCAGGAACCTACCGTGACCGATTTTTACCAGGTGCTCGATACGGCCCGCAACTTCGGCGCCGATAGTGTAGTCGGTATCGGTGGCGGAAGCGTGCTCGATACGGCCAAACTCATCGCCGCCCTCATTGAAAACGATCAGCGTGTAGAAGATATCTTCGGAACCGGATTCCTTAACGGACGGAAGCGTTGGCTGGCTTGCCTGCCTACCACTGCCGGAACGGGTAGCGAAGTATCGCCCAACGCCATCCTGCTCGACGAGCGCGACAAGCTCAAGAAAGGCATCGTCAGTCCCTATTTGGTGGCCGATGCAGCCTACGTCGATCCGCAACTGACTGTGACCGTACCTGCCAAGGTGACTGCCGAAACGGGTATGGATGCCCTGACGCACTGCATCGAAGCGTATACCAATAAGTTTGCCCACCCGGTTATCGATATGTATGCCTTGCAAGGCATCCGGCTCATTGCCGCACACCTGCAACGGGCGGTGAAAGATGGCAGTGACATTGAAGCCCGCGAAGCCTTGATGCTGGGAAGTCTGTACGGTGGTATCTGTTTAGGGCCGGTCAACACAGCTGCCGTGCATGCCCTCTCCTATCCGTTGGGCGGTGAATTTCACATCTCGCACGGACTGGCCAATGCCATCCTGCTACCCTCGGTGATGCAGTTCAACCGTCCGAGCGATGTGCATAAGTTTGCCGAAATAGCTATTGCCTGTGGCGTAACGCCCGGATCTACCGACGAAGAAACAGCCGAACGTGGTGTGGCATTCGTCACCCAATTGTCGAAAGACTGCGGCATACCTACCCGCCTGTCCGAGATTGGCATCCCGCAGGAAGCTGTGGAACACATGGCTGAAGCCGCCATGCAAGTCACCCGCCTGCTGAAGAACAACCCGCGCGAAGTGACCACCGACGACGTTCGCATGATATACAACAGTTTGTTTTAATCTTCAATATAACCCACACATGAAACCTATATTAGCCATCACCATGGGCGATCCGGCCGGAATTGGTCCCGAGATCGTCGTTAAGGCATTGTATAATAAAGATACGCACGCGAAATGCCGTCCGCTCGTTACGGGCGATGCAGCCGTGATGCGCAAGGCCGTTGAGGTAGTTGGTCTGCCGATGCATGTGCGCTCCATCGCTTCCGTGTCCGAAGCCCGGTTCGAACCCGACTGTATCGATGTATTCGACCTCAAGTTGTTTAGCGACGATACCGTTCCGGCTTACGGAGCCGTATCGCCCGAAGCCGGGAACGCCGCCTTCCTTTCCATCCGCAAAGCCATCGAGCTGGCTATGTCGGGCGATGTGGACGGTACCGTCACCGCTCCCATCAACAAGGAAGCGCTCAACCTGGCAGGTCACCATTTCGACGGGCACACGGAGATCTACGCCCACTTTACCGGAACCAAGAAGTATGCCATGCTCTTGGCCGATGAGTTCCTGCGGGTGATCCATGTATCGACCCACGTCTCCCTGCGCGAGGCATGCGACCGGGTGAAGAAGGAGCGTATCATCGACGTCACCCAACTCATTATCGATGCCTGCCGTCAGTTCGGCATCGCGCAGCCACGCATCGGCATAGCCGGACTCAATCCGCATTCGAGCGACAACGGGCTGTTCGGTTGGGAAGAAGAAAAGGAGATCATCCCTGCCGTGAACGAACTCCGCGCTCAGGGATACGATGTAACAGGCCCCGTACCGCCCGATACGCTCTTTGCCAAAGCCAAGTGCGGACAGTATGACGGTTGCGTGGCGATGTACCACGACCAGGGACATATTCCGTTCAAGGTGGTAGGCTTCAACTGGGATGCCACCACCGGACGCATGAGCAGTGTGCAGGGTGTGAACATTACGCTTGGGTTGCCCATCATCCGTGTGTCGGTCGACCACGGAACGGCCTTCGATGTGGCCGGGAAGAATATTGCCAGTCCCGACGCCATGCTGCTTTCTATTGATTATGCCACCCGTATGAGTCAGCACAAATGATAGCCGTTATAGCCGACGACATCACAGGAGCTGCCGAAATTGCCGGTATCGGTCTGCGTTTCGGTCTGCGCGTACGCCTTAGCACGAACGTAGTCACTCCCCCTGCGGACAACTGTGACCTGCTGGTGTGTGCCACCAATACCCGTTCGTTCAGTAAAGAAGAGGCTGCAACTGAGAGTACCCGGCTGGGCGATTTGCTTCACGCATCAGGTTGCACGGCAGTATTTAAGAAAACGGATTCCGTTCTGCGCGGACATGTGGTATCCGAGCTGCGTGCATTGATGAAGAGCCTGAATCTCCGCCGTGCCCTGCTCTTGCCGCAGAATCCCTCGCGCGGACGTGTGATTCGGGAGGGTATGTATTATGTAGACGATGTAGCGTTAGACTGTACTCCTTTCCGGCACGATCCGGAGTTCCCCGCCTTCACTTCGGATGTAGTGGCATTGTTGCGCTGCCAGGTGTGTATGCTTTCACCCGGCGAACGGGCAGGGGGAGATGGTATCTTTATAGGCAACGCTACCTCGACCGGAGAGATAGCGTCGTACCTGCCGCTCATCACCCGGGAAGTACTCGCCGCCGGTGGAGCCGATTTCTTCGCGGAATGGCTCTCCCGGCAAGTAGCGTGTACTTCTGTGGAATCTTCTTTTCATGGGATAGATGAGGCCGATGTGCTCATTGTATGTGGCAGTACTGCCCGCCATTCACTGCACGAATCGGCCTATATCAACAGCCGTGGTATTCCGGTGTGCAACATGCCCGAAGAGGTTTTCGAAGGTGCTTCGCCCGATGCATGGATAGTCAGGTTGCGGGAGTTATATGCGCAACACCATTCCATGTTGCTACACATCGACCATGCGCCCCGCCAAGGCAACGAATTCGCCGCCCGCTTGCGCAGCGTCATGGCCGGTGCGGTAACATCGCTATTCGATGTACACATACCGCACGAACTGATTATCGAAGGGGGAGCCACTGCATTTGCCATCCTGCAAATGCTGGGCTGGACTGATTTTGTGGTAGAGAACGAAGTATCATCAGGTGTGATACGCATGGCGCCACACGGTACAAGCAGTGTGCATGTGACGATGAAGCCCGGAAGCTATCCCTGGGGCGAACGATTGTTCAACTAACGAAATTTGATTCACCACAGAGTCACACAGAGTTCCACAGAGTTTTCTTTTCGTAAATGAATAAACTCTGTGGAACTCTGTGTGACTCTGTGGTGAACTAAAAGACTATTGACTTACCTTGAAGAGTAACTTACGGAAAGCATCGGGATACGGAGTTTCGAACCGCATCAACTCCCCGGTCAACGGATGGTAGAAGTTCAACTTAAAGGCATGCAACGCCAGGCGGTCTATCGGATTGTTGCCATCGCCGTACTTCACATCGCCGATGATGGGATGTTTCAAGTCCTGCATGTGCACGCGAATCTGGTTCTTACGTCCGGTTTCGAGTTCCAGCTCCAGCAGCGAATACCCATTGGCCCGCTTGATGGTTCGGTAATGGGTCACAGCTTTTTCGCCGCCATTATCCGTCATGCTCGAATAGGTAATGAATACCTTGTTGTCCGTGAGCCAGGAAGTAATCGTTCCATGATCTTTCTCCATCTCGCCCGAGACTACCGCCACATACTTACGTTCGGTTACAATCTTATCCCAATTGTCCTGCATCCGTACTTTTGTCTTCTCGTCTTTGGCAAAGACCATCAGCCCCGAAGTATCCTTGTCTAACCGGTGCACGATGTACACCCGGTTTCCTTTGCCCGATCGTTGTACATAATCGTTCAGGATGGAATGCGCCGTACGTTCCTTCTGCTTGTCGGTACCGATAGAAAGAAGCCCTTCGCGCTTGTCTACCACGATGATATAAGCATCCTCGAACACCATTTTCATAAGCGTGCTGCGGAACTCCTTCCGTCCTTTCTCCTTACTGATCTGCACCTTCATACCAGGCTTCAGCTGGAAGTTGAATTGCGTAGTAATCACCTTATCGACATACACCACCCGCTTGGAAAGCAATGATTTCAGTTTGGTGCGACTGGCATCCGGCATCTTCGCCGCCAGGAAGTCCATCAGTTCCATCGGTTCGCGAACCGCATAGTCTGTGTATTTTGCTTTGGCACGTTTGGCAGCCCGCTCAATGCGTTCGTTGTTGGTTAGTCTCTCTTTCCTACTCATGGTCGGTTCTTTTTTCAAGTAATACTACATTTTCTACATGGTGCGTATGCGGGAACATGTCTACCGGTTGCACAGCCGTCACGCGGTACTTCGCATCGAGCAACTGTATGTCGCGCGCCTGTGTGGCCGAGTTACAGCTTACATACACAATGCGTTGCGGCTCAGCAAAAAGAATCACATCGACCACATCCTGATGCATACCGGCACGGGGCGGATCGGTGATGATCACATCCGGGCGACCGTATTCATTGATAAACTCCTGCGTCAGTATATTCTTCATATCACCGGCAAAGAACAAGGTATTGTCGATACCGTTGATAGCCGAATTCACTTTGGCATCCTCAATGGCTTCGGGTACATACTCGATACCAATCACCTGGCGGGCCTGGCGGGAAACGAAGTTGGCAATGGTTCCGGTACCTGTATAGAGATCGTACACCAACTCATTACCGGTAAGTCCGGCAAATTGGCGGGCCACCTTATACAGGTTATAAGCCTGCTCCGAGTTGGTTTGGTAGAACGACTTCGGTCCGATCTTGAAACGCAGTCCCTCCATCTCCTCGAAGATGTGGTCGTTACCCCGGAACACCTGCACATCGAGGTCGTTGATGGTATCGTTGCACTTATTGTTTACTATATATAATAAAGAAGTAATTTCGGGGAACGAGTCGGCTATGAACTGCAACATCTGGCGGAAAGGCACCATCTCGCTCTCGTCTACAATCTTGCAAATGAGGATCACCATCAGTTCGCCGGTAGTAGACGTACGGATAATCATGTTGCGCAGCATCCCCTCCTGCGAGCGCAGGTTGATGAATGTATAGTTGTGTTCGTAGGCATAGTCGCGCACGGCATTGCGGATGCGGTTCGAAATATCGTCCTGCAACCAGCACTTCTCAATGGGCAATACCTTGTCAAATGCTCCCGGAATATGGAAGCCTACGGCGTTCATCTGATCGTACACCACATTCTGCTTCACCTCTTCGTAGGTGAGCCAACGCTTGTTCGAAAAAGTGAACTCCAGTTTATTGCGGTAGAACTCCGTTTTCTGCGATCCAAGGATCGGAGAGATTGCGGGCAACTCCACATGTCCTATACGGCGAAGATTGTTCTCCACCTCTTTTTGTTTATATCTGATTTGTTCCGAATAAGGAAGTACCTGCCACTTGCAACCGCCACACACACCATAGTGTTGGCAAAACGGTACGGCCCGCAAAGGAGAATATTCATGAATTTTTACCGCTTCGGCCTCGGCATACTTGTTCTTTTTCCGTTTGATCTGCAAATCGACCACATCGCCTGGCGCTACATAAGGAACAAATATCACCAGGTCGTCCACTTTTGCAATGGCTTTTCCTTCGGCAGCCACATCCGTTATTTTCACCTTCTCAAGCAAGGGAAGTTCTTTTTTATTTCTTGCCACTTCTACTCCAATCTAATAAATTATCCGGCAAAAGTAGCTATAATTTCTGAAAAACTTAGCGCCTGAGTGAAATAATACAAATTGCTATCTCGAAATTGCATTTGCCGGAAAAGTTTTCGCACGAAAAGTTTTTAAGTTAATGAATTATGTATAGTTTTGCGCAAAGATTAGAAATATAGAAGATTCAAAACTTTAATAACTTTATTACATTATTATGGACAAAAAGAGAGTGTACACCTTTGGTAATGGCCAGGCAGAAGGAAAAGCCGGCATGAAGAACCTACTGGGTGGTAAGGGAGCCAACCTTGCCGAAATGAACCTTATCGGGGTTCCTGTTCCTCCGGGATTTACAATTACAACAGAAGTTTGCTCAGAATATTACGAACTGGGCAAAGACCAGGTAGTAGCCCTGCTGAAAGGTGAAGTAGAACAAGCCATCGCATTGCTGGAAGACTTGATGAAATCGAAGTTCGGTGACATCGAGAATCCGTTGCTTGTATCTGTTCGTTCGGGTGCACGCGCTTCCATGCCGGGTATGATGGACACCATCCTCAACCTCGGTTTGAACGATGCAGTAGTAGAAGGTATCGTCCGCAAGACTGGAAATGGTCGTTTTGCATGGGACTCGTACCGTCGCTTCGTACAGATGTACGGTGACGTGGTATTGGGCATGAAGCCGACCAACAAAGAAGATATGGACCCGTTCGAAGAGATCATCGAAGAAGTGAAACATGCCAAAGGCGTGAAGCTCGATAACCAACTCGAAGTGGAAGACCTGAAAGAACTCGTTGCCAAGTTCAAGGCTGCCGTGAAGAAACAGACTGGCCATGACTTCCCCGAATCGGCTTACGAACAGCTGTGGGGCGCTATCTGCTCGGTATTCGACTCGTGGATGAACGAACGCGCTATCCTCTATCGTAAGATGGAAGGTATTCCTGCCGAATGGGGAACTGCCGTGAACGTACAGGCCATGGTATTCGGTAACATGGGCGAAACATCGGCTACAGGTGTTTGCTTCTCTCGCGACGCCGGATCGGGCGAAGACCTCTTCAACGGCGAATACCTCATCAACGCTCAGGGCGAAGACGTGGTAGCCGGTATCCGTACTCCGCAACAAATCACTAAGATCGGTTCGCAACGTTGGGCCGAACTGGCTGGTGTAACCGAAGATGTTCGCGCTGCTCAATTCCCATCGATGGAAGAGGCTATGCCGGAGATCTACAAGGAGCTCGACGCTCTCCAAACCAAATTGGAAAACCACTATAAAGATATGCAGGACATGGAGTTCACCGTACAGGAAGGTAAACTGTGGTTCTTGCAGACTCGTAACGGCAAGCGTACCGGTGCTGCTATGGTAAAGATTGCCATGGATATGCTCCGTCAAGGCATGATCGACGAAAAAGCTGCTTTGCAACGCGTTGAACCCAACAAGCTCGACGAACTTCTCCACCCGGTATTCGACAAGGCTGCTTTGAAGGCTGCCAAGACGCTGACCCGTGGTTTGCCCGCTTCTCCGGGTGCTGCTTCAGGACAGATTGTATTCTTCGCCGACGACGCTGCCGAATGGGCGTTGGCCGATAAGAAGGTGATCATGGTTCGTATCGAGACTTCTCCGGAAGACTTGGCCGGTATGGCTGTTGCCCAGGGTATCCTCACAGCTCGTGGCGGTATGACTTCTCACGCTGCTGTTGTGGCTCGCGGTATGGGTAAGTGCTGCGTATCGGGTGCAGGTGCATTGAACATCGACTACAAGGCTCGTACGGTAGAAATCGACGGATTGGTATTGAAAGAAGGCGATTTCATCTCGCTGAACGGTACTACCGGTGAAATCTATCTGGGCGAAGTAGCTACCATCGCTGCCGAGCTCTCGGGCGACTTCGGTGAACTGATGGCTTTGGCCGACAAATATACCCGCCTGAAAGTACGCACCAATGCAGATACTCCGAACGATGCACGCGTTGCACGCAGCTTCGGTGCCGTAGGTATCGGTCTGTGCCGTACGGAACACAGGTTCTTCGAAGGCGAAAAGATCAAGGCTATGCGCGAAATGATCCTGGCACAGGATGCCGAAGGTCGTCGCAAGGCATTGGCAAAGATTCTTCCTTACCAGCAAGCCGACTTCAAGGGTATCTTCAAAGCTATGGAAGGCTGCCCGGTAACGGTTCGTCTGCTCGATCCTCCTTTGCATGAATTCGTTCCTCATGATGTAAAAGGTCAGCAAGAAATGGCCGAAGCAATGGGCGTAACATTGGCATATATACAACAACGTGTGAACTCGCTTCACGAACAAAACCCGATGTTGGGTCACCGTGGTTGCCGTTTGGGTAACACCTACCCGGAAATCACTCAGATGCAAACCCGTGCTATCCTCGGCGCTGCTCTTGAGTTGAAGAAGGAAGGTGTTGAAACACATCCGGAAATCATGGTTCCGCTCACCGGTATTGTTTACGAGTTCAAAGAACAGGAAAAGGTAATCCGTGCCGAAGCTGCTGCACTGTTTGCTGAACTGAACGACAGCATCGAGTTCAAGGTAGGTACAATGATCGAAATCCCGCGCGCTGCGTTGACTGCCGATCGTATCGCTTCTTCTGCCGAGTTCTTCTCGTTTGGTACGAACGACTTGACGCAGATGACCTTCGGTTACTCTCGTGACGACATTGCTTCGTTCTTGCCTATCTACTTAGAGAAGAAGATACTGAAGGTAGACCCGTTCCAGGTGCTCGACCAGAATGGTGTAGGCCAGTTGGTACGCATGGCTACCGAAAAAGGTCGCTCTGTTCGTCCGGAACTGAAATGCGGTATCTGCGGTGAGCACGGTGGTGAGCCTTCTTCTGTGAAGTTCTGTCACAAGGTAGGTTTGGATTACGTGAGTTGTTCTCCATTCCGCGTGCCTATTGCCAGATTGGCAGCGGCTCAGGCAGCGATCGAAGAATAAGAAATATTCGCTGAATAATAAAGATTTAGGCTACAAAGTACCTCACGGGCTTTGTAGCCTTTTTTATTGAAAACCGTTCCGGCAGAAGCGAAGAGAAAGCAGCCATCAAGCGATGATAACAGGTCGATCAAGCGAGGAGAACGGGTTGATCAAGCGAAGAGAACAGGTTGATCAAGCGAAGACAAAACACTTATGCAGCGAAGACAAAACTCTCAGCAAGCGGACATTGCGGGTTTAGCCAGCGAAGATAACCTCCTGTAAGAGCGAAGAACAGTATTTTCAGTCTTTTAGATTAAAAATACACAATATATTACATACCGTTATGAAAATATAGCTACATTTGCACCCGAAAGAAACGAAGAAAAATAGATACGAGACAAAAAATCAAGAAAGGAGAAAGCTGGAATAAAAACGGCAATTATACTGGAAATATATCAAAGCAAGTAAAGGCTATTGCGACCTGTAAGAATGAGATTTTATTTACGATTAATTTGCTTGGTTTTCTTATTGACGGTAATGAATACTGAATGGATGTACGGACAATCCTTTGTCCGGTTAGACAGTATCATACAAACAATGAAAGCTTCTGCAAAACAACAGAGTATATATATTGTAGCAGCAAAAACCAATGTTCTCTACGATATAGCTGGCGTTCCTAACATAGGAATGGAAGTCATGGTAAACCGGCATATTTCCGTTGCCGGCGAATTCGCTTATAGTCATTGGTCGTCTAAGAATACGTACCATCTTCAAACTACCCAAGGAGGCCTTGCCGGTAAATATTGGTTCAACTACACCAACAAGAAACTCATCGGTTGGAATGTAGGGGCTTATGCCACCATGGGCGGTAAGTACGACGTACAGTGGAAACAAGGTTATCAGGGCGACAAATTCTATTCGGGAGGTATCCAGGGAGGATATGCACTTGAGCTGTCCCGGCGTTTTCACCTCGAATTTGTGGCGGCTGCCGGATACTTTTACACCCCGGAAGTAAGGCATTATCACTATGGCGACAGAGAGCATTTAGTATGGAAAGAAACGCGATATAACGTGGGCCGTTTGGCCCCAACCAAGTTACAGGTCAATTTAGTATGGGTGCTGAATGGAAATAAGAACCGCACCTGTGTGTGTTATTGAAAAAAACGAAACATGAATAAAATGGTATGGGCCTTCGTGGCCGGATTGTGTCTGACAGCGTGCGACGATCAAAGAGATTTGTACGCAACATCTCAGCCTATGCTCTATGTGGAGGCCGACTGGATGCCGTCATTGGGGACGGACAACATGTCGCAAAGAGCCACCGCTATGATTTATAAAACCGACCACCCTTGCACGAAGGAATATTTTCATCAAGCCAAATGTATGACTACCCGGGTCACCGCAGGTCAATACGACATCCTGCTGTTCAACGGACTGATGTACTCGCCCAGTGAAACTCACTTAGACAATATCTATTTCACAGGTACTGAAGGAATAGAAACATTCCAGGCACATGCCCAGGAAACCTCTGCCAATAAACGACTGACCAAACAAGCGAACGAAATCATTGCCAGTAACGAAATGGAAATATTGACCTCCATCCATGTAAGAAAGGAAGTGAAAGGCGACAAAGGTTACTATCTGAAATACAAAAATGGAAAAAACGGATTCCCCGTCATCCCCGATTATGTGGAAGACAGCCTGTTTTTGACTCCATATCCCGTCTCCTACGAAGCCCAGATTGTAGTCGATCTCATCAACCCAAGCAGTGCTTACGTTGCCAATGGGGCGCTACGCGGATTCGCAGGTTCGGTATTTATGGCAACGCGAATGCCCTCGCAAAACAGCGTCACCCATCAATTCAAGCTGAACAGTTTGCGCATCACCGACGAGGGCGATGCCGCCGATCCGTTGCATCCGGAACGCGGTAGCATCGAATCGCCGGTATTCATTACGTTCGGCCCTCCGCTCGATGTACCCGAACGGAAGTACGAATTTGAAATCAGCATTGTTTTGAAAGACGGCTCAGAAGTGAATAAGGTGCTCGATGTCACCGACCAGGTTACTCCGGTTATCAACCAGATTAAAGCTCATTTAATGTCGACCAACCCTGTGCCTATCAAGCTGACCATCCCGATTCACTTGACGGTAGAGCTGCCGATCATATCGTCTACCTCTGGAGGAAGCATCGGTGTAGACGATTGGGGCGACGACGAAATTATTAGATTTCCAATAAAATAGAATAATATAGAATAAAACATCATTAACAATTTAATTTAGAAAAACGTATGAAGACAAAGAAAAGTGTATTTGGCATGTTAGCAGTAGCACTGTTGGCGACCGGATGTAACAGTGAATTCGTTGAGACGGCGGATAGTCAGAATGGGAATATTACATTCCAGACGGTGTTGGGGAAACAGACACGGGCGACGGAGTTTAGTTATTGGGGTGATTCAGAAGGTTTCACTGCAAAGGCATATCTTAAAGGAACAACGACCCCCTTTAAAGATTTTACTCTAACATGTAATGGAACAAATTCTTGGACCGTTTCAGGAGGAACTGTTGCACATCCGGGATATCCATTGGATTATTATGCTTGGAGTCCTTCGGATGCCACAGGAGCAACCTTCACACCTGTTGCCTCTGCTTCTACTTTAGAATATACTATACCAGTAGTTGATAGCCAGGTAGATTTGGTAGCTGCATACAAACCTAATCATAATAATGCAGCTGTAGATTTGACATTTTATCATATACTTTCTCAAGTGAACTTTGCCGTTCAAGGTGTAAGTAATGTAAAGATAGCAATAAAAGATATAACAATAAAGGGAGTAAGCAATCATAATACGTATACATTTGGCACAGGTTGGGGGGGGACTCCAGACGGCTCTGCCAGTTATGTCTATAAAGCAAAGAGCTATGGTGCAGGAGATGGTACTACTTATACTAGTGGAACCAATACTCTTACTACGGACGGTACAAAAATAACTGAGATAAAATTAGGTAGTGGTGCTTCTACAGATGGTAACGCACTTATGTTGATGCCGCAATCTTTTAATAGTAGTAGTACTGCAACGATGGAATTTACATATACTCTTACAGCAATGGATGGCACAACACCGTTAGGAACAGGAACTACATCAGCTTATCTGCGCGACTTTACGACTACTACATGGGAAGTGGGAAAACGTTACTTATACATTATCGACTTCACAGAATACTTCAAAGGTGGAAATATTACCTTTAGTGTAACTGTTGACACTTGGAAAGATAATGAAAACGTTACTCAAGTTCTCGAAGTAGCTGATGCAACACAAGTTTCCATTGATGCCGCAATTGAAAGACATAGAGCAAATCATGGATCCTATACTATATTCCCAATATCTATCCCTAAAGTTCCTACTGGTAATATTACATTAGGCACTATAGGAGATGGATTTAGTGCAACTGATAAGATCGTATTAAACTTTACTGCAGGTTTAAATTCCTATACAGTAAATGCCCCTACCGGTTGGACTGCTGCCACCGTTGACAAAATCGTTACTCTTACTAAAACCCCCTAATAACTCTTTCACAGGCCGGGCAGGTTTGATCGCCTTCCCGGTCACCATTTCACCAACAATCGTAGAATCATGAAGTTTCGTATATCAACATGGATAATCATACTAACAGTTATCTGTGCCTGTTCCAAAGAAACTGTGGAACGCGACCAGACAGCACCATCAACTGTTAACTTTACCACCATATTAACCAGAGCAAGCGCCATTGAAAGCCCTGGCGGACTGGCAAGTGCAGGAGGTTTCCATGTTTGGGCTTATAGTCATGATGAAGCGTGGAGCACCAACCCCACGAAGTTCTCCATCATGGATGGCACATTAGTAACCAAAACCGGGGAAACAACTTGGAGCCCTGCTTCGCCAGTCTTCTGGCCAAGCATAGCCCGTGTTTCTTTCTTCGCATACGGCCCTGCAGGAAGCGCCACTGCCAGTGGTACTAACACAGACGGAGTACCCCAAATAACCTACACCACGCCCACCGATGCCGCCTTACAGAAAGATGTATTAATAGCCGCTCCGGTGAAAGACAAGTGGTACGTAGATTATTCCGGCAACAAACCCGTCGACCTCACTTTCAGCCATGCCTTGTCGCGCATTCATTTCTCCGCTGTATACACCGGTACTCCCTTGGCCGCAGCAGATAAGATAAGGATAAAGAAAGTAGAGCTAAAGAATATCTATTCCAAAGGAACCGCAGCACTCACCCACCCCATCAGTTGGACGGAACTCAATGAATTGGCCAGCTTTGTTGTAGAAGCCGACAAAGGAGAAATCGACAGCTTGGAAATCAACCAAACATCCCAAACAATTACCCTTGCCAAAGGATCGCTGTTCCTCTTGCCACAAACCATAGGCAGAAGCAACGACACGCCGGTAATGGAAGTCACCCTCACCATTGGCGGGAAAGAAAACCGATACTCCGCCCCGCTCTTCTCACCCGAGAAGTGGGAACCGGGACATACGTACAACTACCAGATTGCCATTGATGGCTCAGCTATCCAGGTGATAGCCATTGACGAAGGTATTTCGCTAACAGATGCCACAGTAGGTGCTACCACCATGTCTGTTGCGTTGAGCGAAAATGGGAGTACCGATACTAAAAGGCTTTATACAGCCATCAATACATTGAGCAAAATCAATTATGATGAAAAAACGCTGATAGGCGACTGCACCTATTTCGGGATCTATGCAACCAATGAGTTGACGCATGATATTACAATTAATATGAAAGATCCAGAAATAGCCAATTTAAGCTTTACATCGGGTGAGTTCCTGATCTTTGATTTCAAGAAAACACTTAAACTACCTTGGGGAAGAAACGCTGAATCAGAGCCTTACACAGTAAAAATCATTAATTACGAAGATGATTGGGCACTGGCTTCAGCCTTTCAAACAGCCATACAGACAGGGGTTGATGCCATATCGGGTGCTACTCGTTCCGTACTTCCACCTAATGGCTGGACACCTGAAGAATTAACGCTTGCGCAATCCAAACTTGAGGAACCCTACCTTTGGAACATGATACGGAACCGTGGATCTATCATCTTGCAGAAAAAGCCAATCCCTGTTAAGAGTGGTCAGTAATCGAGTTTCAACTTATATAAAGAATAGAATGAATAAACTACATAATACATATTGCATCGGCCTGTTGAGCCTGATCCTGCTTCTGGCAGCATCCTGCTCCGACCACACCGACATACCTGTAAACAGCGGTACAGCTATCGGCCTTGATGTAGACGAAGCAACCACCAAAGCGCACACCCAATCAGTAGCCGATATCGTATCATTGGGTGTCTTCGGATACTCCACCGGCACTAATGTATTTAGTGCAACAAACACGACCCATGTACCCAATTTACTTTACAATTGCAATGCATCCAAGAGTAATAGCACATGGAGCTACTCGCCCAATGCATACTGGCCCATGGACTTGACGGTGAAGAACACCTTCTTTGCCTATTCACCCCATTCGTCCAAGTTTCCTGCAGAAGCCAATGTACAGATATCCGGCCCCAGCGCTTCCAGTTATCCTACACTGAACTATACAGTACCCGACCAGGTGGCTCGTCAGGTAGATATTCTTTATTCCGACACTAAAACAGATACACTGACCACAGCCAACATCCACCGGAATACCAATGATGGGAAAGTGAAGTTTCATATGAAGCATGCCACTGCCTGGATCGTTTTTCTGATTGCTCCAATTAAGATAGCAAATGATAACGAAGCATATACAATTAAATCGTTCCGCTTTGTTGCCAAAACCATGACGAGCCGTGCTCTTCTTAACTTGAGCAAAGGCACTTGGGTGGGTCTGGAAGCATCGGCTGTAGATTATCGGTTTACTCCCAATCCTGATCCAATTACAGTAGGCGGAATAAAATGGGCTACTAAAGACGGGGAACGATTGATGGTGATACCCGAAACCCTCAGCCGGGAAGTGAACGAGCCGTACATACACCTCTCGTATACTTTTAATAATGGAACTACAGAGGATCCGGATGAGTACTCCTATTCGCTTCCATTCCCCGAAACACCATTAGGTGCAGGAAGAATTGTGACGTATGTACTCAACATCTCGGTCGACGGGATAAAGATTAGACTCAAGGATATAAACACCATCGAAGCATGGGAGTTGGAAGAGGTAGAAGAAGAATATGAAGTATATTAATTAAGGTGTCGTATGAAAAGAATAGATATTCGGATAGGGCTTGTTTGGCTTCTGGCAGCTTCTTTCTTCGGTAGTTGCCGGCAAGAGGCAGAAGTATCGACCGAGCCTGTGGAGATACAACTCAGGGCTGCGGTAAGTGCCCACACGCGGGCATCGGTCGACCCGAACGGTAGCGGACTGCCTACCCAACCATTGGACATCGGTATTGTGATGTTGCCGTTTCCTACCAAGAGCCCCGCTCCCACTACAAAAGATTGGAGTGGTATGCTTCACTGGCAAAGGGCCGAATTCCAGACAAATGGCAATATCAAATTCAGGAATGAAGATAATACAGCCTATCAGCAGTTGTTTTACGACGAAACCGGGCTGTACGATTTCATGATAGGTGTTTACCCATACGCCAATGTAGAAGTAGGTAAGTCGATGGATGGCGGATTAATCGTTTTTCATGATATAAATGGTAGCCAGGACATTATGAGCAGTGAACAGGTGGGGGGCAGCGCGAGCGATCCTATTTATCCTGCAATAGATGGAGCCTTCACTTTTTATCATCGGTTGGCAAAACTGAAAGTAAAACTTCGTGCAGAGAACGATGCCGTAGTGACTCAATACGGTAAAATCACCGAAATCAAACTCATCAACCAGCCGGGCGATATCATGCTTCATGTCTACGACGACGAGGCATCATCGGCCAGTGCGCAGGACACAACAAGCTATCCGTTGGTTGGTTTTGAGTCTAAAGGACTTACCGTTGTGGAACTGGCCAAAGATGCAGTAGACTTCGGTTATGTCATGGCTGTGCCTGCCCGCAAGTATACATTCAAGATCACAACTGAGCAACGTCTCTCATTTTACGTCAACCTAAGTTTTCCACTCACCGAGAACGGAGCAACAAAAGCAGTAGCCGGCAAGATGTACGAACTCGTGTTCAAGTTCATGGATGCCGATGAGATAGAAGTCTATGCTTTACTTCCCAAAGATTACTGGATGGATTCAACCTTTGATTAAAAACATGTAGCTTATGAAATTACCCGGAATATATAAAATACTCTCCTTTGTATGGATCCTGGCATCGGCATCTGCCTGTACCCAGGACGACGAGTTCGGACGCAGAAAAGGAGGAGAAGAAGAAAATACAATCAAGGTCAATCTCGACCTGTTTGCCATCGATGGCCCAGTGGTCACAACACGTGCTAAGGATTTGGACAACATCATGACCTATATAGACAATGTGCTTTTGCTGGTCTTCAAATCGACTGGCGAAGGCGACACACTCGATCCGGATGACCCTGTGGTATATCGCAACTATTACAAATATGGCGAAGACCAGAATATATACCTGAAAACTAATGAGAATTACTGGCTTTTCGTCATAGCCAATCTCGATGCCGATGACGTCAATATAGATGGTGCGAGCAAGTACTTTGAGGACGTACTGGTATACAAAGATCTACAGGAAAAAGTGCTGGTAACCAGTTCGCGATCGGTAGATTTGGTACAAAAGCTGGTCATGACAACCGAGAATCCTATCCCCGTTACCCTTCCGAATAAAGTAAGTGGAAATTTAGTTAACATGAAGATAGGCTTGAAACGGTTGATTACCAAGCTGGTGTTCAATGTATACAACAAAGTTAAGTCGCAAGAAGACCATACGGTAGATTCCGGTGTGTTCCCCCTCTCATGGAATGCGTTAAATGTACCCATAAGCACCTTCCTGATGGAGCGGCCTGTGATAACAAATACAGAAGACCCTGCTTTGGGACAACACGACTACCCCCAGACGCTCGACGAAGAAAAAACGAAAGAGCAGTATGTACAAACCCTGCCACAGGTATTACCGGCTATTGAGTCTGATGCCGTTTTCTATAAGGAGAATTGGTACACCAAACAAACCTTCCACATGTACACCTTCGAGAACCGACGTGGAAGTAATTCGGCAATAACAAATGCCAAGCAGCGCAAAGAGAAGGCGCCTCCCCATTCTACTTATATTCAGCTCAACGCCTATACGAAAGACGGTGTATTGGTGCACTATCTTCACATGGGAAAGGGAAGAGAAAAAGAAAAGAATGCCGTAAACGAGCCACCTTTGGAGGACGATATCACCAACTTCGATGTAGACCGCAGTTGTGTGTATTACACCAATATATATATCAATAGCGCCACAAACATAGAAGAAGATACCCGGCGGGAATTCCTCAATCAGCACGTTATCCTGACGCTTCCTGATGTTTCGCGCATCGATGCACACTACATGGATGTCCCTGCTTTTGTGTCGGGTATGAATGGATTTGCCAGGTTGCAATCGGGTACATGTACCATGAAGGCTGATGGAACAATAGACTACGATACTGATGGGAAGCCTAAAAACTTAGTCATGATGGAAGATACTGATGAGGATGATAAACGTTGGCTACGTTTTTCATTCTATAATCCCTATCGACCAACGGCTAAAACAAGCTTGTACGTTACGTTGAACCAATCGGTAGATGCCTATACAGGAGCTACTACCATACTTCATTTCAATGAGAATGTTACCTCTGAGTATGTCGATACATCAGGGGAAGGTGGAGATCCGAAGAAACGAACAGCCGTAATCCGGGTAGGATATATTGCCGGTGTAAACAATGCCACAGAGTACGACCAGAAAGCAAAAGAAGGACTGGAAAATGCTTTCTATGTCCCCATCAGCCAGCATGGCCTGAAAACCATCGGTCAGGTGGGAGGCTACAAAGTAACCGATAATGTAGGTAGCTATACTTCTTTGTTGGGCGTAGAGAGTGTAGAAGAGTACACCTTTGCTTATTACTACCGCGCCCCGAACAATGATGTGCCAAACAACGGACCGATATGGAGATACAAGGATGGTGAAGTAAAACACAACCAGGCATACGATGGCAAGACTGCCACTACTGACCATTACAACGATTACCGGAGCCAGTTTAGCCGTGGAGTGCCTCCCAAAAGAACAGTAAATGTATATGATCCGGTGTTCAACACCAACGCAGCCGACTACTGCATGCGCAAGAACCGGGATGAGAACAACGATGGAATCATCTCGGGCGATGAAATAAAGTGGTACCTGCCCACCCCGGTACAACTGATGCAGATGAGTTTGTGGCGCGATGTACTCAAAAATTCATTCGAGGCCCGGACTCCGTTTACCCAACCCTATTGGAGCACTAACGAAGTGGACAATGTATATGCATATGCGTTGGACTTCAGCCAGCAAGTAGATGAAGTTATGCCTTTCGATAAGACAAAGAATCTCTCCATCCGCTGTGTGAGGGATATTGCTACAACCAGTGGAGGGGGTGGAACAAGCGGAGAACTGATTTATAAAACAGCAGATGAACAGCATATTGGAGTAAATCTGAATGCACTCTATCCTCCGGGTATGCTTGAAGAAAAGATTATAGCCGGCCGGAGCGATAATGATATCAGAAGTCCCGAAGGAAATAAAAAAATGCAAACGTATTTCCTCATTTCCCGTTGGTATGTCACCGATAAAGATAATATTCGAACAAATGCCCCATTGTTTCAAGGGGCCAACAATAACCCTAACTGTAGCAATTACAGGGAAGACGGGCATGCAGCAGGTACCTGGCGACTCCCCACCCAGCGCGAGTTGGCATTTATCTATGCCAACTCCGGGTATATTGAGGAATTGATGAAAAAGTCGTTCGGAATAGGTGATAAGAATTATCATTCTTTCACCCCTAAGAACCACTGGGGAAGTACCAACATCGGTAATAACTCTACCTTCTGGGGGATTGACTTCAGCAACGGGTTCTCACAGGTATACAAAACCGGAAATGGTAACATCCGTTGCGTGAAGTACTTGGAAGCAAAAGCACCTTAATAAGCCATACCGCTAATAGCTGATCTTCACCCCGGCAAAATAACTCCGGGGTGAAGCAGGTCCATAGATATAGGCCGAATCCCGGTTGGGGCCCTGGTCAAAGTCCTGCTGATATGCGTTAAACACGTTTTGCACACCGGCATTGACCTGCACACCTACCGACTTGAACAGTTCAAAGTCGTACCCCAACTTGACTCCCATGTCGAAGAAGTTGCGGGTATCCACCGCTACATCTTCAGGAATGTATCCGGCCATATGCTGCACCAGCATCGAACCGGTATAGGTACCCGACAATGCTACCGAGAAACGTTTCCACGGTGCATAAGTAGCCGTAAAGTACCCATACGTATCGGGAGAACGAAACATCCGTTGTTCCTTCGGAGCCGTATCGCTCCATTCCAGTGCTTCGTCGTACCGGCTGTGCTGCCAGGTAAACCCTACCTGTAGCTGTAGCCGGTCCAGATAAGCTATCTTTCCTTCTAAAGTCAGCCCGTACACCTTGGCTCCGGGACCGTTGTAGCGCACCCGGTGATAGATGCCGTCCACTTCTTCCGCAGGTCCGAGCGTGAAAGCATCGAGCAGACGGGTGTAGAAGCCTTCGACCAGCACATTGGACTGCCAGACTCCGAAGCGTTGGTACACATCGGCCGAGGCACTGAAGCTGTGCGACTTCTCTTCTTTCAGGTTGGGGTCCAGGTCGATGACCGATACCGTACCGCCTACGTTCTCGATATGCAGGTCTTCGTCGAACGTTTGCGGAGCACGGAAGCCCGATGCATAGCTCATGCGGAAGTTGATATTCTCGGTGGGGTTGAACCGCAGGTTGGCCCGCGGACTGAAGATGAGGTGATCGATCAGGTTGTGCTTATCCAACCGTCCGCCCAGCAGAATACTCCAATGCTCGTTCTTCCATTCGTTCTGCAAGAAGAAGCTGCCGATGTTCACCCGCTGTTTGGTATAGCGGTCGTATCCCCACATATCGTCTTCGAGCCAGTCGCCCGAATACTCGGCCCCGGCTGTAAGGTCGGCAGGCATAAAGAGCATGCGGTCGGAGTTATACACATATTGCGTACCGCCTACAAAGGTCAGGTCGGTGGTTTTACCGTACGCATTGGGGTCTTTGCCGCCGCCATAATAACTATCCCGGTCGGTGTTCTGCGCCGAAGCGTACACACTCAGGCGATGCTTGGCATTGGGCGAGAAATAGTCGAACTTCAACCCGCCGCCATCGATAGCGTGTTGCAACTGCTCGGCGATATCGGCTTCGTGTGGCGGACGGTCGAGGTTATTCCCTCCCCGGCGGAATTCTTGCAGGTGATGATACTCGAAGGTAAGCTTCGAATAGGTGCTCGTCTTGAGGTACGAACGGAAGCCTACCGTTTGGTTCTTCAGCTTCGGCATCTCGGAATAGCCGTCGCCATCGGCATCGTAAGCCGCACGATGACGGTTCAGACCGAAGACATACAGTCCTGCCCGTTGATTGTCGGTAATGAGCGATGCATTGATCGACGTTACGTTATCGAACGACGAACTGCCCCCGATCGAGGTGAACGTATTCGACAGTTGCCCGGAGTTACGTAGCGGTTCCTTGGTGATGATATTGATAGTCCCTGCAATGGCCGAAGAGCCGAACAACGCCGATCCTCCTCCGCGCATCACCTCCACCCGCTCGATCATGCTGGCCGGAATCTGTTCCAGCCCATACACTCCCGAGAGCGCACTGAGAATAGGCCGGGAGTCGATCAGTATCTGGGTATAAGGCCCGTCGAGTCCATTGATACGCACTTGCTGGAAGCCACAGTTCTGGCAATTGGTTTCCACACGTACCCCCGGTTGGAAGTTGAGCCCCTGCGAGAGGTTGGACGAGTTGGTCCGCTCGAACAGTTTCAGGTCGATGACATTCACTAACGTGGGAGCCATACGCCGGGTGGTTTCGCTCCGGTTGGCCGAAACCACCACACCTTCCAGTGCTACCAGATCTTCTTCAATCTCGAAATCTTCTTCCAGGGTTACGCCTTTTTTGAGCGTCACTGCCCGGCTTTGCTTCTTATAGCCCACCGCGCTTACCTCCAGGATAAAGTTTCCTTCGGGAAGGTTTTTCAAGTAATAATGTCCGGTAGCATCGGTCACGGTACCGACAGTGGTTCCGCGGAGCGACAGGGTGATGTACGACAGGTGTTCTTTGGTTTTCTTATCGAGCACATGCCCGATGATGTTGGCATCGGTCTTCTTGAGTTCTTCCGATCGCACAGGGTTGGTAGCTATAGCTGTCATAGATACACAGCTATAACTTACGAGAATAAATATAATTTTCTTCATCTTCGTTTATGGTTATAGATAGCACATGGCTCATTCCGCACAGAGAAACGCCATGCTACCTGGTTTAGTAACTTAAATGTCTTTGTTATGAGGAGGTATCAGCAGGCTACAGGAGGGGCACGAAGACAAATACGTCCTGCACTCCGGTTTGTATAACCGATGCACAAGACAGCAAAAGCCAATGTAATAATATAGATAGGTATATAAATAAGAGATACGGGAGCAGATCCTGCATCACCAGCAATCACCTGCGACAGCAGGTGTATGAGCTGTACTTCCGTGGTGGTATGCCCGTGTTCCGAGCCTTTCTTGAAGGGATGCGAGTGAACGATGGTAACACCATTCACCACATGCGAGTGGGTAAATAGTGTGATTCCGCCCATATACGATACAAAGAGTACCGGCAGGAACCATTTCAGGATGTCGAGCATCGTTTTCTTCATTCTATTAACTGAGTCGGTATCAGATAGAGTACTGACGGCGACAAAAGTACACTAATATAATAAAACGTACAATACCTACATATTGTTTTTTCAAGGCTCGGAATACAAATAATTGGGGAGTGCATCACTCTATATGACAATAATTTAATACTTTTGACCTCGATTTTAGAATGTTTTACATAAAAGAGTATAAAACGAAGTATGAATAGAAAACTACTTATTGCATTATTATTAGTATTCCCTGCCACAGCCATGCTCGCACAGAACGTACAGTTACACTATGTGCCGCGTCACGCCATAGCCCCCGATGATATGGAACGCAACCTGATGCTCACTACCGTCGAATTCTTCAAACCCGACAAGTGGGGATCGACCTTCGCCTTCATCGACATGACGTATGACGGAGCCAAAGGAGCCATAAACACAGCTTATTGGGAGATAGCACGCGACCTGAAGTTCTGGGATGCCCCCATTGCTGCACACGTGGAGTACAACGGTGGTGTAGTCGAAGGTGTACCGGGTGCCATTCCCAATGCTTACCTCTTCGGTGTGTCGCACGATTTCAAACTGGGTAAAGCTTTCATGGGAACCTACTTAGTGTACAAATACAACGCCTTCCGGAAGCATAGCGACGACTTGCAATGGACGGTAACATGGAATGTAGACCTGTTCAACAACAAGTTTACCATGAGCGGATTTATGGATCTGTGGACGGAAAACAAAGACCGGGGCGATGGTACCGGTGCCGGACAGTCGGGTAAGAAGTGTGTATTCCTCACCCAACCGCAATTCTGGTACAACGCTACCAAAAACCTCTCGTTGGGAAGTGAAGTGGAACTGAGCAAGAATTTCTACTACACGAACGACTTCTATGTATTCCCTACCCTGGCAGCCAAATGGACTTTTTAATAAGATAATGTTATGCTGGAAAAGATATTCAAACTGAAAGAGCACGGTACGACGGTACGCAAAGAGATTACCGCCGGGTTCATCACCTTCCTCACCATCTCGTACATCCTGATTGTGAACCCCGACATTCTGGGAGTGACCGGTATGGACAAAGCGGCGCTCTTCACCGCTACGGCGCTGGCCACCATGATCGGGACACTGCTCATGGCCTTTATGGCCAATCTGCCTGTAGCGCAAATGCCGGGTATGGGTTTGAATAGTTTTTTTGCTGCAACGGTAGTGATGACCATGGGTTATCCCTGGCAATTCGCACTTACCGGGGTACTCATCGAAGGGGTACTCTTTCTGTGCCTTACCTTCTTCGACATCCGCCGGCTGCTTGTCGACCACATTCCGCAAACGCTCAAAGATGCTATTCCGGTAGGTATCGGTTTGTTCATCACCTTCATCGGGTTGCGGCAGGCAGGCATCATCGTGGGCAATCCCTATACCATCATCACGCTGGGCAACCTGGCCGATAAAGGGGTATGGGTGGCACTGATAGGATTGATGCTGATAGGCGGGTTACTGGCGCGGAATGTGCCGGGCGCCATACTGATAGGTATCCTGACTTCTACGGTCATCGCTTTAGTGTTAGGTGTGACACACCTGCCTCAGGGGAGTTGGGTAGGTACGCCTCCAAGCATTGAACCCATCTTTGCGAAGTTCGACTGGACGGGCATCTTCTCGTTCGACATGGTTATCATTGTATTTACCTTCCTGCTGATACATCTGTTCGATACCGTCGGCGCACTACTCGGGGTAGCTGCCAAAGCCGGACTGATCGATGCCAATGGACATTTCCCCCGCATACAGAGAGCCTTGTCGGCCAACGCACTGGGTTCTACCATCGGCGCCTTTCTGGGCATCAGTACCATTACAGTTTGTGTGGAAAGTGCATCGGGGGTAGCGGCAGGCGGACGTACCGGACTGACGGCTGTGAGCACGGCCATGATGTTCTTCATCGCCCTCTTCCTGGCTCCTGTGTTCCTGATCGTGCCTGCACAGGCTACTGCCCCGGCGCTGATCATCGTAGGGCTTTTCATGCTCTCGTCGGTACTAAATATCAACTTCAACGATTTCACAGAGTCGATACCCGCTTTCCTGACTATGATCATGATGCCGTTCACCAGCAGCATTGTCGAAGGAATCGTATTCGGTATACTGAGCTTCATACTCTTGAAGCTGCTTGCCGGACGAGTAAAGGAGATCAGTATACCGGTGTACGTTATCGGTGCGCTCTTTGTGGTCAAAGTGGTACTCGACCTGATGTCGGCGCACGGTGGCGCATAGTTAGAATTTGAATCCGACGTTGAAAGAGACGCTGACGTTGGTCACATCACTATCATCGATCAGCTCTATCAAGCCGTATTGGGTTTCCATGCCCAGTACGATCTTGCCAAGTTCGAAAGCCACTCCGGCAGCAAGGCCGGCATCGAAGCGATTCAAACCTTCATAATCGCCGGTTTTACCGAACGTATCAACGCTAACTTTAATCCCGCTATCTTTCGCTGATATTTGTCCACCAATTCCATAAGCCATGTACGGACCTGCGCTTACTACAATGCTGTTTTTATTACCCATGCTAAAACGCGCAGCACCCAGTACAGGTACTTCTAAGTACAACTGATTAATGGTAGCTTTGCCCATATCATAGGTATCGCCTTTTACTCCTTTCGAGGACAACAGAACAGAAGGCTGTATGGACCAAATCTTGCTGAAGGAATATTCCATTCCCGCTCCAATGCGGAAGCCTACTTTGGGATCAGCACTACTATCTTCCGTCCAGTTACTGATATTCATACCCGCTTTTACATTCCAGGAAACTTGAGAGAAAGCTGTAAGTGCAAAGAACATGCACACGATGGATAAGATTTTTCTTTTCATAAGTAATTGATATTAGTTTATTGATGATTCGGGCAAAAGTAAACTATTTTTTAATATATCCATTATATTTACCCTACAAAATATTATTTTTTACCTTTGTGCACTGAAACAGATAGATGAATCATGAAACTCCTTTGGTTAGATTTAAACAGCTCGTACGCCCATTCGTCCCTGGCGCTTCCGGCTTTGCATGCCCAAGTACAGCATCTCGATTTCGTACAATGGGAGGTCGTATCGGCTACCATCAACGAAAACATCGGCATGGTGGTCAGCGAAGTGACCGACCGCCAACCGGACCTGATAGCCGCTACTTGCTGGCTGTTCAATCACGATGTGTTACTTCAGATACTGGCACGGGTGAAAGCCATTCTGCCCACGTGTGTCGTTATCCTGGGAGGACCGGAGTTCAGTGGCGATAACCGGGAGTTCGTCAGGCACCATTCTTTTATCGATGCCGTGTTCCGGGGAGAGGGAGAAGAAGCATTCGGAAAGTGGCTGCACTGTTGGGATACACCGGAGCATTGGCACGGCATCACCGGGCTTTGTTACTTGGACTCCTCGGGCGAATACCAGGATCAGGGAAAGGCTACGGTAGCAGACTTCGCCCGCCTGCAAGCCCCCGAAACAAGTCCGTTCTTCCGGTGGGACAAGCCTTTCGTGCAACTCGAAACCACCCGTGGATGCTTCAACACCTGCGCCTTCTGTGTCAGTGGCGGAGAGAAACCGGTACGCACCATCGACCTGCCCGCCATCGAAGAACGGCTGACGGAAATACAACGCCATGGCATAAAGAATATACGTGTGCTCGACCGTACTTTCAATTACAACGACCGCCGTGCCAAGGAGATGCTGGAACTGTTCAGGCAGTTTCCTGAAATGTGTTTTCATCTCGAGATACACCCCGGCATGCTCTCCGACACGCTGAAAGAAGAGCTGAAAGCACTCCCCGGAGGGTTGCTTCACCTGGAAGCGGGTATACAGAGCCTGCGCGAACCGGTGCTGCAAGCCAGTACCCGCATTGGAAAGTTGTCCGACGCACTGGATGGACTCCGCTTCCTTTCTTCGCTCGACAACATGGAAACGCATGCCGATCTTATTGCCGGATTACCGCTTTATCGTCTTTACGAGATCGTTGAAGATGTGCACACGCTGGCTTCGTTCGGTTGTGCCGAGATTCAGTTGGAACTGCTCAAACTGCTGCCCGGTACTGCCATGCGCCGGCAGGCTTCGGCGTTGGGCATACGCTACTCCCCCTTCCCACCCTACGAAGTGCTGCAAACCAACGAGATCTCTATGGCCCAGTTGCAAACAGCCCGGCAACTATCACGCCTGTTAGATGGGTTCTACAACGCTCCCGCATGGCGGGCAGTGATGCGTGAGCTGATGCTGAACAACGACGGCTTCCTGACGCGGTTCCTGGATCTGCTGGTGCAAAGCAACCAGATAGACCAACCGCTCAGCCTGGAAAAGCGAGGATTACTGTTGTATGATTTCTGCAAAACAAACTATCCCGCCTACGCATCGCACGTTACCATAGCGTGGATCGAAGCGGGAATGTCGTTAAAGAAAGCGCCGGCCGAGCGAGTTATTACCAAAAGACAACTCCCCCCGGCTGAGTGGGAAATAATCTGCGGAACGTACAAAGAGAGCTTACGCCTGTGCCACCTGCCGGCCGATGACTACCAAAGCAAAGGATTTTGGTTTGGATACGACTCCGAATCGCAGAAAGCCGAACCGGTTTTCAAAGCATGGACTACGCCAGTCTCCGGCGAATAACTCACTTATTCATCCGGGTACAAATACCGGCGGCAGCATAATCATCCATGAAGACATCTACAGCAGCCGCCCGATGGGCCACGTAGGCAGCCGGACAGGTATCGCCCGATAGGCACAACTCTTCGACCACTTTTACCTTTTCCCGTCCCGTCACTAAGAAGATAACCTTACGGGCGTTCAGTATCGGCGCTCCGGTCATCGTCACCCGTTTCTGCCCGTTGTTGGGGTTGAAAGTAGCTTCGAAGATACGTTCCGACGTCAGCAAACGCTCTTGTCCGGGGAAGATAGAAGAGGTATGCCCGTCGTTGCCCACTCCCAGCAGTACAATGTCGAACACCGGCCATCCGCCTTGCATCGGCACATTTTCTTTGACTACCTGAGAGTAGCGCACGGCTTCCTTCTGCGGATTCTCCTCACCTCGTATACGGAATACATGTTCGTAAGGTATCGGTACACGGCACAAGAGCAATCCACGCATCATGCCGTAATTGCTGTCCGAGTTCTCGGGAGGAACGCATCGTTCGTCCACCCAGAATATCTTCATCCGGTTCCAAGGGGTGATATCCTTGTAATCGTAGGCCCACAAGTCGAACATCAATGCCGGAGTGCATCCGCCGCTGACTGCGATGTGGAACATTCTTTCCGGATCGTCGAGCATCATCTTCACTATGTGAAGTATCAATGCCCGGGCTGTTTCCGAGTTCGATGGGTAAATGTACGGTTTCATAATTCGCAATATTGTTCTGTTTTAGTCAAGTTCTTGCAGGGGTTCGTCCAGTCGGCTCCATGCTCATGCATCATGGCTTCGCTTTCCAGAGGGCCCCACGTACCGGCCGGATAGCCGTACAGCGGTGCTTCGGGATGTGCGTTCCAGTATTGGAGTATGGGGTCGAAGAACTTCCACGAGGCTTCTACCGCGTCGCTGCGGGTGAAGAGCGTAGGGTCTCCTTGTATACAGTCGTCGATAAGACGTGCGTAGGCATCACCCGAAGGGAGTCCTCCCAACTGTTCGTAGCTGAAGTCCATCGTAACCTGCTTCACCTCGAAACCTGCTCCGGGTACCTTCATGCCTATTTTCAGCACGACGCCCTCATTGGGTTGCAGGCGGAGGATCAGCTTGTTGGCCCGCGGACAGTTGCCCTCGTGGCAATGGAACATCTGGTGCGGCGTTTCTTTAAAGTGCACCACAATCTCTGTGACCTTCGTCGGCATCTGCTTGCCTGTGCGGATGTAGAACGGTACTCCGCTCCAACGCCAGTTACTGATGCCCAGTTGCATGGCAATATAGGTTTCCGTACGCGAATCGGCCGGTACGCCTTTCTCCTCGCGGTAACCTTTCCTGGTATCCGATTCGGTGTACTGCCCGCGTACGATGTGCTCGTTCAGATCGGTTTCGGTGAGCGGCGTGAGCGACTGGTACACCTTGACCACCTCGTTGCGGAACGAGTCGGCATTGAACACCGCAGGCGGTTCCATGGCAGTGAGCGCCACCAACTGTATCAGGTGGTTCTGCACCATATCGCGCAAAGCTCCGGCTGTATCGTAAAAACCTCCGCGCTGCTCTATACCGAGATTCTCCACGGCAGTCACCTCCACGTAGTCGATGTAGTTGCGGTTCCACAGTGGTTCGAAGATACCGTTGGCAAAGCGGAAAGCCAGCAGGTTCTGTGCCGTTTCCTTGCCTAAGAAGTGATCGATGCGGTATATCTGTTGTTCTTTGAATACCGAAGCATAGATACGGTTCAGCTTCCGGGCCGATTCCAGGTCGTAGCCGAAGGGTTTCTCCACGATGATACGTGTCCGTCCCTGATTCAGTTTCAGCTTTTTCAGGTGAAGCGGCACCACACCGTACAGCGAAGGTGGAGTGGCCAAGTAGAACAACAGGTTATCCGGTTGCTGCTCGCCGGTAAGGGCTTGCAGGCGCTCGCGGAGGAAGGTATATCCGCTCTCTTCGGCCGGGTCCATGGACAGGTAGTATAGATGGGCGACGAACGCCTGCATCTGCTCCTCGTCCTGTTCGCCGGTCGTGACAAACGTTTTCAGCTCGTCGAGCATATAGTTGCGGAACGACTCGTCGGTGTACGACGTACGTCCTATACCCAGAATGGAATAGGTACCCTTCAGGCGTCCATCCTTGTACAGCGAGTACAAAGCAGGCATCAGTTTGCGCTTACACAAGTCGCCCGAAGCCCCGAATATGACCATCACAAATTTATCCATACCCCTACTCCTTATACATTATAGGAACCCGAACGCGTATCGCCTCCTGTTCCTGTCCAGTTTTCATGGAAGAACACACCGCGTGGCTGGTCTACCCGTTCGAAGGTATGCGCCCCGAAATAATCGCGTTGCGCCTGTAGCATATTGGCAGGCAACGAAGCCGAGGTGAGCGAGTAGAAATAGTTCAATGCCGACGAGAAGGCAGGCACGGGAAGTCCCTGAGCCAGGGTTCCGACCACCAGGCTCTTCCAGCCGGGAAGCAATACCTCGATCTCGCTGCGGAAATAAGGTGCCAGCAACAAATGCGCCGGACGCTGCGTTGCCTCGAAGGCAGCCGCAATATCGTTCAGGAACACACTGCGGATGATGCAACCTCCCCGCCACAGACGGGCCACGGTAGCCAGGTCGAGCTTCCACCCGAAGGTATCGGATGCAGCCTGTATCACGGCAAAACCTTGCGCGTAGGATACCAACTTGGAAGCATACAGAGCCGAGAACAGCTCATCGATCAGCTTCGCTCTTTCTACGGGCTGAACCGTGAGGTCGTGCGAATTGATCTTTCTCACCGGACTGAACGAGGCCGATTGGTACTTGCCGGCCGTCTCCACACGGAGATCTTTCCGGGCCGACAAGCTGCGTTCGAATACCGCCGTGGCTATCAGCCCCAACGGCATACCCAGCTCCATGGCATTGATCACCGACCATTTGCCGGTACCTTTCTGTCCGGCTGTATCGAGAATCTTGTCGATGAGGTAATCGCCCGATTTATCTTTGTGCCGCAAGATGTGCGACGTGATTTCGATGAGGTAGCTGCGGAGCTTTCCTTCGTTCCAGTGTTCGAAGACATCGGCCATCTCTTCGTTCGTCATGCCGGCCACTTGCTTCATCACCCAGTAGGCTTCGGCTATGAGCTGCATGTCTCCGTATTCGATGCCGTTGTGGATCATCTTCACGAAATGCCCTGCTCCGGCAGGACCTACCCACTGGCAACAAGGTGTACCGTCGGGTGCTACGGCAGCAATACTTTGCAACACCGGTTTTACTTCCGGCCATGCATCGGCCGAACCGCCCGGCATCAGCGAAGCGCCGTTCAACGCTCCTTCTTCGCCACCCGATACACCGCAACCAATGAACCGGAAACCCTTCCGCATGGTTATATCCACCCGCCGGTTGGTATCCTCGAAGTTCGAGTTACCACCGTCAATCAGGATATCGCCCGGCGAAAGAAGCGGGAACAGTTGTTCCATCAGTTCGTCCACAGGCGAACCTGCCCGCACCATCATCATGATTTTGCGAGGGGTGCTGATGGATTGCACAAATGCCTCCATGTCTGTAAAACCCAGGATATTTTTACCGTTGGCACGGCCATTGACGAATCGTTCGACCACCCCTTCTTCTACTTTCGGAACTGTACGGTTGTAAACAGATACATGCCATCCTTTACTCTCCATGTTGAGAGCCAAATTTTCGCCCATAACGGCAAGACCTATCAATCCGATATCCGTTTTATCTTGCTTTATCATATTTTTCACCTTTTCTATTTCACTTTTGTTTAATTTATAACATATTCGGATATCATTTGTTCGGAAATCTTAAAATAAAAAAATACATTTGCAGGAAATCAGTTTGTTAATCTTATGAAGCGAATACACATTGGTCTTTTGGGTCGTATTGTCATTGCCATCGTCCTGGGTATAGGTACGGGATACCTTTTTCCGACGCCTTTGGTGCGCCTATTTGTCACCTTCAACGGACTGTTCAGCGAGTTCCTCAACTTTGCCGTTCCGCTGATTATCGTCGGGTTGGTAACGGTAGCCATTGCCAACATCGGCAAAGGCGCCGGGAAGATGTTGCTCATCACCTCGCTTATCGCATACGGATCAACCCTGTTTGCCGGGTTCTTCTCCTACTTCACCGGAGCGGCTGTGTTTCCTTCGCTCATCGACACCACTGCACCGTTAACTATATCCGCCGAAGCTTCGGGTGCCCTACCCTTCTTCACAGTATCCATCCCCCCGATGCTCAATGTCATGACGGCGTTGGTATTGGCTTTCGTCCTCGGGCTTAGTCTGGCAGCCATGGAGAGCCAGGCGTTGAAGCAGGTGGCGTGCGATTTCGAAGAAGTCATCGTTCGCACCATTAAATATGTCATTATCCCCATCCTGCCTATTTATATATATGGTATATTCCTGAGCATGACGAACTCCGGGCAAGTGTTCAGTATCCTGTCCGTATTTATCAAGATCATCGGTGTTATTTTTGTGGTACATATCCTGGTGCTCCTTATTCAATACAGTATAGCCGGAGCGATGGTACGCCGCAACCCGCTGAAGCTGCTACTAAAGATGTTGCCCGCTTATTTCACGGCATTGGGCACACAGTCGTCGGCCGCTACCATTCCGGTGACACTGGAGCAGGCGAAGAAGAACGGTGTATCGCCTGACATTGCCGGGTTTGTGATTCCGCTTTGCGCCACCATCCACCTGTCGGGCAGTACGTTGAAGATTGTAGCCTGCGCCCTGGCGTTGATGATGATGCAAGGCATGCCGCATGATTTTGCCATGTTCGCCGGATTCATATTCCTGTTGGGCATCACCATGGTGGCTGCTCCGGGTGTTCCGGGAGGTGCTATCATGGCTGCGTTGGGGGTGCTGCAATCGGTATTGGGCTTCGACGAGCAGATGCAGGCGTTGATGATTGCACTCTATATTGCTATGGACAGTTTCGGCACTGCCTGCAATGTAACGGGTGATGGCGCCATTGCTCTGATCATCAACAAGACCATGAAGAAGTAATTATTCATAGCTATTTTCCATAAATTCTTGTTTTCTTGTAAAAAAAAGCAGAACTTTGCAGCTTTCTAACTAACAACAACTTATCATGAAGAAAGCCCTTATTTCAGGCATCACCGGGCAAGACGGTTCGTTCCTTGCCGAACTCTTACTACAAAAAGGTTACGAAGTACACGGCATCCTACGTCGTTCATCCTCGTTCAACACAGGGCGCATCGAGCATCTGTATTTCGACGAGTGGGTACGCGACATGAAACAGAAACGCACCATCAACCTGCACTATGGCGATATGACCGACTCCAGCTCGCTCATCCGCATCATACAGCAGGTACAACCCGACGAAATCTACAACCTGGCCGCACAAAGCCACGTGAAGGTGAGCTTCGACGTGCCCGAATACACCGCCGAAGCCGATGCCATCGGTACGCTCCGCATGCTCGAAGCCGTACGTATCCTCGGTCTCGAAAAGAAAACCCGCATCTACCAGGCATCCACATCCGAGCTGTACGGTAAGGTACAGGAGGTTCCGCAGAGCGAAAACACTCCGTTCTACCCCCGCAGTCCGTACGGTGTTGCCAAGCAATATGGTTTCTGGATCACCAAGAACTACCGCGAAAGTTATGGCATGTTTGCCGTCAACGGTATCCTCTTCAACCACGAGAGCGAACGCCGGGGCGAAACCTTCGTGACCCGCAAGATCACCTTCGCCGTAGCGCGCATCAGCCAGGGCGAACAGGATAAACTATACCTCGGTAACCTCGACGCCCTGCGCGACTGGGGATATGCCAAGGACTACGTGGAATGTATGTGGCTCATGCTGCAACACGATACGCCCGAAGATTTCGTCATCGCTACCGGCGAGATGCATACCGTACGCGAATTCTGTACGCTGGCGTTTGCCGAAGCAGGTATCAACCTCCGTTGGGAAGGAAAGGGCATCGACGAGAAGGGTATCGACGAAGCTACCGGACGCGTAGTGGTGGAAGTCGATCCGAAATACTTCCGCCCTGCCGAAGTGGAACTTCTCCTGGGCGACCCCACCAAAGCCAAGACCGTACTTGGTTGGAACCCCACCAAGACTTCGTTCCGCGAACTGATCAGGATCATGGTGACGTACGACCTGGCGAAAGTACAACGGATGATAGCCAACAAGCACTAACAGGAAGATGGAAAAGAACGCCAAAATATACATCGCCGGTCATCGCGGACTGGTGGGATCGGCTATCTTCAAGAACCTGCAAGCGAAAGGATACACGAATATCATCGGACGCACGCACCAGGAGCTCGACTTGCTCGATGGTGCAGCCGTCCGCCGGTTCTTCGACGAGGAGCAACCCGAGTACGTATTCCTGGCAGCCGCCTACGTAGGAGGCATCATGGCCAACAATACCTACCGGGCCGATTTCATCTACAACAACCTGCAGATACAGCAGAACGTCATCGGTGAGAGCTTCCGCCACAATGTAAAGAAGCTGCTGTTTCTGGGCAGCACCTGCATCTATCCGCGCGATGCCCAACAGCCGATGCCGGAAGACTCCCTCCTCACCTCCCCCCTGGAATACACCAACGAGCCGTATGCCATCGCCAAGATAGCCGGACTGAAGATGTGCGAGAGCTTCAACCTGCAATACGGTACGAACTACATCGCCGTGATGCCCACCAACCTGTACGGGCCCAACGATAACTTCGACCTCGAACGGAGCCATGTACTCCCGGCCATGATACGCAAGGTGCACCTGGCGCACTGCCTGCGGCAAGGCAACTGGGAAGCTGTGTGCAAGGACTTGAACCAACGCCCCGTCGAAGGAGTGAACGGCAACAGCCCGAAGGAAGACATACTGGCCATCCTGCTGAAATACGGCATCACCGGTGAGGAAGTCACCCTCTGGGGAACAGGCACGCCGCTGCGCGAATTCCTCTGGAGCGAAGAGATGGCCGATGCCAGCGTGTTCGTCATGGAGAAGGTCGACTTCAAAGACACCTACCAGGCCACCGGGAAAGAAGTGCGCAACTGCCATATTAATATAGGTACGGGCGAGGAGATCAGCATACGCCACCTGGCCGAGCTCATCGTACGCACCGTAGGTTACCAGGGACGACTGACATTCGACAGCACCAAACCCGACGGAACCCTGCGCAAACTCACCGATCCGTCCAAGCTCCACGCACTGGGTTGGAAGCACAAAATCGGGATCGAAGAAGGAGTAACACGCATGTACCAATGGTACCTGTTTTAACTTTCTTACAAAAAAAATTTGCACAATTGGAATAAAGAACTATATTTGCACAGTTTACATTAAAATGTGCAATATATGGATCAAAGTTTCATCGCATACATCGAGAAGAGCATCAAAGACAATTGGGACTTGGATGCTCTGACCGATTATAAGGGTGCTACCCTGCAATACAAGGACGTAGCCCGCAAAATTGAAAAACTTCACATCATCTTCGAAGAGAGTGGTATCCGGAAAGGTGATAAGATAGCCGTCTGCGGACGCAACAGTTCCCATTGGGGAGTCACCTTCCTGGCCACACTGACGTACGGAGCGGTGATTGTTCCCATCCTGCACGAGTTCAAGGCCGACAACGTTCACAACATCGTGAACCACTCAGAAGCCAAGCTCTTCTTCGTAGGCGATATCGTTTGGGAAAACCTTAACGAAGCAGCCATGCCGCTACTCGAAGGCATCCTGCTGATGAACGACTTCTCCCTACTCGTATCGCGCAGCGAGAAACTGACCAACGCCCGCGAACACCTCAACGAAATGTTCGGCCACAAATTCCCGAAGAACTTCCGCAAGGAACATGTAGAGTATCACAAGGATCAGCCCGAAGAACTGGCCGTGATCAACTACACATCGGGCACTACGAGCTACTCCAAAGGCGTTATGCTCCCCTACCGCAGCCTGTGGTCAAACACCAAATTCGCTTTCGAAGTGCTTCCGCTTAAAGCCGGCGACAAGATCGTCTCCATGCTGCCCATGGCGCATATGTACGGACTCGCCTTTGAGTTCCTCTACGAATTCGCCGTCGGATGCCAGATATACTTCCTCACCCGCATGCCCAGCCCGAAGATCATCTTCCAGGCATTTGCCGAGGTGAAACCCAACCTCATCGTAGCCGTTCCGCTCATCATCGAAAAGATCATCAAGAAGAACGTACTCCCGAAACTCGAAACACCCACCATGAAGCTCCTGCTCAAAGTGCCCATCATCAACGACAAGATCAAGGCCGCCGTGCGCGAAGAAGTGGTCAAGGCGTTCGGTGGAAACTTCGAAGCAGTCATCGTGGGTGGAGCCGCCTTCAACCAGGAGGTGGAACAGTTCCTGCGCATGATCGAATTCCCATACACCGTAGGCTATGGCATGACGGAGTGCGGACCGATCATCTGCTACGAAGACTGGAAGACTTTCAAACCCGGTTCCTGCGGTACGGCCGCTCCGCGTATGGAGGTGAAGATCGACTCGCCCGACCCGGCTCACGTGGTAGGCGAAATCATCTGCCGCGGCCCCAACATGATGCTGGGCTATTATAAGAACGAAGAAGCCACCGCACAGGTGATCGATAAAGACGGCTGGCTGCACACGGGCGACCTGGCCGTGATGGACGACCAAGGCAACGTCACCATCCGCGGACGCAGCAAGAACATGCTTCTGGGCCCCAGCGGGCAGAACATCTATCCGGAGGAGATCGAAGATAAGTTGAACAACCTCCCGTACGTGTCCGAAAGCATCATTGTGCAACAGAACGAACGCTTAGTGGCACTCGTCTACCCCGACTTCGACGAAGCCTTTGCCAACGGCCTGAAACACGAAGACATGGAACGCGTCATGGAAGAAAACCGGGTAACACTCAACACCACACTCCCGGTATACTGCCAGATATCAAAGGTGAAGATCTACCCCGAAGAGTTCGAGAAAACTCCGAAGAAGAGCATTAAACGCTTCTTATACCAGGAAGCTAAAGGATAAAAAAAACAGCAATGATCAAGAAAACCATCGTAACGGCAGCAGTATTACTGACTGCCGTTTTCGGCTTAACAGCCCAAAACAAGAGTGCAGGCATCAACCTGTCCATCTGGAAAGGAGTGGCTACGCAACCGCTCGACAGTACGCAGACCACTTATTTCAACCTGGGCTTCGCCTCGACCATGAACCGCCTGAACGGATTGGGCGTCAACATCCTTGCAGGAGCCGTGCACCAGGAGATGAACGGCATGCAGGTAGCCGGTATAGCCAACTTAGCCGGAAACATGCGCGGCCTTCAGGTGGCAGGTATCACCAACATCACAGGCGATGCATCGACAGGAATGGCCGTCGCGGGTATGCTCAATATCAGCGGCGACAAGAGCCGGGGCATCCTGGTAGCCGGATTGGGTAACATCACAGGCGAAAGCTCGCAGGGGCTGATCGTGAGCGGACTGACCAACATTATGGGCGATAAAGGCACAGGTCTCTACGTAGCCGGCTTGGCTAACATCTCCGGTGAGTCGCTCAGCGGCGTGG
Organism: Bacteroides sp.; assembly: GCA_031554665.1. Lineage (GTDB taxonomy): Bacteria > Bacteroidota > Bacteroidia > Bacteroidales > Bacteroidaceae > Bacteroides. The sequence goes on along the minus strand of JAVBVA010000029.1, from coordinate 1,053 downwards.
CGATAGGCGGACTGTTCAACGTCACCGGCACGCACATGCGCGGCGTACAGATATCGCCCATAGGCAACGTGGTAGGTGGACGCCTGGCGGGTGTGCAGATCGGCCTGAGCAATCTCGCCGAACAAGGCAGCGGTCTGCAAATCGGTTTAGTAAACTACTACCGGAAGAACTTCGACGGCCTGCAACTGGGACTCGCCAACCTCAACCCCCGCACTCGTTACGACCTGATGGTGTACGGCGGCAACGACACCCAGTTCAACGTAGGCATGCGGTTCAGAAACGACCTGTTTTATACCATCGTGGGCGTGGGTGCCTACTACTTAGACACGAGCAACAAGTTCTCGGCCACGTGGTCATACCGTGCCGGACTGGAACTGCCGCTGTACAAAGACCTCTTCATCAGCGGCGACCTGGGCTTCCAGCAAATCGAACTGTTGAAGAACACCGATAACGGCTATCCCCGCCGGCTCTATGAGTTGCAAGCCCGCCTGAATATGGAATACCGCCTCACCGAACGCCTGGGCCTGTTCGTCACCGGCGGATACGGTAAAAGCTGGGCCTACACCACCCACAAAGCTTTCCGCGACAAGGTGATTTTCGAAGTAGGTACGGCCATTACACTTTCGAAGATAAAGGAGTAAACGGACAAATAAATTCATTTCCGGAAAAATAATCCCGAAAAAATTTGGAGGTTCCAATTCTATGCCCTATATTTGCACTCAAGAAACACGGTAAGTGTTTTATCATAAATACTATTATTACTTGTATTTTTAATATCATTATAAGACTATTATAAAGATAGATAGACAACTTATAAAAGTGAACACCAAGAAAGCATGTCTGTGAAGATGTGCTTTCTTATTTTTATATACCTACCCGACTGATGGGAGCAAGATGATCAGTGAGGCAATCTAAGTAATACAGAGGCATAGATTGGCATTGGCCAATACCGGTTCTCATTAGTTTAGTAACAAAACGACTGTCATAGTTTAGTTGGGATTGATAATCGTCCAAATCATATTTGAGAGGGAAACTCGTAACTGTCTTTCCTCC
>JAVBVA010000077.1:0-101191 GCA_031554665.1 Bacteroides sp. | reverse complement strand
ATCGAGCTCAACCGCCGGATAAATGATAATTTAAAAACAGCATCATAAACAAATACCATGATTTGGATTCGTGAACATATCAACAAAATGCCTAGTTTCAACTACCTTGAAACCCATATTTCAACCGTTGAAGAAACTGTTGAAGAGAACCCCGCATTATGTATTGATATATGCAAAAGTCTTATTGAAAGTCTTTGCAAAACAATTCTCACGAATCAGAATATACCTTATATTAAAAACGATATTAAGTTCCAAGTCCTAGTTAAACAGACATTAGACTGTTTAACTGGCGACGAAACCTATAGGAAAGAACTAAGCGAACTCATTAGGAAAATAGCAGCTGTCTCTCAACAACTAGGAGAAATCAGGAGTAAATCTGGTTTTGCTTCTCACGGACAAGATATGGAACACACTCCATTAACCTCAACATTGTCTTTGCTGGCATATAAAGTAACAGATGTTATTGGGGGATTCATTATGCACTACTACATCAATCACTCTACAAAGCCAAATTCACGCATTCATTACGAGGATTGTCAAGCATTCAATGACCAATTTGATGAAGATAATCCACTGGAATTAGGTGGTGTGATTTTGTCCGCATCCGAAGCTTTATACAAACAAGACTACGAAGCATATAAGGAGATATTCTATTCATATTTAGATAACTTAGAAAAAGAATAATAACATGACATTTACAGAAGATAGTTTCGAAAAAGCATTGATTACCCTTTTTGAAGATATGGGATACCAATATCTATATGGGCCTGATATAGAGAGAGATTACTATACTCCTTTCTACGAAGAGCAAGTAACAGATAGCTTACACATAGTCAATCCAAGTAAGCCTAAGACTGCTATACATGAAGCTATTGCTAAGTTGAGAAACATTGAGACTGGTAATTTGGCACAAAAGAATGAGCTTTTCATGGACTATCTTCAACATGGCATTGAAGTATCCTATCATGACGGAAAAGAACAAAAGCATGAAATCATCTATCTAATTGATTATAAAAACATAAAACGCAATAGTTTTCAAGTTATTAATCAATGGACGTTTGTTGAACACTCTGAAAAACGGGCTGACATTATTATATTCATAAATGGACTACCATTAGTCATTGTCGAACTAAAGTCACCCTCCCGAGAAGAAACAGATGCTTCAGAAGCATATAGGCAACTGCGTAACTATATGAAAGAAGTACCGTCCCTTTTTGTATATAACGCCTTTTGCGTAATGAGTGACTTTGCTTGTTCAAAAGCAGGAACCATCACAAGTAAGGAAGATCGTTACATGGACTGGAAAACAAAAGATGGGGCCTACGAAAGCATAGAATTTGCAGATTATGATACGTTCTTTGAAGGAATCTTTGTCAAAGAAAGACTGTTAGACATTATAAAGAATTTCACATGCTTCTCCAAAGATGAGTCAGGAGCCGCTAAAATACTCGCAGGTTATCACCAATATTTCGCTGTCAAAAAAGCAGTTGAGCGCACTCAAATAGCCATAAACAAAGACGGCAAAATTGGGGTATTTTGGCATACGCAAGGCAGTGGAAAATCGCTGTCAATGGTGTTTTATGCTCACCTATTACAAGAGGAGTTGTCACAACCCACAATTGTTGTTATTACCGATCGCAACGATTTAGACGATCAGCTATATACACAATTTTCCAAATGTCAGCAGTTTTTACGCCAAACTCCTATACAAGCCAAAAGCCGTGAAGACCTGAAATCATTATTAGCCGGAAGAGAAGCTAATGGAATCATCTTCACAACTATGCAGAAGTTTGAAGAATCGGATGATCCTTTATCGCTGCGTAGAAATATTGTGATAATGACGGATGAGGCACATCGGGGACAATATGGTTTCGAAGAAAAAGTGAACGAGAAAACAGGGAAGGTTTCTATTGGAACAGCCAGAATCATCCACAATTCTTTACCTAACGCTTCGTACATAGGATTTACAGGCACTCCAATTTCTACTAAAGATCGTGATACTGTCGAGGTATTCGGAGAATACATTGACATATATGATATGACGCAAGCGGTAGTCGACGGAGCTACTTGTCCTGTATATTACGAATCAAGAGTGATCAATCTTAATTTAGATGAAGAAACTCTCAAGGCCATTGATAATGAATATGAATTGCTCTCTTCGGAAGGAGCAACTAATGAACAGATCGAGAAGAGCAAGAAAGAGATGTCTCATCTGGAAGAAATTCTGGGAGCTCCTGAAACTATAAACTCTCTTTGCCTTGATATTCTAAAACACTACGAAGAGAATAGGCAATACGAATTAACCGGAAAGGCAATGATTGTAGCCTACTCCCGCTCCATAGCAATGAGTATTTATCATAAACTACTTGAACTTCGTCCCGATTGGGGAGAGAAGATCAAAGTTGTTATGACTGGCAACAATAAAGACCCAGAGGAATGGCACGATATTATCGGTAACAAATATTATAAAAAGGAGCTCGCCAAACGTTTCAAGGATAATAACGATACAATGAAAATTGCTATCGTTGTAGACATGTGGCTCACAGGCTTTGATGTTCCTTCATTAGCCACCATGTATGTTTATAAGCCTATGAGTGGGCATAATCTGATGCAAGCCATTGCACGTGTCAATCGCGTATTCAACGACAAAGCCGGAGGGCTTGTTGTAGATTACATTGGCATTGCAAAAGCACTTAAAGAAGCAATGCGTGACTATACGGGCAGGGATAAAGAGAATTTTGGGAATCCTAATATTAAAGAGACTGCCCTACTCAAATTTAAAGAGAAGTTGGAAGTATGTCGTGACATGTTTCATAACTATGATTATAGTAAGTTCCAGTCGGGCTCCGATGCTGATCGTGCACAAATAATAAAAGGAGGAGTAAACTTTATTATGTCACCCGACCAACAAGATACGCTAACTCTTTTTATGAAGGAATCCACCCTCCTTCATAATTCAATTACACTTTGCCGAAGCTTGTTAAATGAGCAACAACGCTTTGAAGCCGCTTTCTTCGAAACAGTTCGTACCTTGCTTTCCAGAATGACTGGTAAAGGCAAAGTATCAAAGAAAGAAATAAATGAACGAATTGGAGAACTTTTGAAACAAAGTGTAAAAAGCAATGGAGTCATAAATTTATTCTCTGACATAAAAGCTGAGTTTTCTTTATTTGATGCAGCATTCTTGAATGAGATTTCAAAAATGAAGGAAAAGAATATTGCTATTGAGCTATTAAAGAAACTACTGGCTGAGAAAGTTAAGATATACCAAAGAACAAATCTTATCCAAGCAGAAAAGTTCTCTGATTTATTAAATCAATCGCTTTCGAATTACTTAAAAGGCCTTTTGACAAACGAAGAAGTTATTCAGGAGCTATTAAAACTGGCTACTGAAATTTCTGAATCCGAACTAAAAGGTAATGAACTGGGATTAACTTCTGAAGAGAAGTCTTTCTACGATGCTTTGACAAAGCCACAAGCTATTCAAGACTTGTATACAAATGAACAGTTAGTTGCAATGACCAAAGAGCTTACAGAAGCTTTACGGAAGAATAAAACGATTGATTGGCAGAAAAAGGAATCTGCAAGAGCCGGAATGCGTAAGATGATTAAGCGACTTCTAAAGAAATACAAATATCCGCCTGAAGAAGCTGCAAACGCATTGGAAACGGTTATCCGTCAGTGTGAGCAATGGACAGACAATGCTTCAGAGGAATACTTTGCGAATGATAATGCTGCAAAGTACCACATTCAAGAGAGTTCATATTCTATTGCAGCTAATTCTAAAAGTGGTTATTACAACGAAAATGTATGAAAATAAAAAGAATACAATAATGAAAAGAATATTATGCTTAGAAACAGAATGGGGATTCTCCACTCAAAAAATGAGAGACAAATCATCAGTACGGCCATTATTGGAGTTTCTTCATACTTCCAGACTAGCAGATTATGTTTATAGAACTGTTGCGACAAAAGAAGATCTCAAATACTACTTATCTCAAATGAACAAAAAGATATATCAAGATTACGAGATTGTTTATTTGAATTTCCATGGGACTTCACAAGGTATAGAGCTCCCAACTAAAGAGCCCATCACTCTTGAAGGGTTAGGAGAAATGTGCGAAAATTTCCAACCAGACAAATTTATACACTTCGGCTCATGTAGTACATTTCGAACGTCAGAACAAAAGATACTCAAATTCAAAGATTTGTCGCATGCCAGATTTGTTTCGGGTTTCACAAAAAAAATTGATTTCATAGAAAGCAGTCTCTTAGATATTGCTTACATATCTGAAATACTTAAAACGACACGTAGATATGATACTATTGAGAATAGAATGGAAAAACAATATGGTGAGTTATGCAGAAAATTAGGATTCGTCATTAGGTAAAAACTGTATTAAACTGTTGCATTTCTTGCAACAGTTCACAAGAAGAGTATTACTTAACTCTTAAAACAATATAAAGCCCATGGCTATACCCAAACATACCGAGATCAGACTGCCGGTATTGCAGTTACTGAACGAGAAACCGGAGATAAAGACAGCAGACTTCATCCGTCCGATAGCAGACTATTTTCATCTGACAGATGAAGAAGTAAATCAAATGTATCCATCCGCCAATGGTCATATTCTTTATGATAGGATTACATGGTGTTTAAGTTACCTCTTCATGGCTGGGTTAATAGATAAACCGAAACGTGGTATATACAAAATCACGCAGAAAGGTAAAGAGTTACTTTTGACCCCAGACAAAATCAACGACTATATTGATAAAGTAATGGAATTGCGCCAGCCTTCGGTAAAGAGAAAGCAAACAACCTCGGAGCAACTGGCGATAGAAGAAACCACAGAAAGCTTAACGCCACAAGAGATTCTAAATACATCTTTCCAAAACATACGGAAAGCGCTGTATAAAGAGATTCTCGAAATCATTCTCAGTAAGAAACCGGCTGCATTCGAACAGCTTGTGGTGCAACTCTTACAGAAGATGGGATACGGAGGCGAAATAAAGAACTCCGGCGAAGTAACCAAACTATCGAATGATGGCGGCATCGACGGGATTATCAAGGAAGATATACTTGGTTTTGGCCGCATTCATATTCAGGCCAAACGGTATAAAATAGACACCCCTATCGGACGAGAAGATATTCAGCGTTTTGTGGGAGCACTGGCTGTTGCTCAATCCAACAAAGGAGTGTTCATCACCACTTCTTACTTCTCAAAAGGAGCTGTGGAATATGTTCAGAATCTGAATGGCACGACCCATATTGTTTTAATCGACGGTAAGAAGCTGGCTGAGTATATTTATGACTTCGGTTTGGGTATGCAGACAGAACAGATTATCGAACTTAAAAAGCTGGATACAGACTTCTGGGATTCGATGTTGGATGATAACGTACAAGGGTAAACTCAAAAAAAAATTCAAAGATGCAGATATCATTTTTATATTCAATATCTTTGAAGTCAATTCAGATAGCAATACATACTCAACAACCTGAAAAACAATAAAGAACATTATATGGTTGATAAAGTCAGAATACAAAACTTCAAGTCCATAGTTGACTTAACATTGGATTTAGGGCGAGTCAATATTATTATTGGTGCCAATGGTTGTGGGAAAACTAATATCCTGGAAGCCATAACTCTGGCTTCAGCAGCAAATCAATGGAAATTAGATAATGAGTTTTTAGGAACGCGTCTGCGTACTACTTCTGCGAACTTTATGTTATCTGCTTTTGAAGATATAGAACTCAAAAAAGAAATTACTTTAAGCATAACTGAAGAAGAGGTCGAGAAAATTTTCACTATAGAAAACAATGAGAACAAATGGATACGTAAAATTGACATTCCTGATTTTGGAAGTAATCTATCAACAGAAACGCTGGAATCAGTTCTGAAATTACTGGAATTTATTAACTCTCCTGGAGAAAAAACACCTTTCAATATAAGTTCTGAGGCTCTTAATTTCACCAAACTTATTATTGGTGTTAATCCCGATTTGGCTTTAAATAAATACTTAATCTACTCTCCTGAAGAATCAAAACTGAGAACATTCAGTGACGACACATACATCTCACCCTTTGGCAGAAAAGGAGAAGGATTGTTCCAGCATCTAAAACAACTGACAGAAAAGAAAGAGGAAAAGACCATCCATGCCATTAATGAAGGACTATTCATGCTCGACTGGTTTGATGGCTTCAACATCCCTGATAATCTACTAACCAACGAATACAAACTTGCCATCGGCGACAGATACCTGAATAATTCTCTTCGTTACTTCGATCAACGCAGTACAAACGAAGGATTCCTTTACCTATTATTCTATCTGACGTTATTCAACTCTAAAGAAACACCGGAGTTCTTCGCAGTAGACAACATTGAGACTTCTTTCAATCCCAAACTATGCACGAAGCTAACTGAATACTTAATTGAGACTGCCAAGAAGAATAATAAGCAGGTTATCCTCACCACACATAGCCCGTACGTATTAGACGCATTGGACTTGTCTGATGACGAACAACGTTTATTCGTTGCACGCAGAGATATCGACGGACATACACGTATCACCAGAGTTCCTCACAAAGAAGAACGTACCAACAAACTTTCTGATATCTGGATGAAAGGGTTGATTGGTGGACTGCCTGATAACTTTTAACCTGAAAGTGTACAACATGAATATAGGATTGATAGCTGAAGGTGCTTCTGAATTAAGGATTCTGAAGCATTTACTGGGGCGATACTTGGGAAGTGAACACAATCTGAATGAGATCCAACCTCAAACGAATGTGCAAGGAAAGCAGGAAACCGAAGGGGGATGGCACAGAGTTATTCAAACTTTCGAGAAAGAGAACAGCATAAAAGATGCTTTGATTGAAAACGATTATATCGTCATACAAATAGATACGGATCATGCAGAAACTGTTCCCTATTCTGTTTCAAAGATAGGAACAAATGGACAATACTGCGGACACGAAGAATTGTGGGTTCGCGTTCAAAACAGAATTCTGGACAAGATTCCTGATATCAGCATAGAAAACAAAAGCCGGATTCTACTTGTAATCTGCATCAATGAAATAGAGTGTTGGCTACTACCTTTAGTGTACAATAACCCAAATAAGTGCAAAACAACAAATTGTGTAGTATTGCTGAACAAGCAATTGTCAAAAAAGAATTTACCTGCAATTACGGGTAAAAACGACAGCAATGCAGTGCGAAGCTACAACACATTACTAAGAGATATCAAAAAAGCCAAAGACATTGAAGAATGTGCTCAGCATAATTATGGATTTGAACAGTTCATCGGTCAACTAAAAGAGATCAAGAGAATTTCAAGCCTCGCAAAACAGGCTATTATCGAAGAGCATAAATAAAAAAGCTATGGAAGAAAAAGGAAATATCGTTATTTACCAAACCGAAGATGGGCAAACGTGCATTGAAGTAAAAATGGAGGATGAGACAGTATGGCTTACCCAAGCTCAACTGGTAGAGCTCTATCAAACTAGCAAATCAAATGTGAGTGAGCACATTAAGCATATATTCGAAGAAGGTGAGCTCGATGAAATTTCAGTTGTTCGGAATTTCCGAACAACTGCCAGCGATGGCAAGAACTACAATACAACCTACTATAATCTGGACATGATTATTTCTTTAGGTTACCGCATCAAATCCATTGTAGCCACACACTTTCGCCGTTGGGCAACAGAACGTTTGAAAGAATACATCATAAAAGGGTTCACGATGGACGATGAACGCCTGAAGCAATTGGGTGGCGGGGGATATTGGAAAGAATTACTCGATCGTATCCGCGACATCCGTTCTTCCGAAAAGGTAATGTATCGTCAGGTGCTCGATCTGTATGCAACAAGTGTAGACTACGACCCAAAGTCCGACATGTCTGTTCTGTTCTTCAAAATGGTTCAGAACAAATTGCACTATGCGGCACACGGACGTACAGCAGCCGAAGTTATTTACGATCGGGCTGATGCTGACAAGCCGTTTATGGGCTTAACGACATTTTCCGGCGATTTACCCACGGGTAAGGATATAACGATTGCTAAAAACTATCTTACAAACGATGAACTTAAAATTCTGAATAATCTCGTTTCCGGATATTTTGATTTTGCAGAAATTCAGGCCATGCGCCGTAATCCGATGTATATGTCGGACTATGTAACCCAATTGGACAACATTCTCTCTTCAACCGGCGAGAAGTTATTAACAGATGCCGGACGTATTAGCCACGAGCAAGCCATGGAGAAAGCTAAAGCCGAATATAGAAAGTATCAGGTAAAAACGATTTCGCCTGTAGAGCAAGCCTACTTGGATACGATTAAATCATTGCAAAAGAAATCAAAAAAGAAGGGAGGATCGTAATCAATGCCGTATTCTGGCTGTACATATTCCGTTTGGAATAAGCAATGAGTCGTTTAATTGATAATCTAATTGGCGATATGCAGGCAAATTCTTACTTTTGTGTATTGTTTCACAATAGCAATTGATCATTCAACAAGAGTTTTAGATAAGCAAAAAGCGATAGATATCTAAGACCTACCGCTTTTCGATTTCTTTAGCCCAAATGGGTTACGAACTCGGATGCAAATATAACATAAGTTGCTTAAAAGAGGTATATTTGAGTACTGAAAAGTAGTTTCATGAAGTAATAATTATGGCAATAGAAGATTTTGACGAATACATAAAGCAATCAGAGCCGCACAAGCGTGAGAAAGGATATGCTTGGCAAACGGCCATAGGACTTCAAGCTGTAGACGGATTGAAACCTTCGGACTATCTGATTGAGACAGCTCGCCGGGATATTGAAGGTGAGATTACGATTGATGAAGCCGAACAATTGATAAAAAGCTACTATCAGTCGAAAGAAGTACGAACGGCAGAAGATGATGAGAAGCAAGAGGCTGATGTGGCAGCTACGAACATCAGAAGAATTCTTGCCGAAAAGACATTTGCTTTTACTGTGGTGGGCTTGACTTCTATTCATCGCCGGATTTTCGATGGAGTATTCAAGTTTGCAGGAAAGATACGCGATTATAACATCACGAAAAAAGAATGGGTGTTACGTGGTGATACGGTGCTCTATGTATCCGCACCCGATATTCGCCGTGCCATAGAATATGATTTAGAGCAGGAACACGCTTTTGATTATTCACAAGTGAGCCATTATGAGTTGGTGGAGCATATCGCCAAATTTGTGTCCGGGCTTTGGCAAATCCATCCCTTTGGCGAAGGCAATACAAGAACAACGGCTGTTTTTACCATTCTGTATCTGCGATCGATGGGCTTTAACGTTGAGAACGATCTCTTTGCCAAACATTCGTGGTATTTCCGCAATGCGTTGGTACGGGCCAATTATCAGAATGTACAGAAAGGCATTATGCGCGATTCGGATTTCCTTATTCGTTTTTTTCGTAATCTGCTTTTAGGAGAGAAGAATGAGTTGAAAAACAGATATATGGTGGTGAACGTTCAGGATACGCTGAAAACAAAAGAGAAGCCGGGCCCTACAACTACCCAACAAGTTCCCAACAACCTCCCTGTAACTACCCAACAAGTTCTTGATCTAATAAAGGCCATTGGAGACAGAAGTATGTCGGTAAAGGAAATGATGGTCTCCGTCGGGCTTAAAGACCGGGTAAACTTCTTGAAGAACTATTTGAATCCGGCCATACAGGAAGATGTACTGAAACTTCTTTATCCCGATAAGCCCAATCATCCGCGACAAAAATATCTGCTAACAGTAAAAGGGATGACTATCTTCAACGAAATCGCTAAAATATAGTTCACCATGCCATACCCCATAGAAAAGAAACTCGTAATAGCCGTATCATCCAGTGCTCTGTTCAACCTGACAGAGTCTGACAACATATTCCAACTCAAAGGAGAGGAAGAATACCGCCAATACCAAGAGAAGAACGTAAACAAACCCTTGGAAAAAGGCGTTGCCTTCCCTTTCATCAGGCGACTATTAAGCCTGAACGCCTCGTTTCCTGAAGAACAGCCTGTAGAAATCGTGCTGTTCTCCAGAAACAGTCCGGAAACCGGGTTGCGGGCCTTTCGGTCCATAGAGCATTACGGACTGAACATCACCCGTGCCTGTTTCTCCTCCGGAAAAGATAATTTCCAATACCTTCCGGCTTTCAATGCGTCGTTGTTTCTATCACAATCCCAATGATACCAAAGCTGCCATTCAGGCGGGATATACGGCAGGAACGGTGCTCAATAAAGAAATAACAGATGACGAAGCGGATAAAGAACTCCGTTTAGGGTTCGACTTTGACAGCGTAATAGCCGATGATGAATCGGAACAAGTCTATCAAAAAGCGAAAGAGGATATAAACGAGTATTTCAAATATGAGCAGGAGTATGCTTCTTCTCCCCTATCGCAAGGTCCTATAGGTGCTCTGCTGCAACAGATTTCGTATATTCAGGAGATGGAGAAGCAGAAAGTAAAAGAGGATTCCGGCTATCAACGTATCCTGAAGACTTCCATTATCACGGCCAGAAATGCTCCGGCACACGAAAGGGTGGTTACCACGCTTAAAAATCTGAAGGTAGAGGTGGATGAAGCGTTCTTCTTAGGCGGGATAGACAAATCACGGATTCTGAATATATTGAAGCCTCATATTTTCTTTGACGACCAAATGCTTCACCTGGATCATCTGCAGAATATTCCGGCAGTACATATTCCGTTTGGGATAAGTAATGAGTAGTTTAATTGATAATCTAATGGTGATATGCCGGCAAAATTCTTACTTTTGCAGATGCAGAAAATAAAGAAATTGGAACAAACAAAAACAGATGATGGGAAAGCTAATAAAAAATGATATTGAATACAAGCAATGGTTCACTGATCTGAAACAGCGGGTAAGGCAATGTCAGTTGAAAGCAGCTGTAAAAGTGAATAGCGAAATGCTTCGATTGTATGGGAGCATTGGCGCTGATATAGTGAAAAAAATAAATCAGTCCACTTGGGGAGATGCTATTATTCCACAACTAAGTCAAGACTTGATGCATGAATTTCCCGACATGAAAGGTTTTTCTCCAACAAACCTCAAATACATGCGAATGTTTTATCTGTTCTATTTTGATGAAACAGCAATTGGTCAACAACCTGTTGACCAAATACAGCAAGAATATTTATTTCAAATACCGTGGGGACATCATATTTTACTATTCACAAAATGTAAAAGCCGAGAAGAAGCATTTTTCTATATCCAGAAGAGTATAGAAAATGGCTGGAGCCGGAATCTGTTAATGAATTTTCTTGATAGAAATCTCTTTGGTAGCGAAGGTTATGCTATTACAAACTTTTCACTCCAATTACCCAACAATCAAAGCGATTTGGCGCAACAATCTCTCAAAGACCCCTACAATTTCGACTTCTTGACTATGCGGCAGGGCTATAATGAGCGAGAGTTAGAGGACGCGTTGACTGCAAACATCACAAAGTTCTTGATAGAATTGGGAAGCGGATTTTCGTATGTGGGTCGCCAGCAGAGAATTCAGGTTGGAGAAAGTGAATTCTTTATTGATTTACTCTTCTATCACATAAAGCTAAGATGCTTTGTTGTTGTAGAATTAAAAACCGGAGAGTTTAAGGCTGAATATGTTAGTAAGCTGGGCTTATACGTCTCGGCAGTAAATCATCAAATGAGACATAGCACCGACCAACCAACAATTGGTTTGCTGATTTGCAAAACAAAAGATGAAGTTGTTGCTAAATATACATTGGAATCAACTTCGCAACCTATTGGGATTTCTGAATATCAGCTGAAAGAATTATATCCGGAAAAAATTGAAGGAGCGATTCCTAGCATAGAGGAAATTGAAAGTGAGTTGTAGATGTACTACAACTAACTATATATCAAATAATTGCTTCTTATTTATTTTAACGTAGATAATAATTGAGTCCAAGAAAACATGAAAAATATTAATCTATACATCGCCGCATCACTCGACGGCTACATCGCCCGCCCCGACGGCAATCTGGACTGGCTGCTGAAATACCCGGCACCCGAAGGAAGTGCATACGGTTATCAGGAGTTCTACGATTCCATCGACACAATTATCATGGGAAACAGTACCTATCAGGAAATCCTTGGTATGAGCACCGACTGGCCGTATAAGGACAGCATGACGTATGTACTTACCCGTAGTAAAGACAAGCTGCAACAAAAGGAAAACGTAAGTTTCATTACGGGAGATGTCATCGCAACCATCCGCCAGCTTCAACAACAGCAAGGCAGGGATATCTGGCTGATGGGTGGCGGACAAATCATCACTCTACTGCTGAACAATGAGATGGTCGATGAGATGCAGATATGCTACATTCCGGTCATTCTCGGTGAGGGTATTCCATTGTTTCCTAACAAACCGAAAGAGACGGAATGGACATTGACAGACAGTGAAGCATACGACACCGGTATTCTGAAGGTCACTTACCGGAAACTAAACATACATTTAACAAAATAAAGTAGGAAAAGCATTGTCGTTGTTCACTAATTCGTTATCTTTGTGTCACTAACTATTGAATATGGAAGAAAAGACAAAATATATCCGCCAGGTAGTAGCGTACGCCCACTATTTTAAGAACTTTAAGAAAAACTTGTCTCGGGATACATTAAGTAAAATCTATCAGATTTTATTTACATAATGACATTGGAACAAGTACCTGCAAAATACCTTAAATCCATAACTAATGTAAAGGGACTGTATGAAATACGTGTAGAGGAAGGAGGAAATATTTATAGGATTTTCTGCTGCATGGATGAAGGAAACCTTGTAATTCTATTCAATGGTTTTCAGAAAAAGAGTCAGAAAACGCCTCTTGGTGAAATAGAACGAGCCAAGCGAATTATGAACGAATATTTCAGCAAAAAACGAAAGGAAGAATAAGCCATGAATAAAGAGGAACTAAAAGCAATGGGATGTACTCCTATTGAAGATTTGATTGCCGAAGATTTCGGCGCACCGGGAACGGCTGAACGAAACGAATTTGAAAGTAATTGCGAAGCCTTTATCATCGGTGAACAACTGAAAGCAGAACGTCTGAAAGTTGGCATGACGCAAGAACAACTCGCTGCCAAAATCGGGACAAAAAAGAGCTATATCTCCCGCATTGAAAACGGGCATGCAGATATTCAACTTTCTACTCTGTTCAAGATATTCCAAGGATTGGGACGAAAAATTAGTTTTACCATCATGTAACAGAGCAGATATCTGCCAGTTTCAGTATCTTTGGAGTCAAATAAACAGTTTATATGAAACTCCTCCACACCGCCGACTGGCACTTAGGACAAACGTTCTTCGAGTATGACCGGAAATGGGAACATACCTGCTTCCTGACATGGCTCCGCAAACAGGTCAAAACCCACGAAGTAGACGTACTCCTCATTGCCGGCGACATCTTCGACACACAAAACCCATCGGCAGAGGCGCAGCGCATGTATTACGCATTCCTGAAAGAGATAACGAACGAAAAACCGCAACTGCAAATCATTATCATTGCAGGGAATCACGACTCAGCCGCCCGGTTGGAAGCTCCTAACCCACTGCTGGAGTCGATGAACATCACGGTGCGGGGCATGGTAACACGTACACCCGACGGGGAGATCGACTTCCAACACCTGATCGTTCCACTCGATAAAGGCGGGTATTGCCTGGCAGTACCCTATCTGCGACAAGGCGACTATCCCGATGCTACCACCTACAGCGAAGGGGTACAAACCATGTACCGGTCGCTCTACGAACAGGTGAAGGACAAGCGCAAACCCATCATCGCCATGGGGCACTTGCAGGCCACCGGGTCGGAAATCTCCCAAACAGACCGGGCCGAACGGACTGTGATCGGCGGACTGGAATGTATCTCGCCGGATGCTTTCGACGAAGGTATCGCCTACACCGCTCTCGGACATTTGCACCGCAGCCAACGGGTATCCGGACGGGAAACGGTGCGCTATGCCGGTGCGCCGCTCCCCATGTCGTTTGCAGAAAAGAACAACCGGCAAGGGGTGATGCTGGTAACGATCACTGAAACCGATTCAGCAAGATATTCGAAAACAACCATACCATCGGGAGCAACCGTAACATCGGAAGCAGCGATGCCATCAGATGCTGTCCTCATCGAACGTTTGGAGTTCGAAGCGCCTGTGCGACTACTTTCCATACCCAAAGAACCCCTCCCCCTCCCGGAAGTGCTTGCCGAAATAGAACTGCTCCCCGACGGAACAGCCGACGAAGCATCGCCCATCCTCGAAATAAAGGTGCTCATCACCGAGCCGGAACCTTCGCTGAGAATACGCATTGAAAAGGCGCTGGAAGGAAAAGCGGTGAGACTGGCACGGACGGAAGGTGTGATGATCAGGCAGGAGAACGAACAACAAATCATCAGCTACGAAGAATTGCAACGGATCAACCCGCTGGACATGGCCACTGATACCTTCAAACGAAAATACGGGGGCGATGACATGCCGGAGGTGATGAAAGGATTGATGCAACAGGTAATCAGGGAGGTGGAGCAATGAAAATACTGGCAATACGAGGAAAGAATCTGGCCTCACTGGAAGGTGAGTTCGAAGTAGATTTCACCACCGAACCGCTGAAGTCGGCAGGGATATTCGCTATCACGGGGAGCACAGGATCGGGCAAGTCGACATTGCTGGATGCCATCTGCCTGGCGTTGTTCAACGATACACCCCGGTTCAATCATGCTACGGACAATGCGGATATTGTCGATGTGAAGAGTCTGACGATCAAGCAGAAGGACAGCCGGTCGATCCTGCGTCGCGGTACAGCGGACGGGTATGCAGAAGTGGACTTCATTTCGCTGGCCGGCGAACGGTTCCGGGCGCGTTGGAGTGTCAGGCGTTCCCGCGACAAAGTGGATGGTTCGCTACAGAATACCACTTATAAGGTGTTCAACCTGACATCGGGCAGTGAGCTGCAAGGAGGAAAGACGGAATTGTTGGTGAAGGTGAAGGAACTGATCGGGCTTACCTTCGAGCAGTTTACCCGGGCGGTGTTGCTGGCACAGGGTGATTTTGCCACGTTCCTGAAAGCGGCTCCGAGAGAGAAAGCGGAGTTGCTCGAAAAGCTGACGGGGACGGATATTTACTCCCGCATCTCATCGAAGATTTATGAGAATGCCAAGCAGGCTGAGGCGCAACTGGCACTGATCACCGAGCGCATCAAGGATGTGGAATTGCTGTCCGAAGAGCAGATAACGGAACTGACAGCGGAGAAGGAGTCGACCACCCAGGCGTTGACCGCATTGGAAGCGGAAGTGAAGGTGCTGACCGGACAACTCCAATGGTTGCAAAGCAATGAGCAGTTGGCCGCCGGTGTGGTGACTGCGCAGACGGAGTTGGAGGGTTGTCAGGCTGCGATCGGGCAGGCTCAGCTGCGCTTCGACTACCTGGCTCGTATAGAGAGTGTGCAGCAGATCCGTGACCCTTTCAAGCAGCTCGAAAGTGACCAGAAGTTGCTGACCGGGCATGAAACCTCGCTCCAGGTTCAGCAGGAATTGTACGCGTCTAATCAGGTTCAACTCGAAGAAGTGAAGAAACAGCTTGCTACGCTTCAAACGAAGCAGGAGGAACTCGATGCGCAGTGGAAGCAAACGGAACCGCAGGTAAAAGAGGCCCGCAAACTGGATGTGCAGGTGGAGGCTGTAGCGAAAAACCGGACGGAAAGCCGGAAGGAGCTTTCGCAGGTTACGGATCAGCAGGCCGTGTGCGGGAAGAATATCACCGGCTGGCAGCAGGAGATTGCTTCCATAGAGAACGCGCAGGCGGAAATAGCCCGTTGGTTCGGGCAGTATGAAGGGTACCGGGAGTTGGTGAACAAGATCGATCTCGTGAATTCGTATATTACGAATATACAGTCGGCCTCAAAGCAGATTACAGGTAATGAACGACTGCTGAATACGGCCCATGAGTTGCTCGATAAAGAACAGGAATCGCTAAATACCCAACAAGCGGAAGCACAGCGGCTGAACGAGATTCTTCCGGCTGAGATTGCGGCGTTGCGGGCGAAGTTGGTCGAGAACAAACCTTGTCCGGTGTGTGGAAGTACGCATCACCCCATCGGGCACATCGATGTGGATAGTCTGGAAGAGCGGGCACTGAACGAGGCGAAAGAGATAGTGGCGAAAGACATCAAACGGCTGACCGAAAGCATGGCCAACCGGAAAAGCGAGATCATCCGGCTGCAAGCATTGATCTCCGGTTACAAGGAGCAGAACGAGATGACGCTCGCAAGCCTGTCGGACTTGCTGAGCTTCATTCCCGAATGGAACATCGACACCATCGGCGGGCAGTTGAAACAGTTTGTGGAGCAGTGGAAGAAGAACAGCACGACGCAAGCTACTCTGGCCGAACAGTTGACCGCCCGAAGTCAGCAGTTGCAAACTGCCCGGCAACGTTCGGAAGAGCTTGCTGCAGATTTTCTCGAGAAGCAAACCAAATACACATCCATTACGTCCGAATGGGAGCAACTCACGTCTGCACGCAGCAAGCTGCTCGACGGACGGAAGGCGGACGAGGTGGAGAATATGCATCTGCAAGCTATCCAGACGAACCGTATACTGATTACCCAGACCACGGAGAAGCAGCACACGCTGATAGCCAAAGGTGAGAAGACAGCGGGCGAACTAGCGCAACTCTCTGAACACATTCTTCGCCTGAAAAGCCATATCGGTCAGTTGGAGAGAACGGTCAGCGAATGGTTATTGCAACGAACGGATGGTCTTCGCCCGGAAGAGCTCACCGAACTGTTAGCCAAGGAGAATGCCTGGATCGTAGCGGAACGTGCGGCATTGGATCAACTCCGGAAGAAGGAAGTGTCGGCCGGCAGTGTGCTCGCCGAACGGAAACGGATGTGGGCGGAACATCAAAAAGCTGCCATCAGGCCCACCGAAGAGGAGACGAAAGAGGTGTTGGCCACTGCCCTGAACGAAAAGACGCGGGTCGTGACTCAGAAACGGGAGCGTATGACGGAGGTCACCGTTCTCTTCGCCAATCACGAGAAAGGCAAACAACGCATCAAACAGTTCGAGAAGGAACTGCAGGAGAAAAGCGCGATTGCCGAGAACTGGGAAAAGCTCAACGAGTTGTTTGGTTCGGCCGATGGGGCGAAGTTCAAGGTGCTGGCACAAGGATATACGTTGGATGTGTTGCTGGGATATGCTAACAAGCATCTGGGCGAACTTACCCAGCGATACAAGCTGGAACGGGTATCGGCGGATTCGCTGTCGTTGCAGGTAGTGGATCTAGATATGTTGTCCGAGGTGCGTTCGGTACACTCGTTGTCGGGAGGCGAATCATTTCTGATTTCCCTAGCGTTGGCGTTGGGGTTGTCTTCGCTGTCGTCGAATCGCATGCGTGTGGAATCGCTCTTCATCGATGAAGGGTTTGGTTCACTGGATGCCGATACGTTGCGTGTAGCCATGGATGCGCTGGAACGACTCCAAACACAGGGGCGGAAGATCGGTGTCATCTCGCACGTGGCGGAGATGACTGAACGGATTCCGGTACAGATCAGAGTGATTAAAAGTTCGAATGGGAAAAGCCATATCGAAATTGTGTAAACAAACATTTAATCACAAATAATCACATCGTTGATAGAAAAATTTTCTTTCTCAATTTATTTCTTTACATTTGTCGGGTATCATCGATAAACGTTAACCTTATGTATCAAGAGCCTAACTTGCCTCAACACTTTGAAGCATTATTTAAATCGCATTTTTCTTCGGTGAAGTTTTTTATCAACATGCTACTCAAATCGGAAGAAGATGCGGAAGATATCGCCCAGGATGTCTTTACCAAACTATGGACCAAACCTGAGATCTGGATAGACAATGATAACAAAGACAACTACATCTATGCCATGGCCAAAAATGCCACTTTAAACTTCATCAAACATAAACGATTGGAACAAAACTATCAGGAAAAACAAATTCAGGAACACGTCATCAAAGAACTCTTCACCCCGGAAGATCCATTAAACCCTATTTACTATAAAGAAATACAACTCATTCTGGAAATGACTATCGAACGATTTCCGGCACGCCGCAGAAAGATTTTTGAGATGAGCCGCTTCGACCAGATGAACCACCAGGAAATAGCTTCCGCCCTGAATATTTCCGTTCGTACCGTAGAGCATCAAATCTACTTAGCCCTCCAGGAATTAAAAAAAATCATTTTTATCTTCTTTTTTTTGCATCCTCTTTAAGTAGTTAAGCTCTTTCAGGCGTGCTATATATGTAAACCCTACTAAAATAGCACCAGATTATGAAAAATTACTTTCAGAAAATACTGTCTTTGTTTGTTAACCACGATTACCCAACCGCTACCGAAGAGCATTTCTACAGATGGCTGGCCGACAGTGAACATGCAAATGAAAAAGACAAAGCCTTGCATGAACTTTGGGTGACCTGCCAAAAACAGGGAGAATCCACTGATTGGCAAAAATCACTGGAACAGTGGAAGCGCGCCAATGGTTTCGTCCAACCCAGCCGTCCTACGCGCACCATCGGAAGAGTACTACCTTTACGGCTTTGGCAGTCGGCTGCCGCTGTACTACTAATTGTATCCATTTCTTTGGTGTACTGGCTCAACCGGGTAGAGAAAACAGAAGTCGACCTGGTACAACAATTCATCCCGACCGCCGAAATGAAGATCTTCTTCTTGCCGGACGGAAGCCAGGTTCAGATGAATTCGAGAAGTACGTTGCTTTATCCACAACAGTTTAACGGGAAAAACCGCAGCGTTTATCTCGTGGGCGAAGCTAATTTCAAGGTAAAGCCCGATAAAGAGCATCCCTTCATTGTTAAGTCAACTGATTTCCAGGTAACGGCTCTGGGTACTGAGTTCAATATATCGGCTTATGCGGATGCGAAAGAGATCAGTGCCACACTCATTGAAGGGAGTGTGCTGGTAGAATACGATAACCTGACCCAACGAACATTACTTCAACCCAATGAGCAGCTTATCTATCATAAAGGAACTCACAGCCACACCATTGGCACTATCAACATAGATGATGTAACTGCCTGGCAAAGGGGTGAGTTGATATTCCGTGAGATGACCCTGCATGATATTATCACGGTACTGGAACGCAAGTATGATTACCAGTTTATCTACAGTCTGCACAGTTTAAAGAAAGATCGCTATAGCTTCAGGTTTAAAGACGAAGCCTCGCTACCTATTGTTATGGATGTAATTGTCGATGTAGTCGGAAACTTAAAGTTCAGGATACAAGGCGACAAATGTTACATCATGCGGAAATAAAAAATTATTCACTTAACACCACCTTCATCATGTAAAAAAATATCCGGAAGAGAGCCCCACTCAATTCCGGATATGAAATCAAAAACTTTACTTACCAGATAGTAACCCTATCCTTTCACCATGCGAAAAGAACAAGTTAACTCACTAATACTTAAAGCTAATGCTACAAAGTTATAATTTTAGACTAAATAAAAAAGCAAAAGTAAGATGCTTGGTTCTATTTTTACATTTATTTTTGATACAGGCTACAACTTTTGCCCAGAGTGGTATACGAATTACCATTCAGAGAGAGAATATCCCAGTCATTGAAGCGCTGAAAGAAGTAGAAAAGCAATCGCGTCTTTCCATAGGATACAATGACTCACAACTGAGAAACAAACCAGCCATCAACCTCCGTCTGGTCAATGCCGAACTGAAAGAAGCACTCTCCACTATCCTCAAAGGAACTGGTTTTACCTACGAACTCCAAGGTAAGTACATCAAGATCATCCCCCAACAAGATTCTCCGACTATACCCGTCAAGAAGGTAACAGGAAGGGTAGTCGATGAGAACAACGATCCGCTCATCGGCGTGAATATACAGGTAGAAGGTTCCACCAGTGGAGTCATCAGCGACATAAACGGTAATTACTCCATCGAAGTACCCGTAGGCAGTACGCTTAACTTCACCTATATCGGATTTACGCCGGTCAGCATCAAAGTGGCTGACAGGAATGTGTACAACATACAACTGTCAAGTGCATCTGAATTACTCACCGAAGTAGTCGTAACCGCCCTCGGTATCAAACGCGAGCAGAAAGCGCTGAGCTACAATGTGCAGCAAGTCAGATCCGACCTGCTGACCGATATTAAGGATGCCAACTTCATCAATAGTCTAAGCGGAAAAGCAGCAGGCGTCGTTATCAACAGCAGTTCCTCCGGTGTGGGTGGAGCCAGCAAGGTAGTGATGCGCGGTAACCGGTCCATCGAGCAAAGCAGCAATGCCCTGTACGTCATCGATGGTATCCCCATGCACAATTTCGGAGGCGGCGGCGAAATGGAGTTCGGCTCCAAGGGAGCAACCGAAAGCATCGCCGACCTGAATCCGGACGACATCGAAAGCATCTCCGTACTGACAGGAGCGGCAGCCGCGGCCTTGTACGGAAGCAATGCCGCCAATGGCGCTATCGTTGTCAACACCAAACGCGGACAAGTCGGGAAAATGAAGGTTTCCATATCCAGCAACACGGAATTTTCCAAACCGTTTGTATTGCCCCGTTTCCAGAACCGGTACGGTACAGGCAGCCGTGGGAAAGCAGAAGGCTCAACCACTCAAAGTTGGGGACCCTTGCTCAACGAAGCTTCGCGCACAGGATACCAGCCAAGCGACTTCTTCGATACGGGATTAACGTTTACCAATTCCGTAACACTGTCTACCGGAACAGATAAGAACCAAACCTTCTTCTCGGTAGCTGCAGTCAACTCGGAAGGTATCATTCCGAACAACCGGTACAACCGCTTTAACTTCACGATTCGCAATACCACGAGTTTTCTGAACGACAAGATGAAATTGGATATAGGAGCCAGCTACATCATTCAGAACGACCGTAACATGACTAATCAGGGAGTTTACTCCAATCCGATTGTCCCTGTTTACCTGTTCCCCCGTGGCGACGATTTCAATCTGATCAAAGTATTCGAACGCTGGGACCCGGCACGCAAGATCAAGACGATGTACTGGCCTCAGGGCGAAGGCGACTTGCGGATGCAGAACCCATACTGGATCGCTTACCGAAACCTGCGAACCAACGATAAAAAACGGTACATGATGTCCGCTTCACTGAGTTACGACATTACCGATTGGTTGAGCATCTCGGGACGCGCACGGATCGACAACTCGAATACCATGTACGAACAGAAGCTGTATGCCAGCACCAACCCCACCCTGACCGAAAGTAGCAAACAAGGGTATTACGCCATCGCCAAGCCGGACGAAACGCAGGCGTATGCCGACATATTGGCAAATATTAACAAGCGTTTCGGCGATTACTCATTGGTTGCCAATATCGGAGCCAGCATTGAAGACAAAAGGTTTGATGAACTAAGCTACCGCGGTCCGATACGTGCTACGGGAATTCCCAATGTTTTCACAGTATTCGACCTGGATAACGCGCAGAAGAGAGCCCGTCAGGACGAATGGGGCGAACAAGTCCAAGCCATCTTTGCAAGTGTAGAACTGGGCTGGAAGAACATGCTTTACCTGACGCTGACCGGGCGCAATGAGTGGCCGTCGCAACTGGCCAACTCCTCTGTCAGCAACTACTTCTATCCGTCGGTAGGTATCTCGGCATTGGTGTCCGAAATACTCGAACTACCCACAGCCATAGATTACCTCAAGATACGAAGCGCTTTCACCTCTGTGGGTATACCTTATCCACGCAGCCTCACCTCGCCGACCTACGAGTACGACGAAACCACCCAGACGTGGAAGCCGAAGACACATTACCCCATTGGCAAACTCCTTCCCGAACGTACAGATTCCTGGGAAGTAGGTATGGATGCCCGCCTGTTCAAGGACTTCAGCGTAGGCTTCTCCTGGTATCTCGCCAATACTCATAACCAAACGTTCGACCCCAAGATATCCGTCTCCTCCGGATACTCCACCATGTATGTGCAAACAGGCTATGTACGCAATCAGGGTATCGAACTCTCGCTCGGTTACGGACATACGTGGAACAACCACCTGCGCTGGGAAACCAACTACACGCTAAGCCACAACAAAAACAAAATAATCGAACTGGTAAGGAACTACAAGCACCCCGAAACAGGTGAGATTATCAACAAGGACCGGTTGGAGATAGGCGGACTGGGTAGAGCCCGGTTCATCCTGAAAACAGGCGGTACTTTGGGCGACCTCTATACACAGACGGACCTGAAACGGGATGACAACGGAATGGTTGAAATCTCCCCGACCGGCAACTTAGTTACAGCAACCAACTTGCCCGACATCAAACTCGGAAGTGTATTTCCCAAATACAACATGGCCTGGCGCAACCAGATCTCCTGGCGCGGATTCACTGCCAGTGCGTTGCTCAGCGCCCGTGTCGGCGGTATTGTGTACTCTGCCACTCAGGCATCCATGGACCAGTATGGAGTATCCGAAGCTTCGGCCATTGCCCGCGATAACGGCGGTGTATGGGTAAACGGACGCAGCAAAGTCGATCCGCAAACCTGGTACACAGAAATCGGTTCGCAAAGCGGACTCCCCCAATACTACACCTACAGCGCCACCAACATACGCCTGCAAGAAGCCAGCATCGGTTATACTGTGCCGCGCAAGTGGTTGCACAATGTGTGCGATATCCACCTGTCCCTCATCGGGCGTAATCTCTGGATGATATACAACAAAGCTCCTTTCGATCCCGAATCCGTGGCCACCACAGGCAACTACTATCAGGGCATCGACTACTTCATGTTACCGAATACACGCAACATCGGTTTTAATGTAAAGATCAATTTCTAACCCCTAAATATTGATAGTATGAAATACATGAAATCCATAGTAAAGTTAGGCTTACTTGCCCTGTTGCTTGTCATTGCTTATGCCTGTACAGACAATTTCGATAAGATAAACCGGAATGACTACCAGGTAGATAAGGAAGAACTGGGACGCGAAGGCTACAACGTAGGCGCCAGCCTCAAAGGCTTGCAAGGATTGGTCATACCCACGCAAGAGCATCTCTATCAATTTGTAGTTTGTCTGGCGGCCGGTCCGTTTGCCGGGTACATAGGCACTACCGTAGAGTGGACAGCCAAGTTCGAAACCTACAACCCACCCGAAGACTGGCAAAATGCACCGTTTGCCGACCTCTTAACCCGCACCTACCCGTTCTACCGCGACCTGCTCGACAATACGGACGACCCCGTAGCACTGGCACTCGGCAAAGTGCTTCGAGTAGCCATCATGCATCGGGTCACAGATATGTACGGTCCTATTCCTTATTCCAAGATTATCTCCAAAACAGGTGAAATCTCCCTGGCTGTACCCTACGACTCTCAGGAAACTGTATATAAGACCATGATTCAGGAACTGGACGATATAAGCGCCATTCTACAGGACAACATCAACCTGAGTACCGAAGCTTTCGGGAAATTCGACGATGTGTATGCAGGAGACCTTTCCAAGTGGCTCAAGTTCACCAACTCGTTGAAGTTGCGTATCGCCATGCGTATGGCGTATGTATCCGAGGCCGAAGCCAGGCGTATAGCCGAAGAGGCAGTAGCCGGGGGCGTGCTTACCCTGAATACAGATAACGCCATCCTGAAAGTGGCCGAAAACCGTCACGCCATGATTTTTAATGATTGGAGCGACAGCCGCATAGGAGCCGATATCATCTCGTACATGAACGGGTACAACGACCCGCGGCGCGAACGGATGTTCACCACCATTCAGTTGGATGGCACTACACCCGGACAAAAAGTAGACGGATATGCAGGCATCCGCATTGGTATCGATGCAGTGGGCAAAGATAACTTGATTAATGCGTACAGTAAACCGGTTATCACCAATACCAGTCCCATTCAATGGATGAACGCCGCCGAAATCACCTTCCTGCGTGCCGAAGGCGCTCTGCGGGGCTGGAGCATGGGTGGAGATGCCAAGACATTGTACAACCAGGCCATTGCCCTCTCCTTCGAACAGCATGGAGCCTCAGGAGCAGACATCTATGCTGCGAATGCAACGGCTAAACCACAGGCATACAAAGACCCCCGGAATGCCTATTCGGATGCCGGAGGCCCCCGGAGCACCATCACCATTGCCTGGGAAACAGGTGAGAATACTTTCGAACGCAACCTCGAACGCATTATCACCCAGAAATGGATTGCCAACTTCCCGCTCGCAGTAGAATCCTGGAGCGAATTCCGTCGCACGGGATACCCGCACCTGATACCGGTGGTCCAGAATAAAAGTGGTGGTACCATTGATTCCAACCACATGATACGCCGGTTGTGGTATCCACCCATTGAATACACCGAGAACTACCTGAACATCCAACTGGCTATCACTATGCTGGGAGGACCCGACAACGGAGGTACCCGGTTGTGGTGGGACAAGAGACCCTATTAAGACCGAATTTCGTGAACAATAAGTGCTAACTAAATACCAACTGATTAAGATGAATAAAATTACAACCTTGATAATGGCTCTGTGTATGTTGCTGATCCTTGTGCTTCCTACGGCATGCAGCGACTGGAACGACCCGGAAGTTGTAGACCTGAATACCAAGAGCCCCAAGGAGCAGAATCCCGAACTCTGGGCGCGATATATGGAGATACTGCGCAAATACAAACAGAGTAATCACTATCTGCTCTACGCCCGCTTTGAAAATGCCAAAGAGAACCCGGTAAACGAGGGAGGCTTTCTCCGATCACTGCCCGATTCGTTGGATATTGTCTCGTTGAGCCACTCTGATATGATGACTGCCTACGACCGAGAGGACATTCCGCTGTTGCAGGAAAAGAGTACCCGGGTGCTGTACCTGGTCGATTATGCCACACAAGCTTCCACGCTCACCGATATTACCAAACTGGGTGCTTACTTAGACAAAGCAATAGCCTCAGCCACCGAGTTGAATCTGGACGGTTTCGCCTTTACCGGTATCCCGCTTTATGGCGGAACGGAAGCCGAACGGGCAGCACAAAAAGAGAAATCACAACTGATTGTGTCCAAACTCTCTGCCGCAGCGGGACAGAACAAGCTGTTGGTGTTCGAGGGTGATCCTGCCTTTGTAGAGACCTCCGATGTAGGCAAGTTGAGTTACGTGGTGCTGAATACCGTGAATGCAGACAATATTACCGACATAAAGTTGCAAGTAGCGAGTCTCCTTGGTAACGGAACACTATCCAAGGATAAGTTGCTTTTGGCAACTCAGGTAGGCAACGAACTGATTGACGAAGAGAATGTAGCTCAAAATGCCGTAATCGAACTTACCGACCGCGTAGCATCATTCGGTCCACTTGCCGGACTGGCTCTCTATGACATAGGCAATGATTATTATCATACTACCATGAATTATGAAACAACCCGGGCGGCCATTCAACTGATGAATCCGTCGAAATAACATAGCCATTATGAAAAAGAAGACTATCAGATATTTCATGCTCCCGCTGCTGTTTCTGGCAGGAATGACGGGATGTGTTGACAATGATGTTCTAATGGATACCGGAAAACTACCCAACGAAACAGCTATGGGAAGTGTGAGCAGTGCGCTGCGCAGTAACTTGTCCTTCTCCGGTATTGCCAAAGTAGAATTAGTCAAAGATGCCGAAGAATCGGTATTGGCGGACGAAATCAGCTATATTCTAAGCCAACCTGCTTCCAGTGAAGTGAAGGTTACAATAGGTATCGGAACTGAAAT
Organism: Bacteroides sp.; assembly: GCA_031554665.1. Lineage (GTDB taxonomy): Bacteria > Bacteroidota > Bacteroidia > Bacteroidales > Bacteroidaceae > Bacteroides. The sequence continues at coordinate 75,490 of JAVBVA010000077.1, read as the reverse complement.
GAGCACTGAATTCCAGCAAGAAGTCGAGAAGCAGAATTATGAAATAAAGGCATATAATCAAACAGTACACGGGAGAGCTTATCCCAAACCTCTCTTAATACCGGCAACCTTACCGGCAACCAATGTACAACTGGAAGGTGGAAACACACTGACCATACCTGCAGGGAAAAGCGTTTCCCCAGTTAATCGGATGATGCTTTCTGCACAAGATTTATTGTCTAATTACGTTTATGAACTGATTCTCACCGTGGAACAAACCAATGCAACAATGCCCCCCACGAGGCAATCACTTAGTTATATAGTAAACGTATATCACAGAGCGGCAGATTTAATGGACCCAGTTGATCCGAATATCCAAGTATCCCTAGATCCAGAATTCCTCACTGTGTTCTATATCAACACAGAAATATACCAACCACTACTGGCCGACATTTTTATGTATCAAAAGATTAATAACATGACCTTTGTTTCAGAAGGATCCTATAGCATAGGGCACATCGTTAATTTACGTACCGCAACAGTCAATTACGACGTGGCCGCCAAACGCGCTTTGCTGACAATGGGCAAAGACCAACGTTATGTACTGGAGCATACCGATAGATACATCCGCCCGCTTCAGGACCATGGACGCCAAGTATGCCTTTGTATTGAAAATGGCGGTCAAGGCATTGGCTTCTGCACTATGGATGACTCACAAATAGCCGACTTTACCCGCCAAGTAAAAGATGCAGTAAACTTTTATCAGCTTGATGGTGTGAATCTGCGTGATGACGACAATGGATATGGCAAAGAAGGAATGCCACCAATGAACACCACCTCGTATCCCAAACTGATTAAAGCTTTGCGCGATGCTTTACCCGGCAAGCTTCTGACCATTGAAGATAAGGGAACCCCTACCGAATATTTCCACGATACTCACTTGTGTGGGGGTATTGCGGTAGGTCAATATATCGACTATGCCTGGCATGGTTATGCAAGTCAGGAAGAAGAGATACAAATCATTGAGCCATGGGAATCAGATCATCCTTACAGCCAGTACACTCGTAAACCCATTGCAGGATTGACACCCGAACGATATGGTAGTGTAAATGTTCCTTGTTACCCGCCCAGCGAACTTGGGTGGAGAGCAATGGATGCAACAATGATGTGGAAAACAGCGAATCGCAAAAAGAATAACATTATTGTATTTAGCAATGACCTTATAGCTAATGAGCAAAACCAGTACGAGGGTGCTACCGAGGGTATGCTTAGTTTCATCGACTATGTAGCAGATGAAGGTTCTTTTTGGGGACCATACCCCTGGGATCCTGATAGCTTTGGATCACAGTCAGGAAGTTATTGGTTCTGGGCAAGAGTGGCAGGAGGGCATGTAAATGCGTATCATAGCGCTTACCGCTACCTCGCAAAAAACTGGTAACGACTAATTGGAGTAAACAAAAAACAGAAAAAGCAGGATAGGCGGAATAGGAATGTTTCAGTATCAACTAATTGAAGCCGAAGAAAGGCGGTTTTCCTACTTTTTAAAACATAGCTTGTACGTAATTCTGCATATTAATAATTTAAAATTTACTAACATGAACAACTTGTTTAAAACGTTCCTGTTTGCTATTGCAACATTAACAACAGGAGCTATTACTACTAGCTGTAGTAATACAGAAGAATTCAAAATGGATACATCGCAAGATGCTCAGGCAAACACCCGTGCAGTCGGCACTAAGACACCCAAGCTGACTGTATATATGGAGACGAATTCAGTTAATCCACTCAATGCCGGTGAATATTATTTTACCGGTACAAATCCACGGGAAGAAGTAGCTGATCATGTGATACTGTTTGCTTCGAACATCCGACTTGTGAATGATACAGCGCAGTTGCATCACAATCTTAACCAAGACTCTATTCTGAATAGAGCTAATAATTTGATTGTCCCTCTACAGCAGAAGGGAACCAAAGTGTTGCTTGGTTTGCTGGGCGACCACACTGGATTGGGCTTTGCTAACCTGACACCTTCTATGGTTACTAGTTTTGCACAACAAATAGCCAACTGTGTTAATACATACGGACTGGATGGTGTAGATTTTGATGATGAGTATGCTAGGTATGATCTGGCACCATCCTACTTGCCTACACCAAGTGGTGCTATCTTTGGAGATCTTATCCAAGCATTACGCCAGTTGTTGCCTAACAAGCTAATTACAGCATTCTATTTTGGTTATGCGTGGAACCTCAACTCGACTGATATGAATGTTCTTGACTACATGTGGCCGAATTTCGGATGTAATGTGACTCGTCCTGCAGCATTTCCAGCCAGCAAATGGGCTAAATTATCAGTTAATTTTAGCCCCCTAAACCCTCCTTATCCGAGTCAAATTCAAAACTGTGCAAACAACTATACTGGCAATGGTGCTATTATGACATTTAATTTGATTCCTTCGTCAACTACCACCACTACCATGAACTATTTTGCTTCGCGGATATGGGGAGGAAGAACAGTAAGTTGGACGCAGACTATTCACCCAAAGAACTACTCGCTGTATTAGTCTGCAGAACTCTATCCAATACAATTTCCTTGTAGCATAAACAGGTATTGTAGCGGATAACCACAAGCCCGGGGGCATTGCTCTTACGGCGGATACTCCCGGGCTTTTATTGTTGTTAATAACTAATGTAAATCGATTATCTTATGAATAGAATATGTAAAGTCCCCTTACTGCTTTGGTCAACCATGTTAATGGGGACTATGGCAATAAGTTGCAGCCATACGGAAGAGAGTATAATTGAATCTCCACAAGGAGCTCAGGCAAATACCCGCACCGTCGGTACAAAGACACCCAAGTTGGCTGTATATATTGAGACGAACGATGTGAATCCGCTCAATGCCGGTGAGTACTATTTTTGCGACACAATTCTACAGGAAGAAGTGATCGATCAGGTAATACTGTTTGCCTCGAATATCCGGCAGGGAGGGACAAACTACAACCCAACAGCGATGTTGTATCACAACCCTAATCAAACCTATATTCTAAACCATGCTGATTCATTGATTGCCCCGCTACAGCAGAAGGGGATCAAAGTATTGCTCGGTTTACTGGGAGATCACACTCCCGTAGGTTTTGCAAATCTGACGCCAAACATGATCGATAGTTTCGCAGGGCAAATAGCCAACTGTGTCAATACCTACGGATTGGACGGTGTAGCTTTTAGTGATTTATATGCAAATTATTCTATGGCACCGCCTCTTTTACCTGCGCCAAGCAGTACTATTTTCGGAAATCTTATCCAAGAAGTGCGCCGGTTGTTACCTGACAAACTGATCACAGCATTTCATTTTGGGGGCAATACCTATTTTGATCAGGCTACTATGGATGCTCTCAGTTATATGTGGCCTAATTATGGATGCTCGCCAACGCCGCCTCTAGGATTACCAAATAGTAAATGGGCTAAGTTATCCATTAATTTTAGTCCATTAAATCCAAGCCAAGCTGTAATTCAAAACTGTGCGAACAACTATGCTGGGTATGGCTCTATTATGACATTTAACATGCGCGAATGGAATAGTTCGAATATCATGAACTTTTTTGCTCGGCGGGTATGGGGAGGAAAAACAGTCTGTTGGACAGGTATTTCGCATCCCAAAAACTACTGATAAAACAAAAAAGCTTTTCAATAGGAATATAAAATAAATTATTAAAATCAACCAATTAATTAAATACCATGGATCACATGAAAACAAAAAGTATTCATCGAGGCATCAACCTATCACTTGCCTCTTTTACAAGTATGGTCGTGCCCCTCCTGCTATCGGTAACAGCCTGTGACAACAAGGACTACAGCAAGGACTCCCCTTTCGACAATGTGGTATACATCGATGCCGCCGAAGTGAGAGACATTGCCAACTTCACCTTCAATAACACCATTACAACCGGACAGCGGGAAATAGCTGCCGTACTGGCCTACCCCGCCCCTCAGGATGTGGAAGTCAATTTCAAGGTAGACCCTTCGCTGACAAAGCAGTACAATGCCCGGCTCGGCACCAACTATGCCATACTGGACGCTAAGCATTACACCCTCTCCACGCAAAAAGTCATGATCGAAAAAGGCAGCGTGGAATCGGAAACCGTCAGCATTGATTTCTCCGGGCTCACCGATCTGGAGATCGACGCCGGATACCTGTTACCCGTCACCATTGCACAGGCATCAGGAGGAATGAGTACGTTGGACGGTTCAAAAACCATCTGCTATGTGGTGCGCCGCTCCAGTGCTATCACCACCGCTGTAAACCTGACCAACAACTATTTTGAGGTACCCGGTTTCGATGCGGGAAGTCTCACAGCCGATGTGGTGAATGGATTAAAGCAACTCACCTTCGAAGCCATCATCCGGGTGAATAAGTTTGACAGAGAGATTTCGTCTATCATGGGCATCGAACAGTACTGCCTGTTCCGCATAGGTGATGCCGGCTTCCCCAAACAACAGTTGCAATTTGCCGCCAACGAAGTGAAATTCCCGCAAGCCGACCCAAGCAAATATCTCCAACCAGCTGAATGGTATCACGTAGCTGTAACCTACGACACCGAAGCGAAAACGGCCGTCATCTATGTAGATGGTAAGGAACAAAGTCGCATTACCAACTACGGTAAGGGCGAACCTATCAACTTGGGAAAACAGAAACGTGGCACGAATTTCATGTTCAAGATAGGACACTCCTACGGTGAACCAACCGACATGAGTCGCCAACTGGATGGTGAAATCTGCGAAGTACGTGTATGGAACGTAGTACGCACCCAAGAGGAAATCTGGACCAATATGTACAGTGTAGATCCGAAAACACCCGGACTGAAAGCGTATTGGAAATTCAACGAAGGCCAAGGCAACACTGCTAAGGACTATACTGAGAACGGTAATGACGCGGTAGCCCACAGCAACGCTGTGTGGCCGAGTGGTATTGAAGTACCGGTGAAAAACAAAGAGTAAATAATGCATAACAAGAGAGTGCCCAAAGTGGAAGCAGTGGAAGCATCCACTCAGGGCATCTCTCTCCTATTGTATTTTTCGTAAAGTGTTCACCATTCACCATTTTTTCCGGGTTATCATACTGAATAAGTGATGATTACCCGATGTCGAATACCGTTTTCATTCACCATTTATCCACCATTTTCCGGGGTATTCACCATTTTCCTACAGCGATGCGACTTCACAAAGCATACGAACCAACGGTCGACAAAGTCAAACAGTAATCTAAACAACGTTTTCGCTTACGGATAGAAAGTTTCACCCCGCTTGAAACAAACTGTTTCATGCCGCAGAAACAAGTTGTTTCATCCTTTGAAACACTTTGTTTCTCGGTGTGAAACACTCTGTTTCTCGTAGAGCAACACCCTGTTTCACTACGGGCAACAACCTGTTTCACCGAACTGAACATTTTGTTTCAAGAGTGGTAACGAAGTGTTTCGCCGGCGGTAATAGAGTGTTTCACGGGCTGTAACAGGTTGTGTCACTCCGCGAAACAGCGTGTTACGCCCGACGAAACAGCCGTACACAAACGATCATCCCCTGGCATATACACTCAGATAATTCATTCGACTACCGTAAATAACTTGAAGAATGGTTGCTTCCCAATGGTGAATACCTTGAAAAATGGCGAATAAATGGTGAATAAAAACGGCATTCACCATCGGACAATCATCACTTAATCAGCATAATAACCCGAAAATAATGGTGAATGGCGAATAGTATTCATTTATTCGTATAGGGGAGAAAGCACCAACATTTACTTTTTAACCATCATATAAAATTGTATATTTGCCATCTCAGAAGAATATCAAACAAAGGAACCAGGATGCCCCAAAACGCTATAGAGTCGAAATCGAAAATGTGGAACCCATGGCACGGCTGCCACAAGTTAAGTGCAGGCTGCCTGCATTGCTATGTGTACCGGGGCGATGCCAAACGCGACGTTGACAGTACGGTGGTAACGAAAACGAAGAACTTTGATTTACCGGTGCAGAAAAAGCGGAACGGCGACTACAAGATTCCCTCTGGAGCATTGGTCTATACCTGCTTTACTTCCGATTTCTTTGTGGCTGATGCCGATCCCTGGCGCAGCGAAGCCTGGGAAATGATACGCCTGCGCAGCGATTTACACTTTATGATAATCACCAAACGCATCGATCGCCTGTACGAATCATTGCCTGCCGATTGGGGCGACGGTTACGACCATGTGACGATTTGCTGTACCATTGAGAACCAGGATCGAGCCGATTACCGCCTTCCTATCTACAAAGCCGCGCCGATAAAGCACAAGATACTCATCTGCGAGCCGCTCCTGGAACAGATAGACTTGCGTCCTTACAACATCGGTTCATGGGTAGAACAAGTTGTAGTAGGTGGCGAATCGGGTTATGATGCCCGCCCTTGCCACTTCGACTGGGTAATGGAGCTTCGCGAAGCATGCGTGGGAAGCAACGTTTCGTTCTGGTTTAAACAAACCGGATCCAGGTTCGTAAAAGATGGTCAGCTATATACCATCAAACGGCAGTTTCAACATTCGCAGGCACGAAAGGCCGGGATCAATATCGATTAGAATATTTATCCATACAGCCATCTATCCAACATTTCATTCAGCTTATTGAACAGGATAGGCTTGGCGATAAAATCATTGCAGCCTGCCTGCCGTGCCAGCTCCCTATCGTGCACATAGGCATATGCACTTTGCGCAATGATAGGAATATCGGGCGAAAGCTGTCGTATGATTCTCGTAGCATCCAGTCCATCCAGATTGGGCATCTTGATATCCATCAATACCAAGTCGGGCTTTAGCTGATCGAACAACGTGACAGCTTCAATTCCATCGAGCGCCCTTTGCAGTTTATACCTCTTGCCAATAGCTGCTTCCAGAAGTTCGTAACTGCTGTCTGTATCCTCGGCAATGAGAATCAACACATCCTCCGGCGACTTATGGCATAGATCCCTCATCGGTTCTGACTCTTGTTCGCCTGACAGGCTATTTTCCGCAGCGGATATAATGTTCTCCTGATTGCAAGTATCAGTGGCCGGTAGCGTAAAATAAAAGGTGGTGCCATTTCCCAATTCCGAAGTCACCCAAATGGAGCCACCCAGACGCTCGACAAGAGATTTACAAATAGATAGCCCGAGACCGGTTCCCTGTATAGTGCCATATCCCTTCACAAAACGGTCGAACACCTTGTCCAACTGGTCGTTCGCAATCCCTGCACCGGTATCTGCCACATGAAACAAAACAGAATCACCTTTCTGCCGGTAACCGTAACTGATTGTTCCTACGGGAGTGAATTTCTTCGCATTCTCAATAAGGTTAGATACAACCTGAAACAACCGGTTCTTGTCCGTCTGGATAAAGATGTTTTCATCCGAAGGTTCATACACCAGTTTTATCGTGGCAGGGCAATGAAACATCTGTATATCGAATATCTCATTGCACAACCCGTTCAGATTGGTTCTTCCGATATTGAATTCCGTAATGCCCGATTCGACCTTCGACAAATCGAGTATTTCGTTGATTAGTTTCAGCAATCGCTCATTGTTGCTCTCCACGATGTTGCAATACTGCCTCCGTTGTTCCACGTCGTCACATTCTGTAATAATACGCGAGAATCCCACGATGGCATTGAGCGGCGTACGTATCTCGTGACTCATGTTAGCCAGGAAAGCAGACTTTAGCTTATCCGATGTTTCCGCCTTTTCCTTAGCTATTTCCAGTTGGTGTTTCATTTCTTCGAGTTCAGTAATGTCCCATTCGAGCGAAAGGATCAGAGGCGAAAAGCCCTCGCTCTCTATCTTCATCTTCCGTTCGTCGAGTATAATGCGCTTTCCATTTGCATCCTTGCCTTCATAAATGCAGCAGAAAGGATTTCCGGTTTTGGCAATCTCCATATCGTGCTTTCTGATCAGTTGGGCTTTCTCGAAATCGAGCAGGTCGAAATCGGTCTTACCGATAGCACTCCCCTGGCCGGAAAAGTCAAAGCGGTTATAAGATTCCGGATTTCGAAAGATATGCCTGAAGTCGTTCTCTATTTCCTTCACCATCACTCCGGCAGGTAAGTTGTTGATAATAGCATCGAGCAGGTTATTGAGTCGTTTGATGGTCGATTCTCTACGGAGCCGTTCCGTGATATCATGCGTGAAGGTCCAGTAACTTACCTGGCCTTCGTCACTCGTTATATGATGTATCACCCCTTCGAGGGCCAGAATATCTTTGTTGTACTTCACCGGATTATATACAGTAAAAGTGGTTCTGCCGTTTACGTCGATATTTTTGTACAGATCGACCCAGTCTTGCAACGTATTTATGCCACCCCCCACCAATTCGTATATCTTGTATTGGGTAATATCCGCATTTTCGGGAATACGATGATTGGTTCTGAATGTCTGGTTGGCAAAGATTATCGTACCATCTTCCAATGTAGCTGAAATAGATTCCTGGGCATTGTTTACAGCATGCGCCAGAATGTTGATATCGTTTCGGTGGCGTTGTATATCGGAAACGTTCTGAACATAGCCTTCGAGACTGTAACTCCCGTCTGCTTCCTGTTTGCGGGAATAAGTCTTCAGCCTCATGTAGTAAATCTGATTGTTGACGAAAGTACGATACCCAAGCCCCTCGTTCTTATCTGAGTATTCGTTATCATCCAACCAATCGCGCAAAGCGATTCTATCTTCGGGGACTACCACGCGGAAGAATTCGTTCAGCGTCAGCCGCTGGACATGCTCGTTAGACAATACTCCTGTATGTCCGCTGAAAGAGATAATATCTTCGCGCGTATTGTAATGCCATTGCCCCATCTGGGCAGCTTTCAAGGCTTCATTGAATCGGGGATTGGTCTTTTCCAGTTGAAGTTCCTGACTGTTGTGGTGGACAACACCACAATATGGATATAGAGTTACCCGATCTTGCAACTGTTTCTTATCAGATTTTTTTTTCATAGATTGATTATTATATGTTATTTAGGTCTCATTCAGGCTATCATTTTCTTGGTATATAAATAATTAACACATTTAACGTCGTTTATGTTCATGAAATGAAAGAGTACTAAAACAATAATAGTTACGGCACTAACCTCCTAAAATATGGCCGTCAGTATGTTGCCAGTATCAAAACCCATTTCACGGCAAACCTTTTTCATTCTGAAATGTTAGATAGTTGTCAACGATTTACTTTAACATAAATAATAGAGTCATGCAAAAAATCTTTCGACCCTTGTTAGTATTGGCCTCATTCCTCGCATTGACGGGCTGTGTAAGCCAAAAGCAGTTTAAAAAGTTGAATACCGACTATACCCAATTGCAAACAGAGCATCAGCAAACCCTGTTGCAGCTTAAAGAGAGCCAGACGCGTGCAACCGGTCTCGAGGAGAGACTTGCCGAAGCACAGCGCAACAACAGTGAGTTGCAAAACGCATTGAACAAGAGCCTTACACAAAGTTCTCAGGGTAATATGAATATTGGCAAGCTGATAGACGAGATCAATACATCGAACCGTTACATTCAGCATTTGGTCAACGAAAAGAATAAGTCTGATTCGTTAAACCTCGTACTGGTCAACAACCTCACCCGTTCGCTTACCCGTGACGAGATGCGGGACTTAGATATCAAGGTGCTGAAAGGTGTTGTGTACATCTCTTTGGCAGACAATATGCTGTATAAGTCCGGAAGTTATGAAATCAGTGACAAGGCGGGACAAATACTCGGCAAGATCGCCAAAATCATCACGGACTACAAAGATTACGATGTCCTGATTGAAGGAAACACGGATACCGACCCAATATCCCGCCCCAATATACGTAACAACTGGGATTTGAGTACGTTGCGTGCTTCGTCTGTTGTCCAGGCATTGCAGAATGATTATAGCATAGACCCCAAACGCCTGACAGCTGCCGGGCGGGGCGAATACAACCCTGTGGCCGACAATGATACACCCGATGGAAAAGCGCGCAATCGCCGGACTCAGATTATTATCACTCCGAAATTGGATCAGTTTATGGACTTGATAGAACAGGCTCCGGACAACTCTTCGTCTAATACCACCGTAAGTGAGGAAGAATAGACGACACGACGAGTGATCCGGGCATTAGACGCTATGGCACAAAAAGCACCCAATTTTATATCTTTGGATGTAAAATTGGGTGTATTCATGTCACCTATCGAGCCGATGCCATATTCCGACACATACGAAGTTGCCCCATTCATAGCCTAACATGGCTACCGCTCCGTAATTGAAACGTTCCATCGGCTTTTCATTTATAACATAACAGAAACTTTCTGGCCGGAAAATTGTTTTATTTGCATAATATTGTTTCTTATTTACTCAAATATAGGGATAAAAAATAACATGAAAAAAATCTTATCATCCCTCGTCCTTGTGTTGCTTTTGGCATCCTGTGGCGGATCAAAACAAGTCACACCCGGACAGGCGAAAGAACTGGCGAAAGAAGCCTACGTTTACGCTTTCCCGGCAGTAGAACATAACAAGGTGATCTGGAAGATCCTGGATAATTACAAGATGGCTCCCGACCAGTTCTACCCCAACACTCAACTTTTCGACCCTTCGCACACTACCGTCGTGTCGCCCAACAACGATACATATTATTGCTACGCTGTCCTCGACATCCGCAACGAACCGGTAGTAATCTCTATCCCGAAAGTCAAGAAACGCTATTTCAGTTTTCAAATATGCGACATCTTTACCAACTGCCCCAACTACATCAGTACGCTGGCCACGGGTGACGGTCCCGGCAACTACCTGATTGCCCGTTCGGACTGGAAAGGGGAAACCCCGAAAGGAATCGACAAGGTGATAACCGTTCCCGCCACGATAATCTTCACGCTCGCCCGCACGCAGGTGTTCGGGCCGGAGGATAAAGAGGCCGCCGTTATAGCCAAGAGTTACAAAGCTGTTCCGTTGAGCACGTTTGCAGGGACGACCGCCCCTGCCGGCGATACGTTTACCTGGCCGCACAAACCGTTCGACAGCCGCAGGGGCACGGTGGAGGAATTCTTCAAGGAGTTCAACCTGATGGCGCAGTACCAAATCCTGAACGACAGCGATAAGGCGATGATGGAAAAATTCGCAGCTATCGGACTGGCTCCCGGTAAGGAATTCAACAAATCGGAGTTTACATCGGAAATATGGGCTGCCATCGAAGCCGGAGCGAACGATGGCAAGAAAGAGATAGAAGATAAGACCACCTCGATAGGCAAAAGCGTGAACGGCTGGGACTTCTCGCCGGTCAATGCCGGAGATTGGGGAACGGACTACCTGACTAATGCTGCTGCAGCCTGGAAGTATATCTACGTGAACACGGCTAAAGAAGCGATTTATCCTACCGCCAACGTGGACAACGAAGGCAACAAGTTTAGCGGCGCGAACAAATACACGATCACCTTCACCAAAGATGAAATCCCGCAGGTAAAATTCTTCTGGTCGCTCACCATGTACAACGACAAGGGATTTTTCGTGGCTAACCCGATCAACCGCTACAATGTCAAGAGCATCGACAAGCTGACCTACGGCAAGGACGGCTCGCTGACTCTGTACATTCAGAAAGAGAATCCCGGAAAGGACAAAGCAAGCAACTGGCTGCCTACGCCCGACGGACAGTTCTACATGATCCTGCGTATGTACGGCCCGTCGGACGACGCAATCCAGGGTAAAACGACCATTCCGGCCATCGTAAAGACTAAATAAAAACTGATATGAAAACAAGAATATTATCCGTCGCTGCACTGGCCATCCTTGTGATGGCTTCGTGCACCCCGAAGAAACAGACACAGGACATCAACGCCCTGTCGCCCGAACGCATCCAAAGGCTGACCGCCGATGCGTACGTCTTTAGTTATCCGCTGGTGATGAATTACGCCACGATGTATAAACAGGCTATCGACGCCAAAGCCCCGGAATATGTAGGCGGGTTCGGCGTGTTCCGTAACTACGGTTTTTCTACCTCCGACAATAAAGACATCGTTTCACCCAACAACGATACGCCCTATTCATGGGCGTGGGTGGACTTACGCAGTGAACCTTGGGTACTCATTATGCCGCCTGCGGACGGCAACCGCTACTACACTTCGCAATGGGACGACCTGTGGGCGTTCGTACTCGACAGCCCCGGTTCGGTACTCGACGGGCAGGATGGCGGCGCATACCTGGTTGCCCCCGGCGACTGGAAAGGTGAAACGCCCGAAGGCATCAAACGGGTGATCCGTGGCGAATCCTATTTCCTGGGAACGCTTACCCGCACGGGAGCTGACGGCCCGCAAGACTTGGCTGCTATGCAGAAGATACAGGCCGGCTACAAGTTGATGCCCCTGCATGAATACCTCAAACAGCCCGCACCCAAAGCTGCCGAAAAGATTGACTGGCTGCCTTTCGTGAAAGGTGATGAACAGACGATCAACGCTTTTAAGTATGTTAATTTCGCCCTGCCGCTAACCATCCCCAACGCGATGGATAAACCTGCGCTGGACAGTATGGCCGTGCTGGGCATCGCACCCGGTATGCCTTGGGATACGCTTGCAATGAATGCAACCACGAAAGCCGCAATCCGCGCAGGTATCGAAGATGGTAAAAAGCAACTGCTGGCCTACGAATCCAAAGTGACTGCGGGCGGTGCATTGTTCAATACCCGTGCGGTACTCAAAACGGACTATATGGCCCGGATGCTCGGTGTATATTCGGGCATCTTCGGCAACTACGGTTCGCAGGCCGCTTATCTGGCCTGGCATAAAGATTCGGACGGAAATCCGATTAATACAGCCGATGCCAGCTATAAGGTGACTTTCCCGAAAGGTCAGACACCTCCAAACAAATACTTCTGGTCGATCACGATGTACGATATACCCGACCGGTTCCTGGTAGACAATCCACTGAACCGCTATTCCATCGGCAGCCGCAGCCCGCAACTCAAAACCAATGCGGACGGCAGTCTGGACATCTACATATCGAAAACTTCACCCGGAAAAGCACTTGAAAGCAACTGGTTGCCCGCCCCCGACGGCGTACCGTTTATCATCATGCGGGTATATGGTCCCGGACAGTCGGTACAAGACGGCACGTATAAACTACCGCCAATGGTAAAGATGAAGTAACTTTTTGCCATGAGAAGAATATAGAGTCAAAACGTATAACTAACAAAAATATAATCCCGTCATACCCAAATATGGCGGGATTACTTGTTTCCACAGAGGTGGGATGCAAAGAAAAATCAAGCAACTGAAGTTCAGTTGAAATGTATGTTATTGAATAAATTCGCGAGAATGAGAATGCCCGATTCTCATAAAGTAGTATAAATATAAGCAACGATGCCATAGGATAGAAATATCTACAGCATCGTTGCAACAAAGTCACTGTCAATTATCAATTGTCCATTACTTCAGCTCTTGCCCCAGGAACTTGGCTGTATATCCTTTTCCGCTACGCGCTACCTCTTCGGGTGTACCGTAGCAGATGAGCTCTCCCCCACCTTTGCCTCCGTCGGGACCCATATCAATAATATAATCGGCCATCTTGATCACATCGAGGTTGTGCTCGATGACGATCACCGTATTGCCTTTATCGACCAACTTATTGAGCACTCCCATCAGCACCCGGATGTCTTCGAAATGCAGTCCGGTGGTGGGTTCGTCGAGAATGTAGAGCGTCTTTCCGGTGTCGCGCTTGGAGAGTTCGGTGGCCAGCTTCACGCGTTGGCTTTCGCCTCCGGAGAGCGTGGTCGACGACTGCCCCAGTTTGATGTATCCCAAGCCGACATCCTGTATCACCTTGATCTTGTTCAGAATCTGCGGCACGTTTTCGAAGAACTCTACCGCCCGGTTGATGGTCATATCGAGCACATCGGCGATGGATTTTCCTTTGAAACGTACTTCGAGCGTCTCGCGGTTGTAACGCTTGCCGTGACACACCTCGCAAGGCACGTACACATCGGGCAGGAAGTTCATCTCGATGGTTTTGTAGCCATTGCCCGAGCAGGTTTCGCAGCGTCCGCCCGATACGTTGAACTAGAAGCGACCGGGCTTGTAGCCACGTATCTTCGCTTCGGGAAGTTCGACGAACAGGTTGCGGATGTCCGAGAAGACACCCGTGTACGTAGCCGGATTGGAGCGTGGCGTACGGCCCAGGGGCGACTGGTCGACATTGACCACCTTATCTATATAGTCCAATCCTTCGATAGAGTCGTACGCCAACGGGTCTTGCAGCGAGCGGTAGAACTTTTGCGACAGGATGGGTTGCAACGTTTCGTTGATCAGCGTCGACTTGCCGCTTCCCGACACGCCCGTGACACAGATGAGCTTGCCCAATGGGAACTCCACATCCACTCCTTTCAGGTTGTTTCCCTTCGCACCGTGTATCCAGAGCGACTTTCCGTTTCCTTTCCGGCGCTTGACGGGCACTTCGATCTGCCGCTGGCCGTTGAGGTATTGCGAGGTGAGCGTGCTTGTCTTCAGCATCTCGTCGGGCGATCCGGCAAATACCACCTCACCGCCTAAGCGTCCAGCTTTCGGACCCATGTCGATCACGTAGTCGGCAGCCATCATCATATCCTTATCGTGCTCCACGACGATGACCGAGTTGCCCATGTCGCGCAATTCCTTCAGTGAGTTGATCAGCCGGAGGTTATCGCGTTGGTGCAGTCCGATGCTGGGCTCGTCGAGGATATAGAGCACGTTGACTAATTGCGAGCCGATCTGTGTAGCCAGACGGATGCGTTGGCTCTCACCACCGGAAAGACTTACCGAACTGCGGTCGAGCGACAAGTAGTCCAGCCCCACATCGAGCAGGAATTTCAGTCGGGTACGTATCTCTTTCAGAATCTCTGTAGCTATCTTCAGTTGCTTACTCGAAAGAAACGGGTTGACATTCGATATCCACTCGTACAACTCGCTGATGTCCATCACCGCCAGTTGGTTGATGTTCTTGTCGTGGATGAAGAAGTGCAGCGCCTCCTTGTTCAGCTTCGTTCCCTTGCATTCGGGACAGACAGCTGTCTTGGCAAACTGTTCGGCCCACTTCTGCGCGGTGGCCGAAGCATCCTTCTCCTGAAGCATCTGAATGTATTTCACCACCCCTTCGTACGTCACAAAGTAGTCGGACGAGGTGCCGATGAGCGTACTCTTGATTTTGATGCGGTCGTCCGAACCGTAAAGGATCTCTTCGATGGCTTCATCGGGCAGTTCGTGAACGGGTGTTTTCAGTGTCACGTCGTACTTCTCGATCAGTGCGGCAATCTGCCAGAAGATCATGGAGTTCTTGTACTTCCCAAGCGGAGCGAAGGCTCCCTCGTAGATGGACAGCGAGCGGTCGGGGATCACCTTGTCCACATCGATCTGGTTCACTACACCCAGCCCCTTGCATTTGGGACAGGCGCCTTGCGGGGAGTTGAACGAGAAGTTGTGCGGAGCCGGTTCGCGGTACGACAATCCGGTAACGGGGCACATCAACCGCTTGCTGTAATGACGGATGCTGTTCGCCTCCGAATCGAGGATCATCATCAGTCCGTCGCCCTGTCGCATGGCTGTAGCCACGCTCTGCTTCAAGCGGCGGTCGTCTTTGTCTTCCGGAATCAGCTTGTCGATCACCACCTCCACATCGTGGTTCTTGTAGCGGTCGAGCTTCATGCCGTGCGTCACCTCGCGCACCTCACCGTCGACGCGTACATATAGATACCCCTTCTTGCGTACCTGCTCGAAGAGTTCCTTATAGTGTCCCTTACGTGCACGAACCAGCGGAGCCAGCAGAAGAATCTTCTTGCCCTTGTACTCGCTCAGTATCAGGTCAATGATCTGTTCTTCCGTATATTTTACCATCTTCTCGCCCGACAGATGCGAGTACGCCTCACCTGCCCGCGCATAGAGCAAACGCAGATAATCGTACACCTCCGTAGTAGTGCCAACGGTAGAGCGAGGGTTCTTGTTCGTAGTCTTTTGTTCGATGGATATCACCGGACTAAGCCCTGTAATCTTGTCTACATCAGGTCGTTCCAGGTTTCCAAGGAAGTTGCGCGCATAGGCCGAGAAGGTTTCGATGTAGCGTCGCTGTCCCTCTGCAAAGATGGTATCGAATGCCAATGACGACTTACCGCTTCCACTCAGTCCAGTGATTACCGTGAGGCGGTTGCGTGGAATCTCTGCGTCAATATCTTTCAGGTTGTGTACACGCGCGCCGTACACATTAATATATTCAGTTTCTTGCATAATCTTTGAAGAATAATCGAGCCTGCAAAATTAGTGTTTCTGACCGAAATACAGCCTTAAAAAGACCTAATATTATTTTCTTAACTCATTTATTGCGCAGATGTTTAACAGAATTCGTACCTTTGGAGCTTCATTTCAAGAACCAAAAGTTATCATTGATGAAACAACTCAAACGAATCATCTTCACACTGCTGCTTGCAGGTGGTACATACCTGAGCAGCTTGGCTCAGGAAAGCCAATATTTTCTTCATACCGTCGAAAAAGGACAAACACTCACCACCATTGCCAGCATGTACGGTGTGACTAAGACCGATATCGTGGCACTGAATCCCGGTAGCGACACCAAGATACTGGCCGGACAATCGCTCAAGATTCCTCAAAAGAAGAATGGGCAAGTTGCCGGCACCTTCCATACCATCCAGGCAGGCGAAACCCTGTACCGTGTATCTACGAAGTACAACGTATCGACCAAAGCGATCTGTGATGCCAATCCGGGGCTGAGCGCGGAGAACTTCCGCACGGGGCAGGTCATCCGCATCCCTTCGCCCGAGAGCATTGAACAGGCTGCCGCCGACACGCAAACACCTGCCGCACAAGACACGTACACCGTTCCCGGACCGGTTCAGTCGAAGTACAAGGACATGCACAAGGTAGAGCGCAAGGAGACCATCTACAGCATCAGCCGTGCTTATGGGCTAACGGAGGACGAGCTGAAAGCCGCCAACCCGGAACTGAAGAAGGACGGACTGAAACGAGGCACTTTCCTGCGCATCCCCTACCCGTCTAATCAGGCCGGTGCGCAGACCACAACACCTGCAACTACCCCATCGCAGCCGACAAGCACATACATAACACCTCCGAGCAACAGCGAGCTGTTCAGCGAAAACAAAGAAAAGGCCGAAAAACTATCGACCATCAAAGCTGCCATCATCCTGCCTTTCACCAAAGAAAAGCGCATGGTAGAGTATTACGAGGGATTCCTGATAGCCGTCGATAGCTTGAAGCGCACTGGTGTATCCATCGATCTTTATGCCTACAACACGGGCGAGGACGTGGCTTCGCTCAATACAGTGCTTGCCAAGCCGGAATTGAAACAGATGAATGTCATCTTCGGACCGCTCTTCACGCAGCAGATCAGTACGCTGGCTACTTTTGCCAAGAAGAATGAAATACGTCTGGTCATTCCGTTTACCTCCAAGGATAGCGAGGTATTTACCAACCCGTATGTCTATCAGGTGAACACCCCTCAACCATACCTCTACTCCGAAGTGTACGAACACTTCACCCGTCTGTTTCCGAAGGTCAACGTGATCTTCCTCGAAAGCGTAACTATAGACAAAGACAAGGAAGAGTTCATCAAAGGATTGAAACAGGAGTTCACCCAAAAGGGTATCCCCATGAAATCACTGAAAGAAACAGCTTCGGTAGCAGAGCTGAAAGGGGCTATGGAGAGTTTCAGGGAGAACATATTCATACCCACATCGAGCACCGAGACGACGCTGACACGCATCATTCCGCAACTCACCCTGTTAGTTCGCGAAGTTACGTCGGGCGTCCACCTGTTTGGCTACCCCGAATGGCAAACTCACACAAACGAGTTCATCAACAACTTCTTTGAACTGGATACCTACTTCTACACCTCGTTCTATACCAACAACCTGCTTCCGGCAGCCATCAACTTCACCAATGCTTACCACAAATGGTACAGCAAAGAGATGGTCAGCAAGTATCCCAAGTACGGCATGCTGGGCTTCGACACCGGCTTCTTCTTCCTGAAAGGCCTGTCGCGCTTTGGAACTGATCTGGACAACAATGTATCGCGCATGAACCTGACACCCATCCAGACCGGCTTCAAGTTCGAACGGGTGAACAACTGGGGTGGTTTTGTGAACAAGAAGGTATTCTTTGTGAACTTCTCGCGCAACTTTGAAGTGATTAAACTTGATTTTGAATAAGATTTCCTTGCAATGAACAACATCAGATATATCTTCCTGACCCTTTGCCTGGTACTCATCGCCCTGCCTGCATCGGCACAAATGGGCGAACAACGCTATAACCTGTCTGTCGGGGTGAATGCCGGAATGAACTACAATACGGTGAACTTTGCAGCAACCGCATACGAGCCTATCCCCAAACTAAACGGACTGATGGGCATCAATGCCGGTCTGACCGCCCGCTACATCTCCGAAAAATATTTCTCGATGATATGCGGTGCACAGGTGGAACTCAACTTCTCGCAACGGGGCTGGGACGAAAAGTTCGAAGAAGGCGACACACGCAGCTACGTACGCCGGATGAACTACATCGAAATGCCGTTTCTGGCTCACCTGGCTTTCGGTAAAGATCGCGGACTTCAATTCTTCCTCAACCTTGGGCCACAGTTGGGATTCATGATTGGCGATTCGGAGACGTTCGGTGGCTCCTGGACCACCGACCAGAAGAACTCGCGGGAAGAATACGGAAAGAAAATTGATAATAAATTCGACTACGGTATAGCCGGCGGAGCCGGTTTCGAGCTGCGCACCAAAGCGGGTAACTTCCTCGTCGAAGGCCGGTATTACTTTGGTTTGGCCGACTTCTACAACAGCAGCAAGAAGGATTATTTTTCCCGTTCGGCCAACTCAAGCATCATTGCCAAGGTTTCGTACCTGTTCGACCTATCGAAATAACATCAATCCATCCCCAAAAAAATAAGCCATCGAAACAATTCGCAATGAATAGTTCCAATGGCTTATCCCCTTTAAAACACCTTTAAACAAAATGAGAGAATGCCCCGCTTTTTACTAACCCTTGCGGGGCATCTATAGAGAGCTGATTCACATCAGCTTTTTAGTTTTACTTACGAGCTTCGGCAATGTAACCGAACGCTTCCTGGCACTTAGCCACGATCCACGCCCAGTCCTTGGCAGCAACTATATCGCCCGGGAACAGGTTGGAGCCCATACCTACGCAAGTTACACCGGCTTTGATCCAGGCAGTGAGGTTATCTTTGGTCGGTTCTACACCGCCGGTTACCATCAGCATCGACCAAGGCATCGGACCTTTGATGTTCTTCACAAACGACGGACCGCCTACGTTTCCTGCCGGGAATACCTTGCAAAGATCGCATCCTACTTCCTGAGCGAAACCGATTTCAGAAACCGATCCGCAACCCGGAGTGTAAGGAATCAAGCGACGATTACAGATCTTTGCAATTTCGGAGTTGAACAACGGACCTACGATGAAGTTAGCACCCAACTGGATGTACATAGCAGCCGTAGCCGGATCAACGATCGAACCGATACCGAGGATCAGTTCCGGACATTCTTTGGCAGCCCATTTCACCAGTTCGGCAAATACTTCCTGCGCGAAATCGCCACGGTTGGTAAATTCGAATGCACGAACACCACCTTCGTAACATGCTTTCACTACATTCTTTGCTACTTCTACATCTTTGTGGTAGAATACGGGAACCATCCCGGTTGTGCTCATAGCGTTGAGCACCTGTATCTTACTAAATTTTGCCATTTTCTTGAATATGATTAGCGTTGAACACGACCGGAAGCATCGCCACCGGCAAGAGCTTCTACTTCTTCGATAGAAACAAGGTTGAAGTCACCATTGATCGTATGCTTCAGAGCAGAAGCAGCTACAGCGAATTCGAGCGCTTCACCCTGGTTGGGTTTCGTCATCAAACCATGGATCACACCACCAGAGAATGAGTCGCCACCACCTACACGGTCAACGATCGGAGAGATATCATAACGTTTTGATACGTAGAACTCAGAACCGTTGTAGATCATTGCTTTCCAGCCATTGTGAGTAGCTGAGAATGATTCGCGGAGTGTAGAGATCACATATTTGAATCCGAACTCCTTCATCATCTGTTCGAAGATACCTTTGTAGCCTTCAGCGTCAGTGTGTCCACCTTCTACGTCAGCATCGGGTTTGAAACCAAGGCAAAGTTCAGCATCTTCTTCGTTACCGATACATACGTCTACGTACTGCATCAACGGGCGCATGATTGACTGAGCTTTTTCTTTAGTCCACAGTTTCTTACGGAAGTTCAAGTCAACCGAAACCGTTACACCGTTACGCTTGGCAGCTTCGCAAGCCAACTTGGTCAGTTCGGCAGAAGCGTCGGAGATAGCCGGAGTGATACCCGACCAGTGGAACCAATCGGCGCCCTTCATGATAGCATCGAAATCGAAATCAGACGGTTTTGCTTCAGCGATAGAAGAATGTGCGCGGTCGTAGATTACCTTGCTGGGACGCATGGAAGCACCTGTTTCGAGGTAGTAGATACCTACACGGTCGCCACCACGGGCAATAAAGTCGGTATTCACACCATATTTACGCAGCGCGTTTACAGCCGACTGACCGATCTCATGTTTCGGCAGTTTGGTAACAAAATACGCATCATGACCATAGTTGGCACAGCTGACGGCAACGTTTGCTTCACCACCACCATACACTACATCAAAAGAGTCAGATTGAACAAAACGGGTGTTTCCCGGAGTTGATAATCTCAACATGATCTCGCCTAAAGTAACGACTTTCTTTCCCATAATTCGTTGTTTTAATAAAATAAGTTATTAATATTTTAGTTTCAAATTGTCATATACAAGCTTAACACGTTGATATTATGAGATATAAACTGAAAAGTGCGTGTATCTCATAGCTTCCGTGTGCGGGCACAAAGATACAATAAATTTCGTAATTACAAAAATTGTCATATATTTGTAGCGAAAAAAAATAGATTATTAGTGTGTACGGACACAAGTAGGTGTTTTATGAACAAATTACCGGAAAGAATCAGAATTAAAGATATCGCCCGCTTAGCGGACGTATCAGTAGGAACGGTGGATCGGGTGATCCACGGACGGAGTGGTGTGTCGGAAAGCAGCCGGAAACGCGTCGAGGAAATTTTGAAGCAGTTGGACTACCAGCCCAACATGTATGCCAGCGCCCTGGCATCGAATAAGAAGTACTCGTTCGCCTGCCTCCTGCCCCTGCATCAGGAAGGCGAATACTGGACAGCAGTGGAGTCGGGCATCCGGGAAGCGTTAGCAGCTTTCTCTGATTTCAATACGTCGGCACAGATTACCTACTATGATCCGTATGACTATCATTCCTTTGTCGAAGCCGGTCAGGCCATCGTTGCCAAACAGCCCGACGGGGTTATCATGGCTCCTACGGTAGTGGATTATACACGCGGGTTCACCGATCAGCTTACCGCCCTCGATATACCTTATATATATATAGACTCCAACATCAAAGAAATTACTCCACTGGCTTTCTACGGACAGAACTCGCACCAGAGCGGATACTTTGCCGCCCGTATGGCGATGCTGCTTGCCGGAGACACGAAAGAAATCGTCGTTTTCCGCAAGATGCACCAGGGAATCATCGGCTCCAACCAGCAAAAGAACAGAGAGAAAGGTTTCCGGCAGTACATGCAGGAGCATCATCCGTCATATAGTATATGGGCGGTCGACTTGCGGACGGACAACAACGACGAGAACATACAGATTCTGGATGACTTCTTCCGCGAACACCCGTCGGTGTGTAATGGAATCACGTTCAACTCGCAGGTATATATTATAGGTGAGTACCTCCAAGATCGTCAAAAGAAAAACTTCAACCTCATCGGGTACGACTTGCTGGAACGGAATGTAGCCTGCCTGAAACAGGGAAGCGTTTCCTTCCTCCTGGCACAACAACCGGAAATGCAGGGATACAACAGCATCAAAACGTTGTGCGATTACCTGATTTTCAAGAAGGAAGTGAATTGCATTAACTATATGCCAATAGATTTGTTAACAGTAGAAACAATCGATTATTACAACAAAAAATAAAATCAACGTATGGAAACAAAGTATTTAAGAATTAATCCTGCCGATAATGTGGCTGTGGCTATCGTAGGTCTTCCGGCAGGCGAAGAATTATCTGTAGACGGTATCTCCGTGAAACTGAACGAAGAGATTCCCGCCGGACACAAATTTGCACTTCAAGATTTTGCCGAGGGTGAAGATGTGATTAAGTACGGCTACCCCATCGGACACGCAACTTCCACGAAGAAGCAAGGCGACTGGATGAACGAAACAAACATCCACACCAATCTGGCCGGGCTTCTGGACTATACATACAATCCGGTCGATGTCGAACTGGGTATCGAGAAAAAAGAACTTACATTCAAAGGATATCGTCGCAAGAACGGCGAAGTGGGTGTACGCAATGAGATTTGGATCATCCCGACAGTGGGTTGTGTAAACGGTATCATCAACCAGTTGGCCGATAACCTGCGTCGCGAAACGAATGGTCAGGGCGTGGATGCAATTGTGGCATTCCCGCACAATTACGGCTGCTCACAGTTGGGCGACGACCACGAGAATACGAAGAAGATTCTGCGTGACATGGTGCTTCATCCCAATGCCGGTGCGGTGCTCGTAGTAGGTTTGGGTTGTGAAAACAATCAGCCGGATGTATTCCGTGAGTTCTTAGGCGATTATGATAAAGACCGCGTTTCGTTCCTCGTTACTCAAAAGGTAGGCGATGAGCACGAAGCCGGCATGGAGTTGCTGCGCGACTTGTATGCCAAAGCTTCGAAAGATGTGCGTACCGATGTACCTTTGTCGGAACTGCGCGTGGGTTTGAAGTGTGGTGGTTCGGATGGTTTCTCGGGCATTACCGCCAATCCGTTGCTGGGTATGTTCTCCGACTTCCTGATAGCACAGGGCGGTACGAGTGTGCTGACTGAAGTTCCGGAAATGTTTGGTGCGGAAACGATTTTGATGAACCGTTGCGAAACCAAAGGTTTGTTCGAGCAAACTGTTCACCTGATCAATGACTTCAAAGAATACTTCTTGTCGCACAATGAGCCGGTAGGCGAGAATCCGTCGCCAGGCAACAAGGCAGGTGGTATCTCTACACTCGAAGAAAAAGCATTGGGTTGTACCCAGAAATGCGGTAAGAGTCCGGTATCGGGTGTGATGCCCTACGGCGAACGCCTGCAAGTAAAGGGCTTGAACCTGCTCTCGGCTCCGGGCAATGACCTGGTAGCTTCTACAGCACTGGCTTCTTGCGGTTGCCACATCGTACTGTTTACTACCGGACGTGGTACGCCATTCGGAACCTTCGTTCCTACGATGAAGATCTCTACCAACTCTACATTGGCAGCCAACAAGCCGGGCTGGATCGACTTCAACGCCGGTGTGATTGTTGAAAACGAGCCGATGGAGAAGACTTGCGAACGCTTTATCGATTACATCATCCGCGTAGCCAGCGGTGAGTTGGTGAACAACGAGAAGAAGGGTTACCGTGAGATTTCTATCTTCAAGACCGGTGTAACGTTGTAATCAACGTATCCCCAATAAGCGAAAGGCTGTTTCGATATATTGTCGAAACAGCCTTTCGCATTTTGAATAATATTTATGATTATCCGGATCGTTCCCCCCTGGCCCATCGGGCCAATGTGTCCATAGCCGTGGGTGCAAGCCCTTACCTGCACCTATCTCTCCTATTCGAATAAATGAATTCTATTCGCCATTCACCATTTTTTCGGAGTTATTATACTGATTGACTGTCGAATAACCGATGGTGAATCCCTTTTTTATTCACCATTGATTCACCATTTTCCAAGGTATTCACCATTCCTGTCTTTGTTGTCGAATCTACAGACAGGTATGCCGGCACACGAAGTCCTAAGCTATATCGCGCTTTTACTTACGGATAGAAAGTTTCACACTGCTTGAAACAAACTGTTTCGCCGTAATGAAACAAACTGTTTCGTTATAATGAAACACAGTGTTTCGTTCTAATGAAACAAACTGTTTCACACCGAGAAACAGAGTGTTTCAAAGGATGAAACAACCTGTTATGACGTAGGAAACAGAAGTATTGCTCACTTGAAGCGGTCGTATACCCAGGGACATGCCGGACAAATCTCCCTGAGATAACCCCAGTATCAAGGTCAATACATACCCATCCGGTCGAGCAGCACCGCCAGAAATACCGGCAAGGTGGTGTAGTGGTCGCCGCCGGGCACTTCGTACATCCACACTTTGCACCCTTTGGCATACATCTTTCCACAGGCGCTGCGCGTATTGACGGGGTCTACCCAGGTATCGGCGCCTCCGCTCACAAACAGCAGACTGTCGGCAGGAGCGAATTCGGTGAGCGAGTTGTCGGCCAGCATTTTCAGGAGTTCCGTATCGGTGCCGCCCGTTACCCCGTTCCGGAATCCGTCGGCAAAGAGCTGGGTCGGGTTGGTATGGATGGATAGTTTTTCGGGGGCAAAATAGGCCAGGTCGTACCCGCCCGCTTTCAAGAGTGTATGGTCTTCCGGGGAGAAGATGGCATCGTAGCCTTTCGAGTACCCGAAATTGTTTTTATACATCTGGAACACCCAGAGGTAGCTGCTGATAAAGTGCAGGTTTGTCTCCTCGTTCGTGCTTAAGATTTTCAGGGCCGAGGCCACCTGGTCGTACGGTCCCGATCCGGCAATGGTCTTATCCACCGTCAAGCCGGTATGGGATGTTTCCTGTATCTTCTTTTGCAGGGCCACGGCTGCATATCCCCCTTCCGAGTAGCCGGCAATCAGCAACCGCTTGTTGAACGAATCGCCCGCATACTCCTGGTAAGCCCGTACAAAGTCCAGCGAAGCCTGTCCCAGCGATTCGGCATGTGCATAGGGATGCACGATGCTTTCGCTATCTCCATAGCCGATGTAATCGGGCATCAGCACCACGCAGTTGAAGGCCGAGGCAAACACGGTACACAGGAACAGTTCGGTACTTTTCTGGAAGCCCGCCTGCGAGAGGTTGATCGACGGGGCTTCGTCCCGATAGATGGTTCCGTGCGTATACACCACCGTCGGCATGTTGGGGTTGGGTGCTTCGGGGACAATAAACACGCCCGAGGCCTTGAGCTCATTGCCCTGGTAAGGTGTGCGGTAGCTCACCCGGAACAGGTTTACGCCCACCTTGGGCAAAGTGGAATACACCTGGTAATCGGGTTGCGCGTTCATGGCCAGTTTCAAGACAATCGCCGACACAGGGGTGCTGGTGGCTTTATCGGCTTGTATCAGGTAGTCGTAAACGGGCGGAGCGGGTGCATCGTCGTTGTTGCTGCACGAGGCACAGAGTACGCTTGTTAACACAAAGGCTATAAGTAAGCCTTGCAGAAAGAGTTTGTTCTTTTTCATGTATGAATATTGAATGTTTAATTTACTGGATTGAATTATGGGAACACTACGCGGAAGCCGTTTGAGCGATCTGTATCTGTAGACGACATTGAATATCTGCATGCAGAGCCAATAAACGCGGACGTGGTATATGGGGTACCATAGTAACCACCACGCAACACGCGGTTGGTGCCCGTGGCAGGTCCACGAGGATCTATTCCGGCAGATGCGTCCTTGTAGTAATTAGCATCGTACCAATCGCTGCACCACTCATATACATTGCCATACATATCGTAAAGGCCGTAAGCATTTGGTAGTTTTTGACCAACAGCTTGCGGGTAATCACCTCCTGAATTATCCTTGTACCAGCCATACTCTCCAAATATGTTTGAATCATCCCCGAAATAATAAGAAGTCGGTGTACCCGCCCGGCAAGCATATTCCCATTGAGCCTCCGTGGGCAATGCCCCTTTTACCCAATCGGCATACGCTTTTGCACCGTACCAACTAACATTTCCCATGGGATGATTTTTGTATTTCTCGACAGGAATCCATTGACCGGTTATACTGTTCCACGTAATGCCATAAGGTGCGTATACAAACTCCACCTTTTGCTCCGTAACCGGTGTGGTAAAGTTATCCTTGTAATACGTCACAGTACCTTTTCTATCTTCTCCAATGCCTTTTGCATTCAAGAACGCAGCATATTGGGTCGTAGTAACCTGGTGCTTGCTCATATAAAACTCCTTGGTGAGCGTTACCTGGTGTACAGGCACAGCATTCGAAATACCCGTTTGCCCCATCGTGAATGTACCCGGCGGAATCAACACCGTATTTTCGCGGGGCGTTTCGAGCTTACCGGGGTTGCTGTTGTCTACCTTCCACGGGGTGATGGTGGGGGCTCCTACAGTCATGCCTGTTCGGTTTATCGTTATCGGGAAGGTATAGTGCCGGCCCGGTTCAAAGGCCTGCGTATCGGGGATAGTCCATACGTACGTTTGCCCACCTACGAAAAAGTACGCCTCGCGGTCCGTAGCACCTGCTGCCTGCGGAATAAGGATGGCCGAAAAAGTGGCATCCGACCCTTCTGCTGCCGAGGCTGCTTTCACCGGGGAGATGATACTATAAAAATCCGGTGCCAGCAAACCGACATTCAAGTCCAAGCGTGCCGTCGCAAGCATGTTCATCAGGTACATCGTAACTTTCGAAAGATCCGAAGGTTGAAACCCTGTTCCCGCTTTTACATGGAGCGTGATTTTGCTCAATACATGCTTGAAGGAAAGCTCAACCGTCTTTTGGCCGGTCGGGACGTTACTTGTTTTAGCATACAACACGTCGATGGCTTGCGGATTACTTTGATCAATCACCGCGATATTATAGTTGCCGTTCTCATCTACCCGACCCCATACGCGGCCATCATTGTCCGCCCAAGGGTAATAGGCCACGAAATCTACATTGCCCGACTGTGGATAGAAGATGGTTTGACTTGCATCCTGCGGTTTGAACGAAGCCTTCCGGGCCTGCTCAACGCTCGGAGTGGCCAGGTAGCATATATTTTTGGCAAGACCAGCCTGCAGGCTTCTTCCCGCAGTAACCATAAATATGCCCACCTTGTCATTCTGCACCCACTCATCGCCTCCGGCTGTGGTGCGGGTGCGGGCAGCTTGTGCCGAAGGCGGCACCGCCCCATCCAAGGAACTGGTAAAATTCACCGCAACGGGGGCAGGGCCGTCGGGAGTTGGGTCGTTGTTCC
The DNA here is from genome assembly GCA_031554665.1 of Bacteroides sp. Taxonomy (GTDB): domain Bacteria; phylum Bacteroidota; class Bacteroidia; order Bacteroidales; family Bacteroidaceae; genus Bacteroides. The sequence goes on along the minus strand of JAVBVA010000077.1, from coordinate 48,350 downwards.
GTGAACAACCGGTAAGTAAGGCCGCACACAGCAGTAGCGCCGTGAACGGTAGGTTGAATAGCTGTATTTGCATATACTTTACTTTCTGATTAGTGTGTGAATGAGTGAAGAAGTCGTGTTAAGCCGTGTGGGCAGACTGCGGGTGAATTCCATGGCTATTCCGGGCTTCAGTGTCAAGGGGGCAGCCAACGGCTCGTCGCGCACAAACTGTTTATTTTCGTGGTTGAAGAAGAACAGGCTGGTGCCTGCTGCCACCGTCTGTGCCGGCACCAAGGCGCGGTATATGTACCCGGCCTCGGGCAGGCGGTGCATGGTGATGCTCACCGGTTCGTTATCGGTATTGGATACTATTATATGCCCCGGAATCGTTATTCCTATAGATGGATTATTGACTAACGGGTACAAGTCAAGATAGGCTTTGGTGCGCATCCCCCGCAGGGTAACGGTAAGGTCTTCGTTGCCGTATAGCGGAACGTTTACCTGCACCAGCGACAGGGCATGTACAAAAATCAGCGGCACGGTTTGTCCTTTGGCGCAGCTCTTAGTTTGTGCCGTCATCAGATCGCTGAGGGTATGGTTGTTTTTTCCGTCGGTGCCGGCGAGCTGGTCGGTGTGCACCTGGAAGGCAATAGCTCTGGGGTTGGTAGCCGCCTCGTTGTAAGGATAGTAGGCGAAGAAATCCAATTGCGAGTTGCCCGGCCACCAGAGTATCACCCCTTCGTCGAGGTTCCAGCGGGTGCCATCGTAGGTAAGCCGTACATTGTTTATATAATTATTGGAAGCGGTAGACGAAAGGTAGTTGCCACTTAGACAGGCAAAAATGCCAATGGCGTCGCCGGCTTCCCAAGTGCTGGTAAAGCCGGTTCCGGTCACTGCCCGGGTGCCGGGTGTGCTGTTATCGGCTTCGGCGGACTGTGCAAATCCAATTTCGAAGCGTATCCGCCCGTCGTTCGGTTCGTTGGCGCCCGGCTCTGTTCCTTCCGGGGCTTCGTTGCTGCATGCCCCCAGCAGCGCCGGAAGCACGAAAGTCTGTGCAACTAATCTAAAGAATCTGTTGTATATCATAGTGTTCGTAGTTTCTACATGGATATTTAGTTGGCTTCGCCCGGTCCGCCGGTAAGGCCGGTAGACCAGCCATTAATGGTACCGGTAACCTCGCCTACCGGGCTCACGACAAAGTCGAACCAGTATCGTTTTCCGGCTTCAAAATGGTCGACGCCACCATTGGCTTCGGTTATCAGGGAAGTATCGATGGTACGCTTAAGAGTTCTATATACCCCGCCGACTGCGGCTCCCACGGAAATAGTTAGTGTACTATTTTCCGCAAAAGGAACATCCTCTACAGGAAAGAAAGCAACGAACGCGTCGTAGGTGCTTCCAGCAGCCAGGGTGGCATACGCGGCACCTTCTTTGAATTCAAGCTGTAAGAAATTTCCCACAAACACTGGTCGCACAACGCCTCCGTTTGTGCTGCTCCACTCAAATTCAGTTGAATACCTAAAAATATTGTCGCCAACGCTGTAGCTGGTGTTAATAAAGTCTATTTCTATAGCGGCATCGCTATTATTAACCAGTGTATAGCGGAAGAGCGCAGTAAGGTGTTTAAAGCTGAGTTCGGATATTTTGCCATCGGCTGTAGCTGTAGTGGTGGCGTACATGCACATCGATTCACGCAGGTGCTTCAGGTCGGCATTGCCCGGGGAATCCGTTTTGGTTTGTACAAATCCTGTTATCAGGGATGTTATACTGAAAAGACCAGAAGACACGTTTCCATTTGCAAGATTCGGCGAAAAGGCTATCAAGATATCGCCCTTCCGAACCGTGGAAAGATCACTGGTTGTCGTAAAATCGGCACTGCTTTGGGGAGAACTCTCTCGGTAGTCGCTATCTATCAAAAAATCATATCTTCCGTCGCGGCTAAGGTTATACAACCTAAACGCATCGCCCTCGTTCCACATAAAATATTCGCCGGCCTTCTGATTGCCATACTTCACCTGTGCTCTGGTGTGCGCTTCGTCAAGCTCGTCGGCCTTGGTCTGCTGTTCGATGCTGGCGCGCAGGGTATATGTAGTAGCTGCCGGCGGGTCGATGGGTTCGTTGCCGGGTATTGCCTCGTTGCCCTGGCAGGCCATAAAGGTTAGCGGCACGATGCATGCTGCTAACCAAAGATTGGTTTTTCTCATCTGTTCGTTGCTTAAGTTGTTTAATAATGCCCGCCATCCTCATAATCAGGTCCATTGGATCCACTTCCAGCGAAGACAGGCTGTTCCAGTTCCATTTTAATAACCTCGCTTTCCGGTTTCACATACATTTCTTTGTTGCTCACCTGTCGGTTTTCGACCGCTGTTGTTTCTTTCAACTTTTCCATTGTTCTCTTTTTTCAAGTAATACTGAGATGCTATTTGCGCTGCAAAAGTAAATCGATAACAAACAACTAAATGGACAAATTGTACAAATCTGAGTTACAAAAAGGTAAAAGGAATACTTTTTAACCCGGCAAAATCGTAAAAGCAGAAAATCTCGTACGATTTGGCATTTTGCACCCTCAAATAGTATTACATTTGCACCATGATTCACACAGCACTGATTTGGAACGAGATTGTAGCCTGCATCCCCTGTTTCTCGGCATTGACGTGGTTCGCCATACTGCTGATAGCCAGGTATGACAGTTATACACTGTCCGAGCGGAACATTAAACATACGCTGTTGTGGTTTTACGGTTTTGCTACCTTCATGTGGTTCTCCTTCTTTGTATACCACTACCGGCCGGCCGGGTTTGTCTACCTCAACAGCTTTCTGTACGCAGCCGCCTTGCTGATGATTGTCTGCTATTATCGCTACATCCATCAACTCACTTCGCCGGATATCTGTCAAAACATTTCCGTGTGGCATTATCTCGTAGCCGTACTGGCGCCGGGGGCCTTGCTTATCTGGTCGTTCTTTGTTCCGCTGGAGGTGCAGGAGGCGCTTGTTACCGGGCGCGGCCAATGGGTGGCAGGCTACGAAGCCTACTCCATGCTCTTCCTGTCGAAACCTTTCGTGCTGTTTGTGTACGGAGCGGTGTACACGGTAGCGGCGACCCGCAGGCTGCTGGCTTACTATGCCGAAGCGCGAAAAAAAGAAGATACCCCCATACGGCTCACCCACTGGGTGCTGCTGCTGATGGGTATCGCCGTCACCCTGCTGCTGTTTGTGCTGTTTATACTCCTCACTCCGCGTAGCCGGTTGGCCTCGATGGGAGGTGTCGCGGTACTCATCGGGCTTTCGTGCGTGCAGCACCTGGTGTTGGGATACAATGTGATCTGCCGCAACTTCCTGCTATACCTGGTTAAAGAGGAAGAAGAGGCGCCCGAAGCACCCCAGCCGGAGGGCAGGCAGCCGGACACGCCGCAACCAGACGACAGCGGGCCGTACAGCGCCGAACCGTCAGAACCCCTGCAGTTGTCCAAACGAACCTACACACGTACCTCCGAAGTAAGCCTCTCTCCGCAAGGGAAGCTGGTATCGGCCCCCCTTACCCAAAAGCGCTTAGAAGGATACATGCGCGACAGCAAGCCCTACCTGAATCCGAAATTGAAAATCACCGACCTGGTGACTCCGCTCAAGACCAACCGCACAGCAATATCCAATTTCGTCAACCAGACGTATGGCGTCAACTTCAACGGTTACGTGAACCACCTGCGGCTCAAGGAGTTGGAACGGCTGCAACAGCAGGCTTCGAACGCGCACCTGGAAGTATCCCAACTGATTACAATGGCGGGGTTTGCCGATATGCGGCACTACCGGCGGGCGCTGGAGATGCAACAGGCACAGGCCGGCCGTTCAACCACCCCCATACAATCCCCTAACCCAAAAACATGACAGCACTATCAGAAACCATCAAATTGACAGCGCTCGCCGGAACGGCGTTCGTTTCATTCCTCTGCTGTGCGGTGATGCTCATCCACCGGTTTCATCCCCATAGCAGCCAACCCTCCAGGAGCCTATCCACTCCGGCGGCAGGCATGTTCTTCTGCTCCGGCTTTTCCTGGTTCGCCTCCCTGCTATACGTCATGCACCCCAAGGTATTCGTGTACATGCATTCCATCCTGTACCTCACCATGCTTTATTTTGAGGTGTTGCTCTACTATGTGGTATTCCGCATCACCCGTACCCATGCCGAGGAGCGGTTTGCCCGCCGGCACTTTATCATTCCCGCACTCCTGTCGGGGGTGATGGCTATCTGGTCGCTCTTTATTCCTTTCGACAGTCAACTAACCATCATCGAGAGCTTTGGCAAAACCTACGGGGAGTATAAGCTGTATGCCTGGATGGCCACCTCGAAGACCCTCCCGTTCTTCCTGTACAACGTGGTGTATTCCTTGCTCAGCCTCCGGAAGATCCGGCGTTACCAACAAGCCATCCGCGATTATTCGGCCGACGAAGGGCATTCGCCGGTGAAGTGGCTCTACCTGCTGTTTTATTGTTCGCTGGGCACGCTGCCCATCCTTCTATTGGGTTCGTTCCTGGGCCGGAACCCGTTGTTCTACACCCTTGCGCTTGTGCTTCCGCTGCTGGTCACCATTTTCCAGACGGTTACCCTCTGTTACAATATCGTGGTGGTAAACTTCAACCTCATAGAGGCCGAACCACCTACCCCCGCCGGTGAACATCCGGCCGAAAAGGAAACTGCCCACCGGAAACTCGACAAGGAACGGTTCGAAGAGTACATACACCAGAAACAGCCCTACCTGAACCCCGACCTGCGCATCACCGAAATGGCCGCCGAGCTGCTCACCAACCGCACCTACCTGTCGGCCTTCATCAACCGGGAGTACGGGATGAACTTCAGCCGGTACATCAACCACCTGCGGCTCAAAGAGCTCAACAAGCTACGGGCCAACCCCGCGTATGCCGCATACGACGGACTGGAACTGGTGCAGGAAGCCGGGTTCAGCAGCTACCGGGGCTATCTGCGCACCAAGAACGAAGAAGACAAAGAGACCACCGTGAAGATGGATCGTTCATAGCTCATCCACGGGTCAGGGCAGGCGCTCAATAACTTCTACACGATCATTCATTTAAACAAATGCATTTTCAATTCCGCTGCTACATACGAGAACATCGAACGCGTTTCCGCCATTCCGGCAAAAGCATTCAGCAGGCCGAAGTCATGAATGACCCCGTTGTAACGAACAGTAGTAACTGTTACCCCCGCCTCGTCCAGTTTCCGGCCGAAAGTTTCTCCTTCATCGCGCAGAATATCGTTCTCAGCTGTCACAATCAGCGTGTCGGGCAATCCCTTCAAATCAGAGAGAGAAGCTCGTAATGGGGAATGACAAGGTTCCTTGCGCTGCTTCATGTTGGTGGTATATTGATCGAACATCCATTTCATCAACGAAGTAGTCAGGAATCGTTGTTCACCGTACAGCTTGTACGAATCGGTCGTAAAATCGACATCAGTGACGGGCCACAACAATACGAGGAGCCGTATAGCAGGCCCTTTTTTATCTTTTGCCATCAGCCCCATAACAGCCGACATATTTCCTCCCACACTATTTCCCACTACAGCCAACCGGCTGCTATCTACATTGAGTGTATCGCCATTGGCTGCAAGCCAGCAAAGAGCAGCATAAATCTCGTTAATAGCCTGCGGGTACTTTGCTTCGGGCGAAGGGGTATAATTGACAAATACCGCCGCACAACCGGAACCGGCAACCAGGTCGCGTACCATTCGGCGATGTGTGGGATAATCGCCCAGAATCCAACCGCCGCCATGAATAAAAACAAATACCGGCAAGCGGTCTTTCACTCCCGAAGGACGTACTACATTCAGTTTCACGGAATAACCATCTACCTGTATCGTCTTTTCCGACTCATCGATGCCCGAGACATCTACTTTTACCGATGCCTGCGCATCTACCAGCACCTTGCGGGCCTCTTCCTTCGACAGGCTCTCGACAGGAGCGCCTCCTGAGTTCACCGCTTCGAGGAATTTCTTCGTAGCACTGTTCAAGTGCGGATCACGCCTGAAATCAGGCGCTTTTTCTACTTTTGTTTCCATATTATCCCGTTCTTTTTCTGCCAAACAGCAATGACACGATCCACAACAAAAGAATAGCTCCGATGGTGGCGGTGAAAAGACTTCCGATCAGGCCGTAGGTGGTAATACCCAACAGACCGAAGAACATTCCACCCAGCACACCCCCGATAATACCAATCAGCAGGTTGACGAAAAGTCCGTACCCATGACCTCTGGTAATTTGTCCGGCAACATATCCGGCCACAATACCAATAAGAATAAACCAAAGAAAATTCATATTATTAAAGTTTAAGTAATAAATAATTAGTGACTAATGCGAATCAGCAGTTGAATTTATAGCCCAGAGGGCCAAGGACTTACACATAATGTCAACTGCAGATTCGCATGACTAACTTAGAGGATAAAACATTGGTTATAAACGAATTGTTCGGCCATACGATTCGAGTAATTCCTACCCGGCGTCATTCATTCATACAAGATAAATACCACAACGCACCCGTTCATAGCTCATCTACTGGTGCGTATTGCCAAAAAGATTAAACATTTTGATTCGTTCACTTGTTATAACTCATATTTTATGCACCACTATGGACGAATCAACCCTTACTCAACGACGCCTGTTCCGGGGCAAACCGATGGTACGCATGCATACCATGATCAAAGCCACCGGCCCCATCTGCAATCTCGACTGCAAGTACTGTTACTACCTCAGCAAAGCCGATTTGCTGACAACCGACAGCCACTGGCGCATCTCCGACGAAACACTCGAGAACTTCATCAAACAGTACATCGAACAACAGAATGCACCCGAAGTAGTCTTCTCGTGGCAAGGTGGCGAGCCCTCCTTGCTGGGATTGGATTTCTTCCGGAAGGTGGTAGCCCTGCAAAAGAAGTATGCCCCACCCCACGTCAGCTGCGAGAACGACCTGCAAACCAACGGCACCCTGCTCACCGACGAGTGGTGCGAGTTCCTGCGCGAGAATAATTTCCTCGTGGGACTTAGCATTGACGGGCCGAAGCACTTACACGACGCTTACCGCACACACACCAACGGACGCGGTTCGTGGGAGCAAGTGATGGAGTCGGCACGCCTGCTCAACAAACACAAGGTGCGTTTTGCCACACTCACCGTGGTGAACAACCTCAACTCGCAATACCCGCTCGAAGTATACCGCTTCCTGCGCGACGAGGTGAAGAGTAAGCAAATGCAGTTCATTCCCATCGTAGAGCCGAAAAACTTCACCACTACCGCGCCGCAACATTGGGACATCAACGACATGCCCGACGAGCACTCGCCGCGTGTCAGCCCGTCGCATCCCGACTCGTTTGTCGCCTCGTGGTGCGTAGAGCCCGAAACATACGGTAACTTCCTCATCAAGATATTCGACGAGTACCTGAAGCATGACTTCGGACAGGTGTATGTACCTTTCTTCGACAGTGCCGTGGAGCAGTGGATGGGTCGCCCCTCACCGCTCTGCATCTTTGCCCCCATCTGCGGCAAAGGGCTTGCGATGGAGCACAACGGCGATATTTATTCCTGCGACCATTATGTGTACCCGGAATACAAGTTGGGCAACATCCGCGAAACACCGCTTGTCGAGATGGCCATGTCCGACCGCCAACAGCACTTCGGCTATGCCAAAGACTTCACCCTTCCGGGCAAGTGCCGTCAGTGCCGCTACCTGTTTGCCTGTTCGGGCGAGTGCCCCAAGAATCGCCTGCTGAAAACGAATCAGGGAGAACCGGGCCTGAACTATCTTTGTAAAGGGCTGTACAAGTATTTCAGCCACATCGATCCGCACATACGGCGCATCGTACACTATATGGGCTATGAAGTAGCCGCCGATGTACCGCCATTAGTAACCGAAAAAACAAAATAAAAATGGAAATAATCCTAAACTACATCAATGAGCACGAACGGGAGTTGCACATCAACACCCCGTGGAAAACCATCGAAGACGATTACAACGACCTGCTTCGACGGTATGCCAAGCTGCCCGTCCGGGGTTTCCGACCGGGCAAGACGCCCCGCAGCGCCACCGAATCATTTTATCGCCAGCAGATAAAGAACGATTTGCTCAGCATCGTATCTACCCGCCTCTGCCGCAGGGCATTGAAGGAGAAAGAAGTAACGGCAGGCTCCCCCATCGAAATATCGGAAAGCCAGCTGAAGCCCTACGAGTCGCTGCTGTTCAAAGCCAATTTCATCGAGATGCCTGTCTTTGAACTTCCCGACTACCGGAACTTACGGCTGGAAGCAACCGATCCGGAAGAGCGGCTCAACGAAGTCTCCATGCAGTTGTTGGAACAGACGGACATCGCACTACCTCCCATCTTCATCGACGACGAATTGAGATACACCGATCTGGCCGGCGAAACGCCCACCAAAGAAGAACGTTCGGATGCCAAAGACCGGGTGAAACTGATGATTATCCTCAAGAAAATAGCTGAACAGGACAATGTAGAGATACCTCCTAAAGAAATAGAAGAACGCCTGAAAGGCGTTGCAGCCGACGTGGAATCTACTCCCGAAGAACTGAAAGAATTTCTGATAAGCAACAACGGATGGGCACGTTTCGTCGATTCCTTACTGGCCGAACAGGTACTGCAATACATCATTAACGAGCAACAGTTGCAGGAATCATAATCATTTCAGAGGTAAACAAATCAATCTTGTAATTGTTAGTAAACTAACTCTAACAAACGAACCAAAAAGTATGAAACAAAAACTTCAACCTATCTTACTTATGGGATTGTTTCTTTCGCTTGCCGCCTGCCAGTCGGGCACCAAGAAAGAAACAGACCAAACCAATTCCTCTGACACAATCGATACCGACGAAATGGTGTGGATTCCCGGAGGAACCTTCATCATGGGAACAGACAATCCCAACAGTATGCCCAACGAACGTCCTGCACACCGTGTAATAGTCAAGGAGTTCTGGATGGATAAGTACGACGTAACCAACGCACAATTCCGTAAATTCGTCGAAGCCACCGGATACGTCACCACTGCCGAACGTAAGATCGACTGGGAAGAACTGAAAAAACAACTGCCACCCGATACGCCCAAGCCTGAGGATGAGCTGTTACAGCCCGGTTCGCTGGTCTTCACTCCCCCCAACCATGCTGTTAACTTAGCCGACATGAGCGGTTGGTGGACATGGACACCCGGTGCCAGTTGGCAACATCCGCAAGGTCCCGGAAGCAACATCGAAGGAAAAGATAACTACCCCGTGGTACAAGTATCCTGGGACGATGCGCAAGCCTACGCCCAATGGGCCGGCAAACGCCTCCCCACCGAAGCCGAATGGGAATATGCCTCTCGTGGAAAATCAGAGAACACCCGTTACTACTGGGGTGATGAGCTGAAACAAAACGGTAAGTTCATGGCCAATACCTTTACCGGAACCTTCCCCTACAACAATACCTCCGAAGACGGATATGAAGGAGTTGCCCCCGTAGGTTCCTTCCCGCCCAACGACTATGGTCTGTACGACATGGCCGGCAACGTATGGCAATGGACAGCCGACCTCTACAACGAGGAAAACCATGCCGAACTATCTGCCATGAGTTGCGACCGTATCGTAGATGGCGCCCCCATGCCCATAAAAGCCGCGGAAGGCGAGGTACGCCGGGTGACGAAAGGTGGCTCGTTCCTTTGCAACCCTTCGTACTGCGAAAGCTACCGTCCTACAGCCCGCCGTGGTACTCCGTACGACACCGGCATGGGGCATATCGGTTTTCGTTGCGTGAAGAGCAAATCATAAAAAAAAGATTTAAAATTAACTCGTCAATGAACTTTCTTTTACATAAATAGTTCATTATGCGTATAACTTATAAGAATAAACCTAAACCTAAAGTTTTTTCAATTACGACTGAAGAGATGTTATAAATAGAATGTTACATTTTTATCAATTTAAAATTAAGAGAGTATGAACCTAAACTTGAAACAGAAACTGAAAAATTGCGGCAAGGTAGCTGCAATCGGGGCTGTCCTCGCCGTAGGAGCTGTGGTTCCGCAACATGCAGAAGCACAGACAAAAGGCAAACAGCCAAACATCCTCGTTATTTTCGGAGATGATATCGGCCAGACTAATATCAGTGCCTACAGCCGTGGATTGATGGGCTTCACCACACCGAACATCGACCGTATCGCTAACGAAGGAGGTATCTTCATCCAGTATTACGGGCAGCAATCGTGTACAGCCGGACGTGCTGCGTTCATCACCGGCCAAAGTCCGTTCCGTACAGGTCTTACCAAGGTAGGTCTGCCCGGTTCACCGGTTGGCCTGCAAGCCGAAGACCCCACCATCGCCGAGTTCTTGAAACCACTGGGTTATATGTGCGGACAATTCGGTAAGAACCACTTAGGTGATCAGGATAAATACTTGCCCACCGCTCACGGGTTCGACGAATTCTTCGGTAACCTGTACCACTTGAACGCTGAAGAAGAGCCCGAAAATCCGGATTATCCGAAAGATCCCGCCTTTAAGAAAGAATTCGGTCCTCGTGGCGTACTCCGCTCTACAGCCGATGGTAAGGTAGAAGATACAGGCCCATTGACCAAGAAACGTATGGAAACAGTTGATGAAGAATTTCTGGCAGCAGCTAAAGACTTCATGAGCCGCACCATCAAATCCGGTAAACCATTCTTTACCTGGTTCAACTCTACCCGCATGCACGTTTATACTCACCTGAAACCCTCTTCTGCCGGTAAAACCGGTCTGGGACTTCAAGCCGACGGTATGACCGAACATGACGAAATGGTAGGCGAACTGCTCAAGTTCCTCCAGGACAATAAGATTGCCGATAACACCATCGTGATCTACACCACCGACAACGGTGCGATGAAGAACCAATGGCCCGACGGCGGCGCTTCTCCATTCCGTTCTGAAAAGGATACCAACTGGGAAGGTGCATACCGTGTACCTGCTATGATTCGCTGGCCGGGTGTTATCAAACCCGGAACTAACTTCACAGGCTTGTTCTCTGCCGAAGACTGGCTTCCTACACTCGTAGCAGCCGCCGGAGGTGATGCCAACCTGGTACAAAGTGTTCAGAAAGGTGTAACTGCAGGCAGCAAATCATTCAAAGTACATCTGGACGGTTACAATCAGGTGCCTTACCTGAAAGGTGAGAAACCGACTCTACGTAACGAGTTCGTTTACTTTGACGACGATGGTAACCTAGTAGCTTACCGCGATGCACGTTTCAAATACAACTTCTCAGCACAGTATGCTACCGGTATGGCTATCTGGCGCGACCCGATGACCAACCTGAGAGCTCCGATCATGATCGACTTGCTGGCCGACCCATACGAATATGCTCCGGACGGTGCAGTAAACTATGACGATTGGGCTACCAAACATGCATTCCTTATCTTACCGGCTGTAACAAAAGTAGGCCAATACCTGAGTACATACAAGGAGTTTCCACCACGTCAGAAACCGGCTTCTTTCTCTATCGACCAGGTTATCGAAAAGTTGAATGCTACTACCAAAGCTAAGTAGCCGAATATTTCTTCCCATTTGTGAAGTAAATATATTAGTAAAGAAGTCGGCTAAACCGTAGGGGCTAGCCGGCTTCTTTCGTTTGTTCAGCAAAGAATCTCTGTCTGTCAGCCCTGATAGTCAGTCAATAGAAATGACACAAATTGTTTATTTTTATCAAATTAAACAACCAAACAGAATCTTCTTTGTTATAAGAACAGCCGAGCGATACAAACGAACGGTATTGTATGAAGATAACAGAAACCTAAAAGAAAAAATCGCATGAAATCTTTTTATTTTATCCTGATTGCCTTAGTGGCTTTCTCATGTCAGCCCAAAGAAGCTGATAAAGTCTCCACTGCAAAAACTGACCCTCTCCCATCGTGGAACGATACCGAGAACAAAGAAGCTATCATCAACTTCGTTACCGAAGCCACTAAAGAAGGAGGTGAAAACTACATTCCCGTAGCCGACCGCATCGCTGCTTTCGACAACGACGGAACCCTTTGGTGCGAACAACCGCTCTACATCGAAATGGTATACTCGCTGGCTACCGCCAAGCAGATGATAGCCGACAAACCGGAACTGGCCAAGAATCCGAAACTCAAAGCACTGACCGATAAGGCCACTTTCGAAAAGAATCCGGAACTGGGCATCGAAACAGCATTTGTGTTGACCCACGCCGGTATTTCGGATACAGATTTTGGCTACCAGGTAGATATGTGGGCCGACTCTGCCCGCCATCCCCGCTTCCAAAAGAGATACCCGCAGCTCATTTACCGTCCCATGGTAGACCTGTTGCAATACCTGCGCGACAATCAGTTCAAAACCTACATCGTGTCGGGTGGCTCATCCGCTTTCATCCGCAAATTCAGCGATGGCCTGTATGGTATTCCTGCCGAACAAGTGATCGGTACCATGCTGAAAGGTGAGTTCCAAGCATCCGACAATACTTATAAGGTAATCTATACTGCCGACTTGTGGCACAATGACGACAAGGAAGGCAAACCTGTTGCCATCCAACAGATCATCGGCAAGAAACCAGTACTGGCATTCGGGAACTCCGACGGAGACAAGCAGATGTTGGAATGGACTTCGACCAACAAGTTGCCCAACCTCAGCCTGATTCTGCAACACACCGACGCCGAACGCGAATATGCCTACGATAGTCTTTCGCACATCGGTACGCTGAAGGAAGCCCTGAAAGAAGGCATTGCCAAAGGTTGGCTCATCGTCGACATGAAGCAAGACTTCAAGGTAGTGTTCGATTTCCAACAAGAACAAAAATAACCGAATATCGTTATGACCAATTTAGAACAAATACTTGCCTTGAAGAAGAGCATGCAAAACAGCATTATCGGACAAGACGATGTCGTGAACAGAATACTGATCGCATTGCTTACCGATGGTAATGTATTGCTCGAAGGTATGCCCGGCTTAGCCAAAACCCGGGCAGTAAAAAGCCTTGCCGACAATCTGGACTGTAAGCTGAGCCGTATCCAGTTCACTCCGGACTTGCTTCCGTCGGACGTAACGGGAACAGAGATCTACCAGCCCGAAGCAACGCAGAAGTTTGTGTTTCAGCCAGGTCCTATCTTCAGTAATCTGGTACTGGCGGACGAGATCAACCGTGCCCCGGCTAAGGTACAATCGGCCTTGCTCGAAGCGATGGAAGAACGTCAGGTCTCTGTAGCCGGAAAGACCTACAAGATGGAACCTCTTTTCATGGTACTCGCTACCCAAAACCCTATCGAGCAGGAAGGAACCTATCCTCTGCCCGAAGCACAGTTGGACCGTTTTGTGATGAAGATAGAAATAGACTATCCCTCTTCAGACGACGAAACAAAGATCGTAGAATTGGTACGCAATGAAACCAAAGGCGAGAAGCAAAAGATCACTCCCATCGACCAGAAGATAGTACTCGATGCACGCAAGGAGATCAACCAGATCGAGGTGAGCGCAGCTGCTGCCAAATACATGGTCGACCTGGTAACAGTAACCCGCCGTCCGGGCGATTACGACAAAGAGCTGGCGCGTTGGATTAACTACGGAGCCAGCCCTCGTGGTACCATTGCACTGGATCGTTGTTCGCGCGTGGTAGCCTGGTTGGACGGACGCAAGAGCGTCACTCCCGATGATACCCGTTACATCGTTCACGACGTATTGCGTCACCGGGTAGCATTATCGTACGAAGCTAATGCCGACAAAGTGGGTATCAACTCCGTCATCGATTCGCTGTTGAAGAACGTCGCAGTTATATAGTATAAGGTATGAGTAAGACAAACTATCCGGTAGAAGTTGTAACCAACCTCAACGACCTGATGAGGTTCGAGTACAAAGTGGCCGCAGGAAGCCTGTTGCCCAACCGAACCATTTACTCCATCCTGGTAGGCCGTCATGCCGCCAAGATGCGGGGACGTGGGCTCGACTTCGAGGAAGTACGGTTGTATGTTCCCGGTGATGACATCCGGCACATCGACTGGAAGGTCACCGCACGGGATAATCATACTTACTCCAAGGTATTCAACGAAGAAAAAGAACGCCCCACATTTGCGCTGGTCGACCAGAGTTCGATGATGTTCTTTGGCTCCGAGCGATACGTCAAGTCAGTTACTGCCGCTCATGTGGCTTCATTGAGCGCCTTCTTCACCATCAAGCGAGGCGATCGTTTTGGTGGTCTTGTGTTCGGTGATGACGGATACGACTATATCCAGCCACGACGCAGCAAAGCATCCGTGCAACACTTCCTGCAATTGGTATCGGAACGCAATCAATCGCTTCCGGACCGCAAAGAAGTCAAGAACGGTTCCACACTCCTCAACGAGATGCTTCGTCGTACGCAGACGCTTGTAACGCACGATTACGTAGTAGTCATCGTTACCGATCTTATGCGCTTAGACGAAGAAAGCCGACGGGTGATACGCAACATTGCCTATCACAACGACGTGATCCTTGTACATATAGAAGATCCGATGGACCGCGCACTCCCTAATGGTAAATTAGTGCTGACCAACGGAAAACGACAATTATTGTGGGACAACACTCACAAGCATTGGGGCAGTAAATACACCAATGCTTACGAAACCCGTCTGGCAGAGATAAAAGATGATTTTCGCCGGTATGGCATTCCGGTATCAATTATGAATACCGCCACCTCGGTCGAAGAACAAATCACCCAACGAATGGGTGAGAGATTACGAATATAAGAAAAAGTAAACCTGATTATGAAAGATTCTATACCTGACCTGAGCCCATACATTGATCCATCGCCGATAGCTTTCACTTTCGACGCGCCGGGTTGGTATGTTTTAGGTGCCATAGTGGTCTTTGCCGTACTACTGGGTATCTTTTTCCGGATACGCCATTATTACCGCAACCGCTACCGCCGTATGGCCATCCACCTGCTCGAGGATAATGAAAAGCAAGCATTAGCTACCGAAGAGTATGGGAAACTGGTATACAACGCCAACATGATTGCCAAGCAAATCTGCATCCGGCTGTACGGACGGCAAGAAGCTGCCCCACTCAGAGATTCTCCCTGGATCATCTTTCTAAATAAAACCGGTGCTCCCAACACCTTTTCTACGGCAGATGCACAAATTATCCGGGCTATATACGACCCGAGTGTCACCATAGAAAAGCAACAAGCGCTGAACTTTACAGAGAAGATTAAATATTGGATTAAGAAACACCGTAGTCATTAATCGTACCTATAAATATGATGCAATTATTTCCGGACATAGCGAACAACATGCACTTCGAGATAGCCTATCCATGGGTGTTCTGGCTGCTGCCCCTCCCCTTGCTGGTGTACCTGCTGCTCCCTGCCCTCCGCAAAAAGAGACAAGCGTTGCTGGCACCCTTCTTCGGACGTGCGGCGCAGGCTTCCTCGCAGCATCCGCATCGAAGCGCCTGGGTCAGCCGGAAGAATATCATCGCGTGGGTGGTACTCAGCATCAGCTGGGTATGCCTCATCGCAGCAGCTTCCTCGCCCCGCTTTACCGGTCAGCCGGAGAAACGTACACGTACGGTCAGAAGCTTCCTCATCGCTGCCGACATTTCGTTCAGTATGGCACAAACCGACTGGACAGTAGATGGCAAACGGATGAGCCGTTGGGGGGCAGTGAAATACCTCATGAAAGATTTTATCAAAGAGCGGAAGAGCGACCAGATAGGACTGGAAATGTTTGCCACACATGCCTACCTGCAAGCGCCGCTCACTACCGATCTGGAAACCATCAACTGGCTGCTCGACCAAACCGAAGTGGGCATGGCCGGACAGATGACCAGCATCGGCGAAGCCATCGCCTTCGGAATCAAGATATTCCGCCAGGACACCATACCGCAGCGGGTGATGTTGCTGATGACCGATGGAGTAGACGGTGGAACGGACATCCTTCCGTTGGATGCCGCCGAAGCTGCCCGGCGTGACAGCATCGTGATCTACACCCTCGGCATCGGCAACGCTACCAGCGGTGGATACGCCATCGACGAGCAACTGCTCACACAAATAGCCGAAACCACCGGAGGCAAGTACTTCCGGGCAGATAAGGAAAAGGATTTGCAAGCGGTATACACCGAACTGAATAAGATGCAACCTGTGGAGTACGAAGAGAATGCATATAAACCGATCGTGCTGCTCTACATGTACCCACTTGCCATCGCCACGCTGCTGCCGTTGCTCTATTATCTGTTGAGTGGTCTTTGGCGGTTGGTTACAAGAAGATAAACGAAGATAAGATGAAGGAAATAATACAACATATAAGCTCAATCGACTGGAATGCATTTCACTTTCTGCGTCCGCAAGCCTTGTGGCTGTTCGTCCCGCTGGGCGTGGTCCTCCTCATTCTGTTGGCAGGCAACCGCGAACAGAAGAAATGGCGGAAGGTCATCGCCCCCGCGCTGCGACCGTTCATGTTCAGTAAAGGCAATCCGTGGGCCATCATCCTGCCGTTGCTGCTCATGCTCATCTCCATGAGTTGTATGATACTCGGCCTGTCCGGACCGACGTGGAGCAAACGAAGCATCCCCGGTGAGAAAATTCCTTCCGTCGTACTTATATCGCTCGACTTATCGAAATCGATGCTCGCCACCGACGTACAGCCCTCCCGCCTGGAACGTGCCAAGATGAAGATTGCCGACTTCGTAAATGCCAATCCACGGGCACGTGCCGGACTGATGGCATACGCCGGAACACCACACGTAGTACTGCCGTTCACATCGGACTACAACCTCATCAAGCATCATGCACAGAGTCTGTACAATTGGGAGATGCCCGTGCAAGGCACCAACATGGCGCTGAACGTGGCCATGATCGACACGCTGATGCGCCCCATCCAAGCACCCAGCACCGTATTGCTGATGACCGACGAGATAGACGACAACGATGCCATACTGCTGAACGACTACGTAAACAACAGCATTCACCAGTTGGAGATACTGCTCTTCTCCACCCCGGAGGGAGCACCCGTACCGGGCGAACGGAACGTCATCTCCAAACAATCGCCCACGGCGCTGAGCAATCTGCAACAGAACAGCAAGATACACATCTCGACCATCACACTCGACAAGTCGGACGTTACGGCCGTTGCCAAACGCATCAGTGATCACCTCATCTTCGAGAAGAAAGGCGAGAAAGACGAGAAAGATTGGGACGACATGGGGTGGCTATTGCTGATCCCCGCCCTCATCATCACCCTCTTCTGGTTCCGCAAAGGATGGATGGTGCAATGGTGCATGATTCCACTGCTGGCACTCTCGCTCACCTCATGCGGGGTAGACAGCAAACATCCCGACTGGTGGTATACAACCGATTACGAGGGACAACTCTGGTACAAGAAAGGCAACTATGAACAAGCTGCCGAGCATTATCAGGATATTCCGCACAAGGCTGCCGCCTACTTCAAGTCAGGCGACTACCAATCGGCTGCCGAACTGCTCGCCAACGACTCAACGGCTACAGGCCAGTATAACTATGGCCTCGCACTTGCCAAGATGGGTATGTACGACGAAGCCATCGGCGCCTTCCGGAAAGCTGCTTCCGAAGATCCGACCCTGCAAAATCAGGCTGACAAGAATATTGATGTCACTAAATTGATGAAAGATCAGGCATCGAGTGTGCTGAAGTTCAAACCCGAAGAAAGCATGGTAGACAAGGCTCTGAAAGCCACTGAGAAAGATAAACTGAAAGAACGGAAACCGCAAGGCGAGGACGAGAAGCTCAGTTCGGACACCGAAGTGAAGAAGCT
Organism: Bacteroides sp.; assembly: GCA_031554665.1. Classification (GTDB taxonomy): domain Bacteria; phylum Bacteroidota; class Bacteroidia; order Bacteroidales; family Bacteroidaceae; genus Bacteroides. The sequence goes on along the minus strand of JAVBVA010000077.1, from coordinate 30,591 downwards.
TCCCACACACGGCGACCGCACCTCAGACGAGGTACAAAGTAATATCCATCGGGCCAAGGAGCAAAAGTTTCCCCCCAAAGATTTCAAGATGGATACACAAGAACCTATTGAAACGCAGGTGTTGATGCAGAAAACCAACGCCGATCCGGGCGAGTTCCTACACCGGCGTTTCGAAATACAAAAACAGAAGTATTACCCGGACGTAACCCCAAGTAAAGAAACATGGTAAGTAGTTATACTCTATATAGAAGATTTCGTATGCCAGGGAGGCATCGCAGAGCTATCTGGACAGGGCTCATCCTTGTCCTGGGAGCTCTGCTTCTTTTCCCGACACCGGTTCGTGCGCAAGTGTCGGTCAGCGTCAACCTCAACCGGAAGTCGGTGTATGTTCAGCAGCCGTTCCACGTTACGGTGACGGTCTATACACGTACGTGGTTCACCCAACCGGTGGAGTTCGGTAACCTGCAAGTGCCCAATGCCTTCATCGTCCCATTCGACAAGTCGCAGCCGGGCATGTTCACCGTAGGAGGCCGGCAGTATCCGGGAATACAGTTCTATTACATTGTTTTCCCGTACAAAGCAGGCAATTTCACCATTCCTTCGTTGGAGATAACCGCTTACAGTCCCCCCGAGGGAGGTTCACAAGCGCATAAGTTAGTACTACACACCACTCCTCAACCCTATACGGTAAAAGATGTTCCTGCCGAACTGAAAAAGGCAGGTAACTGGTTTGTGGCAAAGAAAGTGACATTGCACGATTCGTGGAACCCTTCGGGTACGGAATATAAGGTAGGCGATGTCATCAAACGTACCATTACGATCAATGCTGCCGGTACGTTGCCACAGTTCATCCCCAACCTGAGTGAGGAAGAGAAGCTCGACTGGGCTTCGGCTTACCCGCAGGATCCGGTGCTGACAGATACGCGCGGAGGCGGTGATGCCAACGGACGGAGTACGCAGACTGCCACCTATCTAATAGAGAAACCGGGTGACTTCACCGTACCCGAAGTGGTGGTTTCGTACTGGAATCCCTACAGTGCCCGCATGGAGAAAGTGAGCACCAAGGCGTTCAAGATTCATGTGGCAGAGAATCCGAATTTGGGTATTCTTACTACCTTGAAAGATAGTCTCGACGCTACGGTAGCTCCTAAAGCCGACACTGAGCAAGCCAAGACTCCTTTCCTGATTCTTGGAATGCACTGGTATGTGTTCTGTGGATGGGCAGCTCTGGGTGTCGTCGTGCTTTATTTTGCCTTCCGCATACTGCGAAGGTTCTTCTTATTCGTCCGCAGAAGATGGCTGGCCTACCGGTATAGCGAGAAGCATCTGTACCGGAAGTTCCTTCGCGCAGGCAGAGAACCGAAACATTTCCTGGGAGCGTTATACCGCTGGTGGGATGCGTTGCCTCATAAGCCTTCGGCTTCCGTTGGGATGTCTATGGAGTTGTCGGGTGATGAAAAAGGAAGCGAACTGATGAAGAATTATCTCGACAAAGCCGTTCATGGGAATCCTTCCGACGATACATCACTTGTCAAAAATCTGATGAAGCAGTACCGGAAAGAAATTCATCGGAAGGCGATGAGAAGGAAGGTTCTTTTCAAGTAAGCATTTCGAAGTCAGCAATCTTCCGTTTGCTCGCTGCAAATAAAGTGTTTCATTGCTTGAAACAAAGTGTTTCATTACTTGAAACAGAGTGTTTCGTCGCTTGAAACGGTTAGATTGCTGGCTTGAATCAGTTGGTTTCCAGAATAGGGAAAACAGTATTCATTAAAACATCTTCCATTCGTTTTAATCCTTTCTTGCTATATTATTGATAACCAACAATCATTTCATCACCACTTCCCACTCTTTCACGGTTTCCGTTTCACCCACCCATGAACTGATATGATGGAGAGTGTACAACGTCCACCCCCAGTCTACATCGATAATAGAAGTGGTTGAATCGGTCAGGAAGATGTATGGACGTTCCGGGTTTTGAGGAATATCGGGTGCTTCGGCGCCCAATATATTCTTCAGATAATTGAGGTAGCTCTTCACCAGTTGATCACTATCGTATACGCTTTTAGCATAGAGCACCACCGAAGCATCGTCTTCCCTGATCTCGTCCAACTCGAAAGCATGCATGACATCCACCGGAGAGCCGTCGAACATGCTTTGAATCTGCTCATCCCAACTGTATGTCATACCGGTATTCATACTTATTCCGTGATAATAGAATAACTGTGTGATGTATTTCATACCTCCGATTAGCGTCTGTTTATTCCTGAAAGGCTCGAAAGTTCTTTCAATCATCGGCTCCAACCGACGGGATATGGAATCCGGATAGATCGATTGGAAGTAGCTTCTCAATTCGCCTTTTGCAATATCAAAAGCTTTGTTCAGTGTTATTTGAAGTTCGTCCCAGTTGACTATATCCTGAAATGTGCCGTACTGGTCAGTGAGGATATCGATGGGAATACCTTGCGTGACTTCATGCAGTTTCCGGGAAAGTTCCTGGCCAATGCTGTCTTTTATCTGGGCGTCATGCGTCAGCATGGTATATCGCAGTGTATAACTGGTTTCTGTAGAGTCGATCACAGCCAATTCGAATGTTTCGGTGATGCAATCGCCGAAAATAGTATCTCCCTTTTCTACCTTGTAGTTTTTTTCCGTATGCTCGAATTCGTACTTGTCGCCCATGTCCCAATAGGCCAGCACTTGTACGGTGGAGTCGTTTAATACCTGTGCTTGTATGCCTGCACAAAGAATCAGGAAGCATACGATAAAGCTTGTGCGTTTCATTTCTTTTCTTGTTTGGTACACATATCTATCATCAGAAATCCTAAGACCGCTACGAAGATAGCGATTTATAGATTACATGTCATTTTTTTTTATAAGTTTGTAAAATCAAACATTATTATTGTGTGAAGCTATGATAGAACTTATACATGGAGATATTACCAAAATTCGTGTTGATGCTATTGTTAACGCAGCAAATACTTCGTTATTAGGGGGTGGCGGTGTTGATGGGGCAATACATAGAGCAGGTGGAAACGCGATCCTTGAAGATTGCCAAAAAATAAGAAATAAACAAGGCGGTTGCAAAGTTGGTGAAGCTGTAATAACAACAGCAGGAAAACTCCCTGCAAAGTTCGTTATCCATACCGTTGGTCCCGTCTGGAATAACGGAAAAAGTAATGAAGAAGATCTTTTATCATCCGCATATCTTAATTGTTTGAAATTAGCTGTTGATAATAAAGTCCACTCTATTTCCTTCCCTAACATTAGCACGGGCATCTATAAATTTCCGAAAGAAAAGGCAGCGCAAATTGCTATTAAAACTGTTTCTAACTTTTTAAAGACTACCCATGAAATAGAAACAGTACTTTTTGTCTGTTTTGATGATGAAAACTACAAAATATATCAAGAGATTTTAGAGCAATATAAAGAGGGTATTCTATCGAACCCTTGCTCGTAGACCAAGCTACTGATACTCGTAGAGGCAGCTACCGTTGGTTTAAAAGGGGCGATGTACGAGATGTACATCTGGAGCAGCACGAGATGTACATCTGGTACTGTATGAGATGTACATCTCGTACATCGATGCTCGTAGAGTGACGCAAGCTTGGTAGTAACTGATTGCTTTCGGACATAAGACAATAATCGTGCTACAATAATCCGGAGCAGGAGCAGGAGAATTAAAGGATATAAAAAAAGCCACCCACAAATACATGTAAGTGACTGATTTTCAGTGGAGCGGAAAACGGGGCTCGAACCCGCGACCCTCAGCTTGGGAAGCTGATGCTCTACCGACTGAGCTACTTCCGCCTATCTTCGCCCTCCATTAATACGAAAAGCTCCACAAAGGTACAGATATTTTTGAAAAACAGATACGTTGGCATTATTTTTTTCAAGTTGCGTTTACATTTTCCTCTTCACTTCACAAACCATTTATCATCGCTGGACAAGCCATTCTTCCCCGCTATATAGTTTTGAGACTGACCGTCTTCTATATTTTGAGATGGCAGAAGGCAGATTAGTTTGCGTTCTTCTCACATAAGACGACACCGACAAACACAGCCAATATCACTCCTACGGTGTAACACACGATATCCGACCACAGAAAGCCATGCCCCAAGACCAATGCACCCAGCGTTGTGTTCCGTATCTCATTGATCCAGTCGGCTTGATAAAGTTGTGAAACCTCAATGGCATACGAGAACAGAAGTGCGGCCCCGAAACGGGTAAGCAACCGGATATGGGCTCCTAAGAAGCTGATACCAAAGAATAGCATCGCTGCCCAAAGCGTATCGCCGGCGTACTCGGCAACAAAAGCAGGAAGATAGTCCCCGAACTTCCGGGAAGCTAACCCCAAGGCAATGGTAAACACAAACAGAAGGAAATAAATGATACGGGACTTGTTGAGTGGTTTCATCTGCATGAATGTATTAGAGCTGATGTGGATAATGTGATGCCAAAGCTTCGAGCAACTCTTCGATGGTATGTACCTGCACCGGTTCATCCTGCCCGTTCTGTATAAAGAAGCCTTCGGTAAGGGTGGCATCGACGCAAAGCTCCGATTGTACATCGCGGTGTGCCAGTATTCCGTTTCGTAACAAAGCTTTGCGAACCATGGCATATCGCTGCCCGTTGCCTATCAAACGGAGTTGGGTATCATACGTTTTGTCTACCCGGAACAAACCGGTTTCCGGATCGAACACAATACCTTTGTAAGCAAAGAACCGGCTCAGACTACCATTGAGCGACAGATCCTCGGGTGTGCCGATGATCACTCCTTCGCTTTTGTCCATCAGCCAGATGGTATCGGCGATCTGCAAGGCCAGTTCCAGATCGTGTGTGGAGAGGAAAATGGTTTTGCCTGTCTCCCTGCTCAGCCGGTGAAGCAACTGCATCATCTCCACCTTACTGGGAAAGTCGAGGAAAGCGGTGGGTTCGTCGAGGAAGATTACGGGAGTGTCTTGCGCCAGCGCTTTGGCAATCATCACCTTTTGCTGTTCGCCGTCGCTCAACGTGTGCATCATGCGGTGTGCCAGGTGTTCGATACGTACCAATGCTACCGACTGCTCCACCATCCGTGCATCGGCTTCGTCGAGCGTACCCCAGAAGTTGGTGTACGGGCTTCGTCCCAAGCCGATCAGTTCGCGGACCGTCATGTTGCGGATGTCGCACTTTTCCGTCAGCACTACACTGATTACGGTAGAGAGTTCCCGGTCCTTATAATCGTTGATTTCCTTATCCTGAATGTATATAGATCCGCCAAGCGAAGGCTGGAAAGCCGAAAGGGTACGCAGCAACGTCGATTTACCGATGCCGTTGGCTCCCAGCAAGCAGGTCAGTTCACCCCGGTTGACACAGGCATTGATGCCTTGCGCCACGACGTGGACACTGTTCTTCCCCCGGTAGCCGATGGTCAGGTTCTCGATACGGATGGTATGTTGTTTCATGCTGCTGGTAACTATCTGTTTACGGGCGGTAAAGATACATAATTTATTTTTAGTACAAAAAAGCGGCGTTGCCCAAAAAAGAGTCTGCACCGAGTGCAACATCTCTTTTAGGCAACGCCGTCCACCTTTTAAAAACCCAACCTACCTATTAACTTAATCTAACCCTTTTATTGTATGCAAAATTCTTGTTTTCAATTCCAAACAATCCATATCCGAAAACATAGTCTTCACATCGGAAGGGGCCAGCAACACTGCTCTGGCTTCTTCTACTTCCTTCTTACATCCGGAATCGTCCCTGAAATGCAGTTCCCAAGGAGAATCTGCTTTCGGGGTTTCATCCAAGACGTAGTGAATAAATCCTTCTTCCCTTAAAAAATCTGTTACCTTATTGCTATACATAATCGCATCTTTTAGCGTGTTACATTTAATAGACGCAAAAGTATGTATTATGTACTCATTCAAAAAACTAATTTGAGAGACTACGCAATTTTGTCAATCCGCGATGCATCAGATTGCGCACCGACTGGTAATTCATTTGCATGATCTCGCAGATATCCTCGTAATTCTTTTCTTCTATATAGTAAAGCGTAAGTGCTTCGCGTTGACGGGGCGAAAGTTGGTCCATAAGGTACGCTACCTGTTTTCCTTCGAGCATTCTCTTTTCTTCGGCCAAATAATTATCTTCCACATTGTCCACCGATTCGGGTTCCAACTCTTCGACTGCCGTACCCGACATGTAGACCCTTTTTCTCAGTTCATCGCACAATTTATTCTTCAGTGAAATAAACAAATACGATTTGAGGTTGTCGATGTATCCCAGTTCGTCTTTCTTCGTATAGAGTTTCACGAAGATGTCATGGATACAATCTTTCAGCAACTCTTTGTCGTTTGTCAATCTGCCTCCGTAGTTCACAAGTACATTTACATGCAGATCGTACAACTTAGAAAAAGCAGCCATATCGCCCGCCTGAAAGGCAGTTAGTAAATAAGCAGTAGCATTCTTGTTTTGTTCCATCACAGTACACAATTAGATTGATTTCGATGATGCAAAACTACACACAACCTGCCTCTTTGATATGGAAATATTGGTCAGCCGATCGAAAAAACAAACACTCTGTTTTATAACATGTTTGCTGATTATTACATATTTTAAAAGAAAAATCCCGCTGTACAAATGCAAGCGGGATTTTCCATATTACAATTTGTGCAACCAATACACACCGGCTTTCCCCTGGAGGATTTTAAGCGTATACATGCCACTCACTTTCAGCGATTTATCTACCACCTGAACAGTTCCACTGCCAGGGCTTATATACTTCAACATGTATTTACCCGATTCCAGTTGAATGGGAATTTCTGCTTCCGACTTGGAATAAATGATAACCCCAATACCAGATTTTACCAATTTCTTATATTGGTCATTTTTGGTTTCCTCTACTTGCATGGCTGCTACATCGCGCAAAAACGCCTCATCTTTGACAGAAACTACAGGACAAGAACCGCCTGCCATCAACACACCCCAACCCAAATCCGGATAGTTCTGGGCATAGAATGTAACTGCCTTTTCGGGGTACTTGCTGCGGTATTCGGCCACAGCTTTATAAGCTTCTTCAAAGGTAGTCTTACCCACCTTCATCTTACGGGCATGCTGGCGGGGAGCCAGATTCTTTCCACCCTCGGGGGCATACAGCCCGTCGGTATTGTAATGCCAGTAACGAATGTCGATGATATCGACTACCGCCGAACGTTTCGGATCGGCCAGGATAGCGTCCTGTACATCCTTGGTGGTGCTCAGCGCTACTTTGGCTTTCTTACCTGTTTCGGTTTCCCACTCGGCTATGACATCGAGCCAGAATTGCACGAAAGGCAACGGACCGGTAAATTCGGCACTGATCAGTTGTACCACATTGGGATTATCGGCAAAGTTATCCAAGCACTGGCGAATGTACTGGCGATGAAGCGCCCTGCGTACCGAATGGTTCACATCATAGAAATATTCGGCCACGAAGATACGTTTATCACCAGCAAACGGTACCGGTTCGGGGAATTCGGTATTATTGATATTGTTCGTCGAACGCCAGGGGCTATCTACCCAGTGCGCACCGGCTTCGAGTATGTTGTGCTGGAAGTAATTCTCATGGAAGAGCAACAAACCTTCCTGCGCTCCCTTCACGGCAAACTCTTTCAGACGAGCCCAGTACCAGGCATTGGGACGGTTCAGGTCGTATTTGCTCAGACCTTCCCAAGCCGTACCTTGTCCGCTGCGGGAGAAAGGTTGTTCGTAGAAGGGCCCCCAGACATCTCCGTCACGCCGACGGATGCGTTCGTGATCGTCCCGGCGACGATCGTACCACAAGCCATAATTCTGATCGAGCACCAATATATTGTTCTTCTTCATGAAAGTCACCACCGAGTCGATACGGTCGGTCAGTCCCCATCCTTCCCTACCGGGCACGAAACGGGTAACAGCAGGACTTGCTTTCTCTAACTGGTTCGTTCTCAGCTTACCGTTCCACCAGGGTACGGAATGACTACGTCCCGTCATAAGCAGGCCGTTCATCTGCAAGCAACCATTGGCAATCGTTATTTCATGCTTCGGAGCAGGAACCGTTGCAGGAACCTTGAACTTGATATCCTCAATCGTTTTCAGTCCTGTAGTCGAAACCGATGGTGCAAAAGAACCTTGTTTGATCCAGTTATCCAGTGTCAGACGAGGGGTAAAGGCTTCCTTTGCCATCTTCATAGCCTCTTCAACCGTCGGGCTACTGGAAGCATTGGTATTTCTGGGCAGTATACGGGCACGGGCATCACAATCGGTACCCAAACGAGCTTCCAACTGTGCGTAGAAGATACTACGCGGTTGAACATGGTTATTGGACTCTGCCCATTCGCCATCACCCGAGAACTGTGCCCAACAGCCGTACGCACGGTTCATGGCATCCTTAGCCGGAGCATAGCACTCAATCTCGGCAGCCGTACATTGCCAGAAAAGGCTGTTGGCTGTGTTCCATCCGGCGCCATTCTTGTCTTGTCCCAGATTCTTGAAAGTCAGATTATGCCCGTCGATGTTCACTACATCGAACAGTAAACCGCATGCCCAGGCATCGATCGAACCGCTAAAACCGAACGACTCTTTTGAATCGCACTGTACGAAAGCATTGGGTCCGGGAGCACAATAGCCCACAGCAAAGTCATGATACCCATACTCAGAGTAGCAGCGTTGGAACAGGGTTTGCTGTCCCATCGTGAAGAAAGTAGTACGGCGCATCCCTCCTATTTCGGAAACCGGCATCATGGAGATACAATCCTCCACCGTCACTTTAGAAGCAGAAGCTTGCAGAACGACTGCACTACCTGCAAAATGCTTGAAATCGACCCGGCGTACCCAACAGTTCTCGGCATTCTCAACCGAGATACCCGTCCAGCAATGATCTTCGTCCTTCGGATATTTCTTGTCGTAATCCGACACGAGTGTCAGGTTCTCCACCCCACAGGCAGACAAGCGTCCCGTCCAGTTATAACGAAGCACTTGCATACGGGCATTCTTTACATCGAGCGCCATCGTGAGCGGAGCATCGAACGTGAGCCGGTTACCATCCACTGCTACCACAGTACGATCCCATTCCTGATCGACATCACCCGGTTTCCAGCCCAATGCACTGATGCCTCCACCGTATTCATCACATCCCAGCGAAGCGATCCACTCTTTGGTCGACGAACGGGTGATCAGGATCCGATCGCCTTTGCGTAACGAAGTACCCGAAGCCACTTCCATTGTACAAGCATTCACCGGTACATACGTTGAGAGTACTGACATCGTTTCCATCATCGCCCGATTGTCTGTACCTTCTATATATAGCAACGCTCCGCGGTCCACTCCTTTTTTCAGCAGTACCGTTTTCTCTTTGTCCATTCCCCGCAACACTACTCCTGATGTACGGATGCGCAGACTTTCGGAAAGCGAGAATTCTCCCTGGTCGAGGAGCACTGTTCCACGGAATCCATTCGCATCGGGTTGCAAAGAAGAAACATAATCGATGGCACGCTGGATACGTGCTGAGTTATCGCCCGCCTGATAAGGCACAAATACCACAGTTTTCACTTCAGGTATATCCTGTTCGGATGCCTGGTAGCCGCAATACGAGAAATCGAGTATGCGGTTGCCGCGTTCATCGTTCTTATAAGTAATCTTTCCATCCTTTACCTGTAAAGCAAAGGTTTGTGCAGCGACCTGCACAAACCCTATACTTGCCATTCCGAGGAGGAATACTTTTAGCATTTTATTCATTATAATAAGCTTTTACGTTTAGCCAATGTATCGTAGTTGTTCTTTACATTCTTCCAGTCGACTTTCTTCTTAGTGTCGATACCGTTGATGTACTTTTCGATATTGGTATAACCATCGCCGTTGCAGTCGAGGACAGCATCCGACGGGTCGTTCGGGTTCAAGCCGTTGGCAATCTCCCAAGCATCGGGCATGCCGTCGCCATCGCTATCTACACAAGGTTGTCCCTTGTACTCGGGCAGTCCGCCTACCTGACGGATGTCGGTAATAATACCTTGTTTGTACGAATCGGCCGGCAGCCGTCTTTTCACATACGGAGATACAAATTCGGGAGCATTTTCCACATAGATAGCCTTGCCTGTCTGCACAGTCTTGATGACGCGGGCATCGACCGCATCCCGTTTCGGAAATGTAGCTCCCACGTTTTCCATCACGAAGTTATAAGCTTTCTGTGCATCCATGATCGTCACATTCGGCATATCGAAGGGTTTGTCTACCTTGATACCCGAAAGGTACTTTGCATCGAATTCCTTGTTGGCCAACTGTACACCACCGTCCCAATTGTTTTTGGTAACCTTACTATTTCCATGAACGATATTACCGTTCACGTATGCTTTTCCGTACACGTTTTCTCTGCCTTTCTCACGGCTGCCTTCCGGTTTAAGGATACGGTATGAGATGGGTTCGCCCACCGGAGTGATCGGACCAGGTTTGAAGTAGTTGTTGATGATGTTGTACAAACTCTTATCGTCGCCACCGTCTACCGAACGGTTCCACCAGTTGAAGCTTACATTGTTCACAAAGTTGAACCCGCCGTCCATGCCCACCGAACAGTTACGGCTGATATTGGAAGCAAACAGGTTGCGGCAGAACATGCTGTTATGTCCGCCGATCGTAGCGCCGAAAGCATGGTTGTACGTATCCAATCCTTCGGAGAAGATAGAATTCTGAATAGTGATATTCACGGTAGGAAGTTTCAGGCCATACCCATCTTCTTTGCGGGCATACACATGGCGGTACATGGACATATTCTCGTCCAGTCCCCAGCTTGCCGAAACGTGGTCGATCATGATATTTCCCACACCGTTACCGCCCAACGCATCATCGCGGAACGCTACGTCCTGCGCACCCCTGCGGAAACGCATGTGGCGGATAATCACATCATGGGTATCGACCAGTACAGAAGATCCTGTAATACAGATACCATCGCCCGGAGCAGTCTGCCCGGCAATAGTCACGTATGGTGCACGGATATTGATCTGGGTTTTCAAGCGGATAATACCGGATACATTGAATACGATGATACGTGCTCCACCCGTTTCGCAAGCTTCGCGGAAGGTACCGGGCCCTTCATCTTCCAACGAAGTAACTACGATCACCTTACCTCCGCGTCCGCCGGGAGTATAGGCTCCACCGCCTTCCGCTCCGGGAAATGCAGGGATGTCACACTTTATCAAATCTTCGGGTTTGGAAGCCCACGGTTTATAGGGGCGTCCTTTCTGTGCTTCTTCCAGCACAATGGGTAATGCCTTTTCCCAGGCTGCATCCGACTTACGATCGATTTCGGCTTCCTGACGCGCCGCACGTTCTTTGATTGAATCCGGAATCACCGGATATTGAGCGGCTAACGGTAGTACACATGCCGTCAATGCCATTACAGAGAAAACTTTCTTAATACTGTTCATTGCACGCTATATTTATTTACAGGAATGACGAATAAGAAAGTATTTTGTAATCGCTTCTTTACTACTTCCTCCACTCATTCATATATTCGCGGGGCGATTGGTTGTATTTCTTCCGGAAACACTTGCTATAATAGCCCGAATCCTTGAAGCCAACGGCAAAGGCGATCTCCGAAATAGTCATATCGGTATTCTTGATCAATTCGATGGACTTGTTCAAACGGATCTCCTTCACGAGGTCGACCGGAGCCAGTCCGGTAAGGCTCTTCAATTTCTTAAAGAATGCCGAACGGCTCAACCCGATGCCCGAAGCAATGGTGTCGATGTTGAAGTCGCTGTTGTCCATATTCTCCTCGATCACCTGGTGAATCTTTTCCAAGAGTTGTACGTCCTTCTTTACTAAGAATTGTTCGTAGTTGTCAGGTTCCTCGTGGTCTACCTGGTGTTTCACCCGTTCGCGGAACAGCTTACGTTCGTTGAGCAACTGTTCCACACGTGCCAGCAGATATTCCTTGCTGAATGGTTTGGTGATGTACGCATTGGCTCCCAGGCTGATGGCGCGTGTTTTGGCAGCCTCGTCGCTCTTCGCCGTCAGGATGATCACTGGGATGTGACTGATCTGAAAGTCCTTACGGATGCGTTGAAGCATTTCCAATCCGTCCATCTCCGCCATCATCTGGTCGGTTACCACGATATCCGGATGATAGAGATGTACTTTTTTCAAACCCTCTACGCCATTATTGGCTATGTGGATATTGAACTTGTCTTCCAGTTGCAAGCGTATCAGGTTGCACAGGTCTTTGTTATCTTCCACCAACAACAATGTAGGGAGTGAAGCATCGATTTCCATATTTTCGTAAGAGTCGGCCCCATCCTGTGTTTCTGCTCCGTTCTCCACCGGCACACTATCACTTACATAGAAGTCGACGTCAGAAGGTTTGAAATGCGCCTTGCCCAGCAAGAGCTCTACCGTAAAGATAGCTCCTCGTCTTTCGGGACTCTCTGCCCGAACCGTTCCGTGATGCAGATGAACGATTTCTTTCGATAAGGCTAAGCCGATGCCGGTACCCTGATAACTGGGTTTATGAATGTTGTCACCCTGTGAAAAACGTTCAAAGATATCCGTCAGTTTATTCTGAGGAATACCTTCCCCATCGTCTTCCACCCGTATGAAACAGTTCTTCCCATCGACCGAGAGACCGGCAGTTACAGTAATCAGCCCACCCTCTGGTGTAAACTTGAAAGCATTGGATATGATGTTCCGTATCACGATTCCCAGTTTGTCCTTATCGGCCCATACCATAACCGGTTCGTCGGGCAACTGGAACGAATAGGTAATCCGGTTTTCCTCAGAAAGTACCCGGAATTCCTTTTGGAACGATTCCAACACTTCGTTCAGATCCATACGCGACACATGCAGGCGCATCTTACCGTTCTGAATCTTCCGGAAGTCGAGTATCTGGTTCACAAGCTGCAACATCTGGTTGGTATTCTTCTCCATCAGGTCGACATACTGCAATCCCTTTTCGGTTAGCTTCTCGCGTTCTTTCAGTTCCAGAATCGGACCTTTGATCAGCGTCAACGGTGTACGAAGTTCGTGCGATATATTGGTAAAGAATTTGATCTTCATTTCCGATACCTTTTGCTCGATGTAGATATCATTCTTCATCTTCAACATGAGGTAGGCTACCCGTAAAGTAACAAATAAGAGGATAGCACCCAGGATAGCATAAATGGTATACGCCCACCAGCTCAGCCACCAGGGAGGAAGTATCGTGATATGGAGCGTTCGGCTTGATATCAGGTCGGGATTGGCTTCATCAATCGTTGCAACCTCGAATACATACTCTCCGGGAGGTACATTGGTGTACGAAGCGATACGGTTCTTACCGCTGTAGTGCCATTCCTTCTCATATCCTTTCAGAATGTATTTATACGAAACCCGGTTCTGACTATAATAATTCAGCGCTGCAAATTCAATGGTGAACATCGACTGACTATGCTTCAGCGTTATAGCATTGGCATACTTGATAGAGCGATCCAGGATGGGATCATTCGCAAAACTACGCAAATCACGGTTGGACACCCGGAAGTCAACAATGTATGTATTGTATTCCAGGTTCATTGTTTCCAGTTTATCGGGCGAGAAGCAAACAATTCCTTGCTTGCATCCCAGCCACAAATCACCGTTCTGCATACGCAAAGCACTCCCCTCTTCCATCTCCACATAAGGGAATCCATCGTGCTTATCGTAGTTACGGAACTGGCCTGTTGCCATGTTGAAACAGGACAATCCGCTTTCTGTGGCAAACCACAGGTTTCCGGCATTGTCCTCTACCATCGACATCACCACGTCGTTGTTCATTCCTTCGTGAATGCCGTATGACTTGAATACCGGCTTGTGCGTCTCCTTGTCATACCTGACAAGTTTGTTCAAACCACCCCCGAATACACTCACCCATATTTTACCATGCGTATCCTTATGCAGCACATAGATATCGTTATCGGCTACGTTGGATATCTCGCTTTCGTCCCGGTACGTTTCAAACTGAACCTGATCGGGTGTTGCGAAGTTAGCGTCGAAAGACATCAACCCGTCCATCGTGCCTACCCAGATACGCCCATCGGCATCCTCCGTCATGGTACGCACCTCCATATAGAGTCCATGCGAAGGATAGTGCTTGAAGGAGTTGTGCTTATGCTTGAAGATCGTCGTTCCGTTCTCTTCACTGATCAGGTTCAGACCACCTCCCAGCAGTCCCACCCAGATACGTCCACGACTATCCTGGAAGGTGAAGTACACGTCGTTGCTGCTGATCGAGTTCAGATTCTTATCGTCGTTGGTATACCGGATGAATCGCAATCCGTTCGGGGAGTTGATGTCGGGTTCGGCTTTTACCAGTCCGTTACCTTTGGTAGAGAACCACAAGTTTCCATCCTTATCCTCCATGATGTGATATGCATTCCCTATCGGGTAGTTCTTATCAGAGAATATCTGCTTCACCTGACCGTTACGGTCTAAGCGGAATGTTTCCCTCCAACGGGTACCGATCCATATATCTCCATTCTTCGACTGGAACAAGGCCCGTATCCCCATATTCGGTTTGCCCACTCTCTCTTCCATTTCCGGCGAGAGATTCTTCAGCAACTGGAATTGTTTTTTGGGAAAGTTGATGCGATAGACCCCGTTCGTGGTACACGAAAGCCAGAGGATTCCATCGTCGTCAAGCAACATGTTGAAGAAGAGGAGCCCCGGCGTCTGATCGGCAAAATAGAGTGAATGAGTCAGTGGATTGAGCGAAAGCTCTTCGCGGTCGAATACCAGCACCTCGCCGCCAGGAGTCATAAAGAACAATCCTTGCTCGCCTGCATCCTGATACTCCAGGTTACCAATGGAAGGAAGCGTATTGAAAGCAAACCGTTTGTTGGTCTTATTCAAAGGATCATAATACACCAGCACCTTGTTCTTTTCCGAGAACCATACCTTATCGTACTTGTCGATGAACGAGAGTGATACTTCCTTGCCATCCAGTGGCAGGGAGAGTCTGGTGAGTTGTTTGTAACCCAGGTTGTATTCGTATACCGATTCGGCAGTACTGATATACATTACACCTGCTTCGGTGACCAACAGGTTGTAGATGGTGCTCTTTATTTCCGGAATCACATACCGGTTTACCGTTCCCGTCCTCGAATCGATGCTGTAGACGTGACCCTGACGATCGCCTACCCAAAGCACCTCTTTTCCTCCATATGCGCATGTAAAATCTTCGGGCGAAGCAACCGACATCTTCTTGTAGATATAATCGGCAGGTTTTTCTTTCAGTTCTTTTCCTTTACGGTATGACAGGATCAGGTAATCCATACCGATCCAGTTAATGAACTCGCCGGTTTCACTGAACACATTGTGCTTCAGCCGCAAGTCGTACACATTCACATTGGGGCGGGAGTCATGCAGTTGCACCAGTGTCACCTTGCCTGCCTTGTCCGTACTGGCGCGCAGCAGACTCTTGTCCTTGGTGAGTAGCAGTACATCCCCATCGGGTGTATTCTGAATCTTGATAATCTGGATATTTTCGGAGTATTCCTTCACATCATCGTACACCGCATGAAAGAGTTCCTTTACCTTGTCGAACAGGTAAAGTTTGCGGTCGATAGTTTTTATCCACAGGAAGCCATTCTTGTCTTCGACAATACGTTGTATCTTTCGGGGCGAGATATCCGGACTCAGCCCATCGCGGTTGTTGTACGACTTGAACTTCTCTCCGTCAAAACTGCACAAGCCATACCAGGTACCAAACCATATAAAACCATCCTTGTCTTTCAGTGTGCAATTCACTATATTATTAGGAAGTCCCTGGTCCACCGTATAATGTTCCACAATCATATTGGGATAGGCCGAAGCCAATACTCCCACAAGTGAAACGAATAGTATTAGCAATAAAACTCTTTTCATCCTCAATCATTAAATCAAACTTACGCCCAAAGATAACGAAAAAACAATAAGCCGGTTATATTTCAACATCTTTTTCACCTCGTTGGTAGATAGAGGGAGCCATGCCAAACTGGGTTTTGAAGCACTTACTGAAATAGAACGGATCATTAATGCCCACCCTGTACGAAACCTCTGCCACCGTCAGGTTACTGTCCAACAGGAGTTCCGCTGCTTTCTTCATACGTACGATGCGGAGGTATTCATTGGGCGAATATCCGGTAAGCCCACGCACTTTCTTATAGAACACCGTACGCCCGAGTTTCATCATCGAAGCAAACTCGTCGACGGTGAATTGCGGGTCGGACAGGCGTTTCTCCAACACTTCGTGGAGCTTGTTTACGAACTCCTTGTCCCGATCGTTGGAGTAGACTGCCGGACGGAGCACGCCCGGCTCGTTGGAGAACTTCTCACGCAGTTTATCCCGTTGTTCGATCAGCTTACAGATACGGGCCATCAGCAGCGCCGGACTGAAAGGTTTGGTAATATACGCATCGGCGCCACTCTCGATTCCTTCCAACTGGCTTTCGGTAGTTCCCAGGGCAGTAAGCAGAATAATGGGTATATGGCTGGTATTGAAATCACTCTTCATCTTCTGAGTTACTTCGAATCCGTTGATACCAGGCATCATCACATCGCATACAATCAGGTCGGGGTCGTACTCCCGGGCGCGTTCCAGTCCCGAATCCCCATCCGACTCAGCCGTTACCTCGAAGTACTTGCTGATTTCCTCTTTCAGGAACTCACGTACATCATTATCGTCCTCAATGATCAATATCTTACGCTTGTTCAGTGGTATGGGTTGCTCCCACTCTTCCTCATGTCCCTGGATAAAGCTCTCTTTCGGCTGTCCTTCTTCTTTCATCAACACATTGTCGGGTATCAGGAAGTCTTTATCTGCATACACACTCTTGTCTAACGGCAGGGCAACCACAAACACGGAGCCTCCCCCTTCGTTCTCGTGGTACGAGATGTGCCCCTTATGCACATTCACCAGTTCGTATGTCAGGTGTAATCCAACTCCTACGCTACTTCCTGAAAAACTACTTTGCATGAACCGGTTGAAGAGTTCCGGTTGTTTTTCTTTCGGGATACCCACTCCTGAGTCGGCTACCTCAATACTCAACGTGTTTTTCTCTTCGTCCACCACCACCACAAAAGTGATCTTTCCGCCTGAAGGAGTGTATTTGAAAGCATTCGACAGCAGATTATATGTCACCTTATCGATATATCCCTTGTCGATGAACATGCGATAAGCAGCTACCGACGGTTGGAAGCTGAAGTTCATGTTCTTAGATTCCGATGCATCTTTAAAGCTCAGGAATATCTCATACAGGAAGGCAATTACGTCCGTCTCTTCCAAAGAAAGCGCCAACTTGTTGTTTTGCATCTTACGGAATTCCAACAACTGATTGATAAGCCGCAACAAACGCTTGGTGCTCTTGTCCATCGTTTTTAGCGAGTGTTGAATTTCTTTAGGCACATTGTTCGTACGTTGTATCTTTTCCAATGCTCCTTGAATCAGTGTGAGCGGCGTACGGAATTCGTGCGAGATGTTGGTAAAGAACACCAGCTTGTATTCCGTCAGCTGTCGCTCGATCTGGATACGGTTGCGCAAACCGTTGAAGTTGCGCATGATGTTGAAACCGAAATAAAGCAATACGATAAGCACGACGGCATATAGCAGGAAGGCCCAGCCCGTCTTCCAGTAAGGAGCATAGATAACGAACTCCATAGTAGCCTCTTCTTTGCTCCAGGCTCCTACACTGTTGCACGATTTGACGTATAACACATAGGTCCCGGGCGACAGGTTCTTGTAAGCGGCAAAGTTTAGCGATGAGGGCGAACTCCACTCTTTGTCATAGTTGCTCAACCGGTAGGAATATTTCACCTCACTGGAATTAGAGTAGTCGAATGTAGAAAAGTCAATAACGATAGAGTTCTGGAAGTATTTCAGTTCCACCTTGTCCGTATAGGGCATCTCCGAGCCCAATGGCGAATCGGGATCGTCCGGGCGAACAGCTATACCGTTGATGCTCAGATTGGTGAAAGTCACCGGAAAGCTACCACCCAGATTCACTACCTGCTCCGGGTCGATAATGGCCAGTCCATAGTTGGTGCCAAAGAGCAGCTTACCGTTGTCTAATGTATAGAAACAGTTTTCGCTATACACATTGCCCAGTGCATAAGAGGACAGGAAGTGGTTCTCGAACAGCTTATCTTTCGTATTAAAACAAGAAAGTCCATATTCGGTTGCAATCCACAGTTTGCCGTTCCGGTCTTCGGCAATGGATTGTACCATGTTGTTCACCAAACCGTCCTTCACACTGTAATGTTCGAAAGTGAGATTGGCATAATCACGTCCGGGATCGCACATGCTGAATCCTCCTCCTGAGGTTCCGACCCACATCCGACCACGAGTATCACGCAACAGACAACGCACCTCGTCATTGAGTAGATGCCCGGTTTTGAACCCACAGGATACGTAGTTCTCCGGATTGGAAATGAGCGAATCAGGATTAAAGATATACACCCCGCCGCTTGTACCTACCCACAGCATGCCATTCCGGTCTTCTACAATGACACGTGTTTGGCGCTGCACGTATGTGTCGTTCAGGAAATGCCTGAATGTATAACCGTCATTCCCGGGAATAGCCAGGTCGAGCCCGCCGCCAAAGGTAGCTATCCACATACGGCCTTTATTGTCCTGATAAATATTGAATATATTATTATTTCCCAGCGAATTGGGTTTCGACAGGTCGTTGCGGTACCAGCGGTCGCCGATGCAGAGACCATCGCCACGACTCCCCATCCACATCACTCCCCGGTTATCTTCTTTCAGGGAGTAAATATTCGATTTGTACGATTTCTTGTTGCCGGTGAATGTCAGGTTGGGTCTGTATTCGTACACCCCTCCTTTCCGGGTAGTAAACAAGAGATTCCCGTTACGCAAAGGTGAGATAACGCGGAAGGCATTGGAACGGTCGGACAGGTGTTCGTCCTCGGGGAAGATGCGGTACGCCCCCTTATTGATTACTTCCAGCCGGGAGATTCCGGAGTACTCGGCACTCACCCAAATACCTCCCGATCGGTCTTCCACGACATATTGCAGAAAGTCCGACCCGATATGGCTGAACCCGTCGATCTGCGAAGTAAAGTGATCCATCTCTCCGGTCACTGCATTGTACACGAAGAGTCCGTTCCCATAAGTCGATATCCAGATGATATCGCGCGAGTCGTGCACTACATGGTATCGTTCGGTATCGATGTACCCTATTTTCTCAGAAGGAAGCAGGTTGAACCGCTTCACGGCGCCGTTGTCGGCCCGTACGTACCACACATTTCCTGTTTGATTGTAGATCCAGAAATTCTGACGATTGTCGTTGAACACCGTAGCCTCTTTTATATCGAGTTCGCCGGCACGACTCACCTGGCGGGTATCCAGTTTAAACTTGAAGCCACCCTCAGAAGTGAATACATACCAGTTGTCCTGTATGCGCATGGTTCCTGTGGGTGTCATAGCCTCGGACAGCAAAGGCAGCGAAGCCACTTTCCGTATCTTTCCTTCGGCTGTTTTCTGGTATATCTGGTTATCTTTGGTCAGGAAACAGGTATATCCTTTGTACGAAACAGCTGTATAGAAAGCCGTTTGCCGGTCTACAATCTCCGAAGTACCCTTTGCCACCAGCACCATTCCTTTGTTGGTGCCGATCCATATATCTTTCTGCTCATCCTCGAACACAAAGTTGACCACATTCGAAGGCATGTTGCCCTGCTCCACCTTGAACACTGTCGACGAGAAAGCACCGTCTTTGTACCTCACCCTCCGGCATCCGTTCGCATCGTGCCACAACCAGATATCGCCGTTGGAAGCCATCATCATCATGTTGTAGTTCTGTTTGTATTCGCCACAACCGGTGAAGTCAACGAATGCCCCCTTTTTCAGGTCGTAGCAACTTTGCTGGCTCGAGGTGGTCGATATCCAGAGAAAGCCGTTGCTGTCTTCCTGTATATCCCGGATACGCGAGTCGGCCAGCGAGATACCATTCCCGGTTTCGGGATAAAAGTTCACGAACGAGTTGCCGTCATACCGGCTCAACCCGTTGAGCGTACCCAGCCAGATAAACCCCTTACTATCCTGGAAGATGTAACGTATGGAGTTATTGGAAAGTCCGTCGGTGGTAGTCAGACGCGTGGAGCGAACCTCCACAGAAGCAGTCAAATCAGTCAGAAATGATAGTAAAAAAAGCAGAACCAGTACTAGTGCCCTCATAGTATATTGTCTAAAACAAATGATAGGCAAATATAGTGATTTAATCTATCTTTGCCTATCAATTATTGGGTTTTCTTTAGTCCATGTAGAACACTTCGGGTAAGGGAATGGATACCGGTGAGTTGTCCGGATTCACTTCCATAATATCGGCCATGTAATCCCACCATTTCTGTACAATGGGGTTGGTGCCCATGTCTTGCGACGATTCCTCGCCCGATGTTTTCTGGCAGGCAAAGAGGATGTTAGTATCTTTATCCCAGTAAATAGAGTAATCGTACACGCCATTATCAGATAATAGTTTTCTTAGTTCCGGCCATATCGCGGCGTGTCTTTTCTCATACTCGTCCTCGAAGCCGGGCTTCAAGAACATCTTAAATGCTTCTCTTTTCATGATATTCCTTTTTTAGTGTGATTCATTTGAGGTATTTGTTCAGTGTGCAATCCTTGAGTTCGCGCAGACCTTCGATCACGGCATCGCCATGCAGGTAAGCGCCTTCCTGGGTGTTGTGTACGCTGTCGACGAAATAACCGGCGGATTTTTCCTTGCCCATGGCTTCGTACTTACGGGCGGCACGGTCGTTCAAGTCGATGAAGTAAACTCCTTCCTCCCGGACTACCTCTTGCGACCACTTGCCATAAGTTTCGTCGCAACGGTTCATCTGGTCGCCTGTCCAGCGATTGCCGGGTGTGTGCGAAAGGACAATCACTTCGGCTCCTTTGGCTTTGGCCTGGCGAATGTACAGACGCAGGTAGTGTCCGAATGTGTACACTTCTTCCGAACCGCCGTTGCGTTCCATCACTACCTTTTCAGACTCCTCGCCGGTACCTTTTAGCGAAGCACGGGCGCGTCCGGTGTTCAACGGACCTCCGTCGTTGTGCCCGAAGTCGATGAACAGGTAGTCGCCCTTGCGGATGCCGGCCAATACATGATCCCACAATCCTTCGGTGAAGTAGGTGCGACTGCTGCGTCCACCCAAAGCATAGTTCTCAACGGTGATGCGGTCGGTATCAAAGAAGCGGTCGAAGAAAGAACCGAATCCCCACATGCCTCCTTCGCCCTTGCCGCCTCCGCACTTCACAGTGGAATCGCCAATGAGGAACACCACCGGGTGGGTACCTTTGCGGCTGAGACCTGCCACGATATCACGGGCGTTATTGGGATCGGTAAAGCTGAAGATAGGTGCTGTGACGGCTTGCGCAATGCTGTAATACTGTATGGCGCTGTCGTTCATGCGCGGATGCTGCTTGTTCAGCAGGTTGATCATCTCGGCTCCTGCCCAGATCACCGGACCGTAGCCGTGGGCTGCAAACACATTGACCGGACGGTAGTAGTAGAATGCCGGGTCGAAAGCCATGCCGGTACCCACGCATACACCTTCGACCTGCCCCTGCGAGTTGATGGCTGTGCGAACAGCGTTCCAGCCCAACTGGGCCACCGGGCCGTAAGCCATGGCGTTAATCCAACCTTTGTTGATGGCATGTGCGATACAATATACGTAAATAGCCGTAGCCGATGTTTCGAGATAGGAGTCGTTGCGATCGAGCAACTGATGCCAGAATCCGTCACCACTCTGGCAAGCTGCCAGTCCGCGGACATGGGCACGGAACAGTTCGAGTATCTTCTCGCGTCCGGGATGGTTAGCGGGAAGGGCATCCAATACTTCGCATTTGGTGAGCAAGGCCCAACCGTTGGCACGTCCCCAGTGGAAGGCCGGATGATCTTGCATGCCTTCTACCCAACCGTGACGGTACAGGTTCTTCTCAGGCACCCACATGCGGTCGGCAAACTGGAGTACTTGCTTCACTGCTTCGGCATAGAACTTATTCTGGTTGTCGCTGGCATAGCGCCCCATGTAGGCCACGGGCGGAATACCCATGAACATATCGTCGAGCCACAGGGTATTCTTCTGCGGACGCATACGGGCGAAGGTGCCGTCGGCTAAGCGGTATTCCTTGTACATAATGAAGTTGAAGTAGTTATCGATCATCGGCTTCAGGTCGAGCGACTTATCTTTCAGCTGTGCCTTGATCATGGCTGCACACACCGCTCCGGCATCGTCGAGGGCATGCGGAGTGAGTATCTGGCGCATTTGCGGATCGACTTCACCGTATTTGTAGAACGATTCGCGGAAGCGCGGAGCCACTTCGGCCAGGAACTTGAAACGTGTGGTAACATAGTCCATGTACGCCTGATCGCCCGTAGCTTCGGCAGCTGCCAGCATGGCCGAATAGGTCACCCCCCATTCGTAACTTGCCAAGCGGAAGGCTCCCCGTTCCAACTGTGCATCAGGGGTGAGGTTGGTATAGTCGGTAATTACCTTTTTTGTTTTCTTGTCGACTACACGAGCCGGGGTATTGCTCTCTAAGTAACGGAGCACCCGGTCCATATCGTTCTTCACCAGTGTGGGAGTCAACTCACTATAGGGTACTTTGTACTCGGGTTGCAGCAGGTGCAACGGTGTGTTCGAGTCGTTGGCTTCCTTTTTCTTTTCCTGTGCGCCTACTTGCGCGCTGCCTATCAGTAAGGCGGCAAGTGCCACACATCCGATTCGTTTGTTCATACTATGTATATACTATTTAAATTGATATCCTCTGAATGTAGTATTCTTCAAGTCGGGTCCGAAGTAGAATCCCGGTTGGGTGGGTTGGTTGTAAGCCACATTCTGGGTGGCAATGCTGATACGGTACACCGGATCTTCCAGGAATGTATGGAAACGGTACTCGGTGTCGATGGTCGATACATACAGGCGTAAGGCTGTGTTGTCGGGTGTGCGCAGGAGCACTTCTTCGCGCCAGTCGCCCAGGATGTCACCTTGCAGGCAAGGATTGGCTTTGGTTCCGTTGTTCCAGGTACACTCGTTGAAGGTTACCAGCGGTTCGCAGATGCCTTTCTTCCAATTGTACTTCGAAACAACGTTTTTGTCCAACAACTCGCGCAGCAGGTCGCCATCCCACCATACAGCCATGTTGACCGGTACTGTTTTCATTTTAGAGTTTACCACTTCTCCGGTGATGGAGCGGATACCTCCCGAGTTCCATGTCCACATCTCCACACCTGGGTTGGTAGGATCGATATCGGCAGCCATGGCACGGCCTACGTCATCGGTGGCTTTCACCTGGAAGATAACCCGTCCGGTAGCGGCATCACGGAAGGACGATCCGTCGCGTTTGTTCTCGTGGCAATCCCACACTTGCAAGCCTTTGAGCGTAGGCGAGAACTGGGTAAGGTGCATGGCGTCGCCGTGACCCATGCCGGTGGAGTAAAGCCCGGCTCCATTGTGGTCGATAGCACACGACCCGTAGATGATCTCATCGCATCCGTCGCCATCCACATCGCCTACACGGAGGTTGTGGTTTCCTTGTCCGGAGTAGTCGCTCCATTCGGACCTAGCGCTATCGAACACCCAACGTTGTTTCAGGTTCTTCCCGTCCCAATCGAAGGCAGCCAATACGGAACGGGTGTAATACCCGCGACACATCACCACGCTGGGGTGTATGCCGTCTAAGTAAGCGATGCAGGCTAAGTAACGGTCGCTGCGGTTGGCACGCGTATCGCCCCAGTCGGCCAGATTGCCACGCTGGGGTACATAGTCGATGGTCTGCATAGCAGCACCCGTTAGTCCGTTGAAGATGGTGAGGTATTCGGCACCGGTGAGGATGCGTCCCTGATTGCGGGCGGGCTGGGGTCCGCGGGCGTTTCCTCTCGGATCGTTCGGTGGGAAGTCGCCGCCAGGTTGCTGTGTAGGATCGCCCGGTTCGCGGTAATCGGCATTGGCATCGCCTATCACACGGCCTGTTCCGTCGACGGTTCCGTCGGATGTCTTCATCACGATCTCGGCTTTATTGTCGCCATCGAGGTCGTACACCATGAACTGGGTGTAGTGCGCTCCGGCCCGTATGTTGCGCCCCATGTCGATACGCCACAAGCGTTCGCCGGTAAGGCGGTAGCAGTCGAAGTAGACGTTACCTGTGTATCCGTCGTGTGCATTGTCGTGCGCATTGGCCGGGTCCCATTTGAGAATGATTTCGTATTCGCCGTCGCCATCGACATCACCGATAGAGGCATCGTTGGCTACGTAGGTATAATTCTGTCCGGAGGGAGTAACTCCGGCGGCAGGCGCTTCGAGCGGAATGTTGATGTAACCTGTGGGAGCATTGGCCGGGAGTGTATACGTGCCGTTTACACGATTGGTTTCCTTCCCTTTCACAACGGGGTGTACGGAGTAGCGGGCGGCAACGGTGCTGTTGTTCTTATCGCGAAAGCAGGTGCCTGTGGTTACGGGCGATGTGGTGATACGATTCCCATCACGGTACACATGGAAACCTACGTTCATCGGGTCTTCGGACAGGTAGCGCCAGGTGACGAACACTTCCGAAGGGTTTTCGCGGATGGCCACCACCCCGCGTCCCAGCTTTTCGCGTTGCATCCGGGTGTAGTCGTAATTGGGTTGCGCCTGTAGCGTAAGTGTGCAGACGGCAATCGCCATTGTAGTAATCAGTTTCCTCATGCTGTTAGTAGAATTGGTTCTTCAATATGATTGATGATGCCGACAAAAGTAGTCGTTCTTTGCTTTTCGGGAAATGCAACTGCGTACGTTTGCATGTAATCCGGTACAGACAGCCTGTTTTTTCTGCTGTATACCGGTTGTTTCGATCACAATGCAACGTTTCTGAGAGATGAAGTGTTTCATTACTTGAAACAGAGTGTTTCATCGCTGCAAACAATGTGTTTCATCGCTTGAAACATAGCCATTTTTTACTAACTTTGCATGTCATATTATGTGACAGCCCATTTATTCATACCTATTATGAGATATATCTACGTATTTTTCCACACCTTGCTGCTCTGCCTGCTCTCCGGGCTGACAGCATGTACCAGCTATCTGAAAGATCCCGATGAAACGGGAACACCGCTCGAACCGGAAGTACAAATGTGCGAACTGAGTAGCAAGCAAACCTATATTGATGTAAAAATACTCAATGGTTCCGGAAGCTACTTAGTAGCCTCGGCCGACTTCAGGATAGCGCAAGCCACCGTTGAAGAAGGCATCATACGTATCTTTGGATTCGATCCGGGCGAAACCCACATCAAGGTAGCCGACGATGCGAGCACAGACTTGACCCCTGCGAAGATCAAAGTAGTGGTGACGGACTCTATCAAGCGACCGGTACACGTCGCTAAACCCCTAATCATGCGATTCAACGACAGCCGGATGCTGAAACCCGAATATCCGGAAAAAGGATGTACCTGGGAAATAACAAACAAAAATGTCGCCGTCCTCGGGTTTTCGTCCCAAGGCACCACGTTGTATAGCATCCGTACCGGAGATACCAAAGTTACCCTCCTGAAAGATCACTGGCCCATACAGACATACGTGGTTCAGGTAACCGATGAAAACTACCTGGGGTTGAGTAATCCTGTATCTAAGATTAAAACCGACAGGCCCGATCATGATTTTTATGTCATGACCATCCATACAGGAAACAACCGGTACACCGCAGCATCCTCGGACGAGAGCGTAGCCACCGCCAGCATACTACCCTACTCGGGCAAATACAACGATTCGATGTGTAACCCGGCAGAGGTGTGGATCAAAGCCCGGAAGTCGGGAAGCGTCATGATAACTGCTACGGATGTTGTAACAGGGCGTAAGGCTGACTTGAAAGTGGATATTGAAGTAAACTCTAAATAGGTATCCCGAACACCATCCGGGTTCCGGCTGTGTAGGTACCATCTATACGTAGGTAGCCGCCCATCTTCTCTGCAATCAGCCTACAGATAGGCAAGCCCAGGCCGGTACCCTGAGTGAAATCATCGACTTTCACAAAACGTTCGAATACCCGTTCCTGTTGCTCGGGAGGGATACCAATACCGGTATCGGTGGCAATGAAACGGAGTTCTTTTCCTTGCTCCACCTCGTAAGAAAGAGTGATTTGTCCCGCAGAAGTGAATTTGGCGGCATTGCCAAGCAGGTTGCCCAGCACCTGCATGATACGGTCGGCGTTAGTATGGATTACAAGCTCGTCACAAGCCGGCTGGAAAAACAGTTCGACTCCTTGGGGCAACACAGGGCGAACCCTTTCGAGACATACCTGGCAACAATCATTCACTTCCATCGGACCGCTTTGCAATACCAGATTAGCTTCGTCGAGTTCGGACAGATCGAGAATGTCGCTGATGAGTTTCAGCAGTAACTTACTGTTCAGATCGATCAGTTCGGCAAATTGCTGCACCTCTTCATTCCCATCGGCAAAAAGATCGGACAATACAGCCGAGAAGCCAACGATGGAATTGAGTGGTGTACGTATCTCATGGCTCATATTCTGGATAAACACCGTTTTCAGCATGTTGCTCTGCTCGGCCAGTTCCTTTGCCTTGCGCAGTTCCTCGTCCGCCTGGATAAGTTCCCGGTTCTGCTCATCGAGTCTGTTTCTCGATTTCTTGAGTTTCCGGTTCATCCGGCCTTGATAATAGAGGAAAAAGAAAACAATAGCCAATATAGCTGCCAGGAAGAAAAGAATGATACGGACATTCTGCAACTGTTTCTCCCGGGAGATGTTTTCCAGCTCTTTCTTTTCTGCATTCAGTTTATGCATATTGAGCAGGGTGGCAAACTCACTGGTAGCTATTTCTTCGTTCTCCTCCTTCTCCTTCTTCAGTTCCTCAAAATAGAGGCGGTACAACTCTCCGGCTTCTTCTTTCCGGTTCATCTCCCAGTAAATGTCTCCTTGTGTCTTCAGCAGACCACCTACGCTAACGGTTTCTCCTTTTTTCTGTAACTCCGCTTTGAAACGTTCCAATGCCTGCAAAGCACTGTCGAATTTCTTCGCCTTGCGGTAATACGTTATCTCCACTTCGTACAGATAACTGATGTGCCTTTTCAGAGCAGGCTCTTTGCTGTATAGCTGACGACATTCTGCGAGCTCCTGATCAGCCTCGGACAACTCGTCTTTAGCTATGTGCAGACTGACCTGAGACAATTTGGCCGTCACCTGATGGTAAGGGGTTTGGGCAGTAGCAATAGCCTTGCGGAGCAGTTCGGCTGCTTCTTCGTACGTCCCTTCGGTGATCAGAATACTGGCCGCATCGCTATACTTGAGGGAAATATTAGGGCGTTTGAGGTTGTATTTCTCGAAAACCTCGATCTCCTTCAACAGAAATTCCAGACATTCACCCGGAAGTTCTTTGGCACTGTATATATTGCTCATGCAACCGTAGCAGTCGGCAATGCCCTCTTTATAATCTTCTGCCTCGGCTTCTTTCAGCATTTTGTTTGTTTCGACAAGGGCGATGTTGTACTCGCCCAACCGGATGTACTTATTGA
Source organism: Bacteroides sp. (assembly GCA_031554665.1). Lineage (GTDB taxonomy): Bacteria > Bacteroidota > Bacteroidia > Bacteroidales > Bacteroidaceae > Bacteroides. Next base: position 3,093 of record JAVBVA010000077.1, on the reverse strand, counting down.
CAAGCCGGGCCGACCACACAAAATAATAATATTCCTGCAGATTATTTTTTTTAGCAAATGCCTTGATACGATCAACCCAAGCGATGATACTGTCCATATTATTGTCATCTCCATTGTAATAATAATGGTCTAACTTGACACGCAGGGCTGCTGCCTGCATCCGAACATTTCCGGCTTTCCCGGCCAAGTCGAAGAGGGTGTCAGAGAGTACCAACACAGCAGAATCCGTAGGATCGTCCAGGCATCGCTGGTGATATTGCGATATCAGGCTGTCCAACGGACTTATGGGTCCATTTTGAGCGAATGTGTTTCCCCAAATAAAGCAAAACAATAAACAAATAGTAGCAGTGTATCTTAACATTTTCATTTCATAAAATGTGCCAGAATTCTAAGAAACCGCTAAATTAGTTCATTTTTTAATATCACACAAAAAAAACTATCATTTCAATGAATTATTACTTTAAAAAGCAAAAAGAGTAGACTAAGTATACCTATCTTTACCACCTCAAACGCATTATACAATGAATATCTACACAAGAAAATCACTGCTATTGGCCATCGAAGAGGTGCGGAAGCGGATAGATAAATAGGATAATCACAATAAATAATACACTTTTCGCAACAAACATGCATAATATTCCGTTTTTTATGTATATTTGTAGAAACCTTTCTACGCATGAACCTACACATAAGAAACGAAACATCGCCCCTAAAGGCCGTAGTGCTGGGACAACCCGGAAGCCTGGGCAAGGCTCCTACCCCAGCAGAAACGTACGATGCCAAATCGTACGAATCGGTATTGAACGGTGTCTACCCCAAGGAGGAAGCTATCTGCAAAGAGATGATGCTGTTCGAAAAGCTATTGCTGAAATACGACGTACAGGTATTCCGCCCGTGGAGCATCGACGATTGCAACCAGGTATTTGCCCGTGATGTGGCTTTCGTTATCGACGACAAGATCATCAACTCCAACATCATCCCCAACCGGAACGACGAGAAAGAAGCCTACCAGGTAATATACGACCACATAGCCTACAACAAGATATACAACCTACCCGAGAAAGCACATGTAGAAGGGGGCGACGTGATTCTCTACAACGACATCGTGTTCCTGGGCATCTACACGCAGAAAGACTATCCCAACCTGAAATCGGCGCGCACCAATACACACGCACTGCACTTCCTGCGCGAACTCTTCCCGGAGAAGACATTCATCCCGCTTGAACTCCGAAAGCATGACACGAACCCGCGGGAATGCATCCTACATCTGGACTGTACCTTCGCACCGGTGGCTCACAATAAGGCTATTATATATAAAGGTGGATTCGCACACCGCAAAGACTACCACCTGCTGCTCGATATCTTCGGACCTGAAAATGTGTTCGAGATCACTCAGGAAGAGATGTACTACATGAACTCCAACGTCTTCTCCATTTCACCCGAAGTGGTGGTGTCCGAACAAAACTTCCACCGGCTGAATACGCATTTGGAAGAGCGATGGGGACTGAAAGTGGAACGCATCCCTTACTACGAAATTTCCAAGATGGGCGGACTTCTCCGCTGTTCAACCTTACCCCTGATACGAAAAGATGAATAACCAGACCACACATACGCTCTTCATGGTGGAACCCGTAGCTTTTGCTTTCAACCACCAGACTGCTGTTAACAACTTCTTCCAGCAGAACGAACCTGACACTGAAATCGCCATCGGACAAGAAGCCCATAAGGAGTTCTGCCGGATGACGGATACCTTACGCGCCCAAGGAGTGGAACTGATCATTGAAAAAGACACGCTCCACCCGCACACGCCCGACTCGATATTTCCCAACAACTGGATTTCCTTCCACGAAGACGGGCGGGTGGCGCTGTATCCTATGTATGCCGAAAACCGCCGGATGGAGAGATACAATCCGATCCTGTCTACGCTGGCCGATAAAGGTTTCTCCATCAGGCATGTGACCGACTATTCCGAATTCGAAAAGGAAGGCAAGTTTCTCGAAGGAACCGGCAGTCTGGTACTCGACCGTACGTTCCTCATCGCCTACGCCGCTCTCTCCGAACGGACAAACGAGGAACTGACACACCGCTTCTGCCGGGATTTCGGTTACGAACCGGTTATCTTCCACGCTTACCAAACGGTGACCGGGCAAAGGCTTCCGGTATATCACACCAATGTAATGATGTGTGTAGCCGAGAATTATGCCGTGATCTGTTTAGACGCTATCGATTCTCCCTGGGAACGGGAGGTAGTGACCCATTCATTAGTACGCCACAGCAAAGAAATCATAGAGATATCCGAAAAACAGATGCATCGCTTTGCCGGGAACATGCTCCAAGTGAAGACCCAAAGAGGACAGTCCTTGCTTGTCATGTCGCAATCTGCTTGTGACTCGCTGACAGATCCGCAAAAGAACCGGCTACAGGCATACAATGAGATAGTTTCAGTTGATATACCTGTGATTGAGAAATATGGCGGCGGAAGCGTCCGGTGCATGATAGCGGAAGTTTTTCTCCCCACCCACATACGTTAAACCAAATACTACCTATTATGAATACGAAATTATCTGCCAACCAACTAATGGCGTTGGAAAACAACTTTGGAGCGCACAACTATCATCCGATACCTGTGGTGCTGGAACGAGGCGAAGGGGTCTATGTATGGGATGTGGACGGAAAGAGGTATTACGATTTCCTGTCGGCCTACTCGGCAGTGAACCAGGGACATGGACATCCCAGAATCGTCGGGGCGCTGATAGAGCAGGCACAGAAACTCGCACTCACCTCCCGGGCTTTCTATAACGACCGTCTGGGGCGGTACGAAGAGTTCGTCACCGGCTACTTCGGATACGATAAGGTGCTTCCCATGAATACAGGAGCCGAAGGGGTGGAAACCGCCATCAAGCTCTGCCGTAAATGGGCGTATGAGAAGAAAGGGTTACCGGAAGGAAATGCCAAAATCGTAGTCTGCGAAAACAACTTTCACGGGCGCACCACAACGGTTATATCGTTCTCCGTCGATCCCGAAGCACGTAATAATTACGGCCCCTTCACCCCGGGATTCATCATCATCCCGTACAACGACGTCGAAGCGCT
>JAVBVA010000114.1:0-40774 GCA_031554665.1 Bacteroides sp. | reverse complement strand
TACTACAAGGACGACGTAAAACTGGGCACACAAGGACAAGCCGACCGCCTGTTGGCCGAAATGGGCCTGCTGAACCTGGACGAGTTCGACAAGTACGCACCCACCGCCATGCCGCTGCTGAAAAACCTGATGCAGATGTCGGTCAGGGTGAACCCGGTGAAGGCGGGGTGAAGCCCCCGCCTTCACCCCGAAAGCCGCATGAACAGAATGCTCGCAACCGGTTGAAGGAGGTGGATGCCAGTAATAAAACTCTATGTATAGATGAATGCTCTAACCTCATTTATAACTACTTCTGATGTGCCATCGTCTCTTTGATGAAGTGTACACAGATGGCTCCTGCAATAAGCAATACGCCCGCCAACACCAACATGTGTACCTGGCGTCCGCCTACCAAGTGAAGCAATCCACCACCTACAATCGCGGCAGCAATCTGTGGCAAACAAATAGTACCATTGAAGAGTCCCAGGTAAGCACCCATATTCTTACCGGAAATAGAATTGGTGAGGATGGTGAACGGCATGGCAAGCATAGCAGCCCAGGCACAGCCAATGAGGAAATAGGAAATGAATAGCATATATTGGTTGTGGAAGAACAAGGTAGAGATAAAACCGATACCTCCCAGAACCAGACTGAGCGAATAAGCTAGCTTGCGCGAACTAAATTGAGTGAGTACTACCGCCCAGATGACCGAACCGATAGCCTGTACGGCAAACAATACACCCACCCAGTTGCCTGCTTCCTGATACAGGTTGCTGCTGGTTTCGGTGGTGCCCCATACCGTATCGGCAATGGCGCCGTTGGTGTACGTCCACATATACATAAAGGCCGCCCAACAGAAAAACTGTACCAGACCCACTGTCCAGAATACCTTCGGAGCATGCCGGAGCAGGGAGATAAAGTCGGTCTTCTCCTTCTTTTCGGCGGCTGTAATGCCATGGAATTCCTCGAATTCTTTGGGCGGCATCTCTTTCACCTTCATGGTAGTGTACAAGGTACAAAGAATCAGGATAGCGGCGCCGATGTAAAACGAATAGATCACTGAATCGGGCACGGTACCTTTATCAGCTACATTGCTGATACCGATATACGTAAAGATGATGGGAAAGAGGTAACCCACCAAACTACCTGCGTTGCAGAGGAAACTCTGGATGGAGTAAGCCTTGCCTTTTTGTTTTTCGTTTACCATATCGCCCACCAGCATCTTGAATGGTTGCATGGCCATATTTACCGATACGTCGAGTAACATGAGCGCAAACACTCCGAAAATCATGGCCGTACCGATAGCCATTCCAAAACTACCCGCATTGGGGAGCAGACACATCACAATAACAGCCAACAAGGTACCCACAAACAAATAAGGAATGCGTCGGCCGAAGCGAGTCCACGTCCGGTCGCTCGCCGAACCAATGATGGGTTGTATCAGGATACCTGCCAACGGAGGCAGTATCCAGAAATAACTCAAACTGTGCGGGTCGGCGCCTAATGTAGCGAAGATACGACTGATGTTGGCACTCTGTAGGGCGTATGCAATCTGCACGCCGAAGAAACCGAAGCTGATGTTCCACAACTTCCAAAAACTTAAATCGGGTTTTGTTCTCATGGTATGATAATGTATTGAATTATTTCGTTGTTCCGCGTACCACCAGGTTGGTACGTACGATCTTGTTGCTCGACCGTGTTTGTGCGTTCCCGTCTATCTTGTCGATAAGGATGTTGATAGCGCTTCGGCCCACTTCCTCACCGTGCTGTTCTACGGTAGTGAGTTTGGGGTCGGTGCTTTGGGCAATGGCTCCGTCGGTGAATCCGCATATCGACACATCGTCGGGTACCTTCAGCCCCACTAATTTGCAAGAGTACAGAATGCCGGAAGCTGTTTCGTCGTTAATGGCGAAGAAGCCGTCGGGGCGGTTCTTCTCTTCCAGCAAGTCGGGTGTGATGGCAATGGCTTGTTCGCGGGTGTCGCAAAGCTTTATCATGCTGTCGTCTACCGGTATCTTGTACCGCTTCATGGCATCGAGATACCCGTTGCGGCGGTTCTTCGAAATCTCCAGATGCGGAGCGGCACTGTAGAAGAAGATCCGTTTGCACCCCGTCTGAATCATGTATTCCACTGCGGCAAACGAACCTGCATAGTCGTCCACTACCACCCGTTCGGTGTTGATGCCGGTACAGATACGGTCGTAGAACACGATAGGTATATTGTTGTCGAGCAATTCCTGATAATGATCGTACTGCGAAGTGTCTTTGGCCAGGGAAGAGATGACCCCACATACCCGCGCAGCCAGAAACGAATGTACGATGTTCACTTCCCGTTCGTACAGTTCATTGCTTTGCGCCACTAAGATGTTGTATCCATACTTGGCTGCCATTTCCTCAATGCCACTCAGTACACAGGAGAAAAAATGATGCACCAACTGCGGAACGATCACCCCGATGGTGTTCGACCGGCTGGTGCGCAGATTCAGCGCCAACGCATTGGGCTTGTAATTATGTTCGCGCGCGTACTTATGTATAGCATCCCTTGTTTCCTGACTGATGTCCGGATTGTCCTTCAATGCTCTCGATACGGTGGAAGGAGAAACTCCCAGCTCGCGCGCAATGTCTTTGATGGTAATCTGTGGTTTGCTCATGGTATGATTCTGTTTCAGCCAAAGGTAATTAAAAACATAAATAGTTGGAGTAGTGGTTAACAAAATTCACCTCCAATAGGCAAAATTAAAGTAATATTTATAAACGTAGCCTCCATATTCAACGTTTGTTGGTCATGAACGGCGCAAACGTTTGCATTTCTCTGTTTCAGACACATTGCGTACAGATTGTTGCCGTGCAAACGATTGCGTAGTTGCAAATGCAGTTTTATAATATTTGTTAGGATAAGCTACGTATAGATACATTATTTTTGTTTCGTCAATCAGTGCGATTGAATGAACGCAAGCAGTTAAAGAGAGAAAATAGTATTAATATATTGTTAACTTTAATTTTTAGAATGCATGAAGCAAGTTAATCTTAGAATCCTTCAAACGATTCTGCCCCTAATGGTAGGGCTATTCTTGTCTTTGGGTACCTATGCGCAACAGATCTCTGTCAAAGGACATGTGAAAGATGCGGCAGGTGAGCCCGTGATTGGTGCAAATGTGGTAGTGAAAGGTACTACCGTCGGTACTATTACCGATTTTAACGGTAACTTTACCTTAGCTGTCCCTCAAGGTTCCACCCTTTCGGTTTCTTTTGTGGGCTATCAGGATGCAGAGGTAAAAGCTGCTGCTTCGGTGGTTATTACACTACAGGACGATACACAATTGCTCGATGCGGTTGTGGTTATCGGGTATGGTACAGTAAAAAAGAACGATGCCACCGGATCATTAACGGCTATCAAAGCCGACAATGAAAATAAGGGACTCGTAGTGGCTCCCCAGGATATGCTCGCAGGCAAAGTGGCCGGTGTAGCTGTTGTATCTTCGGGTGGACAGCCGGGTGCCAGTTCTACCATCCGTATTCGTGGTGGTTCGTCACTTTCGGCCAGCAACGATCCGTTGATTGTTATCGACGGTGTGATCATGTCCGGCGGAAGCACTAACGGGCTAAGCAACCCCATGAGTACGATTAATCCGAACGATATTGAAACCTTTACCGTACTGAAGGATGCTTCGGCTACGGCGATTTACGGTTCGCGTGCATCGAATGGGGTTATCATTATCACTACCAAAAAGGGTAGTTCCGGCAAAGTGAAGTTCAACTATTCCGGGAATATGTCGGTAAGTACCAAGCGTAACAAGATGGAAGTGATGAGTGGTGACGAATACCGCGATTTCATTACGAATCATCCGCAAGTGACTGACATGATGCTTACTGCTTTGAACGCATATCCTGATGTAAGTACAGACTGGCAGGACGAAGTGCTGCGTACAGCCGTATCGACCGACCAGAACCTGAGTGCTTATGGTTCTTACAGTGATTGGTTGCCTTACCGCGTTTCATTCGGTTATACCAACCAGAACGGTATCATTAAGACTTCGAACTTCGAACGTTTCACCGGAAGCCTTTCGTTGACCCCAACCTTTTTCGACAAGCATCTTACGGTTAGCGCCAATGCAAAGGGGGTATATATTAAGAATCAGTTTGCCGATGTAGGCGGTTCTATCGGAAGTGCAGTGGCTTTTGACCCGACTAAACCGGTGTACAACAATTCCAAGTTTGGCGGTTACTTTACCTGGACAAACAACTACGATCCGAATGGAACGAAAGCCAGTTCGACTGGTATCAACCCCGTTTCACAATTGTATATGAAAGATGATCATTCCACAGTGAAATCATTCATCGGAAACGCACAGTTTGATTATAAACTGCATTGCCTTCCTGAGCTGCGCTTCAACTTGAATATTGCGCTTGATTATACGAAGAGCGAAGGACAGACCTATATTGACCCAAATGCTCCTTCCAATTATGCACCGGATGAATATAATGAAGATGGTACTGTCAAAGCATACAGTGATTTGACCGGTAGCAACCATTTATATAGCAATACGAAGAACAACCAGTTGTTCGATTTTTATGCACAGTACACTAAGGATTTCTCTACAAGCCTGCTGGATGTGATGGCTGGCTATTCGTACCAAAGCTATCGCACAAAGAGTGACGATGTGAGCTATTACCTTTCCCGCGATCCTGCCAGATTCGGACAGAATACCACTGAAAGCAGTAAATACAAGAATACCGATACAGAGTATGTACTTCTGTCATTCTTTGGTCGTGCCAATTATTCCTTATTGAACAAGTATCTGTTTACAGCGACTTTGCGTGACGACGCTTCTTCCCGTTTTGCCAAAGACAAGCGTTGGGGACTTTTCCCGTCGGTTGCTTTGGGCTGGAAGATCAACGAAGAAGCCTTTATGAGTAAATTTGAAGCGCTGAGTGAGTTGAAATTGCGTTTGGGCTGGGGTATTACCGGTCAGCAGGATATCAATCTGGGCGATTATCCCTACATGTCTTTCTATCGCACTGGTAAGGGAGGTGCTATGTATCCTTTCTATAATGCCGATGGCACAGTGAAATGGGTAAATGTGATCGCTCCTACGGCTGCCAACCCCAACCTGAAATGGGAAGAAACTACTACATATAATATCGGTGTGGACTACGGATTCCTGAACAACCGTATTAATGGTGCTGTAGATTTCTATGTCCGTAAAACGAAAGACCTTATTAACAATGAGGTGAACGTACCTGCCGGTACCGACTTTGCCGAATACGTAGTATCGAACATTGGTTCGTTGGAAAACAAAGGGGTTGAATTCTCTATCAACGCTAAACCGATTGTGACCAAGGACTTTACCTGGGACTTGGGGTTCAATATTGCCTATAACAAAACCAAAATTACTGAGTTGACTTATAATGACAACTCTGATTCTCCAGGTCGTCGTTTCGAATCGACCGGTGGTGATGGTGGTTTGACTATCAAGATACACAGTGTGGGATATGCTCCGGGTAGTTACTATGTATACCAACAGGCGTACGACGATAACGGAAAACCCATCGAAGGCGAATATGTAGACCGTAATGGTGATGGTGTAATCTCCGACAAGGACTTGTATCACTACAAGAAACCGGCTGCCGACGTGCTGATGGGTTTCAACTCGAAGTTTACGTATAAGAAGTGGGACCTCGGCTTCAACGGTCGTGTCAGTCTGGGTAATTACAATTACAATGGTACGCTGTCTAACTCTGCGCTCGCCATCAACGAAGTGTTTGGAAACAATTCTTTGTCAAACAAACCTGTGGCTGCTGTGAAACTCGGTTTTATGAACAGACAACGTCAGTCCGATTATTTCATTCAGAACGCTTCATTTCTGAAGATCGATAACATCACGTTGGGTTATACATTGAACAATATATTGTTTAATGGTTCAGACTTGCGTCTCTTTGGAAGCGTGCAGAATCCTATTGTAATTACGAAGTATAAAGGTCTGGATCCAGAAGTGGAAAACGGCATGGACAGAAATGTATATCCAAGACCTGTAACCTTCTTGTTTGGAGTGAGCTATAATTTTTAACACACGGTCGTTATGAAAAAGAATTTTATAAAATATATATACGTGAGCATCGCTTTCAGTGCATGCTTGCTGGTTGCCTCTTGTATTGGCGATTTGGATCAGGAACCCAAGCTTGACAAATCAAGCGAATCTATTAAAAATGAAGCAGACTGCCAATCTTTCCTATCGAAGATTTACAACGGATTCGGACTGTCGGGTAACGTAGGTCCGGGAAGCGGGGATGCTATCAATGAACCAGACTTGCAAGGCGGTGACCAAGGGTCGCTCGTATTCCTGCGCGGACTGTTATCTATGCAGCTTTATCCTACCGATGAAGCTATCTGGAACTGGTCTGACGAAGGTATTGTGCAATTGTGTCAAATTAATTGGGACTATACCTTGTTCTATGCCTATACATTCTATCAGCGTGCCATGCTGAATATTCGCTATTGCAAGGAATTCCTGGATGTATATCCTGTCGGTTCAGGCATTGCTGATATTGAAAAGTATCGTGACGAAATACGTGCTCTACGTGCCATGAATTACTACTACCTCATCGACCTGTACAGAAACCCGGGTATGGTATGGGATGACAGTCCTACGGATGATAAATCATGGAAACCCTCGCAGATTGGTGCACAGGCTATTTTTGATAAGATTGTAGCTGAACTGGAAGACCTTTCAAAGAATGGACATCTGGACGAAGCACCCTCGATGACAAACTATGGTCGCATGACCAAACCGGTGGTGAACACCCTGCTTGCCAAGATGTACCTGAACGCCGAAGTGTATGTAGGAACACCGATGTATGACAAGGCTGCCGAAGCTGCCAAGAAAGTCATTGCTGCCGGATTTGGGCTGGAAGACAGTTATGCAAACCTGTTCTGCGGTGAAAACCACCTGACAGCCATGAAAAAGAAAGAAATCGTCTTTGCCATTCCGTTCGACAACGTGAACCAGAAGAGCTTCGGAAGTTCTATCATGGTGACTGCTGCTGCGTTTGGTGGTTCAATAGACCCCACCTGGTTTGGACTTACTTCTTCATGGACTTGTTTGAAGCCTACTCAGCAACTTATTGCTTTGTTTGACGGCCCTAACCGTACTGACGGAGTGATATATGACAGCCATGGAAGTACAGTGAAGAGAGATACCCGTTACCGTTTCTTCGATGTGAAGGAATACGAAGCCGACAAGGTTACTGTAAAGAGTCGCAGAGACGTAAACACTCAAATGGGTGACTGGAACACCGGTTACTTATGTTATAAGTTTACCAACCTTGGATGGGACGGTGCGGCAGTAACTCCCACTGCGGATCCGAATACTGACTTCCCGTTGTTCCGTTTGGCTGACCTTTACCTCATTTATGCAGAATGTGCCGTACGTGGTGCTACCGGAACCGATATGAACGTAGCGGTGGGTTACATCAATAAGTTGCGCGAAAGAGCCAATGGTGATGCTTCGCAGAACGTGAATGTAAACGCTCTGACGCTTGATTTCATCCTGGCCGAACGTGCCCGTGAATTATACTGGGAAGGCCAACGTCGTTCCGACCTGATCCGTTTCGGCAAGTTTACCAAAGGTTATGCGTGGGCATATAAGGGTGGCGATCCGGCAGGACTCCCTAATGTGGATGATAAGTTTAAACTCTATCCTATCAGCGACAGAGACTTGACTGCTAATCCGAATCTTGTTCAGAATCCTGGTTATGAAACTTTAAAAAAGTAATCGAATATCATGAAAAAGCTCAATATAATTCCCTTGTTCCTCTTCACGTTGCTGCTGTTTGCGGCTTGCGAGGACGATAATGATAGTAATCCTACATACAAGGATCCTACCACGTTTGTGCTAAACGCTCCTGCATATGCTTCTACTGTGTACGACTTGAAATACTCCACGACGCTGGAACTTACCTGTTCGCAGCCCGACTATGCGTATACTACAGCTACGACTTATACGGTACAAGTATCGCTGAACGACGACTTCGCTACTGAAGGAAAATTCATGACGCTCGAAACTAAATATACCACTGCGCGCATGAACGTCAATGCACAGGAAATATCAAGTGCATTGACAGAGTTGTGGAGCAACCAGTCTGCGGAATCATTCCCTACCACTCCCATAGAAGTGTATTTTCGTCTGAAAGCAGCGCTTACTTCCAATGGTAAGGGAGCCATTTACTCCAATTCGGTGAAACTTTCGCAGGTCATTGGTAATCCGGAAGCTCCTATTACACTTGACCATCTGTATGTGGTAGGCTCGTTCTGTGGCTGGGATTGGAAGAAAGCATTCGTGGCTCCTCCTGTAAACAGCAAGGCCGGTATGTTCTGGGCGGTGATGTATTTTGCCAAAGATGACGAGTTCAAGATCAACGTATCTGCTGCAGATGACGCCAACGTAGAAGGCTATAATGCCAGTCTGTTCTCACAGGAAACCATTGACTATGCAGGTCTCAGTGATAATGGCGGCAATATCAAAGTGGGCAAGGCCGGCTGGTACCTTATTGTGGTGAACTCCGAACTGAAAGGACGCACAGTGACTTACAAGTCTATTGATTTCCTTGCGCCGAACGTGTATATTACAGGTGATATCTCTGGCGGATGGGATGTATTCGACGATGCACGTCTGTTTACCGTACCTGCCGATGGCGAAGGGTTCTTTGTATCGCCTGCGTTTAAAGCCGGTGGCGACTTGAGAATGTGCGTGAAGCTGACCGACATTGACTGGTGGAAATCCGAGTTTGTCATTCTGGGTGGAAAGATTGCATACCGTGGCAACGGTGGCGATCAGGAACGATTGCCCGTAGCAGCTGGACAGAAGGCTTATCTCAACTTTATGACCGGCTCCGGCGAGGTTAAATGATAAGGAAACAGTGTATAACTATTAAATGATTTAGAAATGAAAAAAATATCATTCTATATAATGACCCTGTTTGCTGTTGTCGCATTGACGGGGTGCACGGAGGATTATGCCAATTGGGCCGGTCCGCAGACCAATGAACAGGAAGCGGCCAAAACGGTGGCTTTGCAAGTGGCCAACACCGTGACAAGTGTTGACTTCAATACCCTTACTACGGATTCTGTAGACATAGCAAAAGTCTCTTCCATTACATTGGAAGAAGGCGGAACAGCACAGTATGAGTTGTACTTAGGTTCCGACAATACATTTGCCACTCAAGAACAACTGAACTTTGCCTTGAAAGGTGATGTGTTCCGTGTATCTGCTTATGATCTCGAAGATGCAGCATGGACATTCTATGGCAAGCATGGACAAGTAAATGCTTCGTCCCTGCGTGTATATGGCATTGCCGAAACACCAGCCGGACAGGGTACACGCGTAAAGGGTAACGACCTTGCATTATCCATCACCACCCAAACGCTTCCGATCGAAAGCGCATATTATATGGTGGGCGATGTAAACGGTTGGAACCAAGGTACCGTATTGAAATTTACCGACAAAGGCAGCGGAATATTCGAACTGGTGGTGGATATAGCTACTGATAAGTCGAACTTCAAGATCATTCCTCAATCGGGTGTTGACACAGGAGGAGACTTCTGGGGCTCAGCCTTGGGTACTGCTACAGACGGTGATACTTCGCCTACAGGTATCATTGTATACAAGCGTAACGGTAAGGAACCGGGCGCAATCTGTATTGCCAAAGCTGACGAAACAAAGATTGTACTGGACATGAACAACTATACTTATCAGGTAGCTCCGGTTGTTAAGACCATGTATATGATAGGTAGCCCGTGGAGTTGGAATTGGGACAATGTAGGCGAGTCAATGACTGCGGTAAACGGTATACCCGGTAAATTCTGGGCCGTCCAGTACTTCGCTGCCGATGCCGAAATCAAGTTCTGCCCCGTGAAGGCTTGGAATGGAGACTTCGGATTCTCTGCCTCGAATCTGTCTGCCGAAACAATTGCTTATGCTGGACTGTCGGATGCAGGCGGTAATATCAAGGTGGGCAATGCCGGATGGTACATCGTTGTAGTATCTACTTCAGATGCCGGAGCCTATACTGTAGAGTTCCTCGAACCTACCATTTGGTTGGTTGGAGCTGCTTCCAACGGCGGATGGGGTAGCATAGCTATGAACCCGCTTGATAAGTTCACCGTTCCTGCCGACGGTACCGGAGAATTTGTATCACCCGCCTTCATGGCCAGCGACAACTTGCGAATATCTATCACCTTGCCGAATGTAGACTGGTGGAAAACCGAGTTCAATATATTCAATGGTAAGATCGAATACCGTGGCAACGGTGGCGACCAGCCAGCCGTACCTGTAACTGCCGGACAGAAGGCATATCTGAAGTTCAGTGACGGAACAGGCAGAGTTCAGTAGGTCTCGATCTATTTATGTGACTAATGTTATTAGGGGGCGGGCATACAGTTCGCCCCTATAAGTAAGTTTTTACAGTTTATTTATGAGAACTTTACGTATGAAGAAGAATATTTCCCGGAGCTTCCTTTGGCTCCTGGTCTGGACATTGGTGTTCGCATCCTGTTCCAGCGATAAGCCTACCAGTGGGATGTACTATGGCGATGGCATCACCAAAGACCCCGCTACGTTTGAGGCTGATAAGGAAGCCTCCATTATATTCAAGGCAGGGCCTTCTTCGGCATTATACAACCACACCAGCGATGTTTATGTACATATTGGTGTGGTGGAAGGTGCGGACTGGCTCTACGTACCCGCTGCCTGGGATCAAAATGTAGCCAAGTGCAAAATGGAGAAGATGCAGGACAATATGTGGCGTCTTAAGTTCACATCCTCCATCCGGAGTTGGTTTGGCGCTCCTTCCGGAACTCCCATCAGCAAAATAGGCATCGTTTTCCGTAATGAAGACGGAACGAAGAAAGGCCTTGCATCAGATACATTCATTAACGTAACCGATAATTCATTTACTCCTGGAGCGGTAGTGAATGCTCCACAGCCAGCAGGAACCAAAGAAGGTATTAATATTGTAGATGCCACTACCGTGACCTTAGTCTTTTATGACAAAGACAAGAACGGTAGTCGCAAGGACTATGCTTACCTCATTGGCGACTTCAATAACTGGAGGCTCGATAATACCTACCAGATGAAGCGTGATGACGCCACCGGCTGTTGGTGGTATACGGTTACAGGGCTGAATGCGCAGACAGAATATGCCTTCCAGTACTACGCTGGTAGTGCAAACGACGGTGCAATACGTTTGGCCGATGCATATACGGAAAAGATTCTTGACCCAGCCAACGATAGTTATATTGCTGCGTCGACTTATCCTGACCAGAAACAGTACCCTACCGGCAAAACATCGGGCATCGTGTCCACTTTCTGCATACAACCGAAAATATATAGTTGGGAAGTGACCGACTTTAAGGTGAAGGATAATAATCAACTGGTAATCTACGAAATGCTGCTGCGCGATTTTACTTCCACCGGCGACATTAATGGGGCAATGGCTAAACTTGATTACCTTAAAATGCTTGGTGTAAACACCATAGAACTGATGCCTGTGCAAGAGTTCGACGGTAATGACAGCTGGGGCTACAACCCTTGTTTCTTCTTTGCCATGGACAAGGCGTACGGCACCAAGCAGATGTACAAACAGTTCATTGATGCCTGCCACAAAAAAGGATTTGCCGTGATTCTCGATGTGGTGTACAATCATGCTACGGGCAATCATCCCTTTGCCAAACTCTATTGGAATGCATCGACCAGCAAAACGGCTGCCAACAATCCGTGGTTCAATGTCGATGCACCGCATCCGTACAGTGTGTTCCATGACTTCAATCATGAGTCAGATCTTGTAAAAACATTCGTGAAGCGTAACCTCAAGTTCTTGCTCGAAGAGTATAAGATCGATGGTTTCCGTTTTGACTTGACCAAAGGTTTCACACAGAAGAGCAGCACCGAAAGTACGGCAAGCACTAAAGATGATTCGAGAATTGCCATCCTGAAGGGTTACAACGATGCTATTAAAGCAGTGAAGTCGGATGCTATTGTGATTCTGGAACATTTCTGCGACCTGGCGGAAGAGACGGAATTGAGCAATGCCGGTATGATGATGTGGCGCAACCTGAACAATGCGTATTGCCAGTCGGCCATGGGATATTCGTCGGATAGCGGATTCGGAGCACTGACAACGAAAGGCACGTCCATGAAAGCCGATGCCTGGGTGGGCTTTATGGAAAGCCACGACGAAGAACGCATGGCATACAAGCAAGCTGCTTATAGTACGGGCGACCTGAAATCCAATTTGGATGTGCGCATGAAACAGTTGGCTACCAATGCAGCTCTCTGCTTCACGGTATCGGGTCCGAAGATGATCTGGCAGTTTGGCGAGATGGGCTATGATGTCAGCATAGATGAAAACGGACGGACCGGTAAGAAGCCGCTTCATTGGGAATACTTGGACAATGCCAGCCGCAAAGGACTATACGATGTGTATGCCAAGCTGCTGAACTTGCGGAAGGCTAATCCGGTGTTGTTTAGTCAGGAGGCATTCAAGTCATGGAGTGTGGCAACAAGTGACTGGGCAAATGGCCGCGACATCGTTCTCGAAACTGTAGATGGTAAGAAATTAGTGGTGGTAGGCAACTTTACCAATGCTGAGATCACTCGTACGGTGACGTTCCCGGCCACTGGGACATGGACCAATTATATAGATAATACACCGGTTAATGTGTCGGCTGCTTCGTATGGAGTAAAGGTTCCGGCACATGAATTCCGCCTGTATGTACAGAATGTTCAGTAGGTAGTAAAGTAGTGAACCAGGAGGGGTGCACCGTGATTTTAGAACGGTGCACCCCTCATTTTGTTTATATAGGTACCAATTTCTATATGCTACTAATCTTTGATAGGGTGTTTCGCGCCCAGGTGATCTCCTGCGAAATCCACTCCGTATCGTCCTTACCTTCCGGTTGTTCCCGGTATTTGACTAACAGGTTCAGGTATTCTTTCAGTGTGTCTGATGCCTCTGCTTGTCTGTTCAGTCTGATGAGGAGCAATGCTTCTGTCTTATAAATGTCTAAGTTCGGCGTCTGAGACAAACTCTTGGCATGCCTGATCTCTTTCAGGCACTCTTCGTTGCTTTCGGGGGTATCGCGTGTACCCATCCGGGCCTGTACGTTGATCACGTAATCGTGTTCCGAGGCTACTCCGCTGTTGATGTTTTTGCGGGTGAGGAGTTCGGCGGTACGGTAGCGGCGGTCGTCCTGATACATGCCGGCATTGAAAGTCACTACATCGGCTGTAATCTTATGATATTCGTGGTTGTGCAGGTTGGCATTCCGGTTTAGCTTAGCCAAACGATCGTCCAGCATACTGCAACTGCCGTAGCGCACCAACTTTCTGCATTGGTTTTGGAATTGGTAGAATCGTTTGACTTTACCTAAAGCTGAAGCCAGTGCGTCGGGATCGATACCTTTGAAGCGGAGCATGTTGAGCACCACCTGGTCGGCTATTAGCTCTTGCTCTTCATTGTACTTGATACCCAATCTGTTCACCGCTTGTATGCTGGCCAATGTGGCAATACTTCCGATGCTGGCGGCTACACTTACGGCGGCGGCTTTCTTGTTGTTGTCATACCAGGCTATATCCCGGCTGAACTCGGCTACCCCTGCCAGTACGGTACCAAATACGGCAGCCCGTTTTGAGCGGTTTTCGGCTTTGACTACGTTTATCACCTGATGGTCGAGTATATAGTGCGCTATTTCGTTGGCCATGATGGCGGTCAATTCTTCTTCGGAATCGAGTGTGCTGAGTAGTCCGGTGCTGACAACTAACACTCCGTTAGGAACCATGTAAGCATCCGGGTCGGGCGATTGGACCACACGCACGCTGAGTTGTTCCGGACGTCTGGGGTCGATACGGTTTGGTGCTACCCTGGCAAATACGCCTTGAACGTAGTCCGTAACGTATGCGTCGTAGTAAGATATCCGATCCAGACGATCTAAGTAGTCGTGCGATTCAATCTCCAGTTCACGACGTAGCTTGGTGCGGTATCCTTTTTTCTCGAAATACTCGTATATGTTGTGTTGAATACATACCGACTGCCAGAATTCCGTCGGCGTTTCCGGTTGCAGGGTAAGTACTTTCTTACTGTCGCTGGGGATGGGGATTTGCTTTTCCTCTATCTCTGCTACGATTGCCAGAGTCTTCTCTCTGCGGATCTTCATCTCTTTGACGCCACGAACAATGACAGGGGTTCCTTCGGGATAACCTCCATAGCCCCTGTTCAGCTCGGCTTTGATGGAGAGTATCTTATTGGTTTGAGCTTCAGCACCGCAAACCAATACCAAGAGAATTAGGAGTGTGACTATCTTTCTCATAGTAGCTATAATATTTTATTGATACATTATTGGATGCAACGAAGATACGGAATACTTGTTAGTGCGAAATCGTTTTTCCCCTATTTGACGGTAGGAATTTCCCTAAATATACTATGTATAGGCTATTGACGGGATTCAAGGATGACTCATCTGACAGGTATGTAGTTTTGCATTAGAGGCATCGAGCCGATACTCGTAGTGCAAACCAGCGTTACTCGTAGAGGTAGCTACCTTTGATCTACGAGGGTCGATGTACGAGATGTACATCTCATACAGTACCAGATGTACATAGCGTACTGCTCCAGATGTACATCTCGTACATCGATGGTCGTAGAGTGTCGCCACCTTGGTCGTAGAGTATCTGTTGCTTGCTCTACGAGGGAGATAAGTTAGCAAAGAAACCACAAACCTGTAGCGTGTAACATCATACAATTCCACCAATGGGTAATAAAAAAGGAGAGGATCCCGTTTGGAATCCTCTCCTTACAAAACTTGCCGGTTGGGCAAATTATTTCTTTTTACGATCACCGTAACGGCTCATGAACTTATCTACGCGACCTGCTGTATCCACCAACGTTGACTTACCAGTGTAGAACGGGTGTGAGGTGTTAGAAATTTCAATCTTTACCAACGGATAAGTTTCACCTTCAAACTCTACGGTTTCTTTCGTGTTACAAGTAGAACGCGACAAGAACATATCACCGTTTGACATGTCTTTGAATACCACCGGACGGTATGAAGTTGGATGAAGATCTTTTTTCATTGCTGTATTTGTTTTTAAATTATAATATCGTTATAACTATTTTGGTAAGAAATAGTGTGTAATGGTCGATTTTCAGGGTGCAAAGATAATGCTTTTCCGTGAATAAGAAAATTGTTTCGTAAAAAAACAGGATATCTCGCTTTTTTTTATGATTTTTGCATGAATAAATAAGTTACGAAGTATGAAGAGACTAATAATGGCATGGGGGCTGTTGCTCCTGATAACTGCCTGTGGTAAAGCACAGGAGAATGATAAGAAATTGTATTGTGTGGCATTCTACAATCTGGAGAATCTGTTTGATACCACACACGATGAGGGTAAGGATGATGCCGAGTATCTGCCCGGCGGCGCCAAAAAGTGGGATATGCAGAAGTATGAGGCCAAGTTGAAGAACCTGGCGCAGGTGTTGGGTGACTTGGGGCGCGATCAGGTAGCCGAAGGCCCGGCAGCCATCGGAGTAGCCGAAGCGGAGAACCGCCGCGTGCTCGACGACTTGGTGAGTCAACCCAAGCTGGCCGAAACGGGTTATGAAGTGGTGCATTATGAAGGTCCTGATACGCGCGGTATCGACTGTGCCTTGTTGTATAACCCGAAGTTGTTCACCGTAACTTCTTCCAGTCTGATTCTTTCTACCCCTTTCGAGGGCGATACGATTCATAAAACCCGTGGTTTCTTGGTTGTAGATGGACGTATGGCAGATGAACGGGTGTGCATCATCGTCAACCACTGGCCGTCGCGGGGAGCCGAATCGCCGGTACGGGTGCATGCCGCCCGTCAGGTACGTGCCATTGCCGATTCGCTGCTCTATCAGGATAAGAACCTGAAACTAATTGTCATGGGTGACATGAACGATGATCCGATGGACGAGAGTTTGCTTACGCTCGGCGGCAAGAAATATACGCGCGAAGTAAAAGCCGGAGATTTCTACAATCCCTGGTGGGAAACACTGGAAGATAAGGGCGTGGGTACACTTCTCTACCGTGGCAAGTGGAATCTCTTCGATCAGATCCTGGTTTCTTCGTCCTTTCTGAAAGCCAAGAAGGGGTTGGTGTACGATCATAATGAGGTCTTCATACGCAATTATCTCTTCCAGCAAGACGGACGTTATAAAGGTTCGCCCTTACGTACGTATGGCGGAAACGAGTGGCTCAATGGCTACAGCGATCACCTTCCGACCATTCTCTACATGCGTGTGAAGTAAAACGCAGCATTGCTACATCGAGATTACAAACGATGATCGATTGTAAATTATTTGGTTCAAATAACATTAAATTGATGCAAAGAAAAGGATATTTGCGACCGTCAGTGTTCTCTTATTCAAAGTATATGCTTACTTTTGCACAGAATTTAATTCACTAACAATAAACTTTTAAACAAAATGATTAGTTACAAAGATTTAGGCCTTGTAAACACCAAAGAAATGTTTGCAAAAGCTATCAAAGGCGGATATGCTATCCCGGCATTCAACTTCAACAACATGGAACAGTTGCAAGCTATCATCATGGCTGCAGTTGAAACCAAATCTCCGGTAATCCTTCAGGTTTCGAAAGGCGCTCGTCAATATGCTAACCAGACGTTGCTTCGCTACATGGCCGAAGGTGCTGTAGAATATGCAAAAGAATTGGGTTGTGCCAAACCGGAAATCGTATTGCACCTCGATCATGGCGATTCGTTCGAGACTTGCAAGTCTTGCATCGACATGGGTTTCTCTTCTGTAATGATCGACGGTTCTCATCTGCCTTATGATGAAAACGTAGCTCTGACCCGCAAGGTGGTAGAGTATGCTCACCAGTTCGATGTAACTGTAGAAGGTGAACTCGGCGTATTGGCAGGTGTGGAAGATGAAGTGTCTGCCGAACATCACACATATACTCAGCCCGAAGAAGTGGTTGACTTCGTTACCAAGACCGGATGCGACAGCCTGGCTATCTCTATCGGTACTTCGCACGGTGCCAATAAGTTTAAACCCGAGCAGTGTACCCGTAATGCCGAAGGCGTTCTCGTTCCTCCTCCCTTGCGTTTCGACGTACTCGAAGGTGTAGAGAAAGAACTTCCGGGATTCCCCATCGTTCTGCACGGTTCTTCTTCAGTTCCGCAGGAAGAAGTAGAAACTATTAACAAGTATGGTGGTGCATTGAAAGATGCTATCGGTATCCCCGAAAGCGAACTTCGTCATGCTGCTTCATCGGCTGTTTGCAAAATCAACATTGACTCTGACAGCCGTTTGGCTATGACTGCTGCTGTTCGTAAGGTGTTTGCAGAAAAACCGGCAGAGTTCGACCCACGTAAATACCTGGGACCGGCTCGTGACAACATGAAGGCACAGTATATTCATAAGATTAAGAATGTATTAGGTTCGGCTGGTAAGTTGGCTGAATAACAGACATTCGGATTTATCCGTTATAGAAAAACCGTCGCGAAGCCATTCGTTGACGGTTTTTTTGTGCTTCGTTTGTGGGTGTGTTTCAGCCTGATAGAAAAAAAACTTGAAGATTTTCTGTTTATTGTTGATAAATCATTATTTTTGTTTCCTGTTCTTGAAATAAACGTAGATAAATGTAATATTATTAACTTAAAACGAAGTAATTATGAAAAGTAATGTGTTATGGATGAATGTGTGGGGATTTGTAGCTGTATGTATAGCCGTTGGCTGTAAATCGGAAATGAAAAAACCGGAAAGCAGTGTGATGGTTGATGAAGAGGCGGTTGTTGTAGAGACGAGTGTGATGAGCGATTCGGCAACTGTAGTGACATACACTGGAAAGTTGCCCAGTGCCGATTGTCCGGGAATTGTTACTACACTGGTTCTGAAATGGACTCATCAACCGGATAACGGGAAGAATATGTACGAACTGAAAGAGGAATATATCGGAAAGAAAACGTTCCTTACCGACGGAGAGTTCAATGTGGAACGCGGGTACAAGGACGATAATGATGCTACGCTTTATATTTTAAACTTCAGAAAGCCTGTCAAGGAACAACGTTATTATGTGTCGTTCAGCAATAAACCCGAAGTATTGCATGTGCTGGATTCCAAGAAAGAAATGATCAATTCCAAACTGAATTATACACTGAAAGAGGTGAAGCAGTAATTGTTTTACCAAAGAGGGCGCAAAGATTAATCTCTGCGCCCTCTTTGGTAATGTGTTATAGCTCGATGACCAGCGATTCGCGTGCGGTCATCTTCAACTCATTCTCCAGTTTTACTTGCTTGCCGGTAAGAATATCCTTGCCTTGGGTTTTATCGCCCAAAACTTCTTTGTAGAACTTGAGCGGGAGGATAGTCTCCTGGTCTGTGCCGTTCAGCATGACAAGGACTGTTTTCCCGTTGTACTGACGGGCGTAGGCGTACACTCCGTTTTGTACCATGAACTGTACCATGCTGCCTTTACCTATTACGTCATTGCCTTTGCGCCAGTTGAGCAGGGTACGATAGAAGTTATAGCATTCGTTTTGCTTGGCGGTTCTGGTCGAAGCGGTGAATGCATTGGTCTGGTCGTCTGCCCATCCGCCGGGGAAATCCTTGCGCACATATCCGTCGCTCTTGCTTTTCACTCCGTTCATCATAATCTCCGAACCGTAGTACAGTTGCGGGATGCGGCGTGTGGTGAGCAGTAGGGTAGAGGCTTGTTTCAGCAAAGCCAGGTTGTCGCCTTCGCCCAGGAAGCGGTCGGTGTCGTGGTTCTCGATGAAAGCCAGTACCGAAGCAGGATCGGGATATAGGAAATCGTAAACGAAACTACCATAAATGCGGTCGAGTCCCTTGAACCAGGTTTCGGTTTGCTCTGTCTTGGCCGTATTGATCTTGTCGTAGAAACTGAAGTCCATCACCGTTTTTAGGTTGCTGTTGCGTGGGGCGGAGAGCTTGGAGTCTTTCTGCCACCAGGCGGTATAGGCCGGTTCGGTTACCCAGGTTTCGCCTACGGTATTGTAGTTGGGATACTCTTCGTTGAGTTCTTTCATCCAGTTGCTCATAGCGTCGTAGTCGGCATACGGATAAGTATCCATGCGGATGCCATCTATTTCGGCATATTCGATCCACCAGAAACTGTTTTGTACCAGATATTTGTACACGTGAGCGTTGCGTTGGTTCAAGTCGGGCATGGAAGGAACGAACCAGCCGTCGTTCATCTGCTCGAAATCGTACTTCGACGTGTATGGGTCGACGTGCGGGGTGAGCTTGAAAGAAGTCTGTACAAAATTGTTTTTATGATCGGGATGGTTGAACCAATCTTTCGAAGGCATATCCTTGATCCAGGGATGTTCTACACCACAGTGGTTGAAGATCATGTCCATCACCACCTTGATGCCGCGTGCGTGCGATTTTTCGATCAGCGAACGGTATTCGTCATTGGTGCCGAAGCGAGGATCTACTTTATAGTAATCGGTAGTGGCATAACCATGGTACGAACCACCTGTCATGTTGTTTTCCAGTACCGGGGTAAACCACAGTGCAGTCACTCCCAGGTCGGTGAAGTAATCCAGATGTTGCTCAATGCCGGCTAAGTCGCCTCCGTGGCGGGCATTCGGGTCATTGCGGTCTATCTTGTATTCGGCCATTCCGGCTATCTGGTCATTATCCGGATTGCCATTGGCAAAGCGGTCGGGCATCAGCAGGTATAGAGCGTCCGAAGCATCGAAGCCTGTGTGCTCGCATCCTTTCTTGCTGCGGGCTTTGAGCTCATAATCCTGTACGATTTTCTTTTTCCCTTGTGCGAAAGTGAGTGCCATTTTGCCGGGTTTCACATCCTTGTCGAGCGACAGGTAGACGAGTAAGTAATTGGGACTTTCCAAACGTACGGTGCTGCTGAGTGACACACCGGGGTAGTTTACCGAAACGGAGGCATCGCCGATGCCCTCGCCGTAGACCATCAGTTGTAGTTCGGGGTTTTTCATCCCGGCATACCAGCATGGCGGGTCGATTTTGCTTACATTCATAGCAGCGTGTGTACTGATTGACAAAAGGAGAGAACCTACGATAAATAAAATTTTCTTCATGATATTAGCATCGATTAGTGAAATAAACGATGCTAATATACGAATAATTTTAACGCTTCATCGCGGTTCTCTTCAAGGGTAACTACTATATATTTATGCAAACGTTTTCGCTGTAAGCCAGATAGGGTGTTTGTTATTTCTTTTCCGGTATGCCGTTCTTGAAGAACTCTTCTTTCTTTTGTTCATTTTTCAGGTCATTCAACCATTCCCGGGCAGCATTGTAGTAGTTGTGTAGTCCTAATACTAAATCGCCTTGCTCGTTTAAATAAGATGTGTCTTTGCTGTCTTTGGGTTGGGTTTTCAGGAAAGCCTCCAGGCAGCGTTCTGTATTCTTCTTATCCTTCAGTGGATAAGAATAAATGGTAGCCATATCATACAGCAACTTATGTTTTTGTGGACTGTATTTGTAGATCTCCTTCATGGCATCGATTTGTTCTTTTGCTTTGCCGGACAGTTTATAGCAATCGGCCAGTCCGGTGTACAGGCGTGCCATTGTGCTATCCGAGGGTATGGTAAGATCGATGGCTTTTTTGAGGTGCTCTATTCCTTCTTGTTTCCACGAAGTCTTGGCACACGTACGTCCCAGGTAATAAAGCAGATTGGGATCGTCCGGTGAACGTATATAGGCTTTCATCAACATATCGTGCGCTTCATAGAATTTCTCTGAAGCATAATAGCATACGCCCATGTAGTAAGTGGTGAGCAGGGTGCTATCTCCTTGGTTGAGCAGCCCCTGATATCGTTCGATAGCCGTCGGATACTCCTGGGCCAGACAGTAGGCAACTGCATTCTGGCGGTTTACAACAATGTTGGTAGTGTCTATCCGGCGGTACTTCTCCGTAGCTTCGATGGCATATTTGTAATCGCCTCCCGAGCAATATAAACTCCCCAGCTTTGCGGCAGCCAGATAGTCGTCCGGATATTTGTCCTGAATAACGTGGTAGCATCCGATGGCTGGCAGAGCCATGTTTAGTCCTTCCAGGCTTTGCGCTTGCAGGTGCAGCACCACTGCCGAACTGTCGGTCTCGGACATCACACTGGTTTCGCCCAGCGCTTCATCGTATTTACCTTGGTTGCATAGCAGGCTGATGTATTGCAGGCGCACATATTTATTCTTGGGATTCAGGTCCAGTGCCTGTTGGTAGTATGTCAGTGCCTCTTTGTACTTAGCCAGTGATTTGCAGCACTCGGCAGCTTCGGTATGCGCCAATGCATTGTGCGGCTCTTCACTGATGAGTTGGCGGAAGGTAGCAAGCGCCTGGGCGTTCAGGCTCAATGCTTTTTGCGCTTTTCCCTTCTGTAGCAAAAGTGCGGGAGTAGGCTTTTCTTTTTCTATCAGGACGATGGCTGTTTCGTAGTCGTAATTAGCCATAGCCTCCTGGATCTGCTTGTTGTTCTGCGCCGTCAAAGTGGTTGCTACACAAAGAAATACGCAAATAATAAATTGTTTCATGGTGATAATCTCTATTAATGTGCTGTTTAATGCAGCGCAATATAATGAAAATATAGTACTTACGAATGATTCGTAGATTTATTTCAGATACATTAACGAAGTTGGCAGGTAAAAAAGAAGAGCGCTTCTTCCGCGAAGGAGAAGCGCTCTTTTAACTATGGATAATCTGATTGATTACATTACATGAGGAAGCCCAGCAGTACACCGGCAGCAACAGCCGAACCGATTACACCGGCCACATTCGGGCCCATAGCGTGCATCAGCAGGTAGTTGGTCGGGTCGTATTCCAATCCGACGTTCTGTGAGATACGGGCTGACATCGGTACGGCGGATACTCCGGCATTACCAATCAGCGGATTGATTCTCTTAGCTTTCGGCAGAATGATGTTGAACAACTTCACAAAGAGTACGCCCGAAGCCGTAGCAATGATAAATGCCATGAATCCGAGGAAGAAGATATAAATCGTACTTGCGGTCAGGAATTCGCTTGCTTGTGTAGAAGCACCTACCGTCAGACCAAGCAGAATGGTGATCGTGTCGATCAGCGGACCACTGGCTGTTTCGGCCAGACGGCGGGTTACACCGCTTTCTTTCAATAAGTTACCGAAGAAGAGCATACCCAACAGGGGCAGACCCGACGGAACCAGAAAGCAGGTAAGCAACAAACCGATGATCGGGAACATGATCTTTTCGGTATGAGAAACCGCACGGGCGGGTTTCATACGCATCACACGTTCTTTCTTGGTAGTCAGCAGGCGCATGATAGGAGGCTGAATCACTGGAACCAGTGCCATGTACGAATAAGCTGACACGGCAATGGCACCCATCAGGTTCGGAGCCAGCTTAGACGAAAGGAAGATAGCTGTTGGGCCATCGGCACCACCGATGATGGCGATACCGGCTGCCTGGTTGGGTTCGAAGCCCAGTGCCAATGCTACCATGTATGCACCGAAGATACCAAATTGGGCTGCAGCACCTACCAGCATCAACTTAGGATTGGAGATCAGTGCCGAGAAGTCGGTCATAGCGCCAATACCCAAGAATACGAGTGGTGGATACCATCCGGTTTTTACACCTTGATAGAGGATGTTTAAAACCGAACCTTCTTCGTATAGACCTATTTCGAGACCTGCATCAATCTTGAACGGGATGTTACCGAGAAGAATACCAAAACCGATAGGGATGAGAAGCATTGGTTCAAAGTCTTTCTTGATAGCAAGAAAGAGGAAGAACAAACCGACCAGAATCATAATGAGGTGCTGGGTTGTTGCATTCGCAAATCCCGTGTACCCCCAGAAATCTACCAGGTTGTTCGATAAGAATGACATAAATTCTCCCATACGACTATTCGATTATGATTAAGTCGGTTCCTTCCAGTACGGAGTCGCCTTTACTAACTTTTATCTCTACTACTTTACCATCCTTGTCTGCATTAATGTTGTTTTCCATTTTCATTGCTTCAAGGATGGCAACCACCTGGCCTCTCTTCACTACGTCGCCTTCTTTCACTTTAATGTCCAGGATAACACCAGGAAGCGGAGATTTTACACCACTCTTCGAGGTATTAGCTGTAGGACGTGCAACTACCGGAGCACCGGTCGGAGTTTTAGGTGCGGCTGCCGGGCGGACAATTGTTTTAGGAGCCTGGATCGGTTTGTCCAACTCAACGTTGTACGGAGTTCCGTTCACCTCTACGCGTGCAATGTTCTCTTCGATATCATTCACTACTACATTGTAGAGGTTACCATTGATTTTATATTTATACTGTTTCATCTTGAATTATAAATTTAAAGTATTGATTGATCATTTCGGAGATTGACGGAGTGTATATATCTTCGAACTCCATGGCGAGTAGTTACGTTTCACCTTATTAATAGTAAGGATCGTGTCTTCTACATCGTGAACGTTGTCCTGATACTCATGCAATGCCATAGCAATGGCGGCAAAAACTTCTCCGGATTCCGTACCGATTGATTTTTCTTTCGCTTCTTTTTTGTCAGTGATACCGTGGGCTCTCATCGCATTTCTTCTTCCGAGCTTCACACCGATGGATCCGATGATGCGGAAGGAAATGTACAATAAGATAAGTCCGCTGAATACAACTGCCATAGCCATGATAGCCATGCCTATTCCGTTGGCATCGTATTTGCGGAACCCATCGATTTTCTCCTGCTTGTCCTGAGTTTTGTTATTGGTACTTGGCGTCACATAATTATTGGCATCGCCACCTTTGATAACCCATACATCTTTACCGTCTTCGGCACGGGCGTATGAGAAATCGGCAGGGAGATGAGCCGGAACCGTAACGGAGTCAATCAACGTTTTGCCGTTTGCATCATACAATGCAATCCAGTTGGGGCCAATCGAGTCTAACGTAAAATTCAAGTGGAAAGTACCTCGGTTGGGTTGCCCGTCCGCCCAGAAAAGTAAATGCTGGCGGGGAGGAATGTGAGTCAGCACATCGCTCTTAGGCACAGGGTACATCATGCTCATGCGTTCTTCGACGGTGAGTCCGTCTTTCAGAACGCGCTTATCGTTGGTGAGGAAGCAACTTCTGACATCGACAGAGGCGAAAGAGGTGTTGAAGATTTCTATCCATGCGTTGTGCTTGCCGTAGTCGTCTTGGTAGTTGTCTACGTTCTTTACAAGTACTTCATTGATCTTCAAACTCTTTGCTCCCTGACCGTATGCGCTTCCGCATACTGCCATCAGCATAACGATAAGTATTCCTAAATTCTTTTTATTCATAACAATCATGCTATTAATATTACAATGGAATATTACCGTGCTTCTTGGCAGGGTTGGCTAATTTCTTGGTTTGCAACTGTTGCAATGCACGAATTACGCGGAAACGGGTATTTCTCGGTTCGATCACATCATCAATGTAGCCATACTTGGCAGCATTGTACGGGTTTGCAAACAACTTGGTGTATTCGGCTTCTTTTTCGGCCATGAATGCAGCAGGATCTGCAGCAGTCTGAGCTTCTTTAGCGTACAATACTTCAACGGCGCCTGCTCCACCCATTACGGCGATTTCGGCAGTAGGCCATGCGTAGTTCATATCACCACGAAGTTGTTTACAGCTCATTACAATGTGCGAACCACCGTACGATTTACGCAGAGTTACAGTCACCTTGGGCACAGTTGCTTCGCCGTAAGCATAGAGCAGCTTGGCACCATGGAGAATCACGCCGTTGTACTCCTGACCTGTTCCCGGAAGGAATCCCGGAACATCAACCAGTGTTACCAAAGGAATGTTGAATGCGTCGCAGAAACGTACGAAACGAGCGCCTTTACGAGAAGCGTTGCTATCCAATACACCGGCAAGGAACTTAGGCTGGTTGGCTACAACGCCTACCGACTGACCATTGAAACGGGCAAAACCTACAATGATGTTCTTTGCATAATCTTTTTGTACTTCAAGGAACTCGCCATTGTCAACAACAGCGCCGATAACTTCGTACATGTCATAAGGCTTGTTCGGGCTATCAGGAATAATTTCGTTTAGAGAATCTTCCAAACGGTCGATAGGGTCGTTACACGTAATGATAGGAGCTTCCTCGAGGTTGTTTTGCGGAATAAAGCTCAATAACTTGCGAATGATGCCCAAGCCTTCTTCGCCTGTCTTTGCTGTGAAGTGTGTAACACCCGATTTGGAAGCGTGAACGCTGGCTCCACCGAGGTCTTCCTGAGATACGTCTTCGCCGGTAACGGTCTTTACCACCTTCGGACCTGTGAGGAACATGTATGAAGTACCTTCCGTCATCAGTGTAAAGTCGGTCAATGCCGGAGAATACACAGCACCACCGGCACATGGACCGAAGATACCCGATATTTGCGGAATCACACCCGAAGCCATAATGTTGCGTTGGAAGATTTCGGCATATCCTGCCAATGCATTGATACCTTCCTGAATACGTGCGCCACCCGAGTCGTTGATACCGATACAAGGTGCACCCATCTTCATGGCCATGTCCATCACTTTACAGATTTTTTGTGCCATGGTTTCCGACAGCGAACCACCGAATACGGTGAAGTCCTGTGCGAAAACATATACTAATCTTCCTTCGATTGTACCATATCCGGTAACGACGCCATCACCCAGATAGTGCTTTTTGTCTTGTCCGAAGTTAGTGCATCTGTGCTGTACGAACATGTCCATTTCTTCGAAGCTACCTTCGTCCAACAGTTGGGCTATACGCTCGCGAGCTGTATATTTGCCTTTGGCGTGTTGTTTTTCAATCGCCTTTTCACCACCACCCAAACGGGCCTGGGCGCGGAGTTCGATAAGCTCTTTTACCTTTTCAAGCTGGTTACTCATAAAATCTTTATTTGAGGAGTTAGTAATTTAATGTTCGCAGAGTTCGGTCAATACACCTTGAGTAGATTTCGGGTGAAGGAAAGCGATGTTCAGTCCTTCGGCGCCCTTGCGTGGTGCTTTGTCGATGAGGCGGATCTCCTTGCTTTCGGCTTCGGCCAGTGCATTGGCAATGCCGTCTTCTACGGCAAATGCTACGTGGTGAACACCTGCACCTCTTGTCTCGATAAATTTAGCGATTGTACTTTCGGGACTGGTCGGTTCCAATAATTCGATTTTAGTATCGCCTACCATCAGGAATGCTGTTCTAACTTTTTGGTCTTCAACTGTTTCAATGTTGTAACATTTTAAACCTAAAACATTTTCGTAGTAGGGAAGGGCCTCTTCAATGCTTTTAACAGCAATGCCCAAGTGTTCAATGTGTGAAATCTTCATAACTCTATATTTTGTTTAAATGTTAGATGTAATTCGTACGTTTAAAAAAACAGCACAAAGGTACGACAAATCTTGCATAATAAAGAAATATTTCTGCAATTAATTGCTTGTCTGTCATGAAGGTTGTTCGCAAGTTTTGCCCGACTGCCAATTGTAAATTGTCAAGAGCTAATTTATTCAGATGTAGATTTTGAGTAGCAAGTTGTTCAGCCATTGCCATCTGAAACGGAACCAGCGGCGGGTGCTGCTCTGCTTCCCGCCAAAGCGGAGGACAAACTCGCGGTAACCGTGTTTGCGAAAGGGAAGACCTACATCCATGAATTCGAGATGGCGGTATCCTCGTTCGTAAGCGTCTTTCAACGCTGCCCATACGGCCAGTATGCCAGGGTATTGTAAAGCGTATGTTTTTCGCATACCACCGGAGAACCATAGGTAGGCGCTGTTACCCGAATAGATGCAGGCTGCTCCCCCGATAATTTTATCTTTGTACTTTACAATGAATATTTTGCCTTGTTGGTTGTGTATCATACTGTTCTCCATCAGCCGGAAGAAGTCAATGCTGGGAAAGTGCTTGCGGATATGTGCGGAATATACTTTGTGCAGCATCCGGGAGAATTCACGTACTTCGTCTGCCGTTTTTGCTTCTTCTACTTGTGAGCCGTTGCGCAATCCTTTTTTAATT
This sequence comes from Bacteroides sp., assembly GCA_031554665.1. Taxonomy (GTDB): domain Bacteria; phylum Bacteroidota; class Bacteroidia; order Bacteroidales; family Bacteroidaceae; genus Bacteroides. The sequence goes on along the minus strand of JAVBVA010000114.1, from coordinate 13,784 downwards.
TGCCGTATGCGTGACGGGCTGAACCGGTCGTCCAGTGTTTTAAGACTGTGCAGGGAATTGCGTACACGCAGCCAATTGACGGGGATGTATTTGTTTGCGCGGAAGTATTTATAGCCGAACATGGAGTTGTCCAGGTTGCGAAACTCGATGAGGAAGGACTTGCGTGAAACGTTTTGAGTCAGATGCTCAAGCATAAGGCCAAAGATTTCTTCTTTGTCGGTTGTTTCGTCCGTGTACTCGCCATTGCCATACACTTCGCACCGCTTGATAATGGAGGGTGGAAACCAACGTACACTTTTTCGCAGGGTGGCCAACAGCCAGGCAACAGGCTTTTCTTTGTCGAAGGCAACTACTATCAAAGGCGTGTAGCCGGGAGTTGATTCGTAGATGTGGAACAACTCTTTGGAATGGAATGTGTTATGTCCCTGAAGTTCGGGTAACTCATTCCCACGGTAATATGTAGTGAGCTTTAAAGGCATGTTTTACAAAAGTACATTTTTAATTTATTAAAGAGAAATGAATGAATGATTTTTTATATTTGCTGCTTGTATGAGTATGATGCGTAAGATAATACATATCGATATGGATGCGTTTTATGCTTCGGTAGAACAACGCGATCATCCGGAACTGCGTGGCAAACCTTTGGCGGTAGGCTATTCGGAAGAGCGTGGTGTGGTAGCTGCTGCAAGCTATGAGGCGCGGAAGTTCGGGGTACGTTCGGCTATGTCGTCGAAAAAAGCCAGACAATTGTGTCCGCAGCTTATCTTTGTTCATGGGCGGATGGATGTTTACAGTTCGGTCTCCCGGCAGATTCATGAGATATTCCATGACTATACAGATGTGATCGAACCTTTATCGTTGGACGAAGCTTTTCTGGATGTAACGACTAATAAGAAAGGAATAGCTTTGGCGGTAGATATTGCCAAAGAGATCAAGCAACGTATCCGGGAAGAACTGCATCTGGTAGCTTCGGCTGGTGTGTCGTATAATAAGTTCCTCGCTAAAATTGCTTCAGATCACCGCAAACCCGATGGACTATGTACTATTCACCCTGAACAAGCGATGGATTTCATTGGCCGATTGCCGGTTGAATCGTTCTGGGGGGTGGGGCCGGTGACAGCAAAGAAGATGCATGCATTAGGCATTCGTAATGGTTGGCAGCTGCGGGAGTGTTCAATTGATATGTTGACGCGTGAGTTTGGAAAAGCGGGTTCACTGTATTATAGCTTTTCACGTGGCGTTGACTTGCGTCCGGTTGAGACGGTTCATATTCGTAAATCGATCGGTTGCGAACATACGTTGGAACGGGATATCTCGATGAAGTCATCGGTTATTATCGAACTGTATCATGTAGCTGTAGAGTTGGTGGAGCGGTTGCAGGATACTGATTTTTTTGGAAATACGTTGACGTTGAAGATTAAATTCCATGATTTTAACCAGATTACAAGAAGCATAACCCAATCTCAGAAGTTGAGTACATTGGACCTGATTCTTCCGTTAGCCAAGCAATTGCTGAAAGAAGTCAGGTACGAAGACCACCCCATTCGGCTGATTGGCCTGTCGGTTTCCAATCCGAAAGAAGAAGTAGTCGGGGAACCTCTGAAAATGTGGGAGCAGTTGAGTTTTGAATTCAGCGACTGGGACTGATGCCGTTGCTACAAAAAACAGGCGGGAAACCACTTACGATTCCCCGCCCATTCTACAATATATAACTAATAGTGTGCTTACATGGCAGTCTGCTGTGACAGCAGTTTCTGGAGTTGGAAGTTCAATACCTGACACATCGTTCCATTTCCCATTGCATGGTAACGTTTAATACGATACTGCAACATTGCGATTGTTTCATTTACATTCTTTTTCATAATCTTCATCTTTTTGTGTACTCCACGTTTTGAAGTACGGGTTTTACATCTTTGTTTCTTCTTTTCTTGTTTAACGCTACAAAGATACGAAATGTTTTCAGAAAACATGTTTTATAACATATAAAATGTATGGAAAGGATGTTTTCTTAGTAATAATAGAGGCAGAAAGGAGGGGATGTTACAATTATATTACATAAATTTGCAAAAATCCACCTTGTAAGATTAACGTATGAAAACACCGATTCGTTTTTTATTCATTCTTGTTTGTTCCATCGGGCTCGGAGCTTGTGGAGAGTCTCATTTTCTGAAAGATAAGCTGTACCGGGAGCAGGTTTATGAAGACTTGTCAAGGAAAAAAGAGCTTCTCCCTGTGGAAAACCTGTTTGCCGTGCTCGATGAATCTTCTTTAACGCTTACTGAGCGGGAAGCGCTAACCTTTTTATATGCCTATATGCCCATCGGTGACATTGCCGATTATCCGGGCGATTACTACTTAGATAATGTGCGATTGACGTTGCAGATTCGTGATGAGATGCCTTGGGGAAAAGATATGCCCGACGACGTATTTCGGCATTTCGTGTTGCCGCTTCGGGTAAACAATGAAAATCTGGACGATGCCCGTGGAGTGTTTTATGCAGAATTGAAGGAGCGGGTGGAAGGATTGTCGATGGAAGATGCTATTCTGGAGGTAAATCACTGGTGCCATGAGAAGGTTATCTATACCCCCAGTGATGCCCGTACCAGTTCACCATTGGCAACAGTCAAGACGGCTTATGGACGTTGTGGCGAAGAATCCACGTTCACGGTAGCGGCACTTCGTTCGGTAGGGATTCCTGCCCGGCAGGTGTACACCCCTCGTTGGGCACATACCGACGACAATCATGCATGGGTAGAAGCCTGGGCGAATGGCAAATGGCACTTCATGGGGGCTTGCGAACCGGAGCCTGTGCTCGATTTGGGGTGGTTCAATGCGCCCGCCAGTCGTGGGATGTTGATGCATACCAAAGTATTCGGACGATATAATGGTTCGGAAGAAATCATGCTCGAAACACCCAACTATACAGAAATTAATGTGATTGGGAATTATGCACCGACAACTAAGGCAGTAGTTCGGGTGGTCAATAAAGACGGCAATCCTGTCAGTGATGCGAGAGTAGAGTTCAAGGTTTATAATTATGCCGAGTTTTATACAGTAGCTACGAAGCATACACAGCAGGAAGGAACTGCATCACTCACTGCCGGTAAAGGAGATATGTTGGTTTGGGCTTCCAAAGACGGCCGTTTCGGTTATTCCAAGCTGACTTTTGGAAAGGATAGTACATTGGATATTATATTAGATAAGGCAGAAGGGGAAGTGTACTCTTTGCAAATGGATATCACTCCTCCGGTAGAGAGTAGCACACAACCCGCTGTGACTCCCGAACAACGTGCAGAAAACGATCGCCGTTTGGCACAGGAAGATTCCATTCGTAATATTTATGTTGCTACGTTTATGAACGAAGAGCAGGCTGATGCTCTTGTCGATAGATTGATTCAATCCAATAATTCGGTTGCATTAGAACCATTAGATGCGGTTAAGATACGACGTCCAGGAATAACACACAAACTGGTTGCCTCGCGTGGTAATCATCAAACACTTGTGGATTTCCTTTCTAAGGCTTCTGAGAAAGGAGAGTTGAAAAATGCCCTTCGCTTGTTGGACGCGCTCTCTGCCAAAGATTTGCGTGATGTCTCATTGGAGGTATTGAACGATCAATTAATATATGTGTCTAAAGGATATATCACTAAGCTTTACTCAGGAGGGGATTTTAATCCCCGTATAGCTAATGAGATGCTGACTCCTTACCGCAGCTTCTTCCGCGAGGCAATATCTGTTGAAGACGCAAAACGCTATTTCCGGAATCCTCAAGCACTGGTGGAATGGTGCAAAATGAACATTGTCATTCGCAACGAACTGAACTCGCAACGTATTCCTATTACACCCATTGGTGTATGGAAGGCTCGTGCTGCTGACGAGTTGTCACGTAATATATTCTTTGTGGCCATAGCTCGTAGCGTGGGCATATCAGCGTGGATTGATGAAGTGACAGGGAAGGTGCAATATATGAGCCCTAATGATTCTCAAGATATAGATTCCGTTGATAAAGATGATAAAGTTTCATTCAGGAGCGAATCGGAAGATCGGATTCTTGATGTGGATTTTGATGCTTCTGAACCCACGGTAGCTCATTTAGGAACCATACGAATGACATATCGAGCGCTTCCCTATTTGGATGATCCGAAGTATTATACACATTTCACCCTTTCACGTTTTGAGAACGGCAATCCCCGGTTGTTGAGTTTTGAAGAAGAAATGTTTGGTCGCCCTACATCTTGGGCTTTCTTTAGGCTTCCAATTTGTAAGGTAGATACAGGATATTACATGTTGACTACCGGTACACGTCTCGCCAAAGGGAATGTATTGTGCAATATCAGTTTCTTCAATGTGAAAGAGAAAGAAGAAACTGTTGTAGATTTAGTGATGCGCGAAAGCAAGGACGAAATACGAGTGATTGGCAATTTCAATTCCGAATCGACCTTCCGCTTGGCTGACAGTGGTAATGTGCAAAGCGTTCTGCAAGCCAATGGACGTGGCTATTATGTTGTTGGAGTCGTAGGAGTAGGGCAGGAACCCACTAATCATGCGTTGCGCGACTTGGCTGTAGTGGCAAAAAACCTTGAGAAATGGGGCAAGAAACTTATCCTCCTTTTCCCGGATGAAGCGCAATATCGCCGATACAATGCTTCGGAGTTTCCCGGACTTCCTTCTACTATTATATATGGTATAGATACAGATGGCGCTATTCAAAAGCAAATCGTACAAGAAATGAAACTGTCCAACCCTTCGTCTTTACCTATATTTATAATAGGTGATACTTTCAACCGGGTGGTTTTCGTTTCACAAGGCTACACGATTGGCTTGGGCGAGCAGTTGATGAAAGTAATCAATCGCCTTTAATGGCAGTTATTGTTTTCTTCACTCTATCAGTAGAAGTAATATCGCATTGATATTCGTCGATGGTAACTGTACCACCCATCGATACAACCGGATTACGATGTTGCATAAGGCTTGCTTGCTTTTCACGTGCAGAAAAATGAAACTCTTTTATACCAGTTTCCTGAGCGATGTGTGCGATGTTGTTCTCATTTACACCACAGCCGGCCAATAATATGATACGTCCGGCAGCCTGTTCGTTCAGCATCTTTAGTGTAGTGATTCCTTGTTCGGCAGTCGGTTGCTGGCCGGATGTCAGTATGCGGTTGCAACCCAGGTCGATGATCTGTTCCAAGGCTTTCGAAGGGTTTCGGCATACATCGAATGCCCGGTGGAATGTCACACTCATGCCTTTGGCTGCATCCATGAGGTCGTACATTAACGGCATGTCGATATCTCCTTTGGGGGTTAAACAGCCGAAAACCACCCCGTCCACTCCCAATGTGCGAGCCATTTTTATATCTTTCAGCATGCTGCGGACTTCGATGGGCGAATAGAGAAAGTCGCCTCCCCGGGGACGAATAATCACATGTAATTTGATACCCAACATTTCCCGGGCTATGGCAATCTCACCATACGATGGGGTAGTACCTCCTTCCGGTATTCCCGCGCAAAGCTCTACCCGCTGGGCGCCACCTTCCTGTGCTGCCAAACAGCTTGCTACTGAGTTGGCGCAGACTTCAAAACAAAATAAGGTATGATTCATAGTATGTATATTTTAAGCGGTTATATAACGATCGGTATAAACAAAAACGGACTAACGGACGATTTAATGGAAACCATAAATCCCGTTAGTCCGTTTATAATTGGATTTTCTAACTTCTGTTACTTGGCGAAGCTTACAGCACGTGTTTCGCGGATGACGGTGATCTTCACCTGTCCCGGGTACGTCATTTCGTCCTGAATCTTCTTAGCAATTTCGCCCGACAGGCTTTCGGTCTGCTTGTCGTCGATCTTGTCGGCGCCTACGATCACGCGCAACTCACGGCCAGCCTGGATAGCGTACGTCTTCGTTACACCCGGATAGGCCATAGCCAATTGTTCCAAATCGTTCAGACGCTTGATGTAAGCCTCTACGATTTCGCGGCGGGCTCCCGGACGTGCACCCGAAATAGCATCGCACACCTGAACAATAGGAGCGAGCAAGCTTGTCATCTCCACTTCGTCGTGGTGAGCGCCGATAGCGTTGCAGATATCCGGTTTTTCTTTGAACTTCTCGGCCAATTTCATACCCAGCAAAGCATGCGGCAATTCCGGCTCCTCATCGGGCACCTTACCAATATCATGCAACAGACCGGCACGTTTCGCTTTCTTCGGATTCAGTCCCAGTTCCGATGCCATCACCGCACATAAGTTGGCTGTTTCGCGGGCATGTTGCAACAAGTTCTGACCATACGAAGAACGATATTTCATCTTACCGATGATACGGATCAATTCCGGATGCAAGCCGTGGATACCCAAGTCGATCGTCGTACGTTTACCAGTTTCGATGATTTCCTCTTCCACCTGCTTGCGCACTTTGGCTACTACTTCCTCGATACGTGCCGGATGAATACGTCCGTCGGTAACCAGCTGATGTAGCGCCAGACGTGCTACTTCGCGACGTACCGGGTCGAAAGCCGAGAGAACAATTGCTTCCGGGGTATCGTCTACCACGATTTCTACACCTGTAGCTGCTTCCAGCGCACGAATGTTACGACCTTCGCGACCGATGATACGACCCTTGATTTCGTCCGATTCAATATGGAACACCGTTACCGAGTTTTCGATGGCTGTTTCCGTAGCCACACGTTGAATAGACTGGATCACGATACGTTTTGCCTCTTTTCCGGCTGTCAGTTTCGCGTCATCTACGATGTCGTTGATGTATGACTGTGCCTGCGTCTTAGCTTCTTCTTTCAGTGATTCTACTAAGCGTTCTTTGGCTTCGTCGGCCGAAAGCCCTGAAATGCTTTCCAGTTTCTCGATCTCTTGTTGTTGGAGTTTATCCAGTTCGTCTTTTTTCTTTTCAATAATAACCAACTGCGCGTCTAAGTTTTCTTTTACGGCATCCGCTTCAGCTTTTCTGCGTTGTACATCCCGTTGTAGTTCCTCCTGGCGTTGGTTGATCACCATTTCACGTTGTTTCAACTTGTTTTCTGCCTGCTGAATCTTTTGATTGCGCTGGGCTACTTCTTTTTCAAGATCTGCTTTCTTGTTCAGGAACTTCTCCTTCACTTCAAGTAGCTTGTTCTTTTTAATTACTTCCGCTTCTGTTTCTGCCTCCTTTAAGATGGCGTCGTATTTGTTTTTTAGCCCATGTTTGAAAAACATGTATGCTAGAAATCCTCCTACGATGAAGCAAGCAATAGATGCTGCTATAATTGCTATCATTCTGAATTAATTTAATTATATAAATAAAAACGCACTGACAAAACACCAGGATCTGTCCGGATGTTTCGCAGTGCGTGGATTTTCTGTTTATGTCGGGCGCTATTCCTTACGGAAATATGCTTCCAACACGTTTGTTAGTTCTTCTATCTTGGCCGTATACGGTTGAGTATCATTACGTTCTGCCAATTCCAGTTTCTCTAAAGAGAACTGATAGGCAACCATCGCTAAAAGTTTTTCCGGCGACAGGGATTTGTAATGTTCCCTGTAAGTATTGAGCCTGATATTGACCTGTCTGGCAGCTTCGCGTACTTTCTCCTCATCCTTTCGCGGGATAGTGAGCGGGTAGTAAGCGTCGGCTATCGACAGATTTATTTTTATTTTATCGTCCATACATCTTCTTTCTTTTATTGATTGAGCAGAGCGATGCACTTATCGACTTCACGCACTAATTTTGACAATCGCAGTTTTGTTTCCTTCACATCGCTGCCGTTAAGGCTGATTGTCGTAGCTGTTTTTAGGTTGGTATAGTTTGATTCGAGTTCTTTGCAATATGTCTGTAACCTCTCATTTTGCTCCTTCTCTCCTTGTAGAAGTCGTTCAAGCTCAGCTTTTTCCTGCTTTAATTCGTCATGCAGATAGATCAAATGTCTCAGCCTCGCCTCAAAGGTACTTAATAACTTTTTTTCCTCGTATGTCATTACTATCCCAAAATTGTACACAAAAATACAATTAACTCTGATATTACAAAAACTTTTCGGGATAAATTCGCGGTTTTTACAGAAAATTGCTAATTCCCGGTTTATTTAGATGTATATTACATAGGAGTTTGTTTGGGCGTTTCATCTCCTTCAACCCTTCTCGATGCCCTTTGCTCATCGGACTTCCGGGGTGAAGAAGGGTTTCTTCACCACCATTCACCGGGTTCACCTTGACCCGTCCTGAGCGGAGAGGGTTTAAACTGCCGCTCTTACCCCCTGCCGGAAAGCCAATGATTTGCTTGCTTCTTTCCAGGTTCTTCCTCACTGCAAACGGAGTGTTTCCTCACTGCTAACAGTGTGTTTCATCGCTTGAAACACTTTGCTTCATGCCGTGAAACACTTTGTTTCAAGCGATGAAACACCTTTAAAGAAGCAAGCAAAAACGGTTGTTCAAGCGGAGAGAAATGTTTGATCCAGCGAAGACAAGTGGTTGTTCAAGCGAAGAGAACGGGTTGATCCAGCGAAGACAAGTGGATTTACAAGCGATGTAATACCAATTATGAAGCGATGTATAGTGAATTTACAAGCGATGTACTCACAATGAAGAAGTAACCTTTACCAGATTTTGTTTACACGCTACATGCTTACAGAAGGAATAGGGGTGGTAGATGGCAGATATGGTGGCAGACTAATCCAATCTACCACCACACTATAATATTGATAAACAAATATTTAATCAAAAAGGTGGGAGGTGGCAGATTGGTTTACATTTTTATAGAGAAGGGTAAGATATAAATTTATTCATTGGAATTGTTTAGCTGTGACTGAACTTTTTCTATTTGATTGATCAGGTAATCTGTCTTCTGTATATTCTTTTTTATGATTCTTGGTCGTAAAAAGAACCAGTTGAAACCAATCCATACGAGTATGGCAAGGTATGCTATTATCCCGAAGCGTATTGATACTCCGAACGTATATTCGTACATGTAGAGACCGATTCCTGCAGATAGCAGTATGAAATAAACATTCATAACTGTGGTTTGCATGATGTTCTCTTTACTTTTCACTGTAAGTAAACTGTTCAAGTAATCAGAATTGGAGCTGCATTCATTCGTTTTTTTGTATAGGGGAAGCATGCGGCTATTGAAAAAAATAGCCATGGCTATCGACAGAATCGTCAGTATAATTCCGATTTTAGTGCTTGCTAATTGTGGTTGAAAATACATCCAGATAAATACCACGAAAAGAATCGTGAGCAGTAAAATTGCGTTTAGAAAGATGGTTCTTCTCATCCTCTTTCTTCTGAAATGTTCTATTTCCTTGATCATTTCAGAAGGGTTGGCAACCGGAACAACCTGTTTGACCCATAATGCCTTTATATCTATATTATTCTCCATATTCTTTCATTTTTTTGGTTAAGAGTACTTTGATGCGATGGATCCTGACACGAACGTTGTTTTCTGACAGGCCGACAATTTGTGCAATCTCAGCCTGTCTGACATCTTCCAGTTCCAACGAAATAATGATACGATCTATCTCCGGAAGTGCGGCAATGAGTTTGTAGAGCAATTGGATTTGAGGTTCAATGTCTGTTCTTTCTTCCTCGGCCAAATGAATGGGATATTCTGCTGATGGAGCTGTACGTTCCCGTTGTTCCAATTGACGCAAACAGTGATTGGTAGCAATGCGGAATATCCATGTACTGATATGCGCTTCGTTCCTGAATGTGGGCAGGTATTGCCAAACCTTGATGAAGGTCTCCTGTGCCATATCCTGTGCCAGGCTATAATCATTGACATAGCCCATGCACAAGCGAAACACCTTGTCCCAATACTCCTTATATATACTGCTGAATTCCACTTAGCGCTCCTTGATAAATTCATTGATTTGATTCATAAACCATTCCCGGTCATCAAACATTATGAAATGCAGACCTTTACCGGCATATTTTAGTTGTGCTCCGGATAGATTCCGGTATTGCTCACGGATGGCCGGTTCTACATTTCGGAAGTGGGGTTCCAGTAAAACGAGCGAAGGAATGGTTATGTTCTTTATTTGTTCTCGTAAATCTGTATTCGAGAAATCACAGAATATCCGGGCAAATGTTTCCCTATCCGACGATAATCCCCAACTGACAATCTCTTCGAATCGGGAGGCGTCGGTAGTAAGACTTGCAACGCTCATCCGCTGCATCCGGGCAAACTGTTCTTCGTTCATGGCAGTCATCTGGTTGATTACGTCCGAGCAGTCTTTGCCGGGAACAGATTGAAAACCGGGATTTGTCAACGCCATCAGGCAGGGTAGGGCATCGACTATTACAATTTTTTGAGCCAGACCGGGAAAGTCAGCTGCAATGGCAAGCGCCAATCCTCCTCCCATGCTGTGTCCTACAAGAATTGGCTTCTCCATCTTTTCGCTCTGTATGAACCGGGCGATTTCCGTTTTCCAGTGCTCAAACGATGGATTTTCTTCGGGAGCGACACCGGCGAATCCCGCCATTGTCAAAACATAACAAGTGTATGCGTCTTTCAGTTCGTCGACAGTTTCCTGCCATACATCGCCCGAACAGGCAAAACCAGGAATAAACACGATGCTTTGCCTGCCTGTGCCTGACTCTTGTATGGTAAAAGGATAATTCCAGGCAAGGATTGAAGTGGATAGCGATAACATCACTGTAATCAAAAGGAGCTTTTTCATCATCGTAGCAATTTGTTTTTTCCTTTAGATACGATATGACCCATAATGTTACAGAACAAAACGTTAATAATAAACCAGCTTCATTTCGTTTTCAGTTTAGCTTTAATACCTTTACTTTTTACCATATTCCTAAATTCTTGTAGATTATCACCAAAAGATTCTTTGGGTAAGAGATTGAAAATTTGTCTGTTTTGATAAATCAGAATCCAACTATTTAATTCTAACACCTTATAAACTTTTGTCCAATCCATGTCTGAATGAAAAGTCTCTCCAGTTATGCTGATTTTTTCATCAGTGAATTCATAGATTATCTTTTCCTTCAATCTTCCATGCGAAGAGAAGTTCTTTTTACTCTCTATATAAATACTAAAAGGTATGATTGCTATAATAATGAATCCAAATGCTAGCTGAAAGTAAGGAGGGTTATCAACTTGCATGTCAATATCTGTAAAATGAAGTACCGAAAAAATAAACATAATTAATCCGCTGATTGTCAGAAATATGATCATTGGCCTCCGGTAAGTCATAGTGTATACTAAATTTAAATATCTTTTAAAATCAAGATTTGTCTCTATTCTCATAATCGTATAATTTTGAATGATGTTACTTTCTTTTATTCCTAATTGTACTGCAAAACTAATTGTTTTATGTAATTCAAGCAATTAGTTTGTATAAATTTGAGGAATCTTCTTGTCTGTGTCTTATCTTTGCGATATATATCATCAAATAGAATTGTATGTTGAAAGTTTTAGTGACCTACGCCGTCCAAGGCGAATTTGCAGAGATTGAGTGGCCCGATGTGCAGACATATTACGTCCGTACGGGTATCGGAAAGGTGAAAGCCGCTTTCCATCTGGTAGAAGCCATCGCACAGGTGCAGCCCGATATTGTTATTAATATGGGATCGGCAGGAACCATCAACCATCAGGTAGGTGATGTGTTTGTGTGTCGCCGCTTCGTAGACCGCGACATGTATAAGATAGAGTCGTTGGGGCTGGAATGCCGCATCGACTCGTCCGAGCTGTTGGCATCCCGCGGCTACTGCCTGCACTGGACGGAAGAAGGTACGTGTAACACCGGTGACAGTTTTCTTACCGAGCTGACCGATGTGGAAGACGATGTAGTCGATATGGAAGCATACGCGCAGGCGTTGGTATGCCGTAGCAAGGAAATTCCGTTCGTCTCCGTGAAGTATGTAACCGACATCATCGGCCAGAACTCCGTGAAGCATTGGGAAGATAAGTTGGCCGACGCCCGTGCCGGACTGGCTTACTTCTTCAATGTCCTGAAGGAAAGAATATGATAGGTCACGCCTGCTGCAATGCAGAGCAGTAAGACTTTCACCCAGATGAGGGGGACGAGAAAGAAAACACAGTACAACATCGTTCCCCACATCAGCGTCACCGACAGAATTTTAGCGCGCAAAGGAATGGCCTTTTCTTCGCGGAACTGGCGAATGTAAGGACCCAGATGTTTCTGATGGAGCAGCCAGTTGTACAGACGGGGTGAACCCTTGAAGTACAACGCTGCTGTCAGTAACAAGAAAGGTGTAGTGGGGAGCAACGGAACGAAAATGCCGATGATACCCAGTGCCAGCGAAACCGATCCTAATGCTATGTACAGATGTTTCATCCGGCAAAGATACGCCTTGATTTCGGAACGAGAAATCTAATTAGATGAAAAAAACAATATATTCTATGTAATAATATTTCTTTCAGTCAGATTAATGTTCTATATTTGTCCTTTCAATATCCTCCGAATATGATGAAACACAGGCTGTTCGTTGCTTTTTCATTGACTTGCATCTCTCTGATGCTTGTTGCACAAACTCCCACCGATTCCATTGCCATCGTTCAGGCTCCATGGAAGATATCAGCCCTTCACAAGGGCATTATCAGTAAAGAGTACAATTTTGACTCTCTCTATGGTGTTCCCCTGTGTGTGTCGATGCTCGAAGTCCATCCCAGTTATAGGTTCGATGTATTGGTCAATGCACCGATGGAGTCTACAAGTGTTTCTGCTCGTTCGGCGGGGGCTATAGCTGCCATTAACGGTTCGTTTTTCGATATGCAAGAAGGTTTTTCGGTCTGTTATCTACAACAAAGAGGAGTGGTGTCCGATACTACAGCTTATGCGTATTTCGACAGAGCGATTGGTTCGGGGGCTATCTATATGCATCACAGGAAAGTGAAATTGATTCCATGGGGCAGAGACATTGAAAAGTCGTGGAAGGTAGATGAAGCGTCTGTGTTGGTTTCAGGTCCTGTTTTATTGATAGGCCGCCAGGAATACGATTTGTCTGCGTGTAACCGGGCGTTTGTGGAGACCCGCCATCCGCGTAGTGCTATTGCTGTAACGGCTGATGGGAAAGTGCTTCTGCTTACGGTCGATGGACGGTTGCAGGGCAATAGTGAAGGAATTCGTTTGACCGAACTGGCGCATTTGCTCCGGGTACTTGGTGCGGAAGATGCTATTAATCTTGATGGAGGAGGTTCTACCACCTTGTGGGCTTCTTCGGCCCCGGGAACCGGAGTACTGAACCACCCGAGCGGTAATCAGGAGTTCGACCAGATGGGTGAGCGTAAAGTAGCTAACATCATTTGCGTGTACGAGTAAATTGACTTCATCAAAAAAACGCCACCATAGCTTTGAAACTATGGTGGCGTTTTTTTAATGAAGCACGGGAGGAGAGGCTCGAACTTTTTGGCTCAAAACCACATCTTAAAATCCCATCCTGAAACCCTTTACGCTCATACTAAAGTCTTTATATCTCTCAAAAGATGTCCGAGATTTGTCCCAGCACATCTTCTATTTTAATCAATTCTAAAATATTGATAATCTGGGAAGTATAATATATTCGACTTTCGCAAGTGAATATTATCCCACATTTTTGTAGTTATACATAGTCATCATGCATCTCCACTTTTCATTATTGTTGATAACCACTTTAATAATTTCCTCTTCATCGGCCGAAAACAGTTCAGCAATTTGGGTAACAACATTCAATATGATTTCCCATATTTTGTCTGTCACCGACAACTCCATTGTTCCCTTGGTTGCTTGATTAAACAAGCCTCCAATAGTTTCATAGGCTTCAAATCGTTTTATGACCGATAGTAT
>JAVBVA010000054.1:0-11470 GCA_031554665.1 Bacteroides sp. | reverse complement strand
ATACGCTAACAAATACTATCATTTTGCTATTGAAAGCAAAATTAGTTATTTGAAATGTACACGTAAGAAATTTGCTCATTAAGTACTGTATTATAAATAGTTACACGGATTGTTAACCGTTTTTAGTGGACACTAGTGATAAAAATATATGAAACGAACAACTTATATACTTATTGGAACACTCGTAGTTAGTTTTTTGGGTGTGATGGGCTTTTTCTTTTATATTGCAAGATTTGGTACTGAGAGACATCCGTTGTCAGTAAGTCTGGATGCTGAAATGAAAGAGGTTGAACTCAGAGGTAGCATTCGGGCTATAAGGGTAATCAGTAATGACAAAATTATCAATGACTTGCAGATCCTGGCTTCGGGCTGTTTGACTATTACTCCATCAGATACTGTCGGGGTGCAGCGGTTGGTTTATCCGGATTGCGAACAGGTGAAGGTGGAGCAAGTGGGAGACACGTTACTGGTCAATTTGCAGTTGCAGTCTTTGGCTCCTTCTCTGGAAGCGCATAGGGTAGGCATTATGTTTGTCGATGGGATATCTCTGAAACTGATGGCAGACTCCAATCTGTCGTGTGTGCAGATGAATGCAGGGTCTATGAATTTGTTAATCAAAGGATTGTCTGCTGATAGTTTGGCCATTCGTACGGGGCAGGAGATAGGAGCCAACGGAGGTAACTCTACGGTGAAAATAGACTCCTGCTGCTTCCGTTCGGTCGATATCGTTGGGAAATATTTGGATTTTAGAGGAGAGAAAAGCCGTATCGATAACTTCTACTTAGACTTGGATGGTGTTTATATGTGGAGATTCTCTGAGTGCGAAGTCCATACGGAATACCTTACCGGCAGCGAACAGTCTCGATGTGAAGTGGCTAAGGGGGAATGTAAGCAGTTGGTTTGGCTACCTAAAAATGAAAAGGCGGAGCTGAATGTGCAATTGTACGAGAAAACCATGATGCTTATCGGCGATTAGATAGAACGAAAACATCGAAGAAGCTCTGGTCAGAATATTATGATCGGGGCTTTTTTTATTACTTTAAAGTTCCCTTCTCCGTACTTGCAACCCTCTTTAAAACAAAAAAGAACCGCATTGCTGCGATTCTTCTTCTTAGTTGCGGAGGCCTGACTCGAACAGACGACCTTTGGGTTATGAGCCCAACGAGCTACCAACTGCTCCACTCCGCGATGTTTAGTGGGTGCAAAAGTAGTGCTTTTGATTGAATAAACAAATTATTAGCGAATAAAAAGATGTTAAAGAATGTTCTCTGGCTTAGAAGCCATGGCGAAAAGCCTAAGAAGGCACTTACATTATCATACTTTGTATCCATTTGAAATGTTAATTTTACTGCTCATTTCTTGTATGGTAGAGAGAAAAGAATTACTTTTGCACAAATTAATAAGCAATGTGCAATTCATGTGACCTATGACCATATCGAAAACTAAAGCAAAATTAGTCGATGTTGCCCGTCAGCTTTTTGCCAAGATGGGGGTGGAGAATACCACTATGAACGATATCGCCCTTGCTTCTAAAAAAGGTAGACGTACACTCTATACATATTTTAAAAGCAAAGAAGAAATATATGCGGCTGTTGTAGAATCGGAACTGGATATCCTTTCGGATGTGATGAGGAGGGTGGCAGAAAAAAACATATCGCCTGATCAGAAGATTCTGGAAATGATTTATACACGGCTGGATGCAGTAAAGGAAGCAGTTTACCGCAATGGTACGCTCCGTGCTGTTTTTTTTCGTGACATTTGGCGAGTAGAGAAAGTGCGCAAGAAATTTGATTCCAAAGAGATATTATTGTTTAAAGGTGTACTGCAAGAAGGAAAAGAGAAAGGCGTGTTCCAGATCGATGATGTGGATATGACCGCTACGCTGGTACATTATTGCGTCAAAGGAATCGAAGTTCCCTACATTCGTGGGCAGGTAGGAGCGTATCTCGATGCCGATACCCGGAAGAAATATGTAGCCAGCATTGTGTTTGGCGCATTACGAAAAACTAACATTTAATTTAATTATAAATAATATGGGATTATTAGATGGAAAAACAGCCATTGTAACCGGTGCCGCTCGCGGTATTGGTAAGGCTATCGCTTTAAAGTTTGCTTCGGAAGGAGCTAATATTGCATTTACTGACCTTGTGATCGATGATAACGCAGAGAATACTGCCAAGGAAATCGAAGCAATGGGCGTGAAAGTAAAAGCTTATGCTTCGAATGCGGCTAACTTTGAAGATACAGAGAAAGTGGTGGCTGAGATTCATAAAGATTTCGGACGTGTAGATGTGTTGGTAAACAATGCCGGTATTACCCGCGATGGTCTTATGATGCGTATGAGCGAACAGCAATGGGATATGGTGATCAATGTGAACCTGAAGTCTGCATTCAACTTTGTACATGCATGTACGCCGATCATGATGCGTCAGAAATCGGGAAGCATTATCAATATGGCCTCTGTGGTAGGTGTGCACGGAAATGCCGGACAAGCCAACTATTCGGCTTCGAAAGCCGGTATGATCGGTTTGGCAAAATCGATTGCTCAGGAACTGGGTTCTCGTGGGGTACGTGCTAATGCCATTGCTCCGGGATTCATTATTACCGATATGACTGCTGCTTTGTCGGAAGAAGTGAAGACTGAGTGGGCGAAGAAAATTCCGTTGCGTCGCGGAGGTACTCCGGAAGATGTGGCTGATGTGGCAACTTTCCTTGCATCCGATATGTCTGCTTATATCTCCGGTCAGGTGATTCAGGTAGACGGCGGTATGAATATGTAATATACGCATGACTGTTGTTTACGAAGACAATCATGTAGTTATAGTCAACAAGACTAGCTCTGAGATAGTCCAGGCCGACAAAACGGGCGATACTCCTCTTTCGGAAACGGTAAAACAATACCTGAAAGAAAGGTACAACAAACCCGGAAATGTCTTTATCGGTGTCGTACACCGCCTGGACCGCCCCGTGAGCGGTCTTGTTCTTTTTGCCCGAACCAGTAAGGCGCTTCCGCGACTGAACGAAATGTTCAGGAACGGAGAAGTGAAGAAAACCTACTGGGCTGTGGTGAAAGAGGCTCCTCAAAATCCCGAAGGTGAGCTGGTGCACTTCCTGGTACGCAATGAACGGCAGAACAAAAGCTATGCCTACGACAAGGAGGTGCCCAATAGCAAAAAGGCCATTCTGCATTATAAGTTGATTGGTCGTTCGGATAATTATTATTTGTTGGAGGTCGACTTGAAGACCGGAAGGCATCATCAGATCCGTTGCCAGTTGGCTAAAATGGGATGTCCCATTAAGGGTGATTTAAAGTATGGATTTCCGCGCTCTAACCCAGATGGAAGTATTTGTCTGCATGCCCGTCGAATGGAGTTCGTTCATCCGGTATCTAAGCTGTTGATACAACAAGAGGCGGCTGTACCCGAAGGAAATTTGTGGAAAGGATTCAATTTCTTATAAATAAAAAACCATCCCCTGAATAGACAACTTGGGGATGGTTTTTTGTTTTTTTCTACTTCTGCTGTTTAACGGTTATAAACCTGTTAGGGCAGAGAGTATGCCTAAGTTGAACTTAGGCTTTAGAGATTTCGATTTTGCATTTGCGGTTGTTGAGTGCTATTGAGTGGAGGAATTTCAGTAACGTTTTACTGAAATTGCTCCTCCACATGCAAACATGAACAATACTACTACTACTAATTTCTTCTATTTAATGCTTAAAATACAACTGCTTGCTTAAATCTTTTCATCGTAAAGCCGGGTTAATAGTTCAAAATAATTTTATCGCTGTGAGCGCATTGCGCTTACATTATATATATGTCAAACCTCATGCCAAACTGCATGTGTTTTTATAACATGCTGATAAATAGTTGATTATGAAATTTGATGAATGCGTGGAATGTGTGGAGGTGTGTGGAAGGTGTGGAAATAGGTGTGGAATAATTCCACACCTATTACAGGTTGATATCGTATAACTTCAATTTGTTGTACAGGGTTTTTCGATCGATGTCTAACAATTGTGCAGCTTTGCTTTTGTTATTACCGGTTTGGCGCAATACTTCGAGTATCTGTTCTTTTTCGTTCTTTTCGTTTCGCAATGCCAGTTTTTGTGATGGTGCGGGTAGTTCGGTCACTTCGTGTCCCAGTTCGAGGGAGGTGATGAGACTTCCTTGGGCAAGCAATGTTGCCCTTTTGATAATATTCTTCATCTGGCGTATGTTTCCCGGCCAGTGGTATTCGGTCAATGCTTTGGATGCACCGGCATCAAAACCGGTTAGTTGCTTTCCCAGTTCGTTGTTGGCCTGATTGAGGAAGAAGTTAGCGAAAAGCATAATGTCTTCCTGGCGATCTTTGAGGCAAGGTATACGTAGGGTGAACTCGTTGATGCGATGATAAAGGTCTTCCCGGAATGTTCCTTTCTCGATGGCTTGTTCCAGGTTTTCATTTGTGGCCGAAAGCAGGCGGATGTCGACGGCAATTTCTTTGGTGGAACCTACCGGGCGTACTTTGCGTTCTTGCAACGTACGAAGCAGTTGCACTTGTACTTCATAACTCAGGTTGCCGATTTCGTCGAGAAAGATGGTTCCTCCATTGGCAGCTACAAGGGCGCCGGTCGTGTCGCTCAGTGCTCCGGTAAACGATCCCTTTACATGCCCGAAAAATTCTGAAGCGGCCAGCTCTTTGGGAATGGCCCCACAGTCGATGGCAATGAAAGGTTTGTTGTTTCGTTTACTTAATTGATGGATGCGGTGCGCCACCACTTCTTTTCCGGTACCACTGGCGCCGTTAATGAGAACGGACATATTGGTAGGCGCCACCAGTTCCACATAATTGTAGAGTTGGCGCGCGGCCTCACTATTTCCTTCTAAAAAGGAAGACAGTGCGGTGTTATATTCTTTCCTGCCATTTTCTGTAGTCGGAGCAGCAGCTGCCGGTTTCTTATCGGTAAAGGCTGCAGACATTTTTTGAAGGAGCTCTTCCGGGTTTACCGGCTTGGCAATATAATCGCTTGCTCCCAGTTTGATGGCTTGAACGGCCGATTGGATATCGGCATACCCCGTCATGATAATCAGCGGGATAGCCAGGTTTCTTTCGTTCATCCATTTCAACAGAAAAATTCCATCATGGTCGGGCAGGCGGAGATCGGACAGAATCAGATCTGTCGATTGCGATTCCAAGTGCTTTTGAGCACGTAGAATAGTACTAACTGATGACACGTCGAACCCTTTCTTACCAAGCCAGGTTTTCAACATCATGCCAAAAGTTATATCGTCTTCAATGATCAATATGGATTTCATGTTGTTTGGTTTCCCTCTTTTTGCCACACAAAGGTAATAGTATTTACTTATAATATAGTATATTTGCGAATTAAAATAAATAAATGAAAATGAAAAATCTACTTTTTATACTATTAATTCTACTGGTTTGCGTCGGAATGTCATGCAAATCAGGGCAAAAGACAAACGAAAATATGGACAGTAAAAATGAAACAATGGTGAAAATTGTTACAACTATGGGCGATGTTAAGGTAAAACTTTATAACGAGACACCCCAGCATAGAGATAATTTCATCAAGTTGGTTAAGGAGAATACGTATGAAGGAACCCTGTTCCATCGGGTAATTAAGGACTTTATGATTCAGGCTGGCGATCCGGAATCGAAGAATGCTCCGAAGGGTAAGATGCTGGGGGGCGGTGATGTAGGTTATACGGTTCCTGCAGAATTTGTTTATCCCCAATATTTCCACAAGAAAGGAGTGCTTTCGGCCGCTCGTCAGGGCGATGATCACAACCCGAAGAAGGCTTCTTCCGGATGTCAGTTCTATATTGTAACCGGTAAGGTGTTTAGTGATTCTACCTTGCTGAGTATGGAGCAGCAGAAAAACCAGAGTAAGCTGAATACAATATTTAATGCGTTGGCCCAGAAGCACATGAAGGAAATTTATAAGATGCGGAAAGCCAATGATGAAGATGGCTTGTATGCCCTGCAAGATACTTTGCTGGCGCAGGCCGAGAAAGAAGCAGCACTTCAGCCCGATTTCCATTTTACCCCTGAGCAGATCAAGGCTTATACTACAGTAGGAGGAACTCCGCATCTCGACAATGAATACACTGTATTCGGCGAAGTAATAGAAGGTATGGATGTGGTCGACAAGATTCAGCAAGTGAAGACGAATCATAGCGACCGTCCGGAAGAAGATGTGAAGATCATTAAGATGACTATTATCGAGTAAGCGCAGAATCTCCTTATGCAGATCAATAAATTCGTTCTGAACAATGGCTTGCGGTTGGTGCATTCGCCCGATGAAAGTACCCAGATGGTGGCGCTCAATGTGCTGTATGATGTGGGTGCACGCGATGAACACCCCGACCATACGGGCTTTGCCCACCTCTTTGAGCATCTCATGTTCGGAGGGTCGGTGCATATACCCGATTATGATGGCCCGCTCCAACTGGCCGGAGGCGAGAACAATGCCTGGACGAATAACGATATCACCAATTATTACCTTACCGTACCCCGGCAGAACGTCGAAACCGGTTTCTGGCTGGAGTCCGACCGTATGTGGAGTCTCGACTTCAGTGAACGTAGCCTGGAGGTGCAGCGTGGGGTCGTGATGGAGGAGTTCAAGCAACGCTGCCTGAACCAGCCGTATGGCGATATCGGCCATTTGTTGCGTTCGTTGGCTTATAAGGTGCATCCTTACCGCTGGCCTACGATCGGTAAGGAGCTGTCGCACATTGCCAATGCTACGCTCGATGAAGTGCGGGCGTTCTTTTACCGTTTTTATTCGCCCAACAATGCCATACTGGCTGTTACCGGAAACATCACCTTCGAAGAAACCGTACGCCTGGCCGAAAAATGGTTCGGCCCCATTCCCCGGCGGGAGGTTCCCCAACGCAATTTACCGCAAGAGCCATTGCAGACCGAAGAACGGCGCCTGGAAGTAGAGCGGAATGTACCACTCGATGCTTTGTATCTGTCGTTCCACATGAGCGACCGCTATCATCCCGATTATTATGCCTACGACATCCTGTCGGATATACTCAGTAACGGGCGTTCGAGTCGGCTTAACCAACGGCTGGTGCAGGAAAAAAAGATCTTTGCCGGTATAGATGCTTCGATATCGGGCAGCTTGGATGCCGGGCTGTTCCATATCTCGGGCAAACCGGCAGCAGGTATATCGTTGGAGCAGGCCGAGGAGGCTGTCTACGAGGAACTGAAACGCTTGCAGACCGAACTGGTCGGCGAGCAAGAACTGGAGAAAGTGAAAAACAAGTTTGAATCTATCCAAATATTTGGAAATATCAATTATATGAATGTAGCCACCAACCTGGCTTGGTTTGAACTGATAGGACAAGCAGAGGATTTGGTAACTGAAGTGGAGCGGTACCGGTTGGTAACTGCAGAAAAACTGAAAGAGGTGGCACAGCGATTGTTCCGTAGCGAAAATCGCATCGTGTTGTACTATAAAGGCCAGTTGTAATAGTTACATGAAGAACCTGTTCGCAACGTATAAAGAGCACTATATAGCCCTGTTCTACCTGGGACTTCCCATTATCATCGGGCAGATGGGGGTTATCTTTCTTGGATTTGCCGATACGATGATGGTAGGACATCACAGTACGGTCGAACTGGGAGCAGCTTCGTTTGTGAACAATGTGTTTGCGTTGCTTATCATTTTCAGTACCGGATTTTCTTACGGGTTGACGCCCGTGGTTGGGGGAATGTATGGTAACCGCCAACTGGCCTTGGCCGGGCAGGCATTGCGCAATAGTTTGCTGGCCAACACCCTGGTAGGCATATTGCTTACCTTGCTCATGACCATCCTTTATCTCAATCTCGAACATCTCGGACAGCCCGAGGAACTTCTTCCCATCATTAAACCCTACTATCTCACGCAGCTTGTTTCTCTGATCTTTGTCCTGCTGTTCAATGGGTTTAAGCAGTTTACTGATGGCATTACCGATACGAAAACCGCCATGTGGATATTGTTGGGAGGCAATTTGTTGAATCTGGTTGGCAACTACCTGCTTATCTATGGCAAATGCGGCTTGCCCGAACTGGGTTTGCTTGGCGCCGGGATCAGTACCTTGTTTTCGCGTATACTGATGGCTGTGGTGTTTGTGGTAGTGTTTTTGTACAGCCGGCGGTTTTTCAGGTACCGGGTGGGGTTCTTTCGCCTGGGATGGTCGCGCCGCCTGTTCGGCCGGCTCAATGCGCTGGGATGGCCTGTAGCCTTACAGATGGGTATGGAGACGGCTTCGTTCAGCCTGAGCGCTGTGATGGTGGGATGGATAGGCACCATAGCCCTGGCTTCCCATCAGATTATGTGTACCTTGTCGCAACTCACCTTTATGGTGTTTTATGGTATGGGAGCTGCCGTGGCTGTGCGTGTGAGCAATTTCAACGGGCAAAACGATAAGGTCAACGTGCGGCGTGCAGCGTATGCAGGGTTTCACCTTATTATGCTGATGGCTGTAGTGTTGTCTTCGCTGATCTTTGTGTTCCGTAACCACATCGGTTTGTGGTTTACTGACAGCCAGGAAGTATCCGCGCTGGTGGCTCAGTTAATCATACTGATGTTGGTATATCAGTTTGGCGACGGACTGCAAATCAGTTTCGCCAATGCACTTCGCGGCATTTCGGATGTCAAACCGATGATGCTGATCGCTTTTGTTGCATACTTCCTCATATCTCTGCCTGTAGGCTACTTCTGTGGGTTTACGTTAGGGTGGGGGGCTGTGGGAGTCTGGATGGCTTTTCCTTTCGGATTAACAAGTGCCGGGCTGATGTTATGGCTCCGGTTTAGATATAAAACAATATGAAACCGTCACGTTTTACCAAAGTAAAGATTGCCTTGGGCTACCTCTTGCTTTTGATGGCAGTCTTTTTCTCCCTGACCTTTATCAGGAAGGAGATGAAGAAATTATCGGATTCGGACGATATGCAAAGTCTGCAAACCGATAGTATATTTTATTGGCTGGATCAGAAAGACAAGAACATGCTCCAGATGTTGCAGGAGTTGGCTACCGTCAATGACAGTGTGCTTACCATCAGCGAAATCAATGAACGGATAGCCCGGCTGCCCGAACCGGCGATTGAGCAACCGAAGCCGGTGGTGCAGCAACGGGTGGTCACCAAGCGCGATTCGATTGTGGCTACCCCCACCAAGAAGGGATTCTTCAAACGGTTGGGCGAAGTGTTTGTCCCTCCAAAAGCCGACTCTACGGCCGTGGTGGTCAAAACCACTTCCGAAGTAGAAAGGGATACCCTGCTGCAAAAGTATACGGTTGTGTACGATACTTTGCCGCAAACTGTACAAACGGTAGTTACCCAGAAACAGGTGCCCCCCCGGAAAAAGCCCTTCCAGTGGCGCAACGAGCACTATCGCCAGCTGAATGCCGAACTGACTGCCCGCATCGACTCCGTAGTGCGGGGGTATGAACACGAAGCCTTGGAGCGCATCCGCCACAATGCCGAAACCGGACGTGAGATACGCCGGCACTCCACCGAAACCATCGGACGGGTGGCTGTAGGTGCAGTAATCCTTTCGGCCATCTTCCTGATATTCATCTGGCGCGACATCAGCCGTAGTAACCGCTATCGCCGTGAATTGGAAAAGGCCAACCGCCGTACGGAGAAACTGTTGGTGGCCCGTGAAAAGATGATGCTGGCCATCACACACGACTTTAAGGCCCCCTTGGGATCTATTATTGGCTATTCCGAACTGCTGGCCGGATTAGTCACCGATGAGCGTCAGCAATTTTACTTAGGCAATATGAAAACCTCGTCCGAGCATCTGCTCAAGTTGGTAGGCGATCTGCTCGAATTTCATCGACTCGACCTGAATAAGACGGAAGTGCATCGGATGGCGTTCTACCCGACGCAGCTTTTCGAGGAGATATACACCTGTTTCGAACCGCTTGCCCGGAGCAAAGGACTACAGTTGCAATACCACATCGAGCCCGAAGTGCAGGGATGCTTTACCGGCGATCCGCTTCGCATCAGGCAGATTACCGACAACTTGCTTTCCAATGCTGTGAAGTTTACTTCCAAAGGCGAAGTGCGTCTTGATGTGAGTTATGCGGATTCTATGTTGCAAATCGAAGTATCCGATACCGGGAAGGGCATGGCGCCTGCCGATCAGAAACGTATCTTCCAGGAATTCACCCGCCTCACGGGAGCACAGGGCGAAGAGGGATTCGGACTGGGGCTTTCCATTGTGAAGAAGCTGGTACGTTTGCTGAATGGAAAGGTCGATGTAGAAAGTACGTTAGGAGACGGAAGCCGTTTTATCGTCAGTCTGCCTTTAACACGGGCCACTTATGTACCTGATGAAGCAGAAAAAGTATACGGAATGACCAGTGTACCCGCCCAGCCGGAAAAGAAAATCCGCCTTCTTCTCATCGACGACGATAAGATACAGTTACAACTTACTTCGGCTATGCTTCATCAGCAAGGCTTTGAATCGGTATGTTGCGAACAGCCCGAGGAGTTGTTCGAGCATTTGCGAACCGGCCAGTTCGATATCCTGCTTACCGATGTGCAGATGCCGGCCATGAATGGGTTTGATTTGCTGAAACTGCTTCGTGCTTCGAACATTCCGCAAGCCCAGACGGTGCCTGCCATTGCCGTGACCGCTCGTAGCGAGATGAACGATCAGGAGTTTGTACGGCATGGCTTCGTCGGTTGCCTGCACAAGCCTTTCTCGGTGAAAGAGCTTCATGCCGTGATAGGCCGGCTGACTGCCGATCTCAACTTTGCCGCTTTGCTGGCATTCTCCGAAGGCGATGCCGAAGCTTCGCTTGCCATCATCGAATCGTTTATCGACGAAACAGGGAAGAACATTGCCCGTATGGAAGAGGCTTACGAACAGTCGGATGCGAATGGGGTGGCAGCTATGGCCCATAAACTGCTTCCGCTGCTTACCATGATTGGGGCTACGCGTACGGTTCCGTTGCTTATGTGGTTGGAAATACAGCGTGGTAAGATTTTTTCGGACGAACTGAAACGCCGTACCGGGGAAGCTCTTCTTTGTCTGCATGCTATAGTCGACGAAGCGAAAATATACGCCGGGAAATTGGGAAAAGAAGCTTAGTGTAGCTTCTTTTCTTCGGTATCAGACTCTTTTTGTGAAATTTATTGAGCGGATGCCCTGCTCTGAACTTGTTTTTTGCTTCTTCTCCTATGTGATAAAAGTGGTTTTATTCGTCACTTCTGGTGTCCTTCATCTCCCTTAGTCTCCTTCCTGTTCTTCGCTGTAACATGTCCCATTGTCAGTAAGCCATCATTCCATAGCAGCGAGGTACGTGTCCCTTTCCCGTGAGGTAACTCTCCTTTTCAAGCGAGGTAACACCTTATTTCAAAGGCTATAACACTTTGTTCCCCGTAGTGCAATGTCTTATACTAGAATAGGTTGACACTATTTTGTTCTTAATTGTTCTATAAAAAATTTATTCTTATGGCAAGATCA
>JAVBVA010000088.1:0-27107 GCA_031554665.1 Bacteroides sp. | reverse complement strand
ACCACTCGAGTAATAGTCTCGCAAAACTTCGAGCTTAAAAAGCTCATCATAGGTCTGACGTTTTGATCTTGCCATAAGAATAAATTTTTTATAGAACAATTAAGAACAAAATAGTGTCAACCTATTCTAGTATAAGACAATCCGTAAGTAAAAGTGCAATATAGGTTAGTGTTTTGTACGTTGATCACTTGCCTGCGGATTCGGCAGCAAAGAAAGAGGAATGGTGAATACCCCGGAAAATGGTGGATCAATGGCGAATAAAAAAGGGATTCGCCATCGCACATCTGCTTGATAATAAGTGTGATAACTCGAAAAAATGGTGAATGGTGAATAGAATTCATTTTTTTCGGGTTCTTAGTCAATTTTGGTGCAAATTATGCTGAACTGTGAGCTGCGTTTCGCAGGACGTGCACTCAATTGCCGTCGGTTTCAACCGACGGTCTGCGAAGCAGTTAATTAATCATTTATACCTCTGTGGGTTTCAACCCCAGGTCTCTAATCCACAAGGCTGTTTCAAACTTTGTGATTCAAAGACCTGGGGTTGAAACCCACAGAGGAAAGTCGCTTCGCTCCACATTATTAAACCGTCGGTTGAAACCGACGGCAATTGAGTGCGCGTCCTGCGATTAAGAAAACCATCCAAAAGCCCGATGAATAAGGGATTTTAGGCAATTTTCCTGCACCAAAAGTGACGAAGAACCTTTTTTCGCATAGGAAGAATGGTTGAGAGTAGAGATTGCAGCCCGATGGATCGGGTAGCAGTCTCTACTCTTGTTTATTTGTTGTTATGTTCCGAAAAATCAGATTATTTTGATTTTTCGGAACATAATAGTACATTTGCAGAAAAATAGTCCCCATGAGAAGAAGAGTAAGTGATTCCCTTGTGGAATGGAAAAACAATCCCAAGAGGATGCCGTTAATCATCAATGGAGCACGTCAGGTTGGTAAAACATATATTGTAGAACAATTTGGCAAGGAGCATTATGAAAATGTATTGTACCTGAATATGGAGATTGAATCCACTCTTTGCAAATTTCTGGAAACAGAACTGTCTCCTAAAAAAATAATTCAATATCTCGAAGCAACCCAAATGCAGGAAATTGTTCCCGGAAAAACGCTGCTGTTTTTCGACGAGGTGCAAGCCTGCGAAAGGGCATTGACTTCGCTGAAATACTTTTGTGAACAAACACCGGAATATCATATTATAGCAGCCGGCTCATTGTTGGGGGTAGCTGTTAACCGGGAAAAATATTCTTTTCCTGTGGGCAAAGTCGATGAAATAAATATGTATCCATTGGACTTTGAAGAATTCTTATGGGCGATGAATAGGGAAAAATTAGCAGAGGAGATAAAGTCTCATTATGCTAACAATGAAGCCATGCCCGAAGCATTGCATGATGTAGCCTTGGATATGTACCAGAAATACTTCATTGTGGGAGGTATGCCTGCTGCCGTAGTAACCTTCGTCGAAACAGAGAGCTTTATCAAAGTACAACCCGTCCAAAACAATATTCTGAATGAATACATTGCTGATATGTCAAAATATGCCGACCCGGCAACCAGTATCAAAGTCAGAGCTTGTTATAACTCCATCCCTGCCCAGTTGGCCAAAGAGAATGCAAAGTTTCAGTATAAGGTTGTTCAAAGGGGAGGTACAGCTACGATTTTTGGAGAAGCTATCGAATGGCTTATCCTCGCAGGGATCGCCCTTAAATGTCAACGTTTGGAGCATGGGTATATTCCGGTAAATGCGTATGTCGATTTGATAAACTTTAAATTGTATATGGCAGATATAGGGATGCTTACGCTACGGTCGAAAATTCCATTGCAAACCATACTCTCACCCATCGAAGTGGATAATACCTTTCTGGGGGCTATGACCGAAAATTATGTAGCGCAGGTGTTGGCTTCCAAAGGATATGAAATACTTTACTGGCAAAGTGATGGCAAGGCCGAAGTTGATTTTGTTCTTCAGATCGATGATGTAGTTGTTCCCGTTGAAGTAAAAAAGAGCAAGAGAAATCGTTCAAAGAGCTTAGGTGTCTTTGCCGAGAAATACAAATCGCCATATTCCATTCGTATATCCAAAAAGAATTTTGGCTTTGAGAACGGAATCAAATCAGTGCCTCTATATGCTGCCTTTTGTATCTGAGGGGTTCCGAGTAAAACAATCAAGGCCGGCAGGAAACATCCCGCCGGCCTTGATTCGTATAGATACCTTTCGTTCTTATTCTTGCATGGACTTGGCAATACCCATTTCCAGTCCGCGAAGCTCGGCCAGTCCGCGCAGGCGACCGATGCACGAGTAACCGGGGTTGGTTTTCTTCTTCAGGTCGTCTACCATCTGGTGCCCGTGGTCGGGACGCATGGCGATAGATACCTGGCGGCGTTGTTGCAGTT
The DNA here is from genome assembly GCA_031554665.1 of Bacteroides sp. GTDB lineage: Bacteria > Bacteroidota > Bacteroidia > Bacteroidales > Bacteroidaceae > Bacteroides. The sequence continues at coordinate 24,707 of JAVBVA010000088.1, read as the reverse complement.
CGAGGAAGGCTTTCATCACATGGAACATGTCTACATCGCCTTCTAAGTGGTTGGCTTCGTAGAAGTTGCCTTCGGCATCGCGCTGTGTGCTGCGGAAGTGTACGAAGTTGACGCGGTCGCCGAAACGACGCATCATGCCTTCGAGGTCGTTGGCGCTGCTCACACCGAACGAACCGGTGCAGAGACAAAGTCCGTTGGATTCGTTGGGAACAGCATCGAGCAGGGCCTGGAAATCTTCGGCGGTGCTCAGGATACGCGGCAGGCCGAGGATGGTATAAGGAGGATCGTCCGGATGGATCACCAATTTTACACCGGCTTCATCGGCTACGGGAGCAATCTCTTGCAGGAAGTACACTAAGTTGGCACGGAGCTTCTCGGGCGTGATGTCGGCATAGCGGTCTAGTTCTTTCTGAAATTGTTCCAGCGTGAAGCTCTCTTCCGAACCAGGCAGACCGGCAATCATGTTGCGCACGAGGAGTTGCTTGTCGGCTTCGCTCATCTGCTCGAAGCGGGCTTTCGCCTTGGCTTGCTCTTCGGCTGAGTAGTCGGCTTCGGCGCCGGGACGTTTCAGCAGGAAGAGGTCGAATGCCACGAAAGCAGCACGTTCGAAGCGGAGGGCGCGTGAACCGTCGGGCAATTCGTAGGCCAGGTCGGTACGGGTCCAGTCGAGCACCGGCATGAAGTTGTACGTCACGATGTTGATGCCGCACTTGCCGAGGTTGCGCAAGCTTTCTTTATAATTGTTGATATAGGTCTGGAAGTCGCCCGTCTGTGTCTTGATATGTTCGTGTACAGGTACACTTTCTACCACCGACCAGGTAAGGCCAACCGACTCTACCAGTTCTTTCCGTTTCATGATTTCCTCTACCGTCCAGGGTTGGCCGTTGGGGATATGGTGAAGGGCGGTGACTACACCGGTAGCGCCGGCTTGTTTCACGTCCCACAAGCTGACCGGATCATTGGGTCCGTACCAGCGCCAGGTTTGTTCGCACAAATACATATTGATTGATAATTTAAGGGGTTACAATGAAAAACATTCGAATCCACCGTCGACAATGGCTACGGTGCCGGTCACGAAACTGGAAGCCTCGCTGATGAGGTAATGAATCGTTCCGAAGAGTTCTTCGGGGCGTCCCATACGTCCGTACGGAGTCTGACGGATCACATCTTCGCCGCGCGGAGTCCACGAACCATCGGGGTTGGTGAGCAGCGAACGGTTCTGGTTGGTCAGGAAGAAGCCCGGAGCGATGGCATTCACACGGATGCCTTCACCGAATTTCTTACCTACTTCCACCGCCATGTACTTGGTGAAGTTGGACACACCTGCCTTGGCAGCGCCGTATCCGGCTACACGTGTCAGCGGACGGAAAGAAGACATGGATGAGAAGTTAACGATGCTACCCGACTTCTGTGCCACCATCGGTTTGAGGAATACCTGCGTAGGAAGTACCGTACCGATCAGGTTCAGGTCGAGTACCTTGCGGAAGGCGTCTACCTGCAAGTCGAAGATCGTCTGATCCGGACCGATGGTAGCGCCCGGCATGTTACCTCCGGCAGCGTTCAGCAGTACGTCGATGCGGCCATACACAGCCAGGATATCTTCGCGGTTCTTCTCCAATACTTCCTGGTTCATAACGTCGGTAGTGAAGAAAGAAGCCTCGCCACCCTTGGCTTTGATGTCGGCTACCAATGCGTTACCTGTGTTTTCGTCTCTGTCGAGAATAACGATCTTAGCGCCTTCGCCTGCCAGGTACTCGGCGATACCCCGGCCCAAAATGCCGGCTCCGCCGGTGATTACCACGACCTTGTCCGTGATACAAAATAAGTTTGCCATAATATTAACAGTTAGATGATTATGATTATCAGGGGGCAAAGATAATCATAAAATCGGAAGTTAATAACTTTGGTTTATGTAAAATGTGTGCGCACACGACGGATTTATCGTTTTTATTGTTTAACACTTCTTTTTTAACTACTTTTATATGGGCGCGGCCTGTGATGCTGTATAATTCTATTCCAATTGGTATTTGCGGGTTAATGCTTCCAAGTAATAATAGTCGGCATACGAGATGGGTACATCGATTTCGTCGTTCGACGGGTGATTACCGGTGGAATGGAGTAAAAGGAATCCTTGAGCAGTACCCGGCTCCGCCTGATAATAGCGGTGAAGGTTGCTCGTGATCTTGTCGGCTATCTCCTTGTACCGCTGGCCGTTGGCCGAGAAGGTGGAGAGTTCGTACAGCCCCGATGCCATGACGGCTGCCGCCGAAGCATCACGCGGACTGTTGGGTATCTTCGGGTCTTTCATGTCCCAATAGGGGATGAGGTCCTCCGGTAGATTGGGCAATGAGAAGAAGAAATCGGCGATGGATTCGGCTTGTTTCAGGTAAGCCGGGTCTTTGGTGAAGCGGTAGCACATGGCATACCCATACAATCCCCAACCTTGTCCGCGGCTCCAGAAGGAGTCATCGGCAATGCCTTGAAGGGTGCATTTCAGTCGCACCGCACCAGTTTCGGGATCGTAATCGACCACGTGGAAAGAGGAGTGATCGGCACGGAAATGATTGGCCAACGTGGTATTGGCATGATTCACGGCGATACGGTGGAAGGTCGAGTCGCCCGTTTCCTGCGTAGCCCAGAAGAGCAGTTCCAGGTTGAGCATGTTATCGACGATGACCGGGAACTTCCAACGGTCCCGGTTGAAGTCCCACGAGCGGATACACTTCACCTTATCGTTGTAGCGGGTGATCAGGGAGCGGGCAGCTTGCAAAGCTACATCCTTGTACGAGCGTTCGCCGGTGAGTTGGTAAGCCTTCCCGAATGAGTTGTATAACATAAAGCCCAGGTCGTGTGTGCCCCGGTGCCATTTCGCCTCTTCGATGGGCCAGGTATAGCTGATGGCTTGCTGGCGCCAGTAGTCGGAACCGTTGTAGGCATACACCTGCCACAACGAACCGGGAAAGAAGCCGGAACACCAGTCGCCCGGTGTTACCACGCGCAGGCTTCCGTCTTTCTCCATAGAGCGTGGGCTGACGACTTTCTTGTTGGTGACTTTGCCTTTGGTCTGTTCGGTGCATTTCATGGCAAACTCCAATTGGCGGGTGGCAAAAGCAAAAGCATTGTCCACTTCATCGGGCCGCACAAAGAGCAGGTTGAAACGATCGCCGGCAGATATGCGGCGGTGTTGCTTGTATAGCCGCAAGTAATCCGTGCGGGTAGGATTCAGCAGATAGGTGCGGTACAGGTCCTTGCACAGTTCCTGTTGCTTGCCGTTCCAATCACTGATCTGCTGATATGGCCATTCTTTCACACTCTTTCCTGCGTATGCAGCTAAGAAATCGAGCGCTTTATAGAAGTTACGTCCGTCGGGAGAAGTGGCATTGTCGATGTTGATCCCCAGTTTGCGTCCCATAACGAAGATATCGATCATGTGTTGCACATTGTATTCCGAATAGCCGAAAGCCAGCGTACGGGTGAGTTCGTGCGGCTGTTTCCCATCGGGCTCGATCTGCTTGAAGAGTCGTTTTTCGGGGAATTCGTTGACGACGTGTTCGGCTACCTTCTTGTTGCCGGCATAGAGGGCGAAAGCCACTACCTGCACATCGTACGCTACACTGTGATTGTTCTTCTCGTTACCCTCTTCGATGCCTTGCGGACTGGTGAGAATCCAGTCGAGCAGTTTGCCGAACCAGGCTTTGAGTGCTGTAGCGTCTTTGGAGGTAAAGCTTTTCGACTTCTCGAGCAGTTGCACCGCATCGAGCATTTCGATGAATGAGTAGGTGTCGATAACCCCATAGCTCCGTCCCCGGTCGCCGTCCCGTCCCGGAATGATCTGGGCGAAGTTCAGGTTCGGATTCATTTTCGTATCCTTATTCAGGAACCATACCCGGATTTGCTCCGTGGCTTTCTGGGCATACTTCTCGTTGCCGCTCAAGTAATAGGCTAATGAGAGCACCGTTACGTTGTCCGCCATTCGTCCGAGGCGTACCCGGTCGAGCTTTTCCAGTTCGGGATTGGAGTGTCCGTCGCGGTTGATATACGGTCGTCCGTCCGGTTTCGTAGGATCGGGCCAGAAGTAACGCGCCTGACTCATATAGTCGTGCTTGTTGCCGCTGGCGGGCGTCTTTTCTTTCATCATCACCGACAGGGGAGTATCCGCCAGTCTTCGTTCGGCATCCTTCAATAAGGCTTCGTAAGCAGTAGCATATTGAGGTTGTGTGAGCGACTGTTTGACTTGTTGCAACTGGGTGATGTCCCAGATGGATTGTGCGTAAACTCCTACTGTGCACAAAGATAATACGAGTGCTATAAGTGGTCTTTTCATGATCATAGGATGATAGTTGTTTGCAAAAGTATTTATATTTTCCGTAATTTGATGGCATTCAGGTAGTTCGTTCCGTTGAGGTTCTCGAATCGCACCTCAATTCCCTTGTCCCGAGCCGATATGGTATATCGTTTTCGTGTGGGGTGGAAATATCCCGATTCTTCGCCGGGACAGCAAGCATCTTCTACCTTCCGGTCGTTTACATAGATATGGAATGCATTCCCGAGGCTGACGGTAGCGCCCTCTTTGCCTAACTGGTAAGGCAGCTTTTCGGTTTCCTGAAGGATATCGGCAAAGAATAACTCCACTTCGTACACCCCTTGCGGAACATCGAACCGGTAACCTGCCAGGTGCGTACGCGCTGTCTGGAACAAAGGTCCGTCGGGCGTATTCCGGATCTCGGTTTGCGACTGTTGCCCTTTGGATTCCGTATCGGGCAGATACCCCCAGCTTCCTTCCTGGTAAGGGCGGTCGGGCATCCAGGTGAGATGACTTTGCTCACTGGAATAGTAGCAATCGCTTCCCACATTAATGGCCAGTTCCAATCCTTTCAGGTTCTCGTTCGTCAACCGGGCAGGAATGGCGCTGAACAGCACCTGCATGCCGTCTTCGATGGTTTTTCCCTCCTGCTGTCCGACGGCCCGCAGGAAGTTCTTACCATGCTCGAAAGCCACATCGAATACGATGGTGCAATTCTGGCTGCGTTTCTTTCCCAACGAACGGCCGTTGACGAACAATTCCGCTTCGGGCAGGTTGGTGTAAACCTTCACCGGCTGCGTCACCGGCGTGTTTCCATCCTGAACTTCCGCCCGGCGTTCCCAGTCGCGGGAAGCGATGTGCAATACCGGAATGTCTTTCCGGAATACCGACTTATAATAATAGAATACATCTTTGGGTGTGCGGTCCGAATAGACCAGTCCCTTGTTGTTGATGCGCGGCATGGACTCGTCACGCAGCGCCGACGAGAAGTCTATGAAGTTCCAATGCGTTCCTCCGCATAGGTAAGGTGTCTCTTCGATAGCCTTCACATAGTGCTCCAGGTACTTCTGTTGGTATTCAATGCTGAAATCAAAGCTGCGGGGTTTCAGCGAATGAATCCGCTTGTCCGAGCCCGCCCCGTATTCACTGATGATCATCGGGTGGTCGGGGTATTTCTTATACTGTTCTCCAAAGAAGTGCTCGAATCCGTTCAGTTCACCTCCATACCAGCCGGAATAGAGATTCCAGCCTACCACATCGGTAATATCACCGAGCCCTACCTCATTGTAATAGTTGCTGCCGTGGAAAGCCATGGTGCTGCTCCGGTACGGGTCTTCTTCTTTCAGCGCTTTCTCTAACCGTTGCGCCAATGCGAGGGTACGTTCCAGCACAGGCTTGAGTTCCTCCGGTGTTTTATATCGCCGTTGGGTGACGAGCAGAATCTCGTTCATATATCCCCACGTGATCACCGAAGGATGGTTATAATGTTGGCGGATCATTTCGCGGAGATTCAGTTCGGCAGCGTCGCCATATCCTTCCGTTTCGGGCACAATATCGATCACCGGAATCTCTTCCCAGGCCAGCATGCCTAGTTTGTCGCACTGCTCCAGGAGCGCATCGTCCTGCGGATAATGAGAGATACGGATAAAATTGGCGCCCATCTCCTTCATCAGCAGCATATCACGGCGGTGCATCTCGTCGCTCATGGCAACGCCCACCGGCTTCTGATCCTGATGGCGGCAGATGCCGCGTAGCTTGTAAGGCTTTCCGTTGAGCAGGAATCCCTCGCGACCGTCGAAGCGGAACCAGCGGAAACCTGTATATTGATTGATCTGATCGAGTGTCTGGCTGTTTCGTTTGTTGCGTAGAATGGTTTCTACACGGTAAAGTTCCGGTGTTTCGGGCGACCACAGTCTGGGTTGCTTCACGGGGGACGGAACATGGGTGAATGTGTACAGTTCGCCCGGTTTGAGCGTGACTGCTTTACGCAGGGTTTCAATCTTTACACCATCGGGGGTATAAATGGTGTGTTCTACTTCCACGGTAGCTTTCTCGGCAGCGTCGTTCTTGATCTCTCCCTTGATTTGAAAGCGAGCTTCCTGTTCGGACACCTGGGGGGTGCTGATAAACAAACCGTTGGAACCATGATTGGTGAGGTTGAAATGTTGTTGGGGAACGGCGATGAGCCATACGTCGCGGTAAATACCTCCGAAGAAGGTAAAGTCGGCCGAAATGGGGGGGATGTCTTCGCGTGCGTTGTCCACCTGGATAGCCAGTACATTGGCGGTTGTAAAGGAGCAATGTTCGGTGATGTCGAACGTAAAGGCCGTATAGCCACCCCGGTGGTCGCCTACGCGTTGCCCGTTTACATACACTTCCGAAGCTTTGCTGGCAGCTTCCAGTTTCAGGAATATCTGTTTGCCGTTCCATTCCTGGGGGATGGAAAAGCGTTTGCGGTACCAACCGGTACCTTTGTAATATTTCTTATCGGTATATGCATCGGTATTCCAGGTGTGCGGAATGTGTACCGACTCCCATGAGGCATCGTTGTACAGGCGGCCGGTGGCGGCAGCCGGTGTGCCTTTCCGGAACTTCCAACCATCGTTGATGGTTTTGCTTTCGCGCTGTGCATGGACAAAAGCAAAAGGGAAGATGGCAATGAGGGCTAATAACAGAGGGTGCTTCATGATATAATTTTTAATGATTGAAAGAAAACGAAGAGGCAGGAATTCCCCGGACAAGTGCCCGGGGCTCCTGCCTCTTATCTACCTATTGAACCTGATAATCTTTTAGAGGATATCGCAGCGGGGTATTACCATCCCGGATTCTGCTGAATCAATCCTTTACTTAACTGAACCACATTCTGGTGGATGGGGTACAGATACATTTTGTCATCCCACATTCTTTTTTCGATAACTGTTCTCTTGAAATACGATTTGTCACCGGCAGCGAGGTCGAGATCACCGTATTCGTTCATTCCGCTGAAACGAGTCTGGTCTGCATCCTGTCCGGCACCGCAGATCATCCAACGACGGATGTCGAAATAACGTTGTCCTTCGCAGAACAGCTCTACAAAACGTTCTTGCTGGATAGCTTTGCGTTGAGCTACCTGGTTGCCTGAGATATTCTTCAGACCGTCGGTTTTCAGTTTTTCGTATCCCGGAATACCGGCACGTGTACGTACTTTGTCCAGATACGTGATGATCTCCGGATCGTTCGGATCGATTTCATTCAATACTTCGGCATAATACAGATAGAACTCTGCCAAACGATAGATAATAGAAACACGACGCCAGATCTGTGTATCGCCCGAAGCGTGGTTCACCGTACGGTTTTTGAACTTACCCAACATATAGCCTACCAGCGGAGTATCTTTCGAAGCAGGACCCGCACCACCGGCCATAGAGAAGTCGAGGAAGTATTTCGCATTGTCCGCCGATTTATCCATAAACACCTTGTACCAGCTCTTGCCTTGATAATTAACACACATGTAGAAACGCGGCTCGCGGTTGGCATACATATTATAGATGTTGTTGTCGGTCTTAGTAGTGGCGCCATCATCTGAGTAAGCAGTGTTGACTACCTGTACCATAGCATCTTCCCTATAAGTCGATCCGGCATCTTTGATAGCCAATCCGTTCTTCATGAAGAACATATCGACCGATTCCTGCGTAGGACCTACGGTACCGTAACAGCTGTTTACGTCGCGCGGGTTGGTACGTTTTTCCATCTTGTACTGGTCGCTGTAGCTGTTGTTGGTGCTGCTCCACAAGATCTCTTCGTTGTAAACCTGGAACAGTTTGTAGATCGATCTTTCCGGCTGGGCCGATCCGTTCACGTGTACTTCATACAGTTTATGACCTTCTTCTTCGGCAAAAGTAATCAACGATTTCAGGTGTGTTTTCGCTGTTACCCATTTGCCGGCATCTTTAGCCGGGAACAATTGATTGCCTTCCGAATCTTTCACTTCCATCGCCTTATCCCAACCTCCATTGAACAATGGTGAAGCGGCGTATACCCACAGTTTGGCACGCAGAGCCATGGCGGTAACCTTCGTTGGACGTACAATTTCGTTCGTGTTGAAAGAGTGTGCAGCTCCTGCGGCAGCTTTGGCGGTTACCACCGAGTTAGGCAGGTGGCTTCCTTCAATGACCTCTTTCAACAAACCGTCGATATAGTTTACCATCTCGTCTACGGTAGGACGTTTGTAGTCGTTTATTTCCGGATAAGCGGCATCATCGATACGGGTGATGATGGGCGCCGGTCCGTACAACTCGAACAAAGAGAAGTAGTAGTAAGCCATCAGGAACTTCACCTCGTCTTTCATCCGGCCCATTTGCTCTTCCGTGATAACATTGGAGTCCGATCCTACGGGTTTTCCTCTTTCAAGGAATATCATGGCCTGACGAATGCTTTGATAAATGGTGGCCCAGCGGTGGAATTGTGCCGAACTGGCTGTGTATCCGGCTACCATGGCGTCCTTGGATGGGGACATTTGTGAGGCAACTTCGCCACACATATTGGCCCATGGATTCTTGAAAGCACTGGCTTCCGATCCGGTTTCAGAGTATTCGGAAATATTCGCATATACAGTTCCGTACCAGCTTCTGGTATAATCCGGGTTTTCGAATATGTCGTCAATGCTGACGCTCTTTTGTAACTCGCTGGAAATATCCAGATAGTCGGAACAAGATGTAGCTGTGAGGGTTAGCCCTGCTACGGTTGCTATGTATAATAATTTTCTAAGTTTCATATTCATATTCATTAAAAGGTTACTTCAATACCACCGGTCCATGAGCGAGAGATAGGATATTTGGCTCCCGAACGTTCGTTGCTTTCCGGATCCCAGTATTTAACTTTGTCCCAAGTGATCAGGTTGGTTCCCTGTACATACATACGGAGATTTTGCAATTTGAAGAACTTCAACTGGTTCTTGTTGAACTGATATCCGAATTCAATGTTCTTCAGGCGGATAAAGCTTGCATCGCGGTACCACCAGGTACTTGCTCTCAGGTTGTACGAGAAGTCTGTGCTATGCATACGTGGGTACAGTACGCTCTGGTTGTAAGGATCCGAAGCTGTCCAGCGGCTCATGGCTTCCATACGGGCCGAAGAAGCGTCTTTACCATTCTTGAACGGCATGAAGTTTTCGGCTTTGGCCATCAGGTTGACTGATGCACCGCTTGCTCCCTGGAAGAATATACCGGCAAAGAAGCCTTTGTACTCAAGGTCCATAGCCACACCATAAACCGTTTTCGGAGTAGTGGCGTTCATTCCGCTGTTGTATGTCATGTCATTGTCGTTGATCAAACCGTCTTTGTTCAAGTCTTTGTACTTGATGTCACCCGGTGCAACCTGTGCTCCCGGATTGGGCATACCTGCTTTCAGGGTATAGCTCTGTGCGCCGGTTTTGGGATCTGTCGTGATGTTGAAATCGTCCGGAGTATAGAGTCCTTCGGCTACATACAGGAACGGAGTACCGATGTTGTGTCCGGTCAGATCCTGATAAGCCAGCGGGTGCATGATTTCGTCACATTCAATGATCTCATTGTTCGTATAGGTAAAGTTTCCTCTGAAAGTCAGGTTCAACTTACCGATATGTTCTTTCACAGTGATGTTGCCATCGATACCCTTGTTGGTTACAATACCGAAGTTCTGCAACGGGCCTACGCGCAAACCGCTCATCGACGGAATGGTGTTACGACGGATCAGGATGTCTTGACGACGGTTAGAGAAATAGTCTACCGACATATCTACACGGCCATTGAACAAACCGAGGTCGAAACCGAAGTTGATCTTGTCTTCCACTTCCCATTGCAGCAACGGAGCAGCCGCATTGTTTTCAGCATAACCACCGAGGTAGTTTTGGTTGGTACCGTTGGATGCACTACTGATTCCTAAGTTGAGGCCACCACCGCCGGTCGACAAGCTCGGCATGTACGGGAAACGTCCCAGATTACCCAAGTCATCATTACCGGTTTTACCGTAAGATGCTCTCAGCTTCAGCTTGTTAATAGCTTCTGAAATCGGTTCGAAGAACTTCTCATGGCTGATGAACCAGGCACCACCGATAGCCGGGAAGATACCCCATCTGTTTCCGGGAGCGAAGTTTTCACTACCTGTCATACCGAAGCTACCTTCGAGCATGTAGCGGCTATCGTATCCGTAAGAGAAACGGGCTACTACACTTTGTTTTCTGAAAGGAAGCAGGTTCAATCCACTGGCTACGTTCTGTCTTTGGGTATCTTTTTGGTTGTAAAGTACCATACCGGTTACATCATGTCTGCCGAATGTATTCTTATAGTTCAATGAAGATTCCAGGTAGATTTTCTTTTCACCTTCTGCAGTAGCTCCACTGGGATTACTCAATGCACTACCCGAACTTACTAATTTATAGATGATGTTACCTTCTGCATCACGGCCTGTAGCGTTGTAGCGGGTAGGAGACATGGTACGGTTGATGTACTGTCCCGACTTGGCATCGAAGCTCACGGTTCCTTTGATAGAAAGGCCTTTGGTGATGAAGTTCAAATCTTGTTCCAACGTTACTTTCGACTGTACGGTCGATTCCCATGATTTACTGTATCCACTAAAATAGAGGAAGTTGTAGGGGTTCTGGCGAAGACCTGAGTTATCAGCATCCGGGTGTTCAGAGGCATTACCGTCTGAGTAGATCATCGGGATGAGGTGAGCAGGCATCAAAGTCATACCATTGAAGATATCGTTGGCTGTACGGCTCGGCGCTACACGGTTGATGTATTGTCCGCTCATGTCAACCGACATACGGGTAGTCTTGCTCAAATCGAAGTCAATATTCGAACGCAGGTTGTAACGCTCAAATTTTACGTTTGAGTTGTACTCGGCTCCTGTGTTTTCTTTGTAGATACCACTTTCGGTATAGTAAGCGCCCGATACGAAGAAGCGTACTTTCTCGCTACCTCCACGGAAGTTGATCGTATAGCGTTGGTTGTCTGTGTGATCTCTCAGCATATCCATCCAGTCGGTGCTGGGATAGAGGTCGCGGTCTACTCCGGTACGGTATTTTTCCAGAGTCTCATCCGATACGGGAGAGATAAAGTTTACTTGCGGGTTACCGGCGTCATTCCAGGCAGCTTCGTTGAAAAGGCTGAGGAAGTTGTACGAGTCCATCAGGTTGGGTACACGCAGCGGAGTAGCCACACCATATTCGGCCGACATGTTTACCACTGTCTTTTGCGATTTACCACGTTTGGAAGTGATCAGTACAACACCATTCGCACCTTCGGCACCATAAACGGCGGTAGCGGCAGCATCTTTCAATACGGTAAATGTTTCGATTTCGTCCACATCGATGTCGTTCATCTTACGGGGAACTCCGTCGACCAATACCAACGGGCTTGTTCCACCGGCATACGAGCTCACACCACGGATCCAGAACTGAGCATCGTCCCAACCCGGTTCACCCGAACGTTGAACGGCGATCAAACCGGATACCTTACCGGCGATGTTGTTAGCCAAACTTCTTGACTTTACGCTGAGTTCAGCCGGGCCGATGGAAGTCATGGAGCTTACAACGCTCTCTTTCTTCTGCTGACCGTAACCGATTACCACCACGTCGTCCAAGCTGATAGCGTCGGCTTCCATACGGATATTGAGCGCTCTTGTTTCTTTCTTGATGGGGCGGGTAGTCGTTACGTAGCCAATGTAGCGTACTTCAATTTCTTCGCCATCGGCTACTGAAATAGAGAACTTTCCGTCTAAGTCGGTAACCACACCACGTGAGGTGCTGGCGCCTTTGACCAAAACCGTTGCACCGATAATGGGTTCACCATTCTGGTCGGTAATCAAACCACCGATGGTTCTCTGGTTTCCTTTTTGCATCACTGCCTGAACACCTGCTACGGAAGCGTTGGTTGGCTCGGCCATTGCTGTTTCGGGTTGCCATGCCATTGATAGGGCAAACAAAGCTGCGCAGCAATTGATTATATTTTTATTTTTCATAAACTGTTTGTTAATTTGTAAAACTTGGGGGTTAGTCTACTTCTGGGAATTCAGTTACTTCTTTGGAAGACAATTTGGCTTTATTGGCACCAGCAGAAATATCCAAAGTAATCACATAGTATTTTCCTGATTTTAGTGTCATGTCCTTGACTAACTTAAGATTGCCGTCGCTATTGTTAGCGTAAAACCATGTAGAGGTGTTGACCGCATATGTAGAATAAGTGAATTCAGAGCCCCATCCTCTTTGGAAGAAGAACTTGAAGTCAATACTGCTTGTATTGAGAGAAACACCTGCTTGAAGAACTAATTCATGTATGCCGTTACCAAGAGGAGCCAAGCAGATTACTTTATCACCGGTCGACCAGTTAATATTGTTCTTCTCATAAGTAGGTTGCCCGATACCTGTATTACCAATACACCAAACAACATCATGTCCTTTCGATAAGTCTGCCAAGTCGTTACCGTTCATAACATCTACTTTGAAATACTTCAATCCCTTATCTACAGTTAGACGATATTTACCATCTCTACCACGGAAGCGCAAGAGTTTACCATTGGTATCTTTTATTATATCAAAGAAAGCAGGGTTGACCCAGTAATTAGGATAGTCTAATTTCAGACCGGTAATATTGATCGTTTGCCCTTTTGTAAAGTTTGTTTCTACCTTGTAGTTGGTATCGTTCACCTTGGTGAATTCGATTCCATTCACAGCAAACGGAACAAATGGCGTTCCTTCATAAGTCAATGTGTTGAAGGTTACTTCGTAGTTTTCATCAAGAGCAGCCGAGAAGTTAATATCTGTAGTAGATCCGTTGCTGATCTTACCATCGACATCACCGAAAGTCATCGCATTACCATGTTCACCATACTTGGGAGTTTCGATAACTGCATACATTTCACTGGGGAAATAAGCTGTCACAGCATACGTGTGAGGTTTACCTGCTACAGGCATCATATCCAGTGATCTTCCTTCCGAATCTTTCAATGTCAACTTACTGAATTGCGGACGGGTGATCTGAATTTTTCTGTCCATAACTGCGTTGGCAAAACGTTCGTTCTGTATGCGCAGTCTTACAGTTACTTCACCATCGACCACATTCTTCATGAACGGAATCAGGATTTTACCCGTGTACTTCCCGTTTTCGGGTGTGGTCATCATTCTTTCCGAAACCATTGTTTCGCCAAAGAACAATTGCACCTTAGCTTGGTTAGCACGTACCACTGTGCTGGAAAGCTCAAAACTGAATGTGATACTGTCGCCCATAAAGGCTGTGTCGGGACCGGTAAACGAGAGGATGGAGCTACTGCCCGAATCATCGTATTCATCAGCCTTTTCGTTACATGATGTGACTCCTATCAATGCGGTGGCCATCATCAGACATAGTAAGAATTGTCTTCTCATACTATTAAGATTAAAAGAATTAATAAATTGAATGATATTAAAGTGTTATTATTTTTTCCATTGGAAAGAGACGATGGACCAAGATGGCAGCTTGTAGCTGATACTTTGTTTGCCTTCGTTGATACTGATGGCCTTTTCAGTCGTACTCTTGTTGATGATAACGAAAGCATACGTTCCATCGGTGTTCTCGAATGCACTGTACATCACATCCGACTCGGCATAGCCGGTAGTGCCGATGCGTACGGCTCCGGGTTTTACAACCGACGACAGATGACCGATGATGTAATAGTGCGAGTTGCGTGTGATGGTGGCGTAGTCATAATTGATGTCGACTGCTCCGTAGCACGTTTTGCATCCGCCTTCGCGCCACGGGCCGCGGTCGTTGTCCAGCATCAGGTTCCATACGATGACGCCTTTGCACCAGTTGTTCACAGTTCCGAGCGCTACATCTTCCATGTCGGCCAGCAGACGTTTCGACAGGTTGCGACCGTCGTTCCAGGTGCCTATGGATGTTTCGGTGAAGATCAGTTCCTTCTCGGGACGTTGCGCCTGAATGTTGAGCAGTTCGTTCCGGTTTCCACCGTAGTTGTGGTAAGCGGCTCCGGCGATGTATTGGGCTGCTTCGCTGTCGTTGTAAATATTCAAGGGATATCCCTGCTGGGCGGCCATGTTGTCGTAGTTGTAATTATGGTCGAAAGCATAAATCTTGGCTTTGAGTCCGGCAGCTTTCATCTGGGGGCCGAGTGCGGTCTTGATGAATTCTTTTTCTTCTTCCCAACCCATGAACAGGGAGGCCGAGTTACCACGGTTCAGCGGTTCGTTTTGCGGAGTGATACCATAGATATTGATACCTTCTTTCTCGAACGCCTGAATCCACTTCACGAAGTAAGTAGCATAATCCTGATAATAAATGGGATTCAACTGTCCGCTTGTCCAAGAGTCGAATGCTTTTTTCTCTGTCAGGTTGTTCACCTTCATCCATTTCGGACATGTCCAGGGCGATCCCAATATTTTAATGGTAGGATTGATGGCCAGGATTTCTTTGAGGATAGGAATCACGTAATTCTTTTCTTCGCTTTGCAGGGCAAAGTTCTCGATACCCGGAGTATCGCAGCAGGTGTATTCGCTCAGGGAGAAGTCCGAACATCCGATAGCAATACGGATGTAGCTGAAACCGAGCCCCTCTTCGTGTGAGAATGTTTCTTTTAGGAACTTCGTGCGGTTTTCCGGCTTCATTAATAAAAGATTATATGAAGAAGAACCGGTAACGGCAGCACCGAATCCATCCATTTCCTGATAGCGCGTAGAAGGATTTAACGTAACTGTATAGGGTGACATGCTCAGCTTTGAGCTCACTTCTGCCTGTTTCTTACTCAGGTCGTATGTGCGGGTGGTTGTACTAATATAAAGAGTAGCTTCCTTTTTGGTAACTTCTTCTTCGTTTCCCGGTGTGGGAGTGGGTGAGTTAGTATCCTCTTTTCCACAGGCGGTGAAAATGGACATGTAACATCCGAGGATAAATAAGATTGTTTTTTTGCTCATCATATTATTAGTTATAAAAGATTGTTTCGATTGTTCGATGAGCGAAAATATAGCTTTGTTAGACATGTGCAATACTTTTTAATACTACACGGCTACTACATGAAAGTGGTTTTGACTACATCAGCACTTTCTCAGTGGTTTTATATATGGTTGATAATTAGAATTTTAAATATGTTTTAAACGTTGTTTTCTTTTTTGCGAAAAAGAGTTGTTGATGTAGTGATTTTTGTCTTGGTAGAGGTTTGTTTACTTTGTCTATTGTTGGAATTCAGTCATTCAGAACTGAAATAATGGAAGCAAAATAGTTTTACTCGGTGAGCGAACTACCTTTCCTCGTAGAGCAAACCACCCTTACTCTACGAGGTAGGCAGCTTAGGTCTACGAGGATCGATGTACGAGATGTACATCTCATACAGTACCAGATGTACATCTCGTGCTGCTCCAGATGTACATCTCGTACATCGATGGTCGTAGAGCGTCATAACCTTGGCCGTAGAGTATCACAAGCTTGCTCTACGACCAACACAAGTTTACGTCGGTTCAATAAATAGTCATAAAAAATCGCAGGATGCGCACTCTCTTCAATGAGTGTGAAAACCGTTGATTGTCCCTCTGAAAAATAGTTGCAATTTTAATTTTATTGTATTACTTTTGCTACAATAAAGTCCAGTACAATACAAACATATTACAATGACTGCAAATCATAAACAAACCTGTTTTATTCCAAATAGTATATTTATACTTTTTGTTATGCTATTTATACAGGCATGTTATTCTTTCCATGAGCAGGAAACTTTATTACAGGCAGCCGACTCCTTGATGAAGTTACGTCCGGATAGCGCTTTATTCCTTCTGGAAAATATGTCTTTAGATAAATTACCCACACCGGCTGATCAAGCAAAATACGCATTGCTGTTAACACAAGCAAGAGATAAAAACTATATTACTCATACCAGCGATTCATTGATTCGTATGGCAGTTGCTTATTATGACTCTAATCGAGATAAGTTTCTGGCTGCTAAAGCTCATTATTATTGGGGACGTGTGTGTCAAGACATGGGAAACTCCAAAGGATCTGCGCACGAATTCACAACTGCCTTACTATTGTCAGATCACAATGACGGAGATATACTTATTTTGTTATACAGTAATCTTGGGAAGATATTCTATAATGAAGGGATGTATGATAAGGCAGATTCTCTTTATGCAGAGGCTATAAAAACAGCGAAACAATATGGTGATTCGGCCCGCTTGATTTCCATGTATATCATGCAGGGTAATATAAACATAGCAAAAGGCACAGGCTTTTATAGCGAAGCAGAACAAAAGCTAAAAGAGGCCCTTAAAATAAGATCTGCAGGTAATAATCCTGTAAAAGAAAGTATTTATTCTTCTTTGAGTACTCTGTATAGCCGAATGAACAGACCGCAGGATGCAATATTATTTGCAAAACTAGCTATGAAGTTACAAACTGATACGACTGCACTCTACAGTCACTATTTAAAATTGGGTGATGCATATTATAAAGCTACTGAATATGATTCTGCTGTCTTCTATTTATATAGAAGTTTGCATTCCAAAGACTTCTATACCAGATCAGGAGCTTATTTACGGCTCTCCAATATCGCGCAGGAACAAAAGAAGATCGAAGAGGCTTTGCTGTATCGCAAATATTCTTCCTGTTATATGGATTCTGCCAGGTCATTAGAAAAGCCTGCAGAGGTTCTTTCTGTAGTAAAAGATACAGAGATAAAGCATGTTACCAATAAACATCAGCAATTTGTGTCTCAGTATAGATATTATATTTTCTCCTTATGTGCATTACTATTACTTGTCATAGCAGGATTTATTTATAAGCAAAAAGTATATCGCAATAAAGTAAGAAGAGAACGAAAACGAGTTAAGAGAAGAGAGGAGAAAATCATTAAAGAACTGAAAATCAAAGATGCGGAAATAGCGCATCTGAGGAGAATGAACAGTGAACATGAAGACTCAAAGCAACAAGTAAATATACTGTTGGAGCAACTGCTGAATAAACGGAGTCGTTTAATAGAAATTATTTGGGTAAATTCTTCCGTTAATAAAATGATTACAGAGCTGATAAACTGGAATAAAGAGAATATTGATTCTCAGAAAGTACTTTCTGAAGAAGTTTGGATTGAACTAAGGAATGAGGTGGATAGGATTTTTGATTTATTTGTTGTTCGCTTGAGTGAGCAATATCCATTATTGCGAAAGAGTGATATTGAGTTCTGTTGTTTGGTAAAGTGCGGATACAAATATGCTGATATTGCGCCTTTGCTAAGGTGTAGTGTCAATGCTATATATAAAAGAAGAGTCTTGCTTGTAGAGAAAATAGATCCTGAACTTACTACTACTGATTTTGACAAGTTTATACAGAACTTTTAGGGATTTGTGGGGAGTAGCTCCACAGAATTCTTCCCTGTTTGTTCTTTATCGCCTGATATACAGTGTGATATGATTTTATTATTTAACGAAAACCTACACAAATAGTTGTGGTAAAACTGCTTATTTTTGCACAAGAAAATAAGCAGTTTTTATCAATTTTAAAATATTGTACACATGAAGAAACTATTATTACTATTATTACTTGTGCAGGTTATAACTTTCTCATCTGCCATTGCTCAGGAAGAAATTCCATTTCAAGCCGGACAGACTCAAGATCCGGGAACCATTACTCGTGGAGTTATTGAATTTCCTGTAAAAGCATTTATATATGATGAAAGTCTTCGTATTGACTTTCTTTATAATATAGGTGACATCAGTATTGCTCTGACTAATGCTCTTACTGGTGAAGTTTTGTATTCTTGTATTCATAATTCTGTTCAAAGTCTGGGAATAAGTTTGATGGGAGAAGAAGCAGGCGTGTATAAAATACAATTGACTCTACCCAACTCTCAAATTTATTGGGGAAGTTTTGTGAAATAGGTTAATCAAATTCTTTTTAGGATCCAAGTTGTACATCATACCATTTGATATGATGCAGGAAATTGTTGTACCTTTTTTTCAAAGAAGAAATACAATATATACATTAATGAAAAAGAAAAACATCAAAACAGAACTCCTGCTCCTCTTACTCATTGCATTACTTACTTCTTGTAGCAAATATTCTAGAGATGTCTTAACCTCTCTGGAACAAGCTGGTGATAACAGAAAGGAATTGGAGTATGTATTAGAATACTATCAAAAAGGTGATAAAGAAAAATACAAAGCTGTATGCTATTTGATATCTAATATGAAATACCATGGGAATACTACTTCTCTGCAAATAGACACAGCACACTTATCATACTTTACAAAGATAGATTCTATTTTTTATGAACTCTTTGGAGATATGTCTGCAAAAGAGGCATTATCATTCAAGTCCACTCAATATGACAGTCTGCGAAATGAACTTGCAAACCAATATTCTCACTTGCCGAGATTAATCAGAAATTCTGTTTTTCAGTCAGATCTGACCAATGTAGACGCAAACTTTCTCATAGATAATATAGAATCGGCTTTTCATGTATGGAAAACCAGCCCTTATGCAAAGGGTATTGATTATGAAGTATTCTTAGAGACTATATTACCTTATCGGACCACGGATGAGCCAATATTGTACAAACGTTCCGAACTTACTAAAATGTTTGGGCCTAAGGTACTAAGTGATGATGTAGAAGATGTATATTCCTGCATAGAAAAATACATGGTATATGTAGACAGATGCAGATGGCTGAATCATTTCACAATTCCTACAGAGCATGTAGGAGTTTATGACCTCCTGTTACGAAAGTTTAAGAATGATTGTCACAATATCTCTTCCTGGACTACCAATCTTTTTAGAGCATGGGGTATCCCTACAGTATATGAATACACAGTTAAGTGGCAAGATAGAGATAAAAGTCATTTTTGGTGTGCATCACCGGATTCCACTGGCTTCTTCTTACCTTACACTCCACCCGATAATAATATAAAAGAAGATTGGGCAAGTGATTTAAAATATGCAGGTAAGGTGTATCGTAAAACATTTGGGGCGAATGCCAATACCCCTTATTTTCTGAAAGCCAACAGTGAATACACACCGGAGGAACTATCTTCTCCACTTCTATCCGATCAAACATGCAGGTATCACCAATCAGTCACATTGAGATTACCATTTACTGCGTCTACTGGTAACCAATTGGCATATCTGTGTTTTTTTAGCAATAATGAGAATGGCCTAACTCCGGTAGGCTGGGGCAAAATAGACAGTAAAAAGCAGGAAATTATTTACGAACAAGTGCCTGTAAATGTACTATTTTTCCCAGCCTATTATGAAGGTGATGATATGATGCCATTCGGTGCTCCTTTTATCATTCATTCCAATGATAGTATATCCGATGCGGATATGGGAACATTTTACCAGAAAGACAAGTCAAAAACTCCTGATATCAGTATCATACATGGGAAAATACATTTTAATAATCATACCGAAGCAGGATATAGGCTGAAATATATGGCAATCAAGTCGGAGGTCAATAATAAGCAAAACATGATTCTACTAAGAAAATATCCGGGAAAAAGGTCTTTGAAGGCTTCGCAAAGTAAACTACAAGGAGCGCTTATTTTAGGTAGTAATCAGGAAAGTAAGGGATTTGATACGCTGTACGTTGTCAATCAGGTTCCCGATCCTTACTTACAGGAAATAAAACTTCAAAACAATAAAAAATACAGATTCTATAAGTGGGTTAGCAAAGAACCATTGAATCTTGCACATGTAGAGTTTCTCGGACCAATTACTAATAGCCATGAAAGAAAGAAACCCACTGCCCTACCTATATTCTCAAAAACACAGGCAGAGGAGAAGACTCTTGACATACATAAGTATGTTGGCACTCCCCTGAAAACGGGAAGAAGCCCTGAACATGCTTTTGATGACAACATGGAAACGTATGTAGGCTCTACTCAGGTAGGAATGGACTTCGGTAAGGCTATTCAGATAACTGAGGTCAGATTCGCACCTCGCAATGCCAATAACGGGATTGTACCTGGAGACTTGTACACATTGTGGTACTATGACGGCAAGTGGATTTTCCATAGTGAGATAATTGCTGAAAAGAATTACCTAGAATTCGAGGATGTGCCTGCAAATACAATCTATTGGCTGAAAAATTTATCACACGGTCGTGAAGAACTTCCTTTTTACTATAAAGATGCAAAGCAATATTTTATCAATACTGATAAATATCTTATATTCAATTAATTACTAACTGTTTAAAAACATGCGAAACAACGAAAAGATGAATTTTTTTAAGACAATTCTAACGTTCATTGGAATGCTATCAATTGTGTGCTCATGCCAGCAGGAACAAGATGCTGAAATCTCTGCTGCCGACATGGCGAAGGTACTGGAAGCCCGTGATTATTTTGAGAATGACGTGGTGCCGTCTATGCCGGGGGGCGGCCAACAGGTAAGGTTATACCCCGGAATTCTTAGTCCCACTTGGGCAACAGCCAAGGTAGTCGAAACGGAAACGTCAGTTATCACAAGTGTATCTTTTAACTCACAGTTCTGGTTCAAAGCCAAAAGGAAAAGGCTGGATAAATCCAGCGAGGCAGTTGATTACACAGTAAAGGCTTGGCAAAAGTTTATTATTATCAAAGACAAAGAAACAGAGAAGTTTGGAGGATATTTTGTAACTTTGATTCCTGATAGGGCATATTACAAAGCCAACAAAAATTTTAAGGCCGAATCGTATGCCGCTTACGGTAATCGTTTGGACTTTACAGGAAAGGAAGTTTATACCACTATGACTGAAGGAAAAGTTGTTAGCGTAAATATCATACGGAATGGCGAACAGGTTGCCAGTGCGAGTCTCGCCTGTCCTGAAAAAAAGCTTATGTCCAATGCTAATAAGATATCAAAGGCTTTAAATGGTATCACCTTCATCCAAAGAACGCATGCTATAACACGTGGCATCGAGGATGATAACTGGCTTGATGAAGTTATTATTACCCCGGATGAACCTTACGATTGGGGGCTTGATGATGATTGGTGGAGAGATCCTTATCCTCCTTATGAGCCGGATTATGATTATGACGATGATGATTACTGGGATAATGATTATCCTGATAATTCAGATAGTGGTAATCAGAATAATAATAGTAATACTCCTGAGCCTAAAGAACCTGAGCCTAAAGAAAATTGTAATGACGGTGAAGCCAAATCAAATTTGGCTAATAATACTATGAGTAATGTATCAGGAGTAGATAATTTAAGAAACAAAATCTATGATACGACAAGAGAATGGGGGGCAAATATCAATTACTCTTCTAATACTTTCTCTATGACAAATTTAGAAAGTGGAACCAGTTCTAATTCATTTATCGAGTTATCACAATCTACAGTATATTCCCTTCATACGCACAATGGTGGCGGAGGTGGGTACACAGGGCCTTCAGTACCAGATATCCAAGTTTTGCTACAAGCAAATAACTATTTTTACAATAGTTATGGTAGTGGCTTCAACCTGCGTGGTATTATTATATTTGCGCATGATGGTAGTGAATATCTTGTTTCCATTAATAAAGCTACTGCTGCGGCCTTTTATCGCAATAATAGTGCCATGTTTAACTATGGATCAGATAACTTTTTTTCGAATACTCAAATGGCAAATGAATTTAAAGATATTCAAAACAATCTATCCTCACAGGGGTATTCAAAACAAGATAGTTTCGACTTTGCAATGACTTATATGCTTGATAAATATAATACAGGGATTAATGTAGCCAAAAAGAGTGCATCTGAAAATGCTTTTAAAGAAATGGAAACATCTCAAAATGAAACAAACAATAATTTTACCCCTAAAAAATGCGAATAATGAAAAAAATATTATTGACACTTATTTCTGTTTTTACTGTACTGTCAATTCAGGCGCAGTTTAAATCTTTAGCATCATTCAAAAATGATACAACAGCATTTATTGTCCATAATTTTATGGAAAATGGGGCTTCTTACAAAGGTAAAACATTGAAAGAAGTGACGAAAGATCTAGGGCTTGCTATAAAGCATTACTATTACTCATTTGATTACAGCACTGGTAAACTTGATGGAGTATATATAAGCATATATCCAGAAGCAAAATCAAGGTATCTGATTCAAAAAGATTTGGATAATAATGCCATTTGTATCACTTGGGAAAATTTAGTTCAAGAAGACTTGATAAAAGGGCTCTATCGAAACTGGCCTGCTGTCTATGAGAGAATAAAAGACTTGAAAATAAAAAATGTTATAGTACCGATTGGTCGCAAAAGTATTTATTATGATAAGTATAATAAAGATACTCAGACAAGGAGTTCGGAAGTTCCCTCATTTATTAACCTTACTCCAGTTGAGAATTTCGTTCCTCTTACAGACGAGATGATATTAGATTATGCAAAAAAACAAAAAGAACAAAACAGCCAAAAAGATAAATAAGTTTTTATAGTCTTCTTTAGTATGCTTGGAAGGACTTATTATTGAAATAAGTATATCCCGTACTAAGGATACTCTAATTCGCCTTGCCTATATTGGCAAGGCGAATTCTCAATTTAAGTTATGCGCATATTTAAGCCATACAAATTGATAAATATGAAAACTGTCTATATCATTTTGCATTGTGTTTGTCTTATAATACAATAGCAATATATTCCTAAAAAATGTGAATAATGAAAAAATGTCATTGACACTTATTTCTGTTTTTACTGTATTGTCTATTTAGGCGCAGTATAATTCTTTAGCGTCATTCAAAAATGATACAACAGCATTTATTGTCCATAATTTTATGGAAAATGGGGTTTCTTACAAAGGTAAAACATTGAAAGAGGTGACGAAAGATCTAGGGCTTGCTATAAAGCATTACTATTACTCTTTTGATTACAACACTGGTAAAATTAGCGGAATATATTTAAGTATATATCCATACTCAAGATTTAGGTATCTGATTGATAAAGAATTAGATGATAATGCTATTTGTGTCTCTTGGGAGAATCTAATTCAAGAAGACTTGTTAAAAGGACTCTCTCGAAGCTGGTCTGCTAACTATGAGCGAATAAAAGACTTGAAAATAAAAAATGTTATAGTACCGATTGGTCGCAAAAGTATTTATTATGATAAGTATAATAAAGATACTCAGACAAGGAGTTCGGAAGTTCCCTCATTTATTGACCTTACTCCGATTGAGAATTTCGTTCCTCTTACAGACGAGATGATATTAGATTATGCAAAAAAGCAAAAAGAACAAAACGGGCAAAAAGATAAATAAATTTTTATAGTCTTCTGACACATATAAGATTAGTATTGTATCATGCATTATATTCCAACAACTATCGTCAGTATCATACTTATAAGCATCCCCCTTTTATGGGGGACTCTTAACGGGGTCTTTATTAAGCAAGAACTGGTGTTGATAGTGTTGATTAGTTTTGGAGTGGCTATTTGCTGCAATTGCTTGGTGCAATATAAGAGGGAAAGAACATATACTATAACATGGGGAGATGTTAGCATTGCCGTGTTTCTACTGGCTATTATTTTGAATTTACTACTTACCAATGAATCTTACAGCAATATTTTCTTAATTTACCAATGGGCTTCGTTATTGTTTGTTTACACACTACTACGCAGTATAGATCATAAGGAAGTTGTTTTATATGCCATTGTCTTGTCTGGAATTATTCAAGGAATGATAGCCATCAGCCAGTGGATGGGGCTTATAGAGAGCAATCACCATGTGTTCGGAATCACAGGTACTTTTGGAAATCCGGGGCAGTTAGGAGGATACCAATCAATAGCATTACTCATTTTATTGTGCATGTTTGCTGATGGATCTCAAAAGGTGAAGTTAACCCGAGTAATGTTCGCAGGTGCTTCTTCCCTTATTTTGTTTTCTATTTACCTGGCAGACTCACGGGCTAGTGTAGTCGCATTAATCATCGGATTGATATTCTTTTATTCAGCACCTATAAAAAAACTCGTTAAAAAACACTCTATTACAAGTATACTTACAATCAGCTTGTTCATTGCTAGTATTGGAGTCGTTCTTTTCCAATACCGTGAAGGGTCGGCTAACGCCCGGTTACTTGTCTGGCGTGTATCTTCGGATATGATATGCGACAAACCAGTTTTGGGTCATGGAGTAGCTGCATTCAAAAAAGAATATATATTGTATCAAGCCAAGTATTTTGAACAGCATCCTTCCTCTGACTTTGCAAAAGTGGCAGACAATGTAGCATACCCATACAATGAGTTTCTTCATGTTTTTATAGAACAGGGACTTGTTGGTGGTATTATTGTCATAATTCTATTTACAATATATCTTATATCACTAGTGTCCACTAAAAACGGTTAACAATCCGTGTAACTATTTATAATACAGTACTTAATGAGCAAATTTCTTACGTGTACATTTCAAATAACTAATTTTGCTTTCAATAGCAAAATGATAGTATTTGTTAGCGTAT
>JAVBVA010000047.1:0-46401 GCA_031554665.1 Bacteroides sp. | reverse complement strand
CCACTCGAGTAATAGTCTCGCAAAACTTCGAGCTTAAAAAGCTCATCATAGGTCTGACGTTTTGATCTTGCCATAAGAATAAATTTTTTATAGAACAATTAAGAACAAAATAGTGTCAACCTATTCTAGTATAAGACATACTGACCAACAACCACCTCAACACCCTGCGTGACGAATCCATCCAAAAGTGACGAATGAATGGCGAATAAATCAGCCATTCGTCACGAACTATTCAGCTGACAACCAAACAGTAAACAGCCAAACCGTGACGACGTGACGGATAAAATCACTTTTTCATCACAGGAAAGAAAAGAGGTTCAAATTGTAAATGCGACAATAGAAAATGAATAATCAAAGCAAAAAAGCTCTCTCCCACTGTGACAAAACAAAAATCCTAACGACATATTAGGTAAATATCAAATCTATTAATTACCTTTGTTAACTTTTTGAAAGAAGTTGGCATTAAAAACAATAAATTGCAATGAAAGATTTTTTTAAATTCATGTTTGCCACGGTTGCGGGTATCATCCTGTCAAGTGTCGTATTTTTCATCATTGGAATTGTTACCCTCTTCGGAATGGTATCGGCCTCGGAAACGGAAACAACAGTACGAAAGAATTCCATCGTAATGCTCGACCTGGAAGGAGCCTTGCTCGAACGTAGCCAGGACAATCCCTTTGAACAATTTTGGGGTAGCGACTACACAACGTATGGATTGGACGATGTCCTGGCATCCATTCAAAAAGCTAAAGAGAACGAAAACATCAAAGGTATCTATATCCAGGCCGGCTATCTTGCCGCCTCAACAGCCGATCTGCTCGAGATTCGCAATGCACTGGCCGATTTCAAAGAAAGCGGAAAGTTCATCGTGGCATACGGCGACCAATATACACAAGGATTGTATTACTTGTCGAGCGTAGCCGATAAGGTATTGCTCAACCCCAAAGGAATGGTTGAGTGGAGAGGTATGGCATCTACGCCGGTATTCTACAAAGACCTGTTGGGCAAACTCGGCATCGACATGCAGATATTCAAAGTGGGAACCTACAAATCGGCCGTGGAACCATTCATCGCAACGGAAATGAGCGATGCCAATCGCGAGCAAATCACTCAATACATCGGCGACATATGGGGAGAGATCCTGGCCGACGTATCTAAATCGCGCAACCTCACCGTCGACTCACTGAACGCCTATGCCGACCGTATGTTGATGATGTTGCCCGCCGACGAAACCCTCAAATGCGGACTGGTAGATACGCTAATATACAGAAACGATGTACGCAGCTACCTGAAAAAGATGGCCAACCTCAAGGAGGACGACCGGATGCCGGTATTGGGACTCAACGACATGGTGAACGTGAAGAAGAGTGTACCAAAAGACAAAAGCGGTAACATCATCGCTGTATATTATGCCTTTGGAGACATCGACATGCCCGGAACATCGAGTGAAGAAGGTATCATCTCGAGTGATGTGATACGCGACCTGCGCGACCTGAAAGACGACGACGATGTGAAAGCAGTGGTACTTCGCGTAAATTCTCCGGGAGGAAGCGCTTACGGATCGGAACAAATATGGAAAGCCATTGAAGACATGAAAGCTAAAAAACCGGTCATCGTATCGATGGGATCATATGCGGCTTCGGGCGGTTATTATATTTCCTGTAACGCCGATACAATTGTAGCCGAACCAACCACACTGACCGGCTCGATTGGCGTATTCGGCATGATCCCTAACACAGCCGGACTGATGAATAAGATCGGCGTGAGCTTCGACGTAGTAAAAACCAACAAATACTCCGACTTCGGCACCATCACCCGCGCCTTGAACAACGATGAACAGGGATTGCTGCAACAAATGGTGAACGATCAGTACGAGATCTTCGTGGGACGTTGTGCCGAAGGACGTGGCATGACGGTCGAAGAGATCAAGAAAATAGCCGAAGGACGCGTATGGACAGGAGTCAGAGCGAAGGAGCTGGGACTCGTCGATGTCCTGGGGGGACTTGACACGGCTTTAGAGATCGCTATTCAGAAAGCAGATGTAACAGGATATTCGGTAGTATCGTATCCCGCTAAAAAAACGTTCTTCGAGAATCTCTTCTCCACAGATCAAGGCAATTACATCAAGAGCCGGATGATACAAAGCGAATTAGGCGAATTCGGT
This sequence comes from Bacteroides sp., assembly GCA_031554665.1. Taxonomy (GTDB): domain Bacteria; phylum Bacteroidota; class Bacteroidia; order Bacteroidales; family Bacteroidaceae; genus Bacteroides. Next base: position 44,237 of record JAVBVA010000047.1, on the reverse strand, counting down.
GAATATTACAAAGACCTCAGCAACCTGAAAAACATGAATAAGGAAACGATGATTCAGGCGCGCTTGCCGTTCTACCTGAATATGAAATAGCTGAATGGAGGAACACTTTATCAAGATATGCAAATGGCTTTACCCTGCTTCGTGGCTCTATGGAGCAGGGGTGAGCCTACGAAACAAGCTCTTCGACTGGGGAATTCTCCGGTCGAAGAGTTTTGACATTCCTGTGATATGCATTGGTAACATTGCCGTAGGCGGAACCGGGAAGACACCACACACGGAATACTTGATAAAGTTACTACAAAAACGCCATCAGGTAGCTACATTAAGCCGGGGATATAAACGCCACTCCAAAGGATATATTCTCTCGGATGCCCGATGCACAGCACAACGCATAGGCGATGAGCCATTCCAGATACAATCGAAGTTCCCCGGCGTACGGGTAGCCGTAGACGAGGACCGATGCCACGGAATCGAACAGCTAATGGCATTGAAGCAACCCGAAGTAGGGGTGATACTGCTGGACGATGCCTTTCAACACCGCTACGTAAAAGCCGGAATCAACATACTGCTGACCGACTACCACCGGCTCTTCAGCGATGACGCATTGATGCCTGCAGGCCGGCTGCGCGAACCGGCAACTGGAAAGAAACGGGCACACATCGTGATCGTGACCAAATGTCCGCACGACATGAAACCAATCACCTATAATATCATCACCAAAAAGCTGGCTCTTTTTCCTTATCAGGAAATTTATTTTTCTACCTTTGTGTATGGTGAGCTGACGCCGGTATTCGCGCAAACAGGTAACACCAGTCGCAAGTTAGCCTCACTGAAACAAGACGAACAAGTATTGTTGCTCACAGGTATTGCCTCACCCGCTCCACTTGTAAACGAGTTGAAAAAGCATACCCAGCACATCGACTTGATGACATTTTCCGATCACCACGACTTCAGTACGAAGGACCTGAAATTGATTGCCACGCGATTCGAGCAACTGAAAGGGTCCCGAAAGCTAATTGTCACCACAGAGAAAGATGCCACACGGCTCTTACAACATCCGGGCATGAGCAAGGAACTGAAACAGCACCTGTTTACACTACCCGTTGAGATAGAATTCTTACAGAACCAACAAGCAAACTTTAATAAACGTATCATTGACTATGTTAGAGAGAATAAAAGAAACCGCGGACTTTCTTAGAGGAAGAATGCACACTGCCCCCGAAACAGCCATTATCCTGGGTACCGGACTGGGCAGCCTGGTAAACGAAATTACCGAAAAGTACGAAATCAAGTACGAAGAGATCCCTAATTTCCCGGTATCGACCGTGGAAGGACATAGCGGCAAACTGATCTTCGGCAAACTGGGCGACAAAGATATCATGGCAATGCAAGGTCGCTTCCATTACTATGAAGGATACTCTATGAAAGAAGTAACTTTTCCGGTACGCGTCATGAAGGAACTGGGTATCAACACCTTGTTTGTTTCGAATGCAAGTGGAGGCACCAATCCTGATTTCGAAATCGGCGACCTGATGATCATCACCGATCACATCAACCACTTCCCCGAGCATCCGCTGCGTGGCAAGAACTTGTATGGCGACCGCTTCCCCGACATGAGCGAAGCATATAGCAAAGAACTGATAGCCAAAGCATTGGTCATCGCCAAAGAAAAAGGAATTAAAGTGCAACAAGGTGTCTACCTCGGCACACAAGGTCCCACATTCGAAACTCCGTCGGAGTACAAAATGTTCCACATCCTGGGCGCCGATGCCGTAGGTATGTCTACCGTGCCGGAAGTTATTGTAGCCAATCATTGCAAAATACAGGTATTCGGCATCTCGGTTGTAACCGACCTGGGCGTGGAAGGCAAAATCGTAGAAGTATCGCATGAAGATGTTCAGATAGCTGCTGACGCTGCGCAACCCAAGATGACCACCATCATGCGCGAACTGATAAACCGGGCATAACCGATGAGAACCGAAATAAGTACCCTGGGTGAGTTTGGCCTGATACGGCACCTTACCGAGGGGATAAAACTCGAAAACGACTCGTCCCTCTACGGAGTAGGCGACGATGCAGCCGTACTCTCCTACCCCGGCAAGCAAGTACTGGTCACCACCGATCTGCTGATGGAAGGGGTACACTTCGACCTGACGTACGTTCCACTGAAGCATCTCGGCTACAAATCGGCCATGGTGAACTTCAGCGACATCTATGCGATGAACGGAATGCCGAAACAGATTACCGTATCACTGGCCCTGTCCAAACGCTTCTCAGTGGAAGATCTGGAAGCATTCTATGAAGGGTTGCGACTGGCTTGTTCACAGCATCACGTAGACATCGTCGGAGGAGATACCACTTCTTCGCTCACCGGATTTGCCATCAGCATCACCTGCATCGGTGAAGCCGATAAAGAAAAAGTAGTATACCGTAACGGCGCACAAGAGACCAACCTGATTTGTGTCAGTGGCGACTTGGGAGGCTCGTACATGGGCCTGCAACTATTGGAACGGGAGAAAGCCGTATTCCAGGGAGATCAGGATATTCAACCAGACTTTACCGGCAAGGAATACCTGCTCGAGCGTCAGTTGAAACCCGAGGCACGCCGGGACATTATCGAGAGCCTGGCAGCTGCGAACATTGTTCCTACATCGATGATCGATATTTCCGACGGTCTTTCGTCGGAGTTACTGCACATCTGTACACAAAGCAAAATGGGTTGCCGGGTGTACGAAGAACACATCCCTATCGACTACCAGACTGCCGTGATGGCCGAAGAGTTCAATATGAATCTTACGACTTGCGCCATGAATGGCGGCGAGGACTACGAATTGCTGTTCACCGTACCTATCTCCGAACACGAGAAAGTTTCGGAGATGAAAGATATCCGTGTCATCGGGCACATTACAAAACCGGAGTTAGGCTATGCACTCGTCACCCGCGACGGACAGGAGTTCGAGCTCAAAGCTCAAGGATGGAACCCGCTGCAAGAAAAAAAATGAGACATATTTAGATAGCCGAAAACGCTGATACAAAACGAGATATGTTTCTGCCAGCGTTTCCGGGCTATTTATTGATTTGCATAATTAAAAAGAATCACTACCTTTGCACACGCATTTGTAAAAGGTATCATAGCTCAGTTGGTAGAGCAAAGGACTGAAAATCCTTGTGTCCCCGGTTCGATTCCTGGTGATACCACGAAAAAGAAAAGCCCCTGTTTTTAAGATTCAGGGGCTTTTCTTTTTATTGCTGGTCAAACCGTACATCCGGTTCCCAACGCAGTACCACTCCATCAGTGGCAGTACCATCATGTCCGTTACCCGATATATCGGTAAACTTACTGCCCGAACCTTCGTCCATTGGCCAGTATCCCATCAAATCGGGATTAGCCGGATTGACAGAAAAATACATGTTATTCTTGATCTGCACTGGAGTGATAGCCGTTTTCCAAAGACGTACCTGACTCAGTGCACACTGATCGCGGAAGTAACTCATGCTGCAAATCATTTGCATATAGTTAAAGCGAACAATTCCCCCTGCCGGGCTGGGCGGATCAAACTTAACATCCGCTACTCCGTTTCTAAAAATAGACAAGGTAGTGCCATCATAAACAAATGCCCAATGATACCACTTATTCGCTTCCAGATCGGAAGCTGTCTGTACCTGTCCGCCCAATGTTTTTATCTGCAAATAGTTATAAGGCCGGTTGGCATCGCCGAAACGGATATAAATTTCATGCTCGTTACTTCCCGAAGCAAATACAGCCTGATTGTTGATGCTATACCCGGACATACGTGCCCAGAATTCAAGGCTCCATTGCTTGGTGGTTATATCCCACTTAGTTTCAGGAGCAAAATTAACCGGACCACGTTGGCCATTCATAACAGGAACAGAAACCTTCAGCGGTTTGGCCAACAAATAAATGTAGCTCGATTGCGAGGCTGATTTCTCTACCGTTCCTGTTACTACATTTCCCAGCTCCACACCCAAGGCATATTGTTTTCCTCCGGTGTTGAAGTCGTTGACGCGGATCGTATAAACAGCCCCGATCTCTCCTGCGGGAATCTTTACCTTAGCCCCTTCGGGTAACTGGAAGTCAGGTACAGGGTAATACTCACTATTATTGGCTTTATTGTAACTGTCGAGCAAAGTCGGATTCAGTTTGATGGTTACTTCGACATCCTGATCTGCTTTCTTTGCTAAACGGACATTGATGTTGATATCAACTCCATTATCCATGGTCAGTGTGGTAGCTCTGGTCGATCCGGCGGCATCACTCAGGTAGATACTGTTATCTTTTACCTCGTACTCCGCATTCTCACATCCGGTTACCAACAGCCCCAATAGCCCGATTACCAGGCTCAATATATATATCTTTTTCATAAACAGATTGTTTTAAAATTATTCATCCGAAGTGGACTCCTTTGCTTTTAATCTTTCATAATAAATCCGATAAAGATTGGTTATGCCTTTCCGCAAGAAGTAGTACTCCGGAGAGCCATCGTAATCACCTTGTCCTTTCGGCACATAATCGAAGCCTGAACGATAGAGTCCGCAACCACCAATCTGCTGGTTTAATCCGTTCGGATCATAAATGAATTGCGACATTCCGAGAAACCCACCCCCTGAATTGGCATACGATTCAAAGTTCTCGGTAAGCAGTGTTCTGCGAACCATCTCTTCAGCCGTAATTCTTCCGGCATCAATATGCGCCTTCATATTATTAATGGCTCCTCGTACACGGGAAGTACGGTTGGCATCCGTAGTAGAGCCGTAGGCCTGCAACACAAAATAATCTACGTATTGTGACTCCCAGTTCTGGCCCATGCCTTTCCCAATACCTACTTCACCATCAATAATAAACAGTAGACCAGGCTTGGCAGGTTTCCTACCGTCGCGATCTGTTCGCTGGGAACCGGCACCAAACCAATAGCCCAGTTCTTCTACAAATAAACGGCTCTGCACGTCATTTCGCCAAAGGTAGGAAGTAGGATTTCCCGCATAATAAGGTTCATAGTCCCAATCGAATCCATCGTATCCGGTAGCCACCACTGCATCATAAATGGCTTCGGCATATTTGCGGACGGCCGGTCTCACGACGCTTTCGTCGGAACTATTGCCGATGTCGTATATAGGATCGGCAGGCATGTCGTCGCCTACTTTAGCAGAGAATAAGGTAACGATAACTTTAGTTCCCTTCACCTTCTGCACATATTCCATATCCGCTTTACGTTCGGGGCTAAGTTCAAATTTGGGATGTCCTCCCCAATTGGAAGCGATGGTTACCGAGTCGGGCAATCCACGGAGACTGTTTTCTCCTGTCGGCGAAACTCCGTTCCAGTTATCGAACCACACAAAGATCTGAGGCAGTCCGGGTGTTTTTTTCCACTCGCGAAGTGCTGCAAAATAGGCTTCTGTTTTGGTTGTCGCATTCAAATCCGTATTATTCTCGGACTCCAGCTCATTCCAGTCGCTACATCCGGTAAAAAGGACGGAAATGAAAGCGAATAGATATATCTTTATTAAATCACTCATTTTCATACTATTATCTTTTTAAATTACCATTTATGGTTTCTTTGCCCACCAAAGATCAGTACTGGCATTATCGTCTCCTCCCAACATTTGTACTGCTTTTTGCACATTCTCGTTATTTCCCTGATATTGGGACTGAGGGAATGGCAGGCGTCTGACCATGCGGGAAGAGGTATTGGTTACCGTTCCGATAAATCCGGTCGAGCTGAGATTGCTTTGCGCCGGGAAAAGTTGGGGGAACCCTGTACGGCGATGGTCGCACCAGGCCTCGAAGCCAAGCGTATAGTTGGCCAGCCATTTCTGGGTGATAATTTTCTCTAGTTTGGTATTCTCGCCAACCCCGGTATCTTCCCACGAAACAGTAATCGGAGTAGCCACCGAAATGTTTACTCTAGTAAAGATATCCCTATAAGTATCGGGAGGAGTTGTTCCGCTCAGATAGTCACCAATAGACACTCCGTACTGTTCCATAGACAACCGGACACCTTGTTCGTACGAAGCCTTAGCCGCGGCATCGCCTCCCGGTATCCAACCTCTCAAAGCAGCTTCGGCTTTGAGAAAAGCCGTTTCGGCAGCGCAAAACACCAATAGCGGAGAATTGGCAGCAAAAACCGGTTTGGAGAAATACGAAGCATTCGAGTACCGGCTCTTATTTATATTAGGAATACCCATAAGCACCCCTCTGTATGCGGATTGATAGGAAGCCATGGTCATGTAGGCCGGACACCGGGGATCTGCATACCCATTCATATACGCCGATAAAGTAGCGCTTATAGCCAGGTCGCCCCAGGCATGCGATGACTTAAAATAAGGGTTATCCTGGGTGGGAATAAAGGCATTGTCTGCATTCGCTTCGATAGCTCCGCCCGAAATGGCTTCGGCCATCGTTTTCTTCGCATACTCTCCATCGACCAATGCAATACGGACAGCCATACGGAGTTTCAAGGAATTGGCAAACTTGAGCCATTTGCCAAAGTCGCCTTTATAAACGGCATCATACTCTGCCAGCGGACTTTCGGAAGGACTTTCGGCCAAATAGCTTCTAAGTATACCGATGCTGGTATCTAAATCGGATATCATCGTATGATAAAGTTTTTGCACATCATCATATTCTATGGCATCCGAATCGACAAGCCCTATCTGAGAGTAGGGTATCGGACCATACATATCCGTCACACGCAGCATGGTAGCTACCCGCAGGATCGATGCCCAGGAATAGATATACCCTTTGGAGCCTGTTACTTTCTTCACCTTGATGAAGTTGGAGTTGAAATCCACCATGATCGTCTTGAACGGATAGTCCACCCAATCAGTGGCAGGGTTGAATGTTCCGAAATTGGTACCTTGCCAATTGTTCGTCGTTACCATATACCCTCCGTACTGATTGCCGATCATCTGGTCTACCATCTGATTCCGGTTTTCCTGTGCATAATGCATCGTGGATATCAGTGAAGAGAACAGGGAGCCCAACCGTTCGGCTTCGGTCAGATCGTCTTCTGTGGGGTTGACAGGATGAAGGTTCAGGTCTTCAAAGTTCCCGGTACACGAAGGCGTAAACAAGACTGCCAGGGATAGTACGAAGGCAGCCCATAGTGTATTTTTCTTATAATGTTTCATAGCATGGACGCTTTTAGAATTGTAATTTCAGACTAAACCCTATATTCCTCAGACTCGGTTGCATGAAGTAATCCACACCGGTATAATAGGTATTGGAAGCCGATGCAACTACTTCCGGATCGAAGGGGGCTTTGCAATACAGCAATGCCAGATTATTGCCCACAAGTCCAACCGTTACATCTGCCACATTGTGCAGCCACTTCCGGGAAACTGTATATTCAAGGCTGACCTCCTGGAGGCGCACGTTATCGGCTTTGTACACGTAATAGTTCGACTTTCCGGTCCCCCCACCCACTACATTCAGGAAGTCCTGTGCGGTAATATTCTTTCCATTAATGGTCACTCCTCCGGCTTCGCGAAGCTTGGCGCTACTCTGCGAAACGCCGTAACGGTCGAGTACAGCCTGCGTATTGGACACGACCAATCCTCCGAAGCGTCCGCTAAGCAACACATTCAACCTTACTCCTTTGTAGGAGAATGAATTGCGCCAACCCATATTATATTTGGGCAGCAATGTCCCCAGCTTTTTATATTCATCGGGATTGAGGTTAACCATAGAGGGAAGCATCGTGGCAGGGTCGAGATAGATATATCCGTTATTGTCACGCTTGAAATCGGAAGTCATGTACACGTCGCCCATCGTTCCCCCCTTGGTGATTCGTACCACCGGTGAACCCACACTACCTAAGGTGGCTTTGTCGAACTTGGTAATACCGTTGTACTGTTCGGAGTTATCCAACAAACGGGTGATTTCATTCTTATTGTAGGTAAATGTGTAATTGGTTGACCAGGAGAAGTCACTCCAACTGTTTGTATAACCCAATGCTAACTCTATACCTGAGTTCCTCACGTTTCCGGCCTGAACGAGTCTTCCGTCATACGTATCTCCAGCTTCGATAATCGTGTGGGTCTGGTTTTTGGTGTTGGACACATAGTACGTAGCATCCAGCGACAAGGCCCCATCGAAGAATTTCATATTCAATCCGGCTTCATACGAATCGGTCATTTCGGGCTTCAGGTTATAATTCGGCCTGATTCTGGACAAGGAGTACGAGTCTGTTTGCTCATCGTATTTATAGAATTCCCGGGTCAGGTATGGGTCATACGAGTTTCCGACACGGGTGAACGACACACGCGCTTTCAGATAAGTGAACCATTGCGGCAGGGTAACCATCTCGCTGACAAGAGCTGACAATCCCACCGAAGGGTAGAAGAATGATCTTTCTTTCGATTCGGACCATGCCAGAGCCGAATCCCAGTCGTTACGCCCGGTAAGCGTAAGGTACAAGTAGTCTTTGTAACCCACTTCGGCATTGGCGAAGACGGATTGCGTCTGGCGTTTCATACCATCGTCATCCAACTTGAAAACGCCTACTGCACGGTTCATATTTTCTGTGGTAAACCAGTTTGTCACCTTTTCCAGATCTCCTTCGACCATGTGACTGTCCATGCGACGGTCTTTGATGGAGGCACCCAGATTGACGTAGAAAGAGAAGTCTTTCACCCGCTTGTTCATATTGGCAATCACATCGGCATACGTCTGCGCTTCGTTGCGCAACTCCATGCGGTAACGTCCTTTCTTCCCGGCAAAGATGGCCAATGTTCCGGCATTACGTTTATCCGTGTTGTTATAGGTGGAGTTGTCGACATTGACACGTCCAACAATGTTCAACCAGTCGGTCAGATTATATTTCAGACTGGCCGACAGCATGTAGCGTTTCCGGTTGTTTTCGCGGTTCATCCGGTTCATAACCCAGTACGGATTCTGCAAGGAGAGACCTTGATCTCCATAGGGCCAGTATTGGGTGTTGACTTCCCGCGTAGCATCGTAACGTTCGTACAATTGCACTTCACCAAAGTCTTCTCCACGGGGGAACAGATACAAGGCAGGCAGGGGGTTGAAATACTGGCCTTGCGAAACCATATTCTTACTCTTCTGTACGATATAGTTCACCCCGGCATCCAGCAGGAACTTATCGTTCAGGAAGGAGGTTGAGTTCCGGTAGGTGAAGTTATAGCGGTCGTAATCATTGTTCGGGAGAATACCTGTGGCATTGTTGGCAGATATGGAGAAGTAGTTCTGGGTAGCCTGCGTGCCGGTAGAGAGGGAGATGGTGTTAGCCACGTTCGTTCCTGTATTAAAGAACTTCTGCGGGTCGTACCGGCGACTGGTTTTGTCGCCCCAGCTTGTGACAGAACCGCCCACATTTCCATACGTATTCTGGAATTCGGGCATCATCATGGGCGAAGAGAAAGTGGTATTGTTGCTGTAAGTGAGGGTGGTCTTACCCACTTTTCCCTTCTTGGTGGTAATCAGAACCACTCCGTTAGCTCCTTCATAACCATAAAGGGCTGCTGCCGAAGGCCCTGTCAGTACCGACATGCTTTCTATATCGTCGGGGTTAATATCGGCTGCACTTTCCGTACCCGGTTGCGACGAATAAAGCCCCTGATCTACAGATGTTCCCATATAGTTATTCATCGGCACTCCGTCGATCACATACAAGGCATTGTTACTAAGGGTGATCGATTTGGTTCCGCGCATAACCACCTTGGCGGCTGCTCCCGGTCCGGCAGCACTCGAATTGATCTGTACTCCGGCTACCTTTCCGCTCAAGGCATTGATAAAGTTGGCGCTTTTCACTGTGGTGAGTTCTTCACTCTTGATCTGCTGTACATTGTAGCTCAATGCTTTCTCAGAGCGCTTGATTCCTAATGCGGTAACTACTACGACGTCCAACAGCACATTGTCTTCTTCCATCGTAATATTGAAGACTCTATTACTTCCTACAGGCCGTTCCTGAGTGACGTAGCCCATATACGAGTACACCAATGCATCTTTTTCCCGTGCATTGATCGTGTACTTACCTTCCATATCGGTTGTCGTACCCTCGCCTGTTCCCTTTATCTTGACGCTGACGCCTATCAAAGGTTCTTTATTGGTATCTGATACAACTCCTGAGATTTTAAATTTGGGTACACTTTGTGATACAATTTCCTTCTTCAGTACAATCTGATTTCCGGATATCTCATAGACAATGCCTTTTCCTCGAAACAAGGTATTCAGGATGGCATTCACTGACTCATTCTTAGAGTCGACACTTACCTTGGGTGTAAGGTCTAACGAACCGTCAAACATAAAAGAGTAGCTGGTTTTCTTTTCTATTTCTTTTATGGCATTTTTTAAGGTCACATCTTTGAGGTTCAAGTCTATCTTTTGTTGGGCGCTTACTAACGTTGGAAATAGGGTCAAAAAAGCGCAACAAGTAAGTAATGTGATTTTCTTTAGCATTTAATTCAAATTTTAAATTGACAACTATTGAATTTTTATTACTTTTGTGAAATGGCATTTCCTTCTCCGGCTACGTTTCTAAAACATAGCTACACTGACGAGAAAAAGGTTTGCTAATCACAGGGTGTAAAGAATGGCGGTTCTTTACACCTTTGTTTTTCATGGTATTCTATTTGTAACTGATGATCACCTCCTTTCCATCTATGTTATATTCTATCGGTGTTATCTTATTTATCAGTTCCAGAATCTCCCTGAGTGATTCGCTCTTTACCTTGAAACGGTAGTCGAGGTCTTTCCGTTTGGGAGGAGAGGCTATCGAGATATTCACACCATACCAGTTTTCCATCTTGGAAAAGACTTCTTTATAAGGTGTATGCTCGAATATCAATTGTTCGAACGTCCATGCTATATCTGAGTCGTCTTCAAGTATGTTTATCGTTGACTGATAGGAGCTTTTATCGATCAGAATATGCTGATTGGGCGTGAGGGAGACTATTTGATCATCCGTTCCGCTTTTGTAAACTCCTACGGAGCCTCGTAACAGGGCTACACCCACTTGCCCCGATTCAGGATAGGCATCCACACTAAATGCTGTTCCGAATACTTTGACATCAACTGACGGGGTTTGGACAATGAAGTGACTCTTATCATTCTTCTTGACGTCGAAGTAGGCTTCCCCTTCCAGAATAACAGTCCGGTTCTTTACATTGAAATTATTGCTGAGGGTTAGTTTGGAGCCTGCATTCAGCCAAACCTTGGTGCCGTCGGCAAGAAGTATTTGTCCTTTTTCTCCCTTCGATACACAGAAAGAGGTATAATCGGCAGAGGCATTCCATAAATTCTTGTCAATAAACAGTTGTATGCCAACCATCAGGATCAACACGGCTGCTGCCGATGCAGATGCGTAATAGATCAAGGAACGCTTCGTATATGTTCGGGAAACCTTCTTCGAGATGTTTGTTTGTATGCTCTCCCACACCGTGGAACGTGCAGAAGATAGTATTTCGTATGCTTCATTGCCCGATAGTGTCCAAGCCTTTTGCATCTGGACGAACTCATTTTTGTTTTCTTCGGACTGATTGCACCAATCCCGGATAAAGTTGATCTCATCCGGGGTACAGTCGCCGTTGAAGTATCTTGACAGCAAGGTGTAAATATTGGCCTTTTCCATTTTATTAAAAGATTCTCATTTATAGTAGAGACACCTGTGCAGGAAAAAACCCTATCCGATAATCTTCAAAACTTAGAAGAAAAATAGAGGAGTACTTTTATGTTTATCTGCATATCACCTTTTATAATAGGCATTCAGATAACGGCTGATTTGTTGCAAAGCTTTAGAGATGTGGCTTTCGACTGTTTTTATGGAAATGTTGTTCTGGAGGGCAATGTCCTTATAAGTCATTTTCGTATATCGGTTCAAGCAAAATAGTTCTTTTGTTTTGGGTGGAAGTTCATTGATAGCCTTGTTTACTAATGCGATAAATTCTTCGATATCGACAATATCATGGGCCTGTTCCTTCTCCAATTCATTGACAAAGTAGTCGTGAAGAAGATCGCGTCTCCTCTGCTGGTCACGGATAGAATTGAGAATTCTATTTCGGGACGACACAAAAAGATACGTTTTGATATACTCAACTGAGATTTTCTCTTTATCCGCCCACAACTTGGTAAATACAGATTGGACAGTATCTTCAATCATATTATAATCATCAGTAAACAACAACAGATACTTACATAATGAGTTATAATAAAGATTGAAAAGAGATTCGAACTCTTTTTTATTAAGCGTAATCATAGTTGTTTTTAAGTAATTAGTAAACTGGGTAACAGGGTAAAAGCACCAACAGAGTTAATCGAACGCACAAAGATAGCGATTCCGCCCGGATTGTCAGGTTACTAAAGCAGTAAAATTATCCGCTCCGCTGCTACAATTTATTTCCCGGGATTAGAATGAGTATTATTTTCTTAGTATTTGGCTAATCTTATCAGTGCATTATTTCTTTCTTATCAATGCACTGATAAGATTAGTTGCTTTAAGTTTTAATAATAGATACATGCATCGGCGAAAATTAAATTAGGCAAGCCGGTAAATACTATTATTCATAGAAAACACAAAAGAAACGCCACACTACTCACTTGTATAAGTAACTATTTTTCGAATAAGAATACAGAATATTTCATAAAATACTATATTTGCAATTTTCGTAATATCTAATTACTATGTATAAGCAAGTTTGTATCCGTATCAGGCTGGCCCTATGTCTGTCGTTCCTTAGTATGCTGTGCCCGGCCTCTCCCAAATTGGCGCCAGCCGATTCGCTCATTCAAATGGCCGAAGCGGTGATCTATACTAATCCCAAACAATCGGCCTATTTCTCGCAAAAAGCATTAGAGTACCTGCCCATGGAAACTCAAAACACCACCAAGGCAGAAGCTTTGCTCATGACCGGAATAGCTTACAAGTTCCTGGGCGACTTTGACATCGCTATCAAAACCCTGTACGATGCCTTGAACGGCTGCCCCCCCGAGTCGTACAAGTTACTGGCCGAGATACAAATGCAGATGGCCAACGTGTACTGCCGCTTGAAAGATTACCAGAAAGCATTCGAGATCAATGACAAAGCAGCGACGCTATGCCGGGTACATCAGGATTCCACGCGTTTAGCAGGATCCTACAACACCCGGGGGATTATTCATTATAACCTGAACGAGTTCAGCACAGCTGAGCAGTGTTTTCGCAATGCACTGAAGATCAACCGGCAGATAGGAAACATCAAGGCCGTAGCAGCCAACCTGAACAACATGTGCTTGTACGAAGGAAATACGGAAGAGAAACTACAGTTCATCCAGGAAGCTATCGTAATCAACAAGAACTTCAATGCCACCTGGGCGTTGGCCGAGAACTACAATAATATGGGTAAGCAGTATTTCTTTGGTAAACAATACACCAAAGCTTTGGAAGCATTAGCCAAAGCCAATGCGTATGCCGTGGAAATCAATGGGAAGGAGTTGGTATGCGACAATTACGAGTACCAGTCATGGGTATATGCCGCCATGAAACAGTATGACAAGGCGTACGAGAACCTACTCCAACTGTACATCATGAGCCAGGAACTACAAAACGACAAAAAGTTGCGAAACGTAGAAAAAGAGCTCTCCGAGAAACGACTGATGCAGCAACAAAAGGAAACTGAACTGAAAGAACGAGCCTACGAAATAAGTCTGCTACGTCGAAATATACTCATTCTGAGTGTGGTACTAATCTTTACCATCGCCGTAGCCATCTTCCTCCCGCGGTGGTACAAGCGGCGTAAAGACATGCAACTGATCCAGACCCGCTTCCAATTAGAACAATCGGAAAGGGAACTGGCCGAGTTAAAGGTAAAGCAGCAGGAGCAGGATTTGCTGTCAATACAAGGAGAGCTGGATACAACCAAACAGGAAGTAACCGGATTTGCCATGTTCCTGCGTAGCCGTAACGAACTATTAGAACGCATCCGCGAACAAATAAAAGAGGGATACCGGATGGATGCTTCCCAGATACCGGCTCACCTGAAGAAGGTGAATGCCTTCATTAGCCAGCACCAAAGCGGCACAGAAGAGACCAATGTACTGTTAATGAACATCGAACAAAAGAACACCGACTTCCTGAAACGATTGTCGAATAAGCACCCTCACTTGACTCAAGGCGAAAGATACCTGGCTACCTTACTCCGGATCAATCTGTCGACTAAAGAGATTTCATTGCTTACAGGTGCAATACCAAAGACTATCAACATGAGCCGTTACCGGCTTCGGAAAGCACTCGATTTGCAGCCGGAGGATGATTTGGCCGTTTACTTGCAGCAAATCTAAAAAGTGTTATTTGTAGATATACCTACAGGAAAACAAACTTAATAATCAGCAAATTACAAATATATTTGTAGTACTAAACCCAGCAAAAATTCATCATTTGTAGATACAAAGTAGACACTTGCAATTGCGATATCATATACAAAAACGGTTACTTAGCGCTGAAATCAGAACGCATTTTATTAACCTTTTTAATATTTAATCGCATGAATCACAAGAGTCATCTCAAAGGCGCAGCTGTTTATTGGATGCTGCTATTTGCCTTTCTGTTGCCAGCTTCTGTCATGGCACAAAACATTCAATTGAAGGGTACCGTAACCGACACTTCCGGCGAACCGATCATCGGCGCCAGTGTCATTGAAAAAGGTACCACGAACGGGCTGATTACCGATTTTGATGGTAAATTCGCCATCAATGTTCACCCCAAATCCATCTTGGTTATCTCATATGTAGGCTATAAGTCACAGGAATTGCCGGTAGGCGACAAGCGGGATCTCAAAGTAATGCTCCAGGAAGACGCCTTAATGCTCGAAGAAACGGTAGTTATTGGTTACGGCACGATGAAGAAAAGCGACATGACGGGCGCCATCGCCTCCGTGAATGTCGACGATCTCGCCAGTCGCGCTACCACCAACCCAGCCGAAGCCTTACAAGGCAAGGTAGCCGGGGTAAACATCCAGAAATCGGGTGGTAATGCCGGTGCGGGTGTACAGGTGAAGATCCGCGGTGTAAAGACATTCGGCAGCAACGAGCCTTATTATGTCATCGATGGTTTCCCGGGAAGCATTGAGAATGTAAACCCGGCCGACATCGAGCAGATGGAAATCCTGAAAGACGGTGCGGCAGCAGCTATCTACGGTTCGCGCGCAGCCAACGGGGTGATCCTGGTGACTACCAAAAACGGTAAGAAAGGTGATGTGAAGGTCGACTTCAATACCTACGTCACCTCTACGCATATTGCCAAGAAGTTGGAAATGTTGGATGCCAAAGGTTATGTACAAGTACACAAGCAAATGTACGACAATTATAACAGCCAATGGGTAGGCTGGGAGGAAGACCTTCCATCATACATCGCCAACCCGGGTAGCGAGAACACCGACTGGCAAAAAGCAATGACCCGCAGCGGACTGGCACAAAACTACATGATCAGTGTACGCGGTGGTTCGGATAATGCCAAGTATTCACTGTCATACAACCGGGCCAATGAGAAAGGTATCTTCCTGGGTAATGATTTCCGCCAGGACAATGCGCGCGCCAAACTGAGCCTGAAGAAATACATCTTCGACATCGATGCCAATCTGGCCCTGCGTGTAACCTCCAGCGACCAGCCGCAATATTCGCTCAAAGAGATGTATATGATCAGCCCACTCGTTCCTATTTACGATTCCACCCAACCTTCGGGATATGGGCTGACCAACCGGAACGACCTCCCCAACAACCGCAACGTAATGGCAGATTATAAAAACAGAACTGCTACGGATAAGGCATACGACATGACGGGCAACGTATCACTTGGTATCAATCTCGCACCTTGGTTAGTGTTCAAAACAAGCTACTCTTACCGGGGTGTACATCAACGCAGTACCTATCACACACCAGTCTATGTTGCCGACCAAAAATCGCCCAACGAATATCCGTTCTACTCCGAATCGACCTCGTACTGGGAAGAGCAAGTGTTCGACAATGTCCTCAACTTTAACAAAGAATTTGGCCGCCACTCGGTGAATGCCATGGTGGGTACCTCCATCAACAGCACCAAGTCTACCTGGAATACCGTAGGCGTAGAGGGCAAAACAACTGTGTATAAAGTTGAAAACGGCAAGCTGACCAGCACCCTCGTCCCGGCAGGCTTCCTCGACGAATCATTCGCCACCATCGATGCAGGCACAGGCGGCACTTACTCAGGTTCGGGTTCGAACTATGTGTACAACCGGGCTTCATTCTTCGGCCGCCTCAACTACTCATACGCCGGACGTTACCTGCTACAAGCCACTATCCGCCGCGACGGTTCGTCAAAATTCGGTAGCAACAACCGTTGGGGTACCTTCCCGTCGGTAGCTGTGGGCTGGCGCATCAGCGAAGAAGATTTCTTTCCGAAAGACATTGCTATGAGCAACCTGAAACTTCGTGCCAGTTGGGGACGCCTCGGCAACGAGATCGCACTGGGTTACTATGACTTCCTTTCGCTCATTGAAACTTACAACACCATGTTTCAAGGATACGTTCAAGGTACCGGTAACACACCCTGGCCAGGAAGTATAGCCCCGCGCCTGGCCAACAAAGATTTGCAATGGGAAACCACCGATTCGAAGAACATAGGTTTCGATTTCGGCTTCTTCAACAATAAGCTGAATGGTAGCATCAACTACTACTTCAACCGCACTGAAGACATGTTGATAACCAAGAAGATGGCTCCATCCACCGGATTGTATAACCCGGTACTGAACGTAGGCGAAATCAGCAACACCGGTATAGAGTTTGAGATCAACTGGGGCGAAAGCAAGAAAGACTTCAACTACTCCGTAGGCTTGAATCTGGCTACCACCAAAAACAAAGTAGAGAAGTTGGCCGATGCCGGCCAGATGCTGACTGGTGAAGGATTGAAATACGGAACCGAACACTTCCCCACACAAACCATCGTGGGACGTCCCATTGGTGGGTTCTACCTGTACCGCACCAACGGAATCTTCCAAACGATGGACGAGGTGAATGCCCACAAAGACAAGGAAGGTAACCTGATGCAGCCTGATGCATTTCCCGGTGATATCCGTTTCAAAGACTTGAATGGCGACGGCGTGATCGATGATGATGATAAAGAATACTGCGGATCGGGTATCCCGAAACTGGAAGTCAACCTGAACCTCAGTCTTGGGTACAAGAGCTTCGACTTCTCTCTATTGGTAGGAAGCGCCTGGGGACACAAACTGTACAACGGAAACAAGTACTTCTACGAAGGCATGAGTTCGGGCAGTAATTTCCTCAAGAGTACACTCGATGCCTGGACACCGGACAACACGAAGACCAGCGTGCCCCGTGCTGTCTATTCGGATTACAATGGAAATACCCGCGAATCAGACCGTTTTCTCGAAGACGGTGATTTTATCCGCTTACGCCAGGTACAACTGGGATACACCCTGCCTACGCTCCTCACCAAGAAGGCTTACATTGAACGGCTACGATTCTATATCAGCGGTGAGAACCTGTTGACATGGACCAAGTATTCGGGCATCGATCCGGAGTTCTCACGCGCCAGCGTGCTCAATACCGGTGTCGACCGTCACATCTATCCGTTTACCCGCTCGTACGTGGTAGGTTTGCAACTTTCATTTTAATCACACCTTTTATATATAAAGTCATGAAAAAGATACTATATACCCTTTGCATACTGGCAACTGCTGCTTTGTGTGCTTGTGACGATTTCCTCACAGTCGAATCACCCGACCAGCTGACTTCCGAAAAGTACTGGCGCAACGCCTCGGACGCCGAGAAAGGATTGGCAGCTGCCTATTCCAAACTGGAACATTACATCGAAACTTGGGAGTTTGCCGAAGTGCGCTGGACGGTAGAAGCCTACCGTGAAGACATAATCAGCCTGGGTAAAGATGCCATGAACTACCTCAACTGGGTAGAACTGTCAAAGTTCACCTATACCAACGGTAATTCGCAGATCAACCTGTACTGGGAGAACATCTACCGCGGTATTAACTATGCCAACCAAGTCATTGAAAAGGTACCCGAGATTGACATGGATCCTACCTACCGCACCCAGATCACGAACGAAGCCTACTTCCTGAGAGCTTATTATCACATGAAGCTGTTACTCAACTGGAAAGAGATTGTTCTTCGCGACGAGTACATCATCACCGTATCACCCGACAAGCTGGCCAAACCGCTCTCGCCTCGTGAAGCAACCTGGGAATTCATCGTCGGCGACCTGACAAAAGCGCAGGCTCTCCCGGCCAGGCTGAGCCCCGACTATCTGGGCCGTGCCACCTCGGGAGCTGCCAGTGCATACCTGGGATTTGCCTACCTCACTATGGCCTACGAAACACCCGAAAAGAAGAATGAGTACATGAATCTCGCCCTCACTGCCTTCAACAAGGTAAGCGGATATAGCCTGGAAAAAAACTTCCGTGGCATGTTCGACGGTCGCAACCAGAACTCCAACGAATCGGTTTTCGAGCTTCAGTGTACCATGGCCAGCACCGACGGTGCCAACTATCGCACACAGATGCATCGCTGGATAGGCTCCGAAGAGCTCTACGGTTGGGACGAGATTCTGCCCAGCGAAGCTTTGATTAACGAGTTCAAGAAAGAAGGCAAGACAGCCACCACCGGCTATTACGACACACGCGCATACGAAACGCTCTACTTCCGCGATGATTATTTCAACGGCGGCGGTGGCGATGTGTACGGTGAAACATACGACGAATGGTTCGGCGAAGACGGTCGCACGGTATTCCGCAAACTGATGCCCAACACGCTTACCGAACTGCGTACCTCACGCGTAGGTTACAACATTCCGCTCATGCGTTACGCCAATGTGATGTTGATGAAGGCCGAGGTACTGAATGAGTTGGGACAAACCGCCGACGCCATTCCGTTGATCAACGAAGTAAGAAGCGTACACGGCGACATGCCGCCCATGCAGGGAACCAGTGCCGATGCCGTCCGTGCACAGATAGAACACGAACGCATCCTGGAGTTCCCGCTGGAAAACTATCGTTTCTACGATCTCCGCCGCTGGGGAAAGACGAAAGCTGCGCTGAATGCTGTAGGTAGAACCTTCGATCCGGCCAAGAACGATTTCTATCCTACACCGTTGACCGAATTGAATTCGAACAACCTGATTCAGAAATAACATACTCTTCGTATCTTTGCGGGAGAAAAAGAAAGTGCTATGTTTACAATCATCGGAATCATGTTCACCGGAATGCTGACAGGTTATCTGCTCCGGAACCAAAAGCTATCGTGGATACATAAAATCATCACTCTGCTGATATGGGTGCTGCTCTTCCTGCTCGGTATCGAAGTAGGACGAAACGACTCCATCATCCAGGGGCTACACACCATCGGGTTGGAAGCAGCAGTCATCACAGTAGCAGCGGTCATCGGTAGCATCCTGTTTTCCTGGGGATTGTGGTACATGGTCAGCGTACGGAACCAACCGAAGAAAGAAAAGGAGGCTCAATCATGAAAGGGAGCCTGATCATCGTTTCGTTCTTCGCCGTGGGTGTACTCTGCGGACTTTATCACCTGATTCCGTTCGACCCGGCCGAAAGCAATTTGAGCTTCTACGCTCTGGCGGCCCTGATGTTCTGTGTAGGAGTTTCCGTAGGAGCTGATCCGAAAACCCTGAAGAGTTTCCGTACGCTCAATCCACGATTGGTACTTCTGCCGGCAATGACCATTCTGGGCACTTTAGCCGGATGCGCCATCGTAAGCATCTTCCTCGGTCATCGTTCCGTTTCCGACTGTCTGGCTATCGGTTCCGGGTTTGGGTATTACTCGCTTTCGAGCATCTTCATCACCGAGTACAAAGGGGCCGAGATGGGCACCATCGCCCTGTTGTCGAACATCATGCGCGAGATTATTGCGCTACTGGCCGCCCCGTTCTTGGTGAAGTATTTCGGTAAACTGGCTCCCATTTCCGTTGGTGGCGCCACTACAATGGATACCACTCTGCCCATCATCGCCCGATGTTCGGGCCAGGAGTATGTCATTGTTTCAATCTTCCACGGATTCGTGGTCGACTTCAGTGTCCCATTTTTAGTTACTCTATTTTGTTCATTATGAAACATTGTATCTCTCTATATATCATTATATGTATGCTGACAGGGGTGGCCTCCGCACAGCCGGCCACACCGAAGCATGTACCATGGCAAGACCCGCAGGTGAACAGCATCTGCCGGGAGCCGATGGCAGCACACTTCCTCCCGTTCGTCAGTGAGGCGGATGCCCTGCACCAGATTGCTATGCCTGCACCCCAGTGTTTTGCCTTGAACCCGGCTACCGAACGGCGGCTATCATTGGACGGAGTATGGAAGTTTCATTACTCCCGCACTCCGGAAAGCTGCCCGGCCGGGTTCTACAAACCAGGATACTCCACCAGCAAATGGAAGTCCATCCGCGTACCGGGGAGCTGGGAGCTGCAAGGATTTGATGCCCCCATCTATACAGATGTAGCTTACCCTTTTCCTGCCAATCCACCGTATGTACCCGCCGATTATAATCCGGTAGGGAGCTACTTGCGTGAGTTTACCGTACCTGCCAACTGGAATGGAATGGATATCTTCCTCGACTTTGAAGGGGTGGAGTCGGCCTTTTATTGCTGGGTGAACGGTGAGCTGGCCGGTTACAGCGAAGACAGTCGCCTGCCTGCTCACTTCTGCATCACACCCTTGTTGAAAAAGGGAAAGAATACGTTGGCCGTTCAGGTGTTCCGTTACAGTGACGGTTCGTATTTAGAAGGACAAGACTATTGGCGATATAGCGGCATCGAGCGCAGCGTATTTCTCTACGCCCGCCCTACAAGCCGGGTAAAAGACTTCAAACTCACTGCCGGACTGACTAACGAATATACCAATGGAGACTTCCGGCTTGAAACTCGTATCCACGCCCCCCAACCCGGGCAGTCGGTAGAGGTCAAAGTGCTCGATGGCAACCAGCTACTGCTCAGCGAACGGAAGGTACTCACTGCCGACACGCTGTTCACCACCCGCTTCGTACATCCGCAAGTGAAAGCATGGAGTGCCGAAACGCCTCATCTCTATACGCTGGTGGTTAATATGTATGCTGCCGATGGACGCATTCAGGAATCCTTTGTCCATCCGTTCGGATTCCGTACAGTGGAGATACGCAATGGCATGATACTGATCAACAATGTACCGGTGCTGTTCAAAGGTGTGAACCGTCACGAGCACGATCCGCTTAACGGACGCACCATCACTGTGGAAAGCATGGTACAGGATATACGCTTAATGAAGCAGTTTAACATGAATGCCGTACGGTGCAGCCACTACCCTAACCGACCTGAATGGTATGCCTTGTGCGACCGGTACGGACTTTATCTGATTGACGAAGCCAATATTGAAAGCCACGGCATGGAAGCACACAAAGATGGTACTTTGGCCAATTACCCCGAGTGGGAACTTCCCTTCATGCAACGAATGGAACGTATGGTGATGCGCGACCGCAACTTTACCTCCATCGTCACCTGGTCGCTGGGCAATGAATCGGGCTATGGCAAAAACTTCGAAACCATCTACCATTGGACGAAGAAGTTCGATCCCACCCGGCCGGTACAGTACGAAGGCTCGCGCAAGCAAGGAGTTTCGGATATATTCTGCCCCATGTACGGACGTATCTGGTGGCTGAGCGAACATGTCAACCAGCGTCAGCCCCGCCCGTTGATTCTATGCGAGTATGCACATGCCATGGGTAATAGTGTAGGCAACCTGCAGGATTATTGGAACTTGATTTATAAGCACGATCAGTTGCAAGGAGGTTTCATCTGGGACTGGGTAGACCAGACTTTCGAGAAAAAAGACGATAAAGGGCATCAGATAGAAGCATACGGCGGAGATATGGGATTTGTAGGCATACCCAATGATTCGAACTTCTGCGCCAACGGACTGGTGCAATCCAACCGTTCGCTGCATCCGCATATTTGGGAGGTGAAGAAAGTATATCAGTATATACATTTCGAACCGGTTCCGTTTACCGTGAACCGGGTAAGAGTAACCAACCGGCACGACTTTATCAATCTGCAAGGATTGCAACTCCGGTGGACGGTAGAAGCCGATGGCCGCTTGTTTGAATCGGGTACAATGGATTTTCCTGAGATCAAAGCTCGTAAAAGTGGTGAGATTACAATCCCGATGAAACCATTGCCGACCGATGAACGAGAATATTTTCTCCGGTTAGAAGCCATTACCCGGCAAGATACACCCATGGTACCGAAAGGACACATCACCGCCATGGAACAGTTCCTGTTACGGACAACCGATCACAACCAACGGTTCGGACAACTGATCAACCAGGCGCAAGCCAGTTCTGCAACACTCAACACCCAACAAAATGGTGACAGCATAGTGATAGGAAATACCGACTTCCGGGTAGTATACTCCAGGCAAGGCGAACTTACTTCATGGACGCACCGCGGAAAGCAGTTAATAAAAGAAGGCTTACAGCCCAATTTCTGGCGAGCCCTGACCGACAATGACGTTGCCAACAACACCTCCGGACGTTGCGGTATCTGGCTGAATGCCGGAAAGAACAAAGTGTTGAAGCAACTGGAAGTGGACAATGGAAACGGCAGCGGCCCGGTAACACTCACAGCCCGGTATGACCTGAAAGAACAATCCTCAGAATTGGCTATGTTCTACCGAATTTATGCAGATGGCACTTTACAAGTAAATATGCAGTTCACTCCGGGCCGGAAAGCACTGCCCGAGATCCCTCGCTTTGGCATGTATATGGTACTTCCGGGTGAGTACGACCAAATGAGTTGGTTCGGCCGCGGACCGCATGAGAACTATGCCGACCGCTATACCTCGGCTGCCATAGGTACCTATTCGGCTACCGTTTGGGAACAGTTCCACCCTTATGTGCGGCCGCAGGAAACAGCCAATAAATGTGAGGTGCGCTGGGTGAGCCTGTGCAACAAGGAGGGCTTCGGCATCCGTGTTACCGGTCAGCAACCGCTCAGCGTCAGTGCCTGGAACTTCCCAATGGACGATATCGCCTATGTGCCTTTCAATGTGGAACGCAAACATAGTGGAAGTATCGAGCAAAAGGATATGGTTTGGCTCAATATTGACCATCGGCAAATGGGGGTAGGAGGCGACAACACCTGGGGGGCTCAAGTACATCCGGAGTACACCATTACTCCCGAACCTATTACTTATAGTTTTATACTACAGGCAATTGCCAATTAATAACAATTACATTATGAGAAGACTTATACGACTCTCGTTCCTCATCGCATGGGTAGGAGCAATCACTGCCTGTCAACCGGCGACGACGACGAAAGATTCCATCATATACCAATACGGCCATATACTCGATATAGCCTATACCCCCGACACCGTTCGGTGTACGGGATGGTTTACCGATCAAGGCTCATGGATGGGTTTCACACCACCGCAAGCCGACAAGTGGGTGAACGGATTCTGCGGACCGTTCAGCATAGACAACCGTGTCTGGTTGGCCAAAGCAGCCGTTAAAGCCAGCTTCCTCCAACCGGAGAATGAGGTTTTTATTTCCGATTCGGTGAACTATTACCCCGGCGAAGTACATCTGTCGGGACACTCGGAAACAGGCAGCATCAGTCAACAACTCTTGTTTGCCGATGCCAATACGGCCCTGCTATGCATCAAGTCCAGCTCTTCCAAAGAGCTACTTCTCACAGGAGAAGGCTGGGCAGAAGGCACTACGCTGACAGTCGACCAAAACTCTGTGACTGCTACTCACCCTTCGGGCGAAATTGTTTCGATCTACTTCACCCCCGATGTGAAACTCAGTTACGACAACGGCAACTACCGGGCAATCTGCAACGGCACCAAGGAAAACTATGTTGCCATCTCATTCTTTTACAACAGCAAGGAGAAGACAGCCGGAGTGCAACGTACCATACCCATACTGAACCAACCCGATTCATTTGTCGCCGCCAACCGTCAACGTTGGGAAGAGTATCTCACCAAGGTACTACGCCAGGACATGCCGATGGAGTACAACCGCATCGCCGTCAAGTCTGTCGTTACCTTGATGTCCAACTGGCGCGTGCATAAAGGCGGACTGCTTCACGAAGGAGTGGTACCGAGTCATGCAGTAGGTTACTTTGTAGGCTTCTGGGCATGGGACTGCTGGCGATTCTCAGTGGCTTTGTCGCGTTTTGCACCGGAGTTGGCGAAGAATAACATCCGTGCCATGTTCGACTATCAACAACCCGACGGTATGATCATCGACTGCATCTATACCGACCCCGAAGAGAACAATGCCCGCGACAGCAAACCGCCTTTGGCCGCCTGGGCGGTAGATGCTATCTACGAACAAACCGGAGACACCGCTTTCGTACAGGAGATGTACCCGCAGCTGCTGGCCTATCACCGCTGGTGGTATGCCAAGCGCGACCACAACAAGAACGGCATCTGCGAATTCGGCTCCACCGACGGTACCGTCGAAGCAGCTGCCTGGGAGAGTGGAATGGACAATGCCATCCGTTTTGATGATGCTACGATGGTAAAGAATGATAAGGATGCCTGGAGCTTTCATCAGGAAAGTGTCGACTTGAATGCCTACTTAGCCATGGAGTACGGATTACTGAAGAAATTTGCCGCCATCATCGGGCAACCCTTCGACGAAAAAGACTATACGTCTGGTGTAGCCGACTACTTTTTCGATCAAGAAAAAGGATTCTTCTTCGACCGCCTGCTGAGCGACGGCAGTTTCGTACGCGAAGAGGGTTGTGAAGCCTACATTCCCTTCTGGACTGCCATTGCTTCGCACGAACAGATGAAGCATGCTTTGACTTTGCTAACCGATACGACGAAGTTTGCCACCTATATCCCCTTCCCCACCGTCGCAGCCGACAACCCGAAGTTCATGCCGAAGGGATATTGGCGAGGCCCGATCTGGCTCGATCAGACCTACTTTGCCATCAAGGGATTGCGCAATTACGGTTATCGGGAAATGGCAGACAACTGCACCCGTCAAGTGTTCGACCGCCTGCAAGGGCTGAAAGAAGCGGCCCCCATTCATGAAAACTACGGTACGCACACCGGAGAGCGTCTAAAAGCCCCGCACTTCAGCTGGAGCGCTGCACATCTGTTACTGATGTACGAAGAGTACGGGAAATAAGTATTGTAATGCATTTCGGGGTGAATGAAGAAATCTTCATTCACCCCGAAACGCTTATAGTCAAAAGGTAAGTTGCTGGAAAGAAAGTAGCTAACCAAGCCGTGAAAATTACTGCTGCACAGCGTGTATCAGTTCTTCGACCTCTACCAACGCCTGCTCGCCTGTCTCCATATTTTTTAAAGTAACCTTTCCTTCATTCATCTCATTCTCGCCGACTAACGCTACAAACGGAATATTCTTCACGTTGGCATATCCCATCTGCTTTTTCATTTTGGCTGCATCCGGGAATATTTCGGCACGAATACCTGCTGCGCGAACCTTCAACAACATAGTCATGGAGTAAGCTGCCTCTTTCTCGCCGAAATTGATAAACAAGAGTTGGGTGCCATTAACAGCTTCTTTGGGATATAACTCCAACTGGTTGAGCACATCAAAGATACGGTCGGCCCCGAAGGAGATACCCACGCCCGACACACCTGCCATACCGAATACGCCCGTCAGGTTATCATAGCGGCCACCGCCGGTGATGCTACCGATCTGCACATCCAATGCTTTCACTTCGAAGATAGCACCTGTGTAGTAATTCAGTCCGCGAGCCAGCGTCAGGTCGAGTTCGATCTCATTAGTCAGCCCCATCCTTGTCAGGGCAGTGAGGATGAACTCACTTTCTTCCACACCTTTCAGTCCGATCTCGCTACCGGCCAACACTTCTTTCAGGGTGCCCAGCTTTTCTACATTCGTCCCGCTCAACAGAATGATGGGTTGCAGTTTAGCAATCGCTTCCTCGCTGATTCCCTTCTCACGCAATTCGGTATTTACATTTTCCAGTCCTATCTTATCGAGCTTATCGATGGCTACGGTAATATCTACAATTTTGTCGGCCTCACCGATAATCTCGGCAATACCCGACAGGATCTTACGGTTGTTGATCTTGATGCATACCCGGATGCCGAAACGTTGGAACACGGTATCAACGATCTGCATCAGTTCCACCTCATTGAGCAGCGAATCGCTTCCCACCACATCGGCATCGCACTGATAGAATTCGCGGTAACGCCCCTTCTGCGGACGGTCGGCACGCCACACGGACTGAATCTGGTAACGCTTGAACGGGAAGGTGATTTCATCGCGGTGCATCACCACATAGCGGGCGAAAGGCACCGTCAGGTCGTAACGCAATCCTTTTTCGCAAAACTTACTGGCCAGCTTGGTGGCATTACGGCTCAACAGCTCCTCATCGGTAATACCCGAGAAATAATCCCCTGAGTTTTGGATCTTGAACAGTAGTTTGTCTCCTTCCTCACCATACTTGCCCATCAGAGTAGAAAGCATCTCCATCGACGGAGTTTCTATCTGCTGAAAGCCGTACAGGTGGTACACATCACGAATCGTATCGAATATATAGTTGCGTTTCGCCATTTCGACCGGCGAGAAGTCACGCGTTCCTTTCGGAATGCCGGGTTTTGAAGCCATAATTGTATCTGTTATGTTATTTCAGGCCGCAAATTTACGGGAAAATATTGAGTATCGAAACATCTGGCAGCAATATCTGCTTACATGTGTGCCACCAGATACTGCTGTATGTTTTCTATCGTACCGTCTTTTATCAACACCCGTTTGTCTTTGTCCAGCAAGTAGAGGTTGGGGATAGCGCGCAGGTCGTACGTTTTACCATCACGGAGCCCTTTGCTACAACCGTTTATCCATTGAGAAGGATATGGTGTTTGCTCCCAAAGTTCGACGTCATCGTCGGGATAGATGGAGAGGATGGTTACCTTGGCGTTCTCTTTGAATACAGGCGATTGCAGGATATGTTCTTTCACCCGCTTGCAATCCTGGCAATCGGGGTTATTGAAGAACAACAGTACATAATTGCTTTGGATGGCCGACAGCCGGTTCTTCCTCCCATTCGTAAGCATGTACTCAAAGTCGGCTGCCGGAGTACCTACGCGGTTCTTCCTGGCCATATCCAACCGGTACTTCGGTCGAAGTTTTTCTATTTCATCAACTTGTGGAGAGGAAATAATATTACGCAACACTTCCATATAATAATCCTCGTTCCGCATAGGCGAATTGGGATCATACAGATACTTCTCTGCTAAGCCTACAAAATGTGCGTACATCACACTATCGCCTGTCATGGCTCTGTTTAATAATGTATCGATACCGGCCTCGGCATTCTTGAGGGGTGTTTCGCCCAACACTTGAATGAAGTCTACAAATGCTTGCTCGGTGATTTCCGGTTTGCTTTTTAGCGTAGTATCTGCAAAGTCATAGTGATCCCAGTAGTGTGTAGCGAGATACCTGGCCCGATCTTCGGGGGTAGTAAGCATCACCGGGATTTCCGGTAGTTTGAAACTTTGTTTGGGCGTTACTTGCTGTGGGGTCGTTGGCTTGGATGTTTTTCCACAGGCTGTCAGTAGTAGTAGTATCCCTGTCAGAAGTACTACCTTTATTCCGTGCGCAATTGGTTTATTCATAATCTTTGTTCGGATTATATTAAAGAAAGAACTCCCCTCCCCATTCGGTGAGAACGGAAAGGGAAAGGGTTATGTGTGCAAATATATGATATTATTTGGTGTATTGGAACTCTTTTTAGTAATGCTTGAAAAATAACTTCTACATTATGCCGGTTTGATGAGTATATCCGGATGACAGAACTGTAACTACCTTCATTTACCGGAAACTTTATAGCCGTAGCTATACCATTTTGTCAATCTGATCATTTTGTCATTCCTATTCCTTCCAGAATCGCTTATTTGAGCACAAAAGGAGGGTCGCTCTCAAAAACCGAAATCCTTTCGGTTTTTGCAAATTCAATTTGAAACCCATTTCGAATAATCAACCGCAATTGGATACCAAATAACGATTTTTCCGTCAATTCGACAAAAAACGCAAACTGATTCACAGACAAACGACAAAATAAAACAGAATGAAAAACACAACAAACCAGCTCAAAACAGCTACAATCAGAGACTTTCAGTGGTAGGTTTAGCACCTTCTTTCCGAAGGTTTAAAAGGTTCCGGTCGAAGGTTTAAAACCTTCGGCAGGAGGGTTTAAAACCTTCGAACTCTTTTTCCGTAACCAATGAGCCGTATTTGCACTAAAAAAACGTATTTTCATGGTATATTCATGTAAATATGCACGCAAAATATGCATAAAATATGCAGTTTCCCTTCTACAATAGGAAAATAGTTGAAAGCCTGCGTTATCAATATTCGGAACAAACAGATTTATTGACACTGATATCATCATTTTGATATCATTAAGATATTCTTGCCCCCTGTATTTGAATGAAAGTAGAGCAGGGACATTCAGTTAAACATCCATCGCTCATATTCATTTGTCTTGTTCTATCATGCTACATATGCAGACATATTTACAGCTAAGACATACTATTTATTTCACACATCGATAATACCCTTTATCACTACCTGTAGTATAGTTACCTGGAATAAACACTCCATTTTCAAACTTTACTCCCAATCTAGAGCCGCCATCTTTAGAAGCTACCCAATATATATAGTCACCCATTTTATTTGCAGTTGGAATAAAAGTATTTACAGAATATAGAAATACAAGTTCATCCGCAGTAGCCAAACGCCATCCGGCAGCACAAGGAGGAGTTGGCATATTACTAAAATTATACTGCTTAGTGCTATTAAACACATCTAATTGAATAACAGCACCGCCTGTATCCACAGAAACATTGTCACCATCTATTACTATTGCAGGAGGAGTCAAGATTACCAGATCAACCTCTTTCGCACAACGAATTCTTTTATAATCCACAATTGCAAACGGGGTATCAACAGTTCGCGTGCTACCAGATTTTGTTGTAGACTTAGCAGTTGTACCCGATGCAGCAGCAGACGTCCAATAGCTTCCATTCTCAAGCGCCCAATGGTATTCGTCGCTGCCAGTTACAACATTTAGAGTTGCTGCCATCATATACCCCAATTGTACCGGTGATGGTAAGAACCAGCCTGCGCCTTTCTTCTGACAATAGTTCGCAGCATTTGTATTAAAACGATCTATAGGATCAAATGAAACTGTAGAGGCCCCAACATCTATTCCTGTAATTTTTGTTGTATTTGTTTTACCTTCGTATTCACTATAGTCCGCTTCAGTATACGGTTTAGGGGAACTTTCCCACCACTTCAGCCCCCAATAGTAGTCTTCCGGATTTGATCCTATTTTTTTTTTATTCGCCAACATATGATCCCGATCCGAGTAGTATATTTCCATATCACACTCTTCAAGATTCTCCATAATGAGCCCCTTTGTATAGGCATAATTAGCGGCATTATAGCTTCCATATTTTCCCACATAGAATGGTTTCGTTTGAAGACAAGTAAAACTCTTATCCGGCGTATCTTTTGGTGCTTTATCTTTTATTGTAGCCAAATCCTTATTTAACTCATCAAAATACTCTATATCAACTATAAAGTTTCTATCCGAAAACTTGTCGTTAGTATAGCTCACATTCTCATCAAAATGGATAAGCAATGTTCTTATTAAGGAGGTTTCAGGATTATTCCCAAAATTCACATAGTAAGTCCAGTTTCCATCCTGACTATATCTTTCATCTTCGGGGATATCTTCATCTGTTTGAGTACGGGCAATATGCCCAGAGAAACGCGCCCAATTAGGTGAACCCTGAATGGTCACCCTTGCCCAACCGAATGGCGCTGATATCGGAAGCGGCTGCTCCCATTGATGAGCATCTATAGTAGCAATCTTAGCTGCCATGCTATAATTGGAGACTCCCGAATTTATATCTAATCCTCCAGTTAACGGATTCAGAATTATATTATAATTATAAGCTTCCCCGGGCTCCCAATCTTTATCCTCATTCTTCACAAAAGGATTAAACTCCACCGACAAAGTACCGGAAGAAGATACATCCGTTTTATCAGCTGAGTTAACAATAGCATAATCGACATATACCGTTAAATTCTTATTGATGTCTTGAGGTATAAAGAAATGATACTCACCAGGAGCACACACATCTAACGGAGTAATACTAAGAGCATTCTCTGATGTTGCAAAACCGATTGCCCCTGTATATACTTCGGAAAGGTCACTAAACTCCCATTGAGCATTGTTGTATGTACAAGTAGCCTTACTGTAAAGCTCTTCAACTCCACCTAACTGGATTTGTTTGATAATAACATCCTTACCAGAAACGGAGGTATAAGAACTACTCAATGCTACAGAAAAGCCAACTTTAGCCAAGACATGGCGCATATTCAGTTCAACCGCATTATCACTACCGGGAGCATTATAATATGTCCTGTTGTACACTGGGAGAGCAATCATAACATCTTCTCCTGCAGTAATTCTATACGAGGGATTAAAAGGAGCAGTAGTTGCCGGAACAAATTCAGCCCCATTTTTTGTAGTAGCAAAGAATGCTAAGTTGTGCTCCATCGGCCACTCTTTGGTATCTGTATATGACCAATTCGCTCCCAATGCATCACCTGTAAGTGTGATATTGCTCATATAACGATCTGGGGTACTACCAAGAGAAGCCCAATCTCCACTATACTTCAGTGCATTTACAGAGATAGAGACATTATTATCCACAAGGGCTTTGGGAGAGCCAAGCGCCACCCCTCGAGTCTGCGTTATCTCCCATGGTTGAAAAGAAATATGCCGTGAGTTCTGCTCTTTCTTCTCATAAATATCATCAGAGCACCCCCATGCAAGCATCAAAGTCACTAACAATATAGTAGACAGAACGCCTTTCCTGCACGGAACAATGCATTTCATATTCTTTTTCATAATTTATTTATTTTATTCGTGTGCCCGGGAAGGCGATCAAACCCGCCCGGGCTATAGGGTTCATTACGGTTCATTGCCCGTAGACAACTATATTTATTGGACATTAATGCCTGTTGCATCTACCCAATCACCTACATCTACTCTAAAGACAATAGGCTTTCCTGGCAAGAATGGGTCACCCGGACCAATAACAGGCGTTCCAGTAGGATCAGTGACTATAGTTCCTGAATCACTTCCATCTTCTTTCACAAATTCATCATTATCATTATACCCTCCGTTACCTCCATCTTGACCGAACTTCAAAGTATATGTATATCTCTTACCCGGAAGCCACCCATTGCCGGTAGTATTACTTCCGTCAAAATTAGCAAGATCCAATCTGAATGCAGCTTTCACGAAAAGGGAGCCAGTAGCTAAGGGAGTAGCATTACCGTTTGTTTCATAATATTTACCAACAATATTATGATAAGTAGTCGAGTTGTACATCATATAAGTAACACGGATATAAGCTCCATCACGTGCATAAGTATCACCCGCAGCACTACCGCCAGAGGTTGCTTGCGGAATTAACATCAGATTATTTCCATAGGAGTTAGTAACTTCAACAGCATCTGCACCTGTAAAATTTGCGGCTGTCATTCCAAAATCATACACTGTGCTTGTGGTTGCAGGCTGTGTCCAAATACCACCTGCGGCTGATTGTTGACTTGTTACACCATCTCCAATGTTATTAACCTTTGCAAAGTCAAATGTAGCAGCTTCACCTACATTCACAATTTCAATTTTCGCAATCCTAACAACTAAGTTTGCCCCGACAGAAACCTTAAATTTGATTTGAGAAAGTATGTGTTTAAATGCCAACTGAACATCTGCATAATTTCCGAACAATCTATTTTCTACTGCAGCTGCAAGAAGATCCACTTGCGCAGAAGCTGTTGTACTTGCCGTATAGGACACTGTCTTTACTGCTGATGTAAGACCGCTGGCTGCATTGCTCGCTTGTGGGTAATAAGCATAAAAGTCTATCGGATATAAAGCAGAAGCAAGTGGCCAAGTGGCATTTGTACCTGAGGTGGGTGCCCAGCTATTAGTAGGCGACACAGCACCTGTATATTTAACATGATTTAATGCAGAGACCTCACTCCCATCATTAGTATATCCCACAATCCCAAACTCATTAATATTAGCATTAGTAACTTCCGTAGCTCTCGTAACCCCCGTATACGTACTAAAGCCAATAGCATTACTCTTCTCAACCTGGTCGAAAGTCTCATTCTGAGCACATCCCGCCAATAGCAGCGTAACCACTGCCATTCCTGTTAAAATTCTCTTCATATTCATTCTATTTTAAATTATTTTGTTTGTTTATTGTACATTGCATCAGCTTGGGCCCTTCGGATGCCTGCATCCTCCCTGCCCTACGACTGCCTCGATGCGGTAGCCGTTCGGATAACATGTGCTATTAACTTTCTTTTTTCTCCATGTCTATTAACCTGCTTTATTAAATTATATATCAGTTTTATTGTATTAATTAATGGGAACATTGATAGCTTCCCCCCAGTCGGACACTCCTACCCCAAAGCCACCGGCGCTTCCCTGGCTGGGAAGATCGACTTCCTCGCCTGCCGCCACTCCGATCTCCAGATTGATTTGCAATTGAGCTTCCACCCGGTTGATTTGCCCGGTGACATCGAACGTATACGGATCGGCCGGAGGTGTAGGATACGTAGTAGAGCCATTATAGGCTTTTTGCAAGGTAAAACTCATTTTCAATCCGTATTGAGCGCCCGCGACACTGCTTAGCGGACCAAACGAATTGAACCGAGCTTCGACCGTTCCATGCAGATTATCGGGTGCTTCCAGCTTACGGTTGTTCAACGAGAACACAAATGTACCGGCAGGAGGAGCAGTCGCCTCGGAAGATAGGAATACGGACGAGCCCATTCCCAAAAGGGCGGCCGAAGCGGAAGTTGCCGCCGACAGATTCTGCACATGAGCCAACACCCATACTC
Source organism: Bacteroides sp. (assembly GCA_031554665.1). Classification (GTDB taxonomy): domain Bacteria; phylum Bacteroidota; class Bacteroidia; order Bacteroidales; family Bacteroidaceae; genus Bacteroides. The sequence goes on along the minus strand of JAVBVA010000047.1, from coordinate 11,284 downwards.
GCGGGGTGAGCAGTTGCGGGCGAACCTCCAGCAACGAACGAACAGCATCGTCGGCACGAACATTACCACGGGTACGCGTCCGGGTGATCATTCCGGAAGTCACTTCGAAAGTATCCAGATGCCAGGCAGCCAGGATATCCGGCTCCAGTATTAAGCTCTCACCCTCTGAACGCGAGTAGCGGCTCCGGGTGTTGGGGAGGGCGTAATACTCGAATGTATCGTACTTATCGGTTCCCCGAAAACCCACATTACTGCTGTAATCGCCGGTCGTATTATTGAATATGAGTACCGAGTACTTGCCAACCGGCACTTCGATCTCCCCTCCACGAGGGTTGGTGAGTTTGTATTCCCGGTATGATTTGCTGCCAAAGACCGGCGAACCATCCTTGGAGAACAACCAGACTGAAGCGCTGTATACATCCTTATTCGGATCGTTGTCGGGGTCCAAACCGGCGTCACTCCAGATAATCGAGACCGGTATAAGCGCCGTGCGGTATCCTTCCTCCAGCGGACGACGTTCGCAAGAGGCTACAACTAAACTCAACACAGCGGCCATCACCCCCACCAAACAACCGGAAATCATTCGAATAAATCTATTTCTTTCCATTAGTAGTTCCCTCCTTTCTTTTCTTTCTTGATATGGGGGTACCAGATAAAGGATATTTTTGCCTTTGTAGGACCAAACCATTTATAGTTCCCGTTATTTTGACGGATGAGACGCCATACATCGTCATTTTCTTTCACAGCATGGTAGTGGCGGTAGTCGGTACTGAGATACCCGATTCCCAAAGAGAATTCGAGCGAAATGTTGCGCGACAACGGTTGTACAAAGCCGGCGCTAACACCCATAGCTACATAAAATTCACCCTGATATCCTTCTTTATCCCACTCGAGATCATAGTAACCCAGATTGGTATACAGTCCGCCGAACCAACTGGTAAGTGGGTTATGAGTACCTAACGAAGCATCCTGATGCTTGTAATTGGGTTTGAACCAATAACGTCCTTCGAGTCCACCGGTAAGAGTTTCGAGACAGTATTGCTTTTTCTCCCATAACCACCAGGGGAAAATATATTCGCCGGCCACAGAGAAACGTTTACCCAAGGGTACTTCCAATTCGATATTCAACGCAGAAGCCAGGTCGAACAAAAGATTCGTTTTGATGGCAATAGGACGTATATATTTGTATTCAGTATCCCCCTTATATATATAAGGAACAGGAACCGGCTCAACAATATATACAGGTTCCGGAATTGATACTTCAATAGCTCCGAAATCAATATCGACAGGCATCGCAGGATTGTACAAAACAAACAACGACACACCACTCCGAAGTTTGGGATAATAGCGGGGGAATATATAGCTTTCGTATTCCTTCAGTGCTTCTATACGCCTCTGACGCTTGGTAGAGGACAAATTATCACATAAAATCTGAAGTACTTTGTCCTTATTCGGCAAGTTTTCATCTGCCTTCGCCATGCGCAGGAACCCGTCCCAATTGACACCCCGTCCTTCGGTCTTTATAGGTTTTCCGGCAAACTGCGGGTAGTTACTCAGAAGATATTTATGGAATGTTTCCGCTCTGCGTTTGGAAAGTTTTTCATTGTAAGAAACCGACCCCTCGGGTGAAGCATAAGCTGTAATAAACAATGTGTCAATAAACTCGGCACTCTTCAGGTTCAAAAGGGAATCGATGTTTCTCAACGCCTCGGAATTAGTGAGATATTCTTTATCTAATGTGTATTGAGACAGACGGTAGTAAAGTGTAAAAAGGGCTTCCTCATCGACTCCACCTTCCATCTTCGTCGTTTCAGTCTTGTCTAATGATGAGTCGGCTACACTTAAATCGACACCTGTTTCTTTGTAAGTCATTGATGAGTCTGAAAATGGTACCGGGTTATAGCGCGATACTGCTTCGACAACCTTATTGGCATCGCTTGTATATAATGTATAGCTAATAACTGTTGTTTGTGCCGAAACGGGTATAGCATTCCCGATGTATTCTACTCTAACGGCATCACCTTCTTTTTCGGGTACAATAATAAAAGTGAAGTGGGCATCCTTCAACCCGGTAAAATTATTTTTCAGCCACTGACGTACAACAGCAGCCCGGACTGATGCCATATTGATTGCTATCGGATTTCCCTTTTGCTCTACCGGAATCAACGCCAGTAATCGTATGTGGGCAGCACCTGTAGTAATAGCCTCTTCATTCAATCCGATCGTACGTTTTATGGAAGCGAGAGCTTCTTGATTATCATCAAAAGCTCCATATAATGTATGGCTCCCATGCCGGAAATCGATTGTTTGCGCCTAGATCCTTACCCCTCCCCAAAGTAAGAACATCATATAAACCACTATAACTTTATACATTGCCTTATTCATTATTTATGCCATTTTGTCTTCTATGTATACCCAACTGTCTTCAAAATCAATATACGAAAATACAAACCCCGTGTTTGACGAATCGACACTACGATATCGTAAAAATAATCAACCCAATACGTCTCTTAATCGGCACAAAAATAAATATATATGTAATAAAGTCGCTTAACTAAATCACATTATTTCTTATCAAATCGTACATTTTTGATATAAATACGACTAAAATAATTTGTCAAATCATAAAATAGGACCATTATCAAAAAGATTTTGCAAGCAAAAGTTTACTTTAAACAACTTAATGCAACAAGAAGACAAAAACTTACATGGGAGCCAAAAAAGATTTTCGTTATATCAAAACATAAAAAAGGCCACATCCGGGAAAGGATGCAGCCCATATTTTAGCAAGCGATTTGATATCGGCAAACTTAATCGCGTCGTCCCATAAAGAGCATGATGTAATAAATCAAAGTAGCCAATGATCCGAGTGCAGCAACTACGTATGTATAGGCAGCCGAACGCAACGCATCTTCTGCTTGAGCATGATTATAAGAATTGGTTATTCCCGAACGACTCAACCACACCAATGCGCGTTTGCTTGCATCGATTTCCACCGGAAGTGTAATGAAGCTGAACAATGTAGTGACAGCAAACAGTACGATACCGGCCAGCAACAGTTGCGGAAAAGAGTTAAGCAACAAGATGCCGCCCAGCAACAGCCAGGATACCCATTGCGATGCGAAGGAAACAGCCGGAACCAATTTGCTGCGCAATGTCAGCGGAGCATATGCTTTGGCATGCTGAACAGCATGTCCGCATTCATGAGCAGCCACAGCAGCAGCCATAATACTATTGCTTTCGTACACTCCCTCACTCAGGTTGACTGTTTTGTTGGCCGGATTATAATGGTCGGTCAGCTGTCCGGGCGTATGCGTCACCGTCACATCATAAATGCCGTTATCATGCAGCATTTTAATGGCTACATCACGACCGCTCATACCATTACCTGTAGGTAGTTTCGAATATTTCTTGAATTTGCGTTGTAGGTTCATCTGAACCAGCCAACTTACTAATGCGACCCCAATAAAGATGATCCATTGTAGTCCTATCATTTCTGTTCCCATTTATTCTTTATTTTAAAAGTTTACATTTATATATAGACAAATAGTTTGCCGAACCATATCCTGTCTACACAAATATACATAAAAAAAGCAGGCAACGCTTGAAACGCTCCTGCTTTTAGGAAGTTTTAAATTACTCTTCCGTATACCGTTCGATTGTTTGCGCCCTGTCAGGCCCTACAGACACGATTTTTATATCTACTTCCAAATGTTCTTCGAGGAAGTCGAGGTAAGCATTGAACTCTTCCGGGAATTCGTCCTCGCTCTGCATCTTTGTCATGTCGGTCTGCCAACCAGGCAATTCTACATAGATAGGTTCTACCGCCTCATTGATGTCATACGGGAAGTATTCGACCTCTTCGCCGTTTACCCGGTAAGCCACACAAGCTTTAATCATATCAAACCCATCGAGCACATCGCTCTTCATCATAATGAGTTTGGTTACCCCATTAATCATGATAGAATACTTCAACGCCACCAGGTCGATCCAACCGCAACGGCGTTTCCGGCCTGTCACCGAGCCGAACTCATGTCCCAATGTACAGATCTGATCGCCTGTTTCATCAAAAAGTTCAGTAGGGAATGGGCCCGATCCTACCCGGGTACAATAAGCTTTAAAGATGCCGTACACCTCACCGATTCTATTAGGTGCCACACCCAAACCGGTGCATGCACCGGCACAAATGGTATTCGAAGAGGTAACAAACGGATAGGAACCGAAATCGATATCGAGCATTGTACCTTGCGCACCCTCACACAGAATGCTTTTTCCGTCTTTGAGCAGGTCATTTATTTCATGCTCGCTGTCTACCAGCGTGAATTGTTTGAGGTAGTCAATACCTTCGAGCCATGCCTTCTCAAGTTCATCGAGGTCATAGCTGTAGTTCAATCCCTTCAGAATAAGTTCATGACGCGCTTTCGCTTCTGCATATTTCCGGTCGAAGTCATGCAGGATGTCTCCTACCCGCAACCCATTGCGACTCACCTTATCGGTATATGTCGGTCCGATACCTTTTCCGGTAGTCCCTACCTTGGCAGCTCCTTTGGCAGCTTCGTAAGCAGCGTCGAGCAAACGGTGGGTAGGCAGAATAAGGTGCGCCTTCTTCGAAAGATGCAATCTATCTTTCAGGCAATGCCCCGAAGCTTCCAGTGCTTCGGCCTCTGCTTTAAACAAAGCCGGGTCGAGCACCACCCCATTACCAATAATATTCACTTTATCGCCCTGGAAAATCCCCGAAGGAATGGAACGAAGCACATATTTCTGTCCCTCGAACTCAAGCGTATGGCCAGCATTCGGTCCTCCTTGAAAACGTGCTACCACATCATATCTGGGGGTTAACACATCGACAACTTTTCCTTTGCCTTCGTCGCCCCATTGCAACCCTAAAAGAACATCTACTTTCATTTTTCCTTATTGTTGTTATTACTGTTTGCTTTTTTCCGTTTGTTGTTGCGGCTACACCTCACGCATATTCCATAGATATATAACGAATAATGCGAAAGCTGAAACTTGCTCAATTTAGTATTTTCGATCACACTTTGCAGCGTACTGTTCTGAAACTCGGTCACTTTACCACACTGTGTGCATATCTGATGATGGTGAGTATCACGATTGTATGATTTCTCGTATTGGGAAGAGTTCCCGAACTGATGCTTGATGACCAGACGGGCGCTGATAAGCAAAATGATGGTATTGTAAAGTGTAGCCCGGCTCACCCGGAAGTTCTCCTGTTCCATCATCTGTAGATAGAGCGCATCGATGCCAAAATGTCCGTCAATGGAGTATATAGTATCGAGTATGGCATACCGTTCGGGGGTCTTCCGATGCCCGTTCGCAGTAAGATATTCCGTAAATATCTGCCTTACCGTATCTTTCACATTCTCAATCTCCATATTAGCCCTAAATTAGCGCCAACAAAGTTAAGCCTTTTTTGCGGAAAGCAAAATGATAACAGAAAGTTTTATGCGTTTATTACTCGAAGAAACCGCCATCTTCTGCTTCTTCCTTGACCAAGGTATAAAGTGCCTGCTCTGTTTCGACAGACGACCCGGCCATTTGTTCGACCAAACGGCATACCCGGAAAGCATGTTCCTGACTGTGCTGCATATACTTCCGAATAGCAAGTGAAGCAGCGCTACGCACCTGATAGCTATCGGATAAAGAAGCGCAAACAGCCTGATCCAGAAATTCATTGGCTACGTTGTCGGACATATCTCCTTTTTTCGCCAGCAAGCGGGCGATGGTGAGAAAGCCACATACTTGTACAAACTCCCGGTCGTCGGCTATCCAGTGAAACGATTGGGCGGGAGCATAAGACAAGTGTTGAAAAAGATTCATACAGGTAAGTTCGGCTATCTCCATATAGCGGATATCCTCTACCCAGATATCTGCCATCTCCGGACAGAAGCTCTCGACAGGTTGAAGCATACCGGCCAATATCTTGCACTCACGGATATTCTCTTTCCACAAGGCCTGCGCCAATTTATGATCTTTTGCGTAAGCAGCGGCAATCCCCTTGATCCGGGGAAGTTCCACGCCGAAGTTGAGCTTATAACAAAGCCCTTTCTCACGCATACTTTGCGACACCACTCCGTTCATACCCAAACGGAGTTGTGTCTTTATTTCTTTGAGTTGTTCGTTAACGTCCATCCGATCAATCGTTTATGGAAGGCAGCACTGAGTAGTCCCTGCTGTAACGCAACATCTGGTCAGTATACTCTTCATCATAAGTCACAGCTACATCGACCACCTTACCTTTTTCCTTCACCAATGTATACACTGGGTTTACGAAGCCCTTGTATGGAGAGAGATTGAGTTGCTTATAACGCTCCAACACTTCGGCATGCAAAGCGGGATCGACTTTAACGGCGTAAGCCTCGACCAACGCACGGGCAGCTTCAAAATCACCGGTCGACTTAATTTGTTGCACTTCGCGGAGCAGTTCTCCGAACAACGCGCGCAATCCTGCATAATCATTGACTACCACATACGTCTTTCCGTCTTTTTTCCGCATCTCCACCACATTACCGGCTTTTCCTTTCTCGAACACCCAACGGGCAATGAGCTGGCGATTGCGCATGTGCGCTTCTTCTATATTATTACCCGGTGCGATACGCACGAGTTGAGTCATCAGTCCGTTCATCAGGAATGAATAATACTCAGCTTTGTAAGCTTCACCATCCGGCGTCAGCCCCAGTTCTATCAATTTGGGATCGGCCACATAATAAAGTCCGAACAAGTCGGCACGCGCCTCTTCGATAGTCGCCCCGTATGCTTTCAAGGCATCGGGATCTACACCGGGAAGCAATTTCCCCGATCCATGTCCGAGACATTCGTGCAAGTCGGTATGCAAGTCACCCGTCAGGTCGCCGTATGCATCGATGAGTTGCTTTTCAGTGTCGCTGTACACAAACTCCTCATTGAACCCGCTGCCGTGCGCAGCTTTATTGTATGCATCGGTAATATTGCCGATAGTTACCGACTTGGAGCCATGCATGCTGCGTATCCAGTTAGAGTTTGGCAGATTGATGCCGATGGCCGTGGCCGGATACAAGTCGCCTGCCAGGATAGCCGCTGTGATCACTTTGGCCGAGACGCCTTTCACTTCTTCTTTCTTGTAAGCATCGTCCACAGGCGAGTTGGTCTCGAACCATTGTGCATTGCTACTGATCGTCTCTGTACGGCGGGTAGCTTCCAAGTCCTTGAAGTTGACCAAAGATTCCCAGCTGGCCTTCATTCCTAACGGATCGCCATACGTTTCGGTAAATCCGTTCACAAAGTCAATGCGAGAGTCGGTATCCTTCAGCCACAAGATGCAATAGTCGTCGAACATCTCCAGATCGCCTTTCTTATAAAAGCTGATCAACTTGCTAATCACCGCTTTCTGATCCTTATTTTCGGCCACCTTTTCGGCCTTCTTCAGCCAATACACAATCCGTTCGATAGCCGGTGAATAGAGTCCTCCCACTTTCCATACCTTCTCGTACAGCCAACGATTTTCTTTCACCAAGCGGCTATTCAGTCCGTACGACACCGGAGTTTCATCCTTTGGGTTCTTCTTCTTAGTATAAAAAGCCTCCGCTTCGCTTTGAGTCACCCCGCTATAGTAGTTGCAAGCCGAAGTGAGCAGCAAATCTTCTCCATCGTTCTGGTTTACCCGCTTGGGAAGCACCTCCGGATCGAAGATAACCGAAAACACAAGTTCACATAGTTGTTCGGGTGTCTGACCCTTCTGTAACGGTAGTAACGACTGATCCAGGGCTAATACTTCCCGACGGAAGAAATCCTGCGAGAATCCGGGAACAAATTTCTCGGCACCATAGTGATGATGAATACCACTGGAAAACCATACCCGTTTGAGGTAAACCTCCATGGCCTTGAAATCGGAGGCTGTCTTGTCGCCTTTATAATTGATGTAAACAGCCTCGAGCATCCGGCGAATGGTGAGGTTGTATTTCCCATTCTGATCGAACAAGATATCCCGCCCCTCCAGAGCAGCTTGCGCCAGGTAATACACCAGTTCTTTCTGTTGAAGTGATAATTCTTCAAAACCTGGTACCTGATAACGAAGTATCTGCAAATCGGCAAACTGCTCCACCGTATAATGAAATTTATCAGCTAATTTTCCCTTTTCGGGAGTCTCTCCGCAAACAGGAAGTATCATTGTGGCTACTGCCATGGTTATCAAATGTTTTTTCATTTATAAAAACAATAGGAGGTTATAAAAGACGAAAAGAAACTATCCCAAAATTACTGCTTGGGATAGTTCCTTTTGTATTACGGCTTTACAGCACAGTTATTTCTTTTTTTCTGCGTGTTTTTTACGATATCCATTCGGGGTTTCCCCAACATATTTGTAAAATGCAGCATAAAAAGACTGACGATTGGCAAATCCTACCATTGAACTGATTTCTTCCACATTCTTATCGGCATATCGTTTGTCGGTAAGCATATGAAGCGCATCTTTCACCCGGTATTCGTTCAACAGGCAAGAATAATTCTGTCCGAAACGAGAATTAACTACTGCGGAAAGGTAACGGGTGTTTGTTTTCAATTCTTTTGCCAAGTCTTTCGCTGAATAATCAGCGTCCCTGTACTTCTTCTGAACAACAACAATGTTCAAAATCTTGTCGTACAACTCATCTGCCAATTCCGGTCTTATCAAAGATCTGTAGGCAGCGTTCTTCTCTTTCTTCTCCCGCAAATTGTATGGACGCTTTGCAGGCTTTTCTTGATTTTTGTTTTCTAAATCACTCATTGAATTAACTGGTTAGGGTTTCTAAAAGTAAGCTCACTTTCACAACCGAGCTTAGATGTTACAAATTTCCTACATTATTTTTTAATACACAACTTTTTTTCTTTTAAAATTCGCGTGAAGATATTCAATTTAATGAAAAAAGCTTTCTACGGCGGGTTGTATAATAATTTTTAACTAATACACACAAGATTTCAAACCCATAAACGTGTATTTTTATCCTTATAGCATACACCTCCAAACTACTCCGGAGAGAAAGAATAATGTACAGTTTCCGATGAAAAGAAAAGCCCAAAAAGGAATCCTGAATTTTAAGAAAATTAATCGTATCTTTGCATCCGTATGTAAACAAACTCTCAGACCTAACATATATTCGTATGATCCAAACGCTCAAAAAGTATTTCGGTTACGATAGCTTCCGTCCGCACCAAGAAGAAATCATCCGCCACCTGCTAAACGGCAAAGACTCACTGGTATTAATGCCTACGGGAGGTGGAAAATCTATTTGCTACCAGCTGCCAGCCATTCTTTGCGATGGAACCGCTATCGTGGTTTCACCACTTATTTCATTGATGAAAGATCAGGTAGAATCGCTCCGCGCCAACGGTATTCCGGCAGCAGCGCTCAACAGCAGCAACAATGAATCAGACAATTGGGCGCTGCGGAAGGCATGTACGGAAGGCAAATTCAAACTGCTGTATATCTCGCCCGAACGGCTGATTGCCGAAACGGAATACCTGCTGAAAGATATGCAGATTTCTTTCTTTGCAATCGATGAAGCGCATTGTATCTCGCAATGGGGGCACGACTTCCGACCCGAATACACACAGCTCGGTTTTCTGCACGACAGGTTTCCGCGCGTACCTATAATATCTCTTACAGCTACTGCAGACAAGATTACCCGCGAAGACATCATCAAACAATTAAGTCTGATCGAACCGAAAGTTTTCATTTCTTCGTTCGACCGGCCCAACCTGAGCCTCACCGTAAAGCGTGAATTCGAACAACGGGAAAAAGGGAAGGCTATACTGGATTTCATCGGCAAGCACCGGGGCGAAAGCGGTATTGTGTACTGCATGAGCCGCAGCAAGACGGAGTCGGTAGCACTGATGCTGCAAAAACATGGAATCCGCAGCGCTGTATACCATGCCGGACTGTCGAACCGCGACAGAGATACGGCACAGAACGATTTCATTAATGACCGCGTGCAGGTGGTGTGTGCCACGATAGCCTTCGGAATGGGTATCGACAAGTCGAACGTACGATGGGTGATCCATTACAATCTACCCAAAAACATCGAAAGCTATTATCAGGAGATCGGCCGTTCCGGGCGCGATGGAATGCCCAGCGACACGGTGCTTTTCTACTCGCTGAGCGACTTGATTCTTCTGACTAATTTCGCGATGAGCAGTGGCCAGCAGAACATTAACATGGAGAAGCTCCAACGCATGCAACAATATGCAGAATCGGATATATGCCGGAGGCGCATTTTGTTAAGTTATTTCGGAGAAATCACCGAGCAGGATTGTGGCAATTGCGATGTATGCAAGAACCCGCCGAAACGGTTTGACGGATCGATAATCGTACAAAAAGCTTTGAGCGCTATCGTGCGTACCGAGCAACAGATAGGAGTCACCGTACTGATCGATATTCTCCGGGGAACCTACTCGCAGGCAGTGAAAGAGAAAGAGTACGGCGCGTTGAAAACATTCGGAGCCGGGCGCGAGATTCCGGGACGCGACTGGCAGGACTACCTGTTACAGATGCTTCAATTAGGTTATTTCGAAATTGCCTACAACGAGAACAACCGGCTGAAAATAACCGAGAGCGGCCTGAATGTGCTCTACGGACGCAAACCGGCCCTGCTCGTAGAAATCGTCCGGAAGGAGTATACAGCGCCGAAAGAGAAAGGACGTAAAAAGAAAACAACACCCGTTGCCAAGGAGCTCCCGATGGGACAGCCGCCGACAGAAGACAAAGACCTGTTCGAAGAATTGCGTGCACTGCGCCGCCAACTGGCTTCCGACGAAGGGCTACCTCCATACATCGTGCTAACAGACAAGGTATTGCACCAGCTTTGTATCACTCGCCCTACTACTCTCGACGAGTTTGGAAACGTAAGTGGTATTGGTGAGTACAAGAAAAGCAAATACGGGAAAGCATTTGTTGACATCATCAAAAGATATAGCTAACTCCGCTTCTCTCTCCCTGCATTTTTTTGTAAAACATTCGTCACGTCGTCACTTTTCGCCACTCAACCAACTAATAACCAACCGTATAGCCCGTGACGAATACCTATTCTATTCACCACGCATCCGTCACTTTGGATGGTATCCGTCACGCCCAATCATATTTCACGGAGTACAACAAAGTGTTTCGTAGTCGGTATGTCTTATACTAGAATAGGTTGACACTATTTTGTTCTTAATTGTTCTATAAAAAATTTATTCTTATGGCAAGATCAAAACGTCAGACCTATGATGAGCTTTTTAAGCTCGAAGTTTTGCGAGACTATTACTCGAGTGG